>CAVQQK010000021.1:0-31710 GCA_963714925.1 uncultured beta proteobacterium | reverse complement strand
GCCTGCGCCGGTTGACACGATGCGTGGCGCTCGATAGCGTCGCCCCGATCCATCGAAGAACGAAAACCCTGTCTGGAAATCGGCCGGAGGCATTGCTTGGACATCCTGAAATTCGAAGACCTGCCCGATCGTATCGAGGACGTCGACGCGCTCGAGGAACTGATGTCGCGCCCGAGCCGGGCGCTCGTCGACGACCTGGCGCGCCTCGAGGGCGACATCATGGTGCTCGGCGTCGGCGGCAAGATCGGGCCGACGCTCGCGCGCCTCGCCAAGCGCGCCGCGCCGAACAAGCGCGTCATCGGCGTCGCGCGCTTCAGCGACGCCGAGGTCAAGCACCGGCTGGAGGCGGCGGGCATCGAGACGATCGCCTGCGACCTGCTCGAGCGCGCGCAGGTGGACGCGCTGCCCGAGGTGCCGAACATCGTCTACATGGCCGGCAAGAAATTTGGCACCGAGGCCGACAGCTCCTTTGCCTGGGCGATGAACACCAAGGTGCCGGCGCTGGTGGCCGAGCGCTATCGCGCTTCGCGCATCGTGGTGTTTTCGACGCTGTGCGTGTATCCCTTCGGCCCGGTGCTGAGCCAGGGTTGGGACGAAAGCGTCGAGCCGCAGCCGGTCGGCGACTATGCCAACTCCTGCGTCGGGCGCGAGCGCATGTTCCAGTATCACAGCCACCAGTACGGCACGCCGGGGCGGCTGATGCGCCTCAATTACGCGATCGACATGCGCTACGGCGTGCTGCACGACATCGCGCGCTGGGTGAAGAATCGCGAACCGGTGCCCCTGGCGACCGGCCATCCGAACGTGATCTGGCAGGGCGACTCGAGTTCACAGATCCTGCGTTCGCTCCTGCACTGCACGGCGCCGACCACCGCGCTCAACATCGGCGGTCCGGAGCTCGCCAGCGTGCGCCTGCTGGCGCAGGAATTCGGCAAGCGCTTCGGCATCGAGCCGGTATTCGACGGCGTCGAGGCGCCCGACGGCTGGGTGAACCATTCTCTGCAGGCGCAACGCCTGTTCGGCTATCCGATCGTGCCCCTGGGCAAGATGATCGAGTGGACCGCCGACTGGGTGCGGAACGACAAACCGAACCACGACAAGCCGACGCGCTTCGAAGTGCGCGACGGACGCTTTTGAAGGACGCACGATGAGCGACGGCACCGGCCTGATGGCCTTCTGGGCAAGAATCGACGCGCCCTACCTCGATCGTTTCCGCCAGTGGCATAACGCCGAGCACATGCCCGAACGCGTTTCGATCCCTGGATTCATCGCCGGCCAGCGCTACCTCGGCCACGGCACGCGCGATTTCTTCCTCATGATGTACGAAACGCGCGAGCCCGCCGTCCTCGGCGGCCCCGACTACCTCGCGCGGCTGAACGCGCCGACGCCCTGGACACGCGAATCACTGCCGAATTTCCGCGAGCCGGCGCGCAACATCTACCAGCGCGTTGCCGAGCGCGGTGCGAGCGACCTGTTCGCCGCCCCCTGCCTGGTGTCGGTACGCTTCAACGCCGAGGCGCTCGACGCGGGCCTCATCGAGCACGTCGCCGCGCAGGCGGGGGTCGCGCGTACGCGCCTGTTCGAGATCGACAGCGCGATCTCGGGCATCCAGACTTCCGAGCGCAAGATCTACGGCGGCGGCCCGGGCGAGCAGCGTTACCTGCTGCTCGCCGAATGCGCGCTCGGCGCAGGCGACGAGGGCGCGCCGCTGCGCGTGCTGCTCGCCGCCGCGGGCAAGGACTGGGGCGACGTTTTCGTCGACCTGTTCACGGTCGACTACGTCCTCGCGAAGCCCGGCGCCTGAGGCCTGCGCGCGGCTGCGTCAGACGGGCGCGCTCTCCGGGCCGGGGGTCACCACCGCGCGCATCGCGCCGCCCGCGTCGATGGTCGCTTCGAAGGCGCGCAGGCGCTTGTAGATCGAGATCAGCTCGATGATCGTGCCCCAGGAGTTGACGAGGAACTGGAACGAATTCTCCACCCGGTCGAACGCGCGCAGGATCTGCTGCAGCGTGCCGAGCGTGATCACGCCGGCGACGATGGTCGGCCCCATCATGATGTAGGGCACGATGACCGAGAACTGCAGGTAGGACCACTTCGCAACGTCGAAGTACAGGTAGTGCTTGTAGAGCCGGAAGTAGTTCCGGCGTACGCCCGCGAATAGCTGTCCGACGGTCTCCGGCTGCGCCCGGTCGTCGTGATCCTCGCCGTAGACCAGTTCCTTGCGGTAGGCGGCCTCGACCATCTGATTGTTGAATTCGAGGCCCGGCAGCTTGATCCCCGCGACCGCCAGCAGCACGGTTCCCGCCGCCGCCGAGATGATGGCGAGGTAGACGAGCGAATGGTCGATCGCGCCGATCCAGGGCAGTTCGGTGACGCTTTTGGAAAGGCCCCACAGCAGGGGGAGAAACGCGATCAGCGTCATCACCGAGCGCATGAAGGCAACCCCGAGCCCCTCGACGATGCGCGCGAAGCGCATCGTGTCCTCCTGGACGCGCTGCGCCGCGCCCTCGATGGGACGCAGCTGCGGCCAGTACGACATGTAGTAGTCGTTCATCGCCGTGCGCCAGCGGAACACGTAGTGGCGGATGAAGAATTCCAGGATCACCGCGACCGTGATGTAGGTCCCCGCAATGCCCGCGAAAGTCAGGCACTTGGCGAGGAAGTCGTTGAACTCGATGGCACCGGGCGTGGCGAGCGCCTTTTGCAGCGTGTCGTAGAAATCCCCGAACCACTCGTTGATGCGCACGTCGAGCCGCACCTTGAACCAGGTGACGACAAGAATTGCGGCGCTGCCGGCGAGCGACCAGCCAAACCAGCGCCGGTCGGCAAAGAACGACTTGAACATTCAGTTTCTCCTCCGCGCGTCGCGCGCTTTCGGGGAAGCGACGGCGACCCGCGATCAGACCGCTGATTCGGCGTGATGTTCCGCGGCGGCTCTATCCACAGGGGTCAGACCCCTGTGGATAACTCCGGTGAGTACTACTTGAGCGTTGCCTCGAACGCCCCGATCGCGTAGCTGTCGGCGGTGGTCGGCGTCTTGTCGAAGGTCGACTTCTGCCCCTTCGGCACGCACAGGGCGAGCGTGCCGCGGATCTTGTCGCCCTGGCGGGTGCCGAATTCGAGCCGTGCCGAGGCGACGTACTTCACGTGCGAACCGCGCGTGCCCGCCTCGCGGTTCTCGTACGACCAGCCCTGGAATTCGGGCAGACCGCCGGTCACCGAAGGCTGCTTCGACATGTCCTTCGTCGGCAGGCGGCGGAATACCTTGCCATCGACCGACTGCCCTTGCCTGATCGCCACGCTGACCTCGATGCCGAGCGGCGCCATGACGCTGTCCTCGCTGCGCAGGACCAGGCGCCAGTTCTCGAACGCCTCGTCGCCGCTTTTCATCGTGGCGCTCCTGCTGAGCTTGATCGACTTGGGGACGAACGCGGTCCCCAAAACGGAAACCTCGATCGGTTGCGCCGGCGGCTTGGCGCTGCTGCAGTCGGCCGGGAGGTCTGCGGCGAGGCCGGCGCCGGGCGCGAGGACAAGAAGGAGGGCCGTGAGGCGGAGATGTTTGGTCATTGTGCGTGGGTTCCTATTTCAATCGGCGCGCGACGATCGCCTCGCCAGTCGGTTTTAAAAAGTTCGCGCAGGCGAAAACGGGGTCAGACCCCTGTGGATAAGTTTCGAGTCGTATCAGCGTACTGGCGCCGCCGCAACTTATCCACAGGGGTCTGACCCCATTTAGGAAAACTTACTTCGCGCGGCGCTTCACGGCTTTTCGCTTGATGACCTTGCGCTTCGCCGTTTTCCGCTTCACTGCCTTCGCCTTCCTCGGCGCCGGCGCCGGCTTCCAGTATCCCGCCTCGGCCAGTTCGGCCATCGACGCTTCGGTGAATTCGGCGCGCGGCGCATTGCCGCCGATGACGAACATGAGGATGGCGTGCTGGCGTTTCGAGCCGGGCGAAACGTTCATGAAGCGGCGTGCGACGCCGGGCGGAAACGAGATCACGTCGAGCGGCTTCAAGTCGACGTGCTGGATCTGGCCGCGGTTGTCGTACCAGCTCGCGCGCCAGATGCCGGTCATGGCGATGAAGGTTTCGTTGGTGTCGTGGTTGTGGAACATCGGCCCGCGCCCGGGCAGGGCGCGGCAGTAGCCGAGGTTGAAGCCTTCTGAAATCTTCACCGCCGCGAGGCGCGCCGCCTGCGCGCCGACGGGCGAGGTGACGCCGCCCTTGCCTTCGTTCTTCGGTGGCTGGAAGCCGATGACGTTGTATAGGATGCGTTCGCATCCGGGGTAGCGGCTGTCGAGCAGTCCACCGTCGGAGCCCTTGAGGTTCTTGAAGCGCGCGACGCGCTTCATCATGTCGCGCCGCGACACACGGACGCGCGGCAATGTTTCGCGAACCTGTTGCATGACGTTCTCCCTGGTTTGCACGCAGCGATCGAAGCTAGCTTATCATCGCGCCTGGTCGAGAAAAGAGAGGGACGCGCCGTGGAGCTTGGTTATTTCACGATGCCGCTGCATCCGCCGCAGCGCAGCTACGTCGAGACGCTGAAGGAGGATCGCGCCGCGATCCTGCTGGCCGATCGCCTCGGTTTCAGCGAGGCGTATGTGGGCGAGCACGTGACCGACGTCGCCGAATCGGTGACGAGCTGCGCGGCGTTCCTCGCGAGCCTGATCCACGATACCAAGACCATCAAGCTCGGCACCGGCACGCTCAACCTGCCGAACGGGCATCCGGCCCAGCTCGCGGCGACGGTGTCGATGCTCGACCACATGCTCGAGGGCCGCTTCATCATGGGCATCAGTCCGGGCGGACTGCCCTCTGACTGGGAGGTGTTCGAAAACATGGGCAAGGACCGCCCGGCGATGTTCGTCGAATGCATCAATCACATGCTCGCGATCTGGGCCGGCGAACCCCCTTACAACATCAAGGGCCAGTTCTGGAACATCTCGACCGAGAAGACGATGATCCCGGACATCGGACAGGGCATCATCCCCAAGCCCTACCAGAAGCCGCACCCGCCGATCGTGGTGACCGCGGTGGAGCCGTTCTCGCGCGGGGTGACCGAAGCTGCGAAGCGCGGCTGGGATCCGATCTCGGCCAACTTCCTGCTCCCGCAGTGGGTCGCATCGCACTGGCCGAAATACGCCGAGGGTTGTGAGGCCGTGGGTCGCAAAGCGGACCCGGCGAACTGGCGCGTGGCGAAAACCGTGTTCGTCGCCGACGACGCCGCGACTGCGCGGCGCTACGGCATGGGCGCGGACAGCCCCTACCGTTTCTACTACAAGCAGCTGTTCTTCAAGCTGGTGCGCGCCGGGCGCATCAACCTGTTCAAGCCCTCGAAGGAGACCCCGGACGAGGCGGTGACGCTCGACACGGTGGTGGACACGCTGGTGATCGCGGGCACCGCGGACCAGGTCGCAGACGCGCTGCTCGCGTTCCGCGAGACCACGGGCGATTTCGGCACGCTGCTTTATTGCGGCATCGACTGGGCTGATTCACGGCTCGCGCGCCGCTCGATGGAGCTGATGGCCGAGAAGGTGATGCCGGCGGTCAATCGCGGGATCGGCAAGACGCGGGCGGCGGCTTGAGTGCGGGGCGGCTCGGATCCGGCCGGTTCACAGGTCCGGCGTTTCCGCATACACTCCGCCAACGTCCCGCGCACGGCTCTAATCAGAGGACGTATCCCATTGGAGATCAGGAGAGGAGGGTTCGGACATGATTAATCGTCGTTCGTTTACGCGCGCCACTGTTATTGCAGGCGCGCTCGCGGTCGCTGCGGCATCGGGTTCACTGGTGTCGTTTGCGGCGCAGGCGGCGAAGCCGCTCAAGATCGGGTTCAGCATGGCACTGACCGGGGGCCTCGCGGGCGCCGGCAAGGCGGCGCTGATCGCGATGGAAATCTGGCGTGAGGACGTCAACAAGAAGGGCGGCCTGCTCGGCCGGCCAGTGGAGTTCGTCTACTACGACGACGCCACGCAACCGGCGAAGGTCCCGGGCATCTACACCAAGCTGCTGAACGTCGACAAGGTCGACCTCGTGGTGTCCAGCTACGGTACCAACGAGATCGCACCGGCGATGCCGATCGTGATGCGCAAGAAGCTGGTGTTCCCGTCGCTGTTCGGCCTCGCGGTGAACGATCAGTTCAACTACGACCGCTACTTCCAGATCATGCCGGCGGGACCGGAGCCGAAGACCGACTGGTCGAAGGGTTTCTTCGCGTTGGCGGCGGAGCAGAATCCCAAGCCGAAGACAGTGGCGATCGTCTCGGCGGACTCCGAGTTCACGCTGAACGCGGCAGCGGGCGCGCGCCAGAACGCGAAGGCGGGCGGCTTCATCATCGTTTACGACAAGACCTACCCGATGTCGACGACGGACTACTCGCCGATCGTGCGCGCCATCGAGGCAGCAAACGCGGATATCGTCTTCGTCGCGTCGTACCCGCCGCAATCAGTGGGCATGGTGAAGGCGGCCCACGAGGTCGGATTGAAGGCGAAGATGTTCGGCGGCGCCATGGTCGGCCTGCAGTTCGCGGCGATCCAGAAGAACCTCGGCCCGCTGCTCAACAACATCATCAACTACGACTTCTGGGTGCCCGAGCCGACGCTCAACTTCCCGGGCGTGAAGGAATTCCTCGCGCGCTATCAGGTGGCCGCCAAGGGCAAGGGGGTCGACCCGCTGGGCCACTACCTGCCGCCGTATGCCTATGCCTACCTGCAGGTGCTCGAGCAGTCGGTCCAGGCGACGAAGGGCCTCGACCAGGGCAAGCTCGCGGCGCACATGCACAAGGCCACCTTCAAGACCGTGGTCGGCGACGTCAGGTTTGCGAAGAACGGCGAGTGGGCCACGTCCCGCACGCTGCAAGTGCAATTCCGCGACGTCAAGCCGAACGACATGGCGCAGTTCTCGGGGCCGGGCAAGCGCATCGTGCTCTATCCCAAGGCATGGAAATCGGGGGACATCGTCTACCCGTACAAGAAGTAATCCGCGCGCGTCCCGCAGGCGCCCGCGCGATGGCGTAGCTGATGGATCTTTTCGCTAACGCCATCGTCGCGGGCATCCTGCTGGGTGCCTTCTACGCCGCAGTCGCGATCGGCCTGGCCATCACCTTCGGCCAGCTCGACATCGTCAACATCGCCCACCCGGCGTTCGTCGTTGCCGGGTCCTACATCACCTGGATCCTGAATTCGCGCTACGGGCTCGATCCGGTGCTTGCGGGCATCCTCGTCGCGCCGATCTTCTTCGTCGTCGGCGTGCTCATTTACCGGGTCTATTACGCCGCCTTCGAGCGTACCGGGCAGGAGTCGCTCTCGGGCCTGGCGTTCTTCTTCGGCGTGATGTTCATCATCGAGGTGGTGCTGATCATGGTCTACGGGGTCGACTACCGCCTCGTCAGCGCCGACTATATCGGCAACAACATCGACCTCGGCTTCATCGGCCTGCCGCTGCGCCTCGTCGTGCCCTTCGTCGTCGCGAGCGCGATGACCGCGGCGGTCTACTTCTTCCTCTCGCGTACCTTCACCGGGCGCGCGATCCTGGCGGTGGCGCAGGATCGCCTCGCGCTGCAATTGATGGGCGCCGATCCGGTGCGCATCAAGCAATTCGCCTTCGGTCTGGCGATCGCGACCACCGCGATTGCCGGCTCGCTGCTGATCATGATCGGCCCGGTCGAGCCCTCGCTCGGGCGCGTGTACATTGGCCGCGCCTTCGCCATCGTGGTGCTCGGCGGCATGGGCAGCATCCCGGGCATGGTGATCGCGGCGCTGCTGCTGGGCGTCACCGAGTCGCTGGTCAGCAGTTTCGCCGGCCCCTCGTGGGCGCCGGCGGTGGCCTTCGGCGTGCTGCTCTTCACCCTCGCCGTACGGCCCTCGGGCCTGTTCGGGCGGGCCTAGGGTCGAGGAGGCGCGCGGCGATGTTCAAGACCAGGGCCGACAAGATCTTCTGGGCCGTGCTCGGCGCGGTGTTCCTCGCCGGGCTCGGGTTCACCGAGGTCCTGGCCAACGAGTACTACTACACCGCGGTGTACGCAATCCTGCAGGCCACGATGATGGCGGTGGCCTGGAATATCCTCGGTGGCTTTACCGGCTACGTGAACTTCGGCAGCGCGGGGTTCTTCGCGATCGGTGCCTACACCGCGGTCGCGCTCGACAAATGGCTCGGCCTGCCGCTGCCCCTGCTGATCATCGGCAGCGCGATCATCTGCGGCCTGATGGGTCTGGGCGTGGGCTATCTGACGCTGCGGCTGAAGGGCGTGTACTTCGCGATCGCGACGCTCGCCCTGGCGATCGTGCTCGAGACGCTGATCACCAACTGGGATTACGTCGGTGCGGCGCGGGGCGTCTACATCCTGACGCCCGAGAAGGTTCCGTTCTTCGACAGCTACATCCAGCTGCTGTTCGTGGTCATGCTCGCGCTCACGCTCGGCTCGATCGCGGTGTCGCGTCAACTGAACGATTCGCGCATCGGGCGTGGGCTCGCGGCGATTCGAGACGACGAAGTCGCCGCCGAATGCGCGGGCGTGCCGACGCTGCGCCTCAAGCTGATTTCGACCACGGTGATGGGGGCGATGATGGGCGTGGCGGGTGCGCCGTATCCGTTCTTCGTCACCTTCGTCGATCCGATTTCGGCGTTCAACCTGTTCGTCGCGGTGAACGCGATCGCGATGCCCTTGATCGGCGGCACCGCGCACTGGATCGGACCGGTGATCGGCGCACTGCTGATCGGCGGCGCGCAGGAAGCGATCACGGTGACGATCTCCTCCGAGCTCAACGTGCTGGTCGTCGGCATCATGCTGGTGCTGTTCATCACGCTCGCGCCGCAGGGCATCGTCGGACTGGTGCAGAAGTGGATGAAACGGAGGCGAGGGTGAGCGCGCCGATCCTCCAGGTGCGCGGGATCTCGAAGCACTTCGGCGGCTTCACCGCGCTCGACGGCGTCGAGCTCGAGCTCGGCGCGGGCGAGCGCCTCGGCCTGATCGGACCGAACGGCTCGGGCAAGACCACGCTCATCAACTGCATCTCCGGGTCGCTGACCAACGATGGCGGCTCGATCCTGTTCGAGGGGGAGGACATCACGCGCCTGTCGCCGCACCAGCGTGCGGCGCGCGGCGTGGCGCGCAGCTTCCAGATCCCGAAGCCCTTTCGCAGCATGACGGTGCTCGAGAACCTGCGCATCCCGCTCGAATACGCCGCGCGCCGACGCACCGAGCGGCGCCGGATACACGACGATTCGATGGAGGTGCTCGAGCTGATCGGCCTCAAGGATCGCGCCAACGACAACTCGGCCGGGCTCACCCAGGTCGACATGCGCAAGCTGGAACTCGCGCGCGCGCTCGCGGCCAAGCCCAAGCTGCTGGTGTCCGACGAGGCGATGGCGGGGCTGTCGAGCTCGGAAGTCGACGAGATCCTCGAGATCCTGCTCGCGCTGAACGCGCGCGGGGTCGCGGTCATCATGATCGAGCACATCATGCGCGCGGTGATGGGCTTCGCGCAGCGCCTGGTGGTGCTCGATGCCGGGCGCAAGATCGCCGATGGCACGCCGCAGGACATCATCCGCAGCCCCGACGTGGAAAGGGCCTACCTTGGCGAGTAGGCTCATCGTCGAGAACGTCGAAGCCGGCTACGGCGCGGTGCGCGTGCTGCACGGCGTGTCGATCCACGTCGAAGAGGGCGAGTCGGTCGTCCTGCTCGGCTCGAACGGCAACGGCAAGAGCACGCTGATCAAGTGCATCACGGGCATCGTCGAGCCGACCGGCGGCCAGATCTGGCTCGAGACGGACGGCGAGCGCGTCGACCTGGTCGGGCGCAGTCCGCAGGCGATCGTCGATCTCGGCCTTGCGCTGGTGCCCGAGGGGCGGCGCCTGTTTCCGACGCTCTCGGTCGAGGAGAACCTGATGCTCGGCGCCTATCGCCAAGGCGCGCGTGCCAAGCTGAGCGAAAACCTGGCGTTCATTTTCGAGGTTTTCCCGGTATTGGCCGAGCGCCGGCGCCAGCTCGCGGGCAGCATGAGCGGCGGCGAGCAGCAGATGGTGGCGGTGGCGCGCGCGCTGATGTCCGAGCCGCGCATCCTTCTCGTCGACGAACCCTCGGTCGGCCTCGCGCCGATCCTGGTGAACCGCATGATCGCCAAGATCAAGGAGCTCAAGGAACGCCGCCAGCTCACCGTGCTGATGGCCGAGCAGAACTTCAACCAGGCGATCAAGATCGCCGATCGCGGCTACATCATCGTCCACGGCGAGATCGCATTCGAAGGCGCGAGCGCCGAGGACCTGCGCTCGAACGACATGATCAAGCGCTACTACCTGGGCGTCTGAGGAGACCGAACAATGGCCGTCACACCTTCTGCCGCCGTAATCGCCGAGCTCGCACCCACCGGCACGCTGCGTGCCGGCATCAACCTGTCGAATTTTCTCCTCGTTACCGGGCGCGCGGCGAACGGCGACCCGCAGGGCATCGCGCCCGACATGGCGGGCGAGATCGCGGCGCGCCTCGGGGTGCCGTTGACGCTCCTGCCCTACCAGAACCCGGGCAAGGTCGCCGACGCGGTCGCCGAGTGGGACATCGGCCTGATCGGCGCCGAGCCCGCGCGCGCGAAGGACATCGCGTTCAGCGCGGCCTACCTCGAGATCGAGTCGACCTACCTCGTGCCGCCAGGCTCGAACATCCAGTCGGTCGACGCCGTCGATCGCAAGGGCGTGCGCATCGCGGTCTATGGGCGCAGCGCCTACGGCCTGTACCTCAACCGCAGCATCAAGCATGCCGAACTGGTGAACGCCGAAGGCCTCGACGCGTCCTGGGATCTGTTCGTGAATCAAAAACTCGACGCGCTCGCCGGCCTGCGCCCACGCCTCGTCACCGACGTCGAGAAGCTGCCCGGTGCGCGCCTGCTCGAAGGGCGCTTCACCGCCGTGCAGCAGGCCGTCGGCACGCCCAAGGCGCGCAGCGCGAGCGCGGCCTTTCTTGCGCAGTTCGTCGAAGAGGCGAAGGCGACGGGCCTGGTCGCGCGGCTGATCGAGCGCCACGGCGTGCGCGGCGTGAACGTCGCCCCTGTCGCCCCGGCAGCCTGAGCCGGCGGGCACGCGTGAGTGATCGAATCGAACGGGCCGAGCGCTTCGCCGCGCTGCACCGGCGCGCGGGCGCGTTCATCATCCCCAACCCCTGGGACCTGGGCTCGGCGCGCATGCTGGCCGGCCTCGGCTTCGAATCGCTGGCGAGCACCAGCTGGGGCGCGGCCATCGCGCTCGGGCAGCTCGACGGCGAAGTGTCGCGCGACGCGATGATCGAGCATGTGCGGCAATTGAGCGCCGCGACCGACCTGCCGCTGAGCGCCGATCTCGAGAACTGCTACGCGCACGACCCGCGCGATGCCGCGCAGACCCTGGTACTTGCCGCCGGCGCCGGCGCGGTCGGCGGGTCGATCGAGGATTATTCGCTCGATCCTGCAAAGCCGATCTACGATTTTTCCCATGCCGTCGAGCGCGTGCAGGCCGCGGTCGAGGCGGTGCGCCGGCTCGACTTCCCCTTCACGCTCACCGCGCGCGCCGAGAACCTGCTGCGCGGCGTAGACGATCTCGACGACACGATCCGCAGGCTGCAGGCCTTCGAGGCCGCGGGCGCCGACGTGCTGTATGCGCCCGGACTCACCACGCTCGAGCAGGTGCGCTCGGTGTGCGGCGCGCTCAGCAAGCCGGTGAACGTGCTCGCGCCGCCGGTCAAGGGCGCGACGCTTGCATCGCTCGCCGAGGCCGGCGCAAAGCGCCTGAGCGTCGGCGGGGCGCTCGCGCGCGCCGCGGTCGGCGCGCTGCTGCGCGCGGGGCGCGAGATGCACGAGCAGGGAAGCTTCGGCTGGAGCGCCGAACTCGCTTCGCTCGCGGACGTCAAGCGGCTGCTCGGCACGCCCGGCGCTTGAGCGTATCCTTGCGCACCGCCCCCGCGATGAAGGACGCCATGCAACCGGTCAAGGACGCGAGCCCATTCTACGAAGTCGAGCGCCGCGCCGAGCATGCGGCGCGCCCCGGATTCCGCATCACCGAGCTGCAGCTCTCGCCGACGCAGAAGGTGCCCTGGCATACGCACAGCAACGTCGGCGACACCTTCTACGTGCTCGAGGGCGAGATTCGACTCTTCCTGCAGGCGCCGAAGGAGGAACTGCGGCTTGGACCCGGGCAGAGCTACGCCGTGCCGCCGCGCAGGCCGCACCTCGTCGTCAACGGCGGCAAGACCTCGGCGACCTTCCTCGTGCTGCAAGGCGTCGGCGAGTACGACTTCGTGCCGCTGCGCGAGGCGAAGGCGTAACGGCGCGAACACAGGAGGCGAGATGCCCAAGCTGCTGCTGATCCAGGGACCCAACCTGAGCTACCTCGGGCGGCGCCAGCCCGAGCTCTATGGCACCACCACCGCGAAGCAGCTCGACGCACTGCTTTTGCGGCACGCGCGAGACCACGGTTACGCGCTCGAGATTTTCTACACCCATGACGAGGCCGCGGCGATCGAGCGCCTGTATCGCGCGGTCGACGAGAAGATCGATGGGCTGGTGATGAACCCGGCCGCGTTCCTGTTCGCGGGCTATCCGCTGCGCGACTGCCTGCGCGCGATTCCGATCCCGTACATCGAGGTGCACATCACCAACATCGAGCGGCGCGGCATCCACTCGATCCTCGCCGAGACCGCGGTCGGCCTGATCGCCGGCTTCGGCGTGCAGTCCTACGTCCTTGGGCTCGAGGCGATGCTCGCGCATGTGAACGGGCGCCGCGCGCCGGCGCGCGCGAAGAAGCCCGCCAAGCGCGCGCGCCGCTAGCGCGCACGGCGTCTTTCGCGGCGAAGGCGATCCGATGACGCAGGTGCCCGACGATCCGGGACTCAAGGACAAGGTCGCGCTCATCGCGGGCGGCGGCGCGGCGGGCGAGGGCATCGGCAACGGCCGGGCCGCGGCGATCCTGCTCGCGCGCGCGGGGACGCGGGTGCTGGTCGCGGACCTCGACGCGGCGGCGGCCGAGCGCACGGTCGCGATGATTCGTGCCGAGGGCGGGGTCGCAGAGGCGATCGGCGCCGACCTGACCGAGGACGCCGAATGCCGGCGCGTGGTCGAGGCGGCGCTCGATGCGTTCGGCCGTCTCGATTTCCTCGACAACAACATCGGCGTCTCGAGCCGCGGCAGCGTGGTCGACGAGTCGCAGGAGACGTGGCAGCGCATGATGCAGCTGAACGTCGAGGCGATGTTTCTCGCCTCGAAGCACGCGATTCCGGCGATGAAGAAGACTGCCGGCGGGGGCGCCATCGTCAACATCTCGTCGATCTCGGCGCTGCGCCCGCGCGGGCTCACGATCTATACGACGACCAAGGCGGCGATCATCGGGTTGACGCGCGCGATGGCGGTCGACCACGGCCAGGACGGCATCCGCGTCAATTGCGTCGCGCCGGGACCCGTCTATACGCCGATGGTCTACGCCCGCGGCGCTGGGATGAGCGCCGCGGCGCGCGATACCCGGCGTAAGGCCTCGGTGCTCGGCATCGAGGGCAGCGGCTGGGACATCGGTCACGCGGTGCGTTTCCTGCTGTCCGACCACGCGCGCTACATCACCGGCCATACGCTCGTAGTTGATGGCGGCGTGACGCTGCGCGCGCCCGAGCGCGAGAGCTACAGCGAGTAGGACGCGGCGCATGGCGCGTCTGCCGTACCTGGAGAAATCGGATCTCGCGCCCGAGCATCGGGATCTCCTCAAGCGCGAAATCGCGCTCTACAAGCTGCTCGTGCACAGCCCCGGCGCCCTGCGCGCGTTCCAGGGACTCGGCCAGTTCATTCGCCACGCGTCGACGCTCGATCCGCGCCTGAGAGAACTTGCGATCCTGCAGGTGGGCTACCTCGCGCGCTCGCCGTACGAATGGTCGCATCACATCAAGCTTGGCTACGACTTCGGCGTCAGCGACGCGGATATCAAGGCGCTGATCGACGATACGGAGGGTCGGCCGGCGGCGCTCGATGCACTCGACACCCTCGTCCTGCGCGGAGCACGCGAGATGACCCGCGATGGGGCGCTGTCGGATGCGACCCACGCGGCGCTCGCCGCGCAGCTGTCGAGCGAGCACCTCATCGACCTGATCGTCACCATCGGGTTCTACAACGCGGTCGTGCGCGTGCTCGCCTCGATCGCGATCGACGTCGAGCCCGACTATCGGCAATTCCTCGAGCGCTACCCGCTTCCCGGAAAGGACTGAGCCGAGAACGGGGTCGGACCCCAATCAGCGGGTCACGCCGTTCGCAGATCTTCCTTGCGCAGCGGCAGCCTGCGAATGCGCTTGCCGGTGAGCGCGAACACCGCGTTCAGCACCGCGGCCTGGAACGGCAGGATGCCGGGCTCGCCGTGGCCGCCCCAGAAGCCGCCGCTGGGCACCAGCACGAGCTCCACCTTCGGCATGTCGCCAATCGTCGGCAGCGGGAAGTCGTGGAAGTTGGACTGCTGGATGCGCCCGTCCTTGACGGTGCAGGCCTCGAACAGCCCGCCCAGGCCGTAGACTGCGTTGCTTTCGGCCTGCGCGGCGCAGGTATCGGGGTTGACGACGTGGCCGGAGTCGATCGCGACCACGTAGCGCAGCACCTTCAGCGTGCCGTCGGCGGTCACCGAAACCTCGGCCACGCCCGCGGCGTAGCTGCCGAAGCCCTCGACCACGGCGAGCCCGCGTCCGACGCCCGCAGGCGTCGGCGTGCCCCATCCCGCGGCATTGGCCGCCGCTTCGAGCACGCGTCGGTTCTTGTCGCCGACCTTCAGCATCGCGAGCCGGAATGCCAGCGGATCCTTGTCCGCGGCGTGGGCCAGCTCATCCAGGAAGCACTCGCGGTAGACGCCGTTCTGCTGGCCCGGCGCGCGCCAGAAGCCGACCGGCACGTGGCCGTTGCGCAGCGCGTAGTCGATGCGCTGGTTCGCGATCGTGTAGGGCATGTCGCTCAGCGTTCGCACCGCGGTGAAGTCGATCCCGTTGCGCAATGCCCGTGGCACCAACACCGCGAGGATCGAAGGGCAGGCGATCTTCGCCTCGAAGGCGACGACGCTGCCCTGCGCGTCGAGGCCCGCGCGCAGCTTCACGATGCTCGCCGGCCGGTAGAAGCCGTGCTGCATGTCCTCCTCGCGCGACCACATCAGCTTCACGGGCGTGCCCGGCATCGCCTTGGCGATGGTGACGCCCTGGCGCACGAAATCCTGTGGTGCGCCGCGGCGCCCGAATCCGCCGCCGAGCATCGTCTTGTGCACTTCCGCCTGCTCGAGCGGCACCCCGGCGGTCCGCGCGGCAGTCGCGAGCGACGCTTCGCCGTTCTGGGTGGAGGTCCAGACCTCGACGAAGCCGTCGCGCTTCACCCACGCCGTGCACACCTGCGGCTCCATCGTCGCGTGGTTCAGGTAGGGCGAGGAATACTCCGCCTCGATGACCTTGGCCGCGCCCGCCAGCGTGCCTGCGGCATCGCCGACCTTGCGCGCCTCGGCGATCTTCGGATCGGCCAGCCCGTCGCGCAGCATGGCCGTGATCGTCGCGTCGGACGCCTCGCCGTGGGCGCCGACATCCCACTCGACCTTGAGCGTGCCGAGCGCGCGATTGGCCCGCCACCAGCCGTCGGCTACGACGGCGACGAAGTCCTCGGCGCGCACCACCTTCTTCACGCCGCGCATGCCTTCGGCCTCGGCCGAATCGACCGATTTCACCTTGCCGCCGAACACCGGGCACTGCGCGATCGAGGCATGGAGCATGCCGGGAAGGACGACGTCGGTGCCGAACACCGGCTTGCCGAGCACCTTGTCGGCAATGTCGAGGCGGTGCAGCGGCTTGCCGGCGATCTTCCAGTCCTTCGGATCGCGCAGCGTCACGTCCTGCGGCGGTGTGATCTTCGCGGCGGCGGTGGCCACCTCGCCGTAGCGCAGCCTGCGCTGCGACGGGCGATGCGTGATGACGCCCTTGTCCACGCCGCACTCGGCGGGCGGTACCCGCCACTCGGCAGCGGCCGCGGCGACGAGCATCTTGCCGCGCGGCCGCGCCCGCCTTGCGCACGTAGTCCTGCGAGCTCCGCACGCCCTGGCTGCCGCCCGTGGACATCGAGCCCCAGATCCGGTTGCGGCGGACGTTCTCGTTGGGCGAGGCGAACTCGGCGGCAACCTTCTTCCAGTCGCAGTCGAGCTCCTCGGCGACCAGCTGGGCAAGCGCCGTCATGGTGCCCTGGCCCATTTCCGAGCGCGCGATCCGGATCACGACGCGGTCGTCGGGGTGGATCACCACCCAGGCGTTCACTTCCGTGACGGCGGCATCGCCAGCGGCACCGGCCTGGAACGGAAAGGAGAACTCGAGCGCGAGCCCGCCGCCGACGGCGACGCAGGCGCGGAGGAATTCACGGCGGCTCGGGGAATGCGGCATCAGGAAAGGGGTCGTCATGGCGGCCGCGCTCAGGCGTTCTTCGCCGCCGCATGGATCGCCGTGCGCACGCGCGCATAGCTGCCGCAGCGGCACAGGTTCGTCATCGCCGCGTCGATGTCGGCATCCGTAGGCCTGGGTTTTTTCTCGAGCAGCGCGACGGCGGCCATGATCATGCCGGTCTGGCAATAGCCGCACTGCGGCACCTCGTGCTCGATCCAGGCCCTCTGCACGCGGTGCATTTCCGGCTGCGAGATGCCCTCGATCGTCACGATCCGCTTGCCGGCGGCGGCGGCGGCCGACACCACGCAGGCGCGCACCGGCTGTCCGTCCAGATGCACGGTGCACGCCCCGCACTGCGAAATACCGCAGCCGTACTTTGCGCCGAGCAGGTTCAAATGGTCGCGCAGCACCCAGAGCAGCGGCATCTCCGGTTCCACGTCGATGCTGTGGATGCTGCCGTTGACGTTGAGCGTGATCATGCAGGCTTCCTTTCCGGATCGGGGCGACGAGGGAACAGGGACGACCCAGGATGCATATCATACGGCGTCGCGCGCGCCTCACGGTGCGCGAACAGCTGCTGGGCTAACAGGCGCTGGCGGAACTCGCCGCGCGCTTGGCGGCGATGCCTCGCGTGCCCGATTGATTCGAGATGGGTTCAAGTACACTCCCAGGTATTCGTCGCAGCGTGAGGAACGAGATCATGGGATTGCAGGCCCGGCTGACAGAGATTCGCGAGGCATCGGAGAAGCGCAGGCCTCCGGAAAAGCTGAAGGTGATGCATGACGCGACCCAGGAACTTCGGGATTCCGGCATCCTCGATCGCGCCGTCAAGGTCGGCGACGCATTGCCGCCGTTCACGCTCAGGAATCAGGACGATGTCGAAGTCCGTTCGCAGGATCTGCTCGCGCGTGGCGCAATCGTATTGACCGTCTACCGCGGCCACTGGTGACCCTACTGCAATGCGGAGCTGTATGCTCTGCACGAGATCCGGGACACGCTGGATGACATGGGCGCGACCTTGGTCGCTCTCACGCCGGAAAAAGCCGAATTGAGTCGCACGTTGGTGGACAGGCACAAGATCGGTTTCGACCTGCTGAGCGATCCCGGCAACGCATACGCAGCGAAACTCGGCCTGCGCTTTGAGTTGCCGGCCAAATTGCGTGAAATCTACTCCGGTTTCGGCATCGATCTGGCAGCCTTCAACGGCGACGACAGCGGCACACTGCCGATGCCTGCTCGCATCGTGGTTGACAGCGGTGGAATCGTGCGCGCCGTCGACGCGGATCCGGACTACACGCAGAGACCCGAACCGCAAAAGACCATTGACGATATCCGCGCGCTCGGCGGCTGAACGCGAGACGGCGCCGCCGCGGGGTCAGGGGCGACGAATTCGAAGCCCTTGTAACCGTTCGCTACGACGTCTTCGCAGCGCCTGCCCGAGCGGCCGGCCTACTTCGGCCGCAGTTCGATATCCGCCAGCAGCGGATCGTCGGCGCGCGCGATCTCGTTCTCGATCAACCGCCCGCAGGACGGGCAGCAGAACTGGCGGAACTGCGGCGTCGGATCGATGAAGCGCCGTGGGTCGCCGACGATCGGGTTCGAAGTCTCGATCGGCCGGTCGTCGCGCGCGCAGCGTTCCTTGTAGTTGCCCTTGATCGGCCCGAGGTCGGTCGCGCAGCCGGCGCAGGCGTAGTGCAGCGCCTTGCCGTGTTCGCGCACGGCCAGGTTCTCGGTGGCGAGAAAGCGCGTCTTGCCGTTCAGCGTGCGTCGCGCGCCTGCCGGTTTCGTCGATCGCTCGAGGCGCGCACGGCGCTGCGCCTCGCGTTCGCGGCGGGTCGCATCCCTATCCACCGCGCCGTCGGCGCCCGGCACCACGCCGTAGACTGCCTGCGCGGTTTCGAGCGAGACGTCATTGTTGTCGACGTCGGCGGCGACTCGCGCGGGATCGCGCTCGAGCGGATCGCCGAAGCCGCCGGCCGCGGACCACAGCACCGCGTACACGTCCTCGGGCCTCTGCACGAAATCCTGCTGCCGCAACTGTAGGGTCTCGGGGCTGCCCTCGAGCGCGTCGATGTCGCCGGGCATGTCGGACGCGCCCATGCGTGCGGCGACGTTCGAATCGCGTAAAAACCGATAGCGGTTCACCGCGCCCGGATAGCCGCCCATCATCCCGGTCGAGGTCGGGATCGCGTTGCCCGAGGACAACGTGTCCTGCACGATCTCGTCGGTGCCGTGCGGAATGAAGCAGGATTCGGCCGACAGCCCGCCGCGCCACTTGCCGGCGCCGCCCGAGTCGGTGATCTCCTTGCGATAGAGGAACAGCACCGGGAAGCTCTGCTCGGTGTGTTCGACGTTCGGCAGCTTGCAGATCGGCGTTCTCGCCTGGCCGCCGGTCGAGATGCCGTCGGCGTGCGAGAAGGCGCCGATCGCGCCGCCGATCGGGTCGACCAGGATGTAGCCATAGCGCTCGCCCCACTGGTCGATGCCGCGAAAGATGGTCGCCGGCCACTGGCTGGTGCCGCCGATGCACATGACGTCGCCCCGCAGGTCGGGGTCGGCGAAGATCATCTTCGAGAGCACGTTGTAGGCGGGGTAGAGCGAAATCTCCATGCACTGCACCGGCGCGGTCGAGACCGAGGCGGGAAAGTCGGCGCAGTTGAGCGTGCCGGGTGTCGGATCGAAATCGACGTGGCGCAGCGCCCCGCCGACCGCGTAGTACTGCTCCCAGCACATGAGCTCGTTCAGCGCCACCATGATCGCGCCGCGCCAGCCGGAGTAGGTGGCGTTGATCCCGCCCGCCTGCGGATCGGTGCCCGCGTTCTCGAAGATCAGCTTGTTTCCCTCTTTGCGCACGCTGAGCATCACCTGGTGCGCGCCGCCGATCGCCCGGGCGGCAGCACTCGACGTAGGTGCGGTCGCGCCAGACGCCATCGGGCAGGCGTGCGAGCTTTTTCAGGAACGCGCGCTCGCCGTCGTCGAGGATCTTCTTCATCACGCCCTTGACGGTCGCTGCGCCGTAGCGTTCGATGAGTGCGAGGACCCGGTCGCGCGCGGTGATGTTGCCCGCAAGCTGGGCGCGGAAGTCGAGCGCCACGGCAGACGGCTTGCGCGACGAGCGCAGGTAGAGCTCCTCGATGTCGCGGCGGATCTCGTTCCCCTCGACGATCTTCACCGGCGGGATGAGGATGCCTTCGTCGAAAGCGTCGCGTGCCGAGGGGCAGAAGCTGCCCGGCGTGATGCCGCCGATGTCGTACTGGTGCAGGCAGTTGGTGACCCAGCAGAACAGCTCACCCTTCCAGAACACCGGGCATAGCAGCATCACGTCCATCTGGTGCGCGGCGCCGACCCAGGGATCGTTGGCGAGGAACATGTCGCCGTCCCGGATGCCCGGGTTGTCGCTGCGGTTCTCGAGCGTCCATTTCACCTGCGTGTCGGTGACGCCGGACATGTACTGCATGTAGGGGCCGAAATAGACGAACTCGGCGTCTTCGGTGAGGATCGACGGGTTGAGGTCGAGCGCGTACATTGCCACCGGCGAGCCCGACAGGCGTTGGATCGTGGCGCCATGCTCCTCGTTGACGTTCCACAGCGCGTGGCGTACCACCTCGAAGGTCACCGGGTCGATGCTGCGCTCCCAGTTGCGGTGCAGGCGGAGTTTTTTCGCGATCGAAAGTTTCTTCGGCGGCACGTAGCCGCTGCGCACGCCGTCGAAGCTCGCGGGTGCGAGTTCGCTCAATTTCTTCAGCGGGGCGTTCATTTCTTCTTCTCGCTCGGCGTGAATTCGAGGGGCGCGACGTCCGGCTTCTTTTCGCGCGGCGTGAATTCGAGCGCCCCGGCGTCGGGTGCCTTCTCGCCGGGCGTGTTCTCAGGCGGCGCGCTGGCGGACTTCTTTTCGCCCGGCGTGAATTCGAGCGCCCCGGCGTCGGGCTTCTTCTCGCTGGGCGCGGATTGCGGCGGCGCGCCGGCGGGCGCGGCTGTCTTGGGTTTCGGCGGCGGCGGGTTGGCCACGCTCTTCATCAATTCCTGCTTCGCCACGCGCGCCTGGCCTTTTTCGTACTCGCGCCGCGCCTCGTCGCACTCCTTGCACATGTATTTGCCGGTCTTCTTGTGCGCTTCCGTGAGCTGCGCCACCGCGTGCTGAAGGCACAGGGGTTGCTCGCAGGTCGCGCAATGGGTCACTGCGGCATGCCCACAGGGCTTCTTGCGCAGCAGACCGGTCTCGATGGTGCAGCTGTCCATGCCGCCTCCCTTAGAACGTGATCTCGAAATTTCCCAGCGCATCCAGCTTCAGGCTGCGGCCCGGGTGTACCACCACCGTCGTATCGGCGGTCTCGACGATCGCCGGGCCGCGCAGGCGATTGCCGATGGCGAGGCGCTCGCCGTCATAGACCGGGGTGGGACGGCGCTTCTTCAGGTCGGGCCAGTAGATGTCGCGTTTGCGCAGCAGCGCATTCGCCGGAATCTTTGGCGTCGTCTTGCGCGCGCGCAACAGCTTCGGGCGCGGCGTGAGGGCGCGCGCGCGCAACCGGCAGACCACGATCTCGAGCTGCGCGCCGGCGAGGGCCGAGCCGCGGCCGTACAGCTGCTCGTAGCGTGCGACGAATCGTTTTCTGAGTGCGGGTTCGTAGCCGGCCGCAGCCCGCGTCCAGGGCAACAGCACTTCGACCTCGTTGATCTGGCCCTTGTGGCGCAGGTCGAGCGAGAATTCGAAGCGCTGACGCGATGCCGCGATGCCCTCGGCCGCCATCACGCGCTTCGCCTGCTGCTCGAGCTTCTCGAGATTCGCGTTGATCCGCGCGGCCGCCACCGGCGTGGCCAGGATCTCGGTGTGCTCGAGCACGTGCAGCACGTCGGCCGCCGCCGCGCCGAAGGCGCACCAGGTCGAAGCGGCCTTCCTCTGCGGCACGATGACTTTCTTGACCCCCAGTTCGGCAGCAAACACGCCGGCATGCGCCGGCCCCGCGCCGCCGAACGCATACAGCACGAAGTCGCGCGGATCGAAACCCTTCTCGACCGTCACCTTGCGGATGATGTCGGCCATGTTGAGCTCGACGATGCGGCAAATTCCCGCGGCGCACTCGACGGGATCCATGCCGATGCGCGCACCCAGCGCCGCGATCGCCTTGGTTGCGGCGGCGACGTCGAGCTTCAGGCGCCCCTCGGCGAAGTTCTCAGGATCGAGGTAGCCGAGCACGAGTTGCGCGTCGGTCACCGTCGGCACCGTGCCGCCGCGCCCGTAGCACACCGGCCCGGGGAAGGCGCCGGCACTTTCGGGTCCCACGGTCAGGGTGCGGGTCTCGGCGTTGGCGCGCACGAGACTCCCGCCGCCCGCGCCAATCACCTGCAGGTCCACCTTCGGCAGAAAGTACTCGTACTGGTCGGTGTTGCTGATGAAGGAGTACGCCGGCTTGCCGCCCTGGATGATCGAGACGTCGAACGAGGTCCCGCCCATGTCGGTGGTGATGATGTTCGCATCCCCCATCGCGGCGCCGAGGAACATCGACGCCGTCACCCCTGCGACCGGGCCCGAGTCCAGTGTCAGCAGCGGGGCTTCGCCCGCGCGTTCCACCGGCACCGTGCCGCCGCCGCACTGCGCGATCTGCAGGCCGTGCCTGTAGCCGAGCGTGGTCAGCGTGCGATCGAGCCGCGCGAGATAGCCCGACATCACCGGCCCGAGGTAGGCATTCAGTGCGGTGGCCGTGACGCGTTCGTACTCACCCCACTTCGGCGCGATGTCGACCGAGCAGCTGACAAACAGCGTCGGCGCGATCTTCTGCACCAGCGCCTTGACCCTGAGTTCGTGCGCCGGATTCCTGAACGACCACAGAAAGCAGATTGCGATCGCCTCGACGCCTGCGGCGACGAGTTCGCGGATCGCGGCCTCGACCTGCGCCTCGTTCAGCGCGACCACGATCTCGCCGAAGCAGTCGACGCGCTCCGAGACGCCGCGAATCAGGCGTTTGGGCACGATCGGCGCCGGTTTGGAGGTCTCCGGGAAGTGCACCACCTTGCGGATATCGCGCCCGCCGTAGCCGCGCGAGCCGCGCATGATGTGGATCGCGTCCTCGTGGCCCTTGGTCGTGATGAGCCCGACCTTGGCGCCCTTTTTCTGGATGATCGTGTTGGTGCCGACCGTCGTGCCGTGCGAAAGGAACGCGATCGTTTTGCAAAAGTCGTCGAGCCCGAGGCCGAGCACGTCGGCGCCGGCTTGCAGCGCATCCATCATTCCCTGCGAGAAGTCCTGCGGGGTCGAGGGAACCTTGGTCGTGAGGAGGCGCCCCTTGTCGTCGACGATGGCGCAATCGGTGAAGGTGCCGCCGATGTCGATGCCGACGAGATAGCTCGAGTCTTTTGCCATGCGAATCGTTTGACCAGATCGTACTAAGCGTACTCTTTGCGCAGCAGTTTCGCCGCCTCGACCATCGCACGCAGCTTGCCGTCAGCGACTTCGCGCGGCAGGTATTTCATGCCGCAATCGGGCGCCAGGATCACGTTTTCCTTCGCCACGTACGGCAGCGCGCGGCGGATGCGCTCGGCGACGGTCTGCGGCGTCTCGACCGTCGTGTCGTTGAGGTCGATGCAGCCGACCATGATCGTCTTGCCCTTGAGTCCGGCGAGCACCGCGCAGTCGAGCTTGGACTGCGCGGTCTCGATCGAGAGCTGCGTGCAGCTGCAGCCGGCGAATTCGGGCAGGAAGGAATAGCCCGACGGCCGTTCATGAATGATCGCGGCATAGCCGAAACAGATGTGCACCGCGGTGGTCCCGTCCACGCCCTCGAGCGCGCGGTTCAGCGCCTTGAGGCCGAACGCGCGCGCCTTGTCGGGCCGCGCCTGCATGTAGGGTTCGTCGATCTGCACGATGTCGGCGCCGGCGGCGAAGAGGTCCCTGATCTCCTCGTTCACCGCGACCGCATAGGCCATCGCCGCCGCTTCGTCTGTTTCGTAGAAATCGTTCTGCGCCTGCTGGCTCATCGTGAACGGGCCGGGCACGGTCATCTTCACCCTGCGGTCGGTGTGCCGGCGGAGGAATTTCAGGTCCTCGACTTCGACCGGGTATTTGCGGCGGATCGCGCCGACGATCCGCGGCACCGGATTGGGATGGCCCGAGCGATCGAGCGCGGTGCCCGGGTTGTCGATGTCGATGCCCTCAAGCGCGGTGGCGAAGCGGTTGGAGTAGCTTTCGCGCCTGATCTCGCCGTCGGTGAGAATGTCGAGCCCGGCGGCTTCCTGGGCGCGAATCGCCAACACGGTCGCATCGTCCTGTGCCTGCGCGAGATATTCCGGCGCCACGCGCCACAGCTCGCGCGCGCGGACCCGCGGCGGAAACCGGCCGGCGAGCTTCGCGCGGTCGATCAGCCAGTCGGGCTGCGGGTAACTTCCGACCAGCATCGTGGGAAACAGCATTGCCGCGCCTGCCTTACAGTTCGATGATCGATGCAATAGTATAGAAGCCGCTCGCGATTCGCGCGCATCAAGACCGATGAAGAATCCGCTTAGTGTTCGTCAAGTGCTTGCCGGTGGTGCCCCGCAGGATGCGCCCATCACGGTGAAGGGCTGGGTGCGTACGCGGCGCGACTCGAAAGCCGGCTTTTCGTTCGTCAACGTCGCCGACGGTTCGTCCTTCCACCCGGTGCAGGTGGTCGCGCCGAACACGCTGCCGAACTACGCGAGCGAAGTGCTGCACCTCACCTCGGGTTGTGCGGTCGAGGCCACCGGCGCCGTCGTGCCGTCGCCGGCCAAGGGCCAGCCCTTCGAGATGCAGGCGAGCGAGATCACCGTCGTTGGCTGGGTCGACGACCCCGACAGCTACCCGATCCAGCCGAAAGCCCATACGCTCGAATTCCTGCGCGAAGTCGCGCACCTGCGCCCGCGCACCAACGTGATCGGCGCGGCGACGCGCGTGCGCCACACGCTGGCGCAGGCGATCCATCGGTTCTTCGATGCGCGCGGTTTCTTCTGGGTCAATACGCCGATCATCACGTCTGCGGATGCCGAAGGCGCCGGCGAATTGTTCCGCGTATCGACCCTGGATCTGGCGAACCTCCCGCGTACGCCCGAGGGCAAGGTGGATTACGGCCAGGACTTCTTCGGGCGCGAAGCCTTCCTTACCGTCTCGGGGCAGCTCAACGTCGAGGCCTATTGCCTCGCCCTGTCGAAGGTCTACACCTTCGGCCCGACCTTTCGCGCCGAGGATTCGCACACCAGCCGCCACCTCGCCGAATTCTGGATGGTCGAACCCGAGATCGCGTTCGCCGACCTCGCCGATAACGCGGACCTCGCCGAAGCGCTGCTGAAGTTCGTCTTCAAGGCCTTGCTCGAGGAGCGTAGTGAAGACATGGCGTTTTTCGAGCAGCGCATCGAGAAGGGGTTGCTTGCGAAACTCGATGGCATCGTGGCCTCGGAATTCGTACGCATGGGCTACACCGAGGCGATCGCGGTGCTCGAGCGGGCGAAGGCGAAGTTCGAGTTCCCGGTGCAGTGGGGCGTCGACCTGCAGTCCGAGCATGAACGCTACCTCACCGAGCAGCACGCGAAAAAGCCGGTCATCGTCATGAACTACCCGAAGGGCATCAAGGCGTTCTACATGCGGGTGAACGACGACGACCGCACGGTCGCGGCAATGGACGTACTGGCGCCGGGAATCGGCGAGATCGTCGGCGGCAGCCAGCGCGAGGAACGCCTCGAGGTGCTCGACGCGCGGATGGCCGAGATCGGCGTCGACGCGGCGCATTACGGCTGGTACCGCGATCTGCGCCGCTACGGCAGCGTCCCGCACGCGGGCTTCGGCCTCGGTTTCGAGCGTACGCTTGCCTACGCCACGGGGCTGGCCAACGTGCGCGACGCGATTCCCTACCCGCGCACCTCGGGCAGCGTGAAGTATTGAGGCATTGAGCGCTGGCGGGCTGCCTCATTGCGCCGCGTTGACGCGCTTCGGGCCTTGCTCGATACTGCGCCACCCCGGTCCTCCGGACCGGATCCGCATTCCCCTGCGGGAAAGGCACGCATGGGTCAGCTGCCTGACGTCGAGCCAGCCGAGCTTCGGCCGGCGAGCGCGGAGGGTCGACTGCGTATCGCGCTGGACAACATGCCCGGTGCCCTCGTTTACACCGACGCGCAGCTGAATATCGTTTTCTGCAACGATCGCTTCTGCGAACTCTATCCCGTACCGCCTGAACTGCTGCAGCCCGGGCGACCGTATGCCGGGTTCCTGCGTCATCTCGCCGAGCACGGCTACTATGGTGCGGGCGATGTGGACGCGCTCGTCGGTCAGCGCGTCGCGAGCCTGCGCGATCCGAGCGGTCGCAGCTTCGAGGACCGCAGGCCGGATGGCCGCTGGTTTCGCATCCTGCGTCGCCGGGCGGCGGCGGGCGGTACGGTCACGGTGATGACCGACATCACCGAGCAGAAGCTGATCGAGCTGCAGCTCGCAGACAGGGAGGCCGAGCTCCATGTCGCGCTGGACAACATGCCCGGCGCGCTGGTCTACACCGACGCACAACTGAAGATCGTCTTCTGCAACGATCGCTTCCGCGATCTGTATGTCGTTCCACCGGCGCTGCTGCAGCCGGGGCGGCCGTATGCCGATTTCCTGCGCTACCTTGCCGAGAACGGCTACTACGGCCCGGGCGAAGTCGATGCGCAGGTTGCGCAGCGCGTCGAGAGCCTGCGCAATCCTTCGGGCCGCGGCTTCGAGGACCATGCCCCCGATGGGCGCTGGTTTCGCATCCTGCGCCGGCGGACCGCGGCGGGCGGCACGGTCACCGTGATGACCGACGTCAGCGAGCAAAAGCAGGCCGAGCGCGACCTGCTCGAGGCGACGCGGCGTACCGAGGAGGCGAACCGACAGATCACCGAGAAGAACCGGGTGCTGGAAAGGCTTTTCCAGGAGATCCGCGACAAGAACCGGCAGCTCGAGGAGCAGGCGGCGCAGATCGCCGAATGGAACGCGCGCTTGGAGACGCGCGTGACCGAGCAGGTTGCGCAGATCGGGCAGATGTCGAAACTCACGCGGTTCCTCTCACCCAAGGTGAGCGACCTGATCATGTCGGGCGACGCGGACGACCCGCTCAAAACGCGACGCCAGGAGATCACCGTCGTATTCGTCGATCTGCGCGGCTTCACCGGCTTTACCGAGACCGCCGAGCCGGAAGAGGTGATGAGCGTGCTGCGCGAATACCACGCCGAGCTCGGCCGCGCGATCATGGAATTCGATGGCACCATCGAGCACTTCGCCGGCGACGGCGTGATGATCCTGTTCAACGCGCCCCTGCCGGTCGAGAACCACGAGCTGCAGGCAATTCGCATGGCGCTGCGCATGCGCGAGGCGATTGCAACGCTCGCGCAGGGATGGAAAAAGCACGGCCATGCACTCGGCTTCGGCGTCGGCATCGCGGGCGGCTACGCGACCATCGGCACGATCGGCTTCGAGGGACGGTTCGACTACGGCGCGATCGGCACGGTCACCAATCTCGCGGCGCGACTTTGCGGTGAGGCCGCGGACGAGCAGATTCTCGTCGCACCACGCATTTTCTCGAAAACCGAGACGCGCATCGATGCGGTGTCGGTCGGCGAACTGACGCTAAAAGGATTTCAGCGCCCGGTCGCCGCCTACAACGTGCGTGCGCTGCGCCTGGACTGACGCGCTGGCATCAGCGCGCCGGCGCGAACACGAGGAAATACTGGTAGGGGAGGAACTCGTGCGCTGCGATCCGGCGGTAGCCGGCCTGCGTCATCTCCTGTTCCACCTGTGCGGGCGCGATGCGCCCGGCCGGCGGCGGACCAGTGGGCGAGTCGAGCTTGAAATCGATGATCGCGACCCGCCCGCCCGGCCTGAGCGTCTCGCGCAGCTTGGCGAAATACTGCGCGCGCGCGCCGACGTGGTGATAGGTGTCGACCACGAGCACCAAATCGACCGGCGCGGGCAGCTTCGGGTCGTCCGGCGCGGCGACATGCGAGGCGAGATTGGCGAGCTTTTCTTTCTCGGCGCGCGCGTTCAGGTAGCGCACCATGTCGGGTTCGAGGTCAGCGCCGTAGACCGTGCCCTCGGGCACTGCGCGCGCGAGCCGCACCGAGAAATAGCCCGTGCCCGAACCGATGTCGGCCACGCGCGCATCGGGCGCGAGCGTTAGCGCGGCGACGACCTGGTCGGGCTTCTGCCACTTGTCGCGCGCCGGATCGTCGAACACCTGCGCCCAGCGCTCGGCGTCGCTGAAATGGCGGTGCATCGGCTGGTGACCGTGTTGCGCGAGCGTGGGGGTGGCCGAGGCCACGAGCGCGGCCAGAATGACAAGCAGGCGAATCATGCAAGGCTCCGATACATGAGGCGTAATCCTAGCAGGCACCGCTGCGTGCGGCGTCGGCGCGAACCTGCCGCAGACCGGCTAAGCTTCGGCCGGTGCCGCCGGTCATCTCGATCTCGAAGCTTTCCAAGACCTACGCCTCGGGTTTCGAGGCGTTGAAGGACGTCGACCTCGAATCCACCGCGGCGAGATCTTCGCGCTGCTCGGGCCGAACGGCGCCGGCAAGACGACGCTGATCAGCATCGTCTGCGGCATCGTGACGCCGAGCGCCGGCACGGTGACGGTGGACGGCCACGACATCGTGCGCGACTACCGCGCCGCGCGCGCCATGATCGGGCTGGTGCCGCAGGAGACTGACCACCGATGCCTTCGAGACCGTCTGGGCCACCGTCAGCTTCAGCCGCGGCCTGTTCGGCAAGCCGCCCGACCGCGGCCCAGATCGAGAAGGTGCTGAGGGAACTGTCGCTGTGGGACAAGAAGGACGCGCGCATCATGACGCTGTCGGGCGGCATGAAGCGCCGCGTGCTGATCGCCAAGGCGCTGGCCCACGAGCCCGCAGGTCCTGTTCCTGGACGAGCCGACCGCGGGCGTCGACGTCGAACTGCGCCAGGACATGTGGCAGGTGGTGCGCGCGCTGCGCGAGACGGGCGTCACCATCATCCTCACCACGCACTACATCGAGGAGGCCGAGGAGATGGCCGACCGCATCGGCGTCATCAACCGCGGCGAGATCATCCTCGTCGAGGACAAGGCTGCGGCTGATGCAGCAAGCTCGGCAAGAAGCAGCTGACGCTGCAGCTGCACGTGCCGCTCGACGGCGTGCCGGCCGCGCTGGCCGCGCACCGCCTTGCAGCTGGCCGCGGGCGGCAGCGAGCTCGTCTACACCTACGACGCGCAGGGCGAGCGCACCGGCATATCGCCGAGCTGCTGCGCGATCTGGCGAGCGCGGGCGTCGGCTTCAAGGACCTGCACACGACGCAAAGCTCGCTCGAGGAGATCTTCGTCGAGCCTGGTGAGGCAGGAGCATGAACCTGTACGCGATTCAGCGCGATCTACCTGCTCGAGATGGCGCGCACCGGGCGCACCCTGCTGCAAAGCATCGTCGCGCCGGTGCTGTCGCACCTCGCTGTACTTCGTGGTCTTCGGCGCGGCGATCGGCTCGCGCATCGCCGAGATCGACGGCGTGAGCTACGGCGCCTTCATCGTGCCCGGGCTGATCATGCTGTCGCTGCTGACGCAGAGCATCTCCAACGCCTCGTTCGGCATCTACTTTCCCAGTTCACCGGCACGATCTACGAGATGCTGTCGGCGCCGATGTCGCCTGGGAGATCGTGATCGGCTACGTCGGCGCGGCGGCCACCAAGTCGATCATCTCGGTCTGATCATCCTGGCGACGGCGGGCCTGTTCGTGCCGCTGCAGATCGCGCATCCGCTGTGGATGATCACGTTCCTCGTGCTGACGTCGGTGACCTTCAGCCTGTTCGGCTTCATCATCGGCATCTGGGCCGACGGTTTCGAGAAGCTGCAGATCGTGCCGCTGCTCGTCATCACGCCGCTGACCTTTCTCGGCGGCACGCTTCTACTCGATCGACATGCTGCCGCCCGCGTGGCAGACGGTCACGCTGTTCAACCCGGTCGTCTATCTGATCAGCGGCTTTCGCTGGAGCTTCTACGAGATCGCCGACGTGAACGTCGGCCGTCAGCCTCGCGATGACGGCGGCGTTCCTGCTGCGTGTGCCTTGGCGCCGTATGGTGGATTTTCAAAACGGGCTACCGCCTCAAGGCCTAGCGCGGGCATAATCGACGCGAGGAGGAGGTCAGGCATGAAGGCGCCAGCATTCGCTTACGCGAAGCCGCGTTCGCTGGAGGAAGCGTCGATGCTGCTCTCGCAGCACGGCGAGAACGCGCGCGTGCTCGCGGGCGGCCAGAGTCTGCTCGCCAGCCTCAACATGCGCCTCTCGGCACCGGACATCCTGATCGACATCGGCGCGATTCCGGGCCTCGACGGGATCGCCCTCAAGGGCAAGACCCTGGTGATCGGCGCGCGCGCGACGCACCGCGCGATCGAACAATCCGATGTGGTGGCGAAACACGCGCCGCTGCTTGCGCAGGCCGCGCCCCATATTGCACATGTCGCGATTCGCAACGCCGGCACGCTGGGGGCTCGGTCGCGATGGCCGATCCGGCGGCCGAATGGCCGGCCTGCTGCGTCGCGCTCGAGGCGACAATCGTCGTCGCCTCGGACAAGGGCGAGCGGCGTATCGGCGCAATCGAATTCTTCAAGGACCTCTACACAACGACGCTCGGCGCCGGCGAGCTCGTGACCGCGGTCGAGTTTCCCTGCGTCGCAAAGGATGAGCGCCATGCATTCCTGGAACTGGTGCGCCGGCGCGGCGACTACGCGATTGTCGGCCTCGCCGCGCGCGCGTCGAAAACCGGCAACACGCTCTCGGACTGCGGCTGGTCTATCTCGGCGTCGGCGTGACGCCGGTGCTCGCAGTGGGCGCGATGGCCGCGCTCGAGGGCAGGGCGCCGACAGGCGACGCGCTGCGCGCGGCGCAGGGCGCGCTCGACGCGGACCTCGCGCCGGATGCGGACCTCTATACCTCGGTCGCCGCAAAGCGGCATCTGGCGCGCGTGCTTGCCGCGCGCGCAGTCGCGGCACTTGCCGCCTGAACGCAGGGAGCGACCCCGTGGAAGCACTGCTTGAAACGACCATGACCGTGAACGGTACGCCGGTCACGCGGCGCATCGCGCCGCGCATGCACCTGATCGACTTCCTGCGCGAGGAACTCGGGCTCACCGGTTCGCACGTCGCCTGCGAGCACGGCGTGTGCGGCGCGTGCACGGTGCGCGTCGACGGCGAGATCCGGCGCGGCTGCCTGACGCTCGCGGTGCAGGCCGACGGCAAGCGCGTGGACACGGTGGAAGGGCTGTCCGATTCGGGCGAACTCGCGGTGCTGCAGCAGGCCTTCCACCAGCGCAACGCGCTGCAGTGCGGCTACTGCACGCCGGGGATGCTGCTCACCGCGCAGGCGCTCATCCAGGCGTATCCCGAGGCGACGCGCGACGAGATCCGCGAGTTCATGTCGGGCAACCTGTGCCGCTGCACCGGGTACCACGCGATCATCGACGCGATCGAAACGAGCTGCGCATGCCGCGCACGGAGGTGGGGCGATGAACGACCGCAACGATCCGCAGTACTCGCGCCGGTCGCGGTGGAGGTGGATGCGCCGCCCAAGCCGAAGACGGCCAAGACCGCCAGAACCACTGAAACCCAGATCGGCTACATCGGCCAGAGCGTGCCGCGCGCAAACGCCAAGCGCCTGCTGCAGGGGCGCGGCGCGTACACCGACGACCTGCAGTTTCCGCGCCTCGCGCACGTCGTGTTCTTCCGCAGCCCGCATGCGCACGCACGCATCAAGAAGCTCGACCTTGCGCAGGCCGCGCGCCAGCCCGGCGTGATCGCCGCCCTCGACGGGCGCGCGATCGCCGAATACTGCACGCCCTGGGTGGGCGTGCTCGCTCACCTGAAGGGCATCAAGTCGCCGCCGCAGCACGCGGTGGCGATCGAGCGCGCCTGTTCGCAGGGCGAGGCGGTGGCGGCGATCGTCGCCGAGACGCGCGCGCAGGCCGAAGACGCGCTCGGCCACGTGAGCGCCGAGTGGGAGGAACTGCCGGTGGTCACCGACATGGAGGACGCACTCTCCAACCGGCAGCTGATCCACCCCGAGCTCGGCGACAACATCTGCTTCAGCCGCAACTTCGAGACCGACGGTTTCGAGGCCGCGATGAAGAAGGCCGATGTCGTGGTCGAGGAGACCTACGGCTTCGGCCGCCACACGGGCGTCACGCTCGAGGGCCGCGCAATCCTCGCCGACTACAACGCCGCCGAGCACAGCCTGACCGTGTACCAGGCGACGCAGGCGCCGCACATGATGCAGGACATCTTCTCGCGCCACCTCAACATACCCGAGGCGAACGTGCGCGTGATCTGCAAGGACGTCGGCGGCTCCTTCGGCA
>CAVQQK010000020.1:0-27134 GCA_963714925.1 uncultured beta proteobacterium | reverse complement strand
TCGCGTTTCGCGATTACCTGGCAAGCGCCGTCATGGACGAAGCGAGCGCGATGCTGCATCCGGAGCCCTTCTTCATTGCCTCGCCCCCGGACCTGACGCGGCGCGCCGGTGGCAAACCGCTCGCCGTCGTATTCGAAACGCCCTATTGCGCCGGCTGCGACGAGATGCACCGCGAGGGCTTCTTCGGTGCCCCGAGGTCGAGGTCGAACTCGCGAAATTCGACGTCGCGCGCCTCGCCCTCGGCGAGCGCACGCCGATCACGACGCCGGATGGAAAGGCGACGCCCGCCGATGCGTGGATGCGCAGCCTGAAGCTCGTGTACACGCCGAGCATCGTATTCTTCGATGCCACCGGGCACGAGGTGTTCCGCACCGAAGCCTATCTCCGCCCCTTCCACCTCGCCGGATCGTTCGCCTACGTCTCGAGCGGCGCCTACGCGAAAGAACCCTCCTTCCAGCGCTTTCTGCGGTGTCGGGCCGAGCGGATGCAAAAGCAAGGCAAGACGGTCGATCTTTGGAAGTGAATGGGGTCAGACCCCTGTGGATAACTCTGGGAGTCGTCAAAAGGGGTCTGACCCCACCTGCCTCATCTTGAAAGCCTCCCCACCGCCCCCATCTACCGGCGGTTCTGACGCAGGAGCAAGGAGAGCACACATGGGCGCGCCCAAGGAAACCCTCGGCTTCCAGGCCGAGGTCAAGCAGCTGCTGCAGCTGATGATCCACTCGCTGTACAGCAACAAGGAGATCTTCCTGCGCGAGCTGATCTGCAACGCCTCGGATGCCTGCGACAAGCTGCGCTTCGAGGCGCTCGCCCAGCCGGCGCTGCTCGAAGGCGACGCCGAACTCGGCATCCGCGTCGCGTTCGACAAGGACGCACGCACCATCACCGTCTCGGACAACGGCATCGGCATGACGCGCGACGAGGTGATCGAGCATCTCGGCACCATCGCCCGCTCCGGCACGCGCGAGTTCTTCGCCCGCCTGACCGGCGACCAGCAGAAGGACGCCCAGCTGATCGGCCAGTTCGGCGTCGGCTTCTACTCCTCGTTCATCGTCGCCGACCGCGTCAGCGTGATGACGCGGCGCGCCGGCCAGCCCGCCGACAGCGCGGTGCGCTGGGAAAGCGATGGCGGCGGCGAGTTCACCATCGAGCCCGCCGAGCGCGCCGAGAGCGGCACCGACGTGACGCTGCATCTGCGCGAAGGCGAGGACGAGTTGCTCGATGCCGCGCGCCTGCGCCACATCATCACCCGCTATTCCGACCACATCTCGCTGCCGATCCGCATGCGCGCGAACAGGTCTGGGACAAGGAGGCGAGCGCCTACCGCGCCGGCGACGAACGGAGACGGTCAACCAGGCCTGCGCGCTGTGGGCGCGGCCGAAGAGCGAGATCGACGACGCGCAGTACCACGCCTTCTACAAGCACGTCTCGCACGACTTCGGCGAGCCGCTCGCCTGGACGCACAACCGCGTCGAGGGCCGCAGCGAGTACACCCAGCTGCTCTACCTGCCCGAGCGCGCGCCCTTCGACCTCTGGGACCGCGACCAGCGCCACGGCGTCAAGCTCTACGTGCGGCGCGTGTTCATCATGGAAGACGCCGAGCAGCTGCTGCCGCCCTACCTGCGCTTCGTGCGCGGCGTGATCGACTCGAACGACCTGCCGCTCAACGTGTCGCGCGAAATCCTGCAGGAATCACGCGACGTGCGCATGATCCGCGAGGGCTCGACCAAGCGGGTGCTGGCGATGCTCGAGGACCTGGCCGAGAACGACGAGGAGAAGTACGCGACCTTCTGGAGCCAGTTCGGCGCGTGTTCAAGGAAGGCGCCGGCGAGGACGCCGCCAACCGCGAGCGCATCGCCAGGCTGCTGCGCTTTGCCTCGACCGCGAACGACGGCCCCGAGCAGAACGTGTCCTTCGCCGACTACATCGGCCGCATGAAGGACAAGCAGGCCGGGATCTACTACGTCACCGCCGACAGCTGGGACGCGGCGCGCGCCAGCCCGCAGCTGGAGATCTTCCGCAAGAAGGGCATCGAGGTGCTGCTGCTCGGCGAGCGCGTCGACGAATGGATGCTGTCCTACCTGCACGAGGTCGAGGGCAAGCCGCTGCTGTCGGTGGCCAAGGGCGGCCTCGATCTCGACGCGCTCGCCGACGAGACCGAGAAGGCCGAGCAGGAAAAGACCGCCGCCGAAGCCAAGGACCTCATCGAGCGCCTCAAGGCCGCGCTCGGCGATCGCGTCAAGGACGTGCGGCCGACCTTCCGCCTGACCGATTCGCCCGCCTGCCTGGTGGCGGACGCCAACGACATGAGCGGCCACCTGCAGCGGCTGCTGAAATCGGCCGGCCAGAAGCTGCCCGGCACCGAGACCAAGCCGATCCTGGAGCTCAATCCGAAGCACGCGCTGATCGAGCGCCTGCGCGACGAGACCGACGCGGCGCGCCTCGCCGACTGGGGCCAGCTGCTGCTCGAGCAGGCGCAGCTCGCCGAAGGCGGCCAGCTTGCCGACCCGGCGGCCTTCGTCAAGCGGCTCAACCGGATGCTGCTCGGCGCCTCAGAGTAGCTTGCGCGCCTTCAGCTCCTCGATCACCACCTTCGAGAAGTCGATGGTCGCCGACTTCACGTTGGACGGCGCAAAGGTGGAGGTGGTTGCGGTCCACACCAGCTTCTCGTCAGCCGCGTTCCACAAGGTGGTCTCGAGCACCGCGGATTCGTACTCGCGGATCTCGGCCGGCATCGCGTAGGGCGACCAGGCGCCGTTGTAATAGCCGTACAGGCTGTTGCGATAGCCCAGCGCGGGCACGCCCCAGGCGTAGCCCGGCGTGTAGACGGTCTGCTTGTCGATGCGCACCAGGCGCGTCATCACCACGCCGTCGAGACCCTGCCTGCGCACGGCGTCCTTCAGCATGCCTTCGTCGATCTTCTTGCCGTCCTGCGCGATGACCGTGTAGCTGGAGACCGTCTCGACGCCCGCGGCACGCAGCGCGCGCGAGAACTCCTCCTCGAATACGCGCCGGTTGGTCGGCGAGTCGGTCGCGCCGACGACCAGCAGCTTGCGGAAGCCGGCGCCCTTGTACTCCGGGTCCTTCCAGGCGTTGGTCAGCGTGGTCGATGCGCAGGCGCCGAGCAACAGCGCAATGCCAAGCGTGCTCGCTCGCTTCAGTAGGTCCAGGTTCATGGGCCGCCTCCGGTTCAAGGTCGCAATCTGAATAGTTTGCGCAGCTCGTCGCCAAGCTCTGGCCGCGCCGCCTCCGATCTCGCGTAGGCCGCACGGCAGTCGTCGCTGCCGTCGGCTTTGGCGCTTTCGGTGTCCATCAGGCTGCCGAGAAAGATCGTGTACGGGTTGGAATAGCGGATGATGAGCTCGGGCAGCGCGCTGGTCGAAGGCGAAACCTTCGGCGCGTCGAAGGTCCCGGAGATGTTGACCGGCGTCGTCACGCTGAACAGGCGCGGATTCTTCGGGCGCGGGCGCAAGCCGCCGTCGAGCGAACGCGCGGCCAGATCGACGTCCAGGTTGCCCATGATGCGCAGCCGCGTCGTGTCGAGGAACAGCGCGCGGCTTCTCATGATGCCCTTGTCGATGTCGAACACGCCCACCACGCAATTGATCTTCGAGGCCTGCGACTGATCCAGTGTACGCAGCACCAGGCCGGTCAGGTTGACGCCCATCAACGCGATCGCACCCGAACCGACCCCGACTGCGTAGCTCGCGACGTCCAGGACGCCGCTCAGGTTCGCGATCGCGGCCGCGCCGGTGCCGCTGCTGCGCAGCGCCGCGCGCGCATCGAAGGTCGCGCTGCCCTTCGAGCGTGGGTCGAACGAGCGCAGGAGCGGCGTCACGTCGTAGTCGCGCAGCTCGGCGCGCAACGCGTACGACGGCGTGGCGCCGGTCGCATCGACTTCGGCTTCCCCGCGCAGCCTGCTCTCGCCCTCCGTGAACGTCCACGGCGCCAGTTTCAAGTAGCCGTCCTTGAGCCGCGCCGCGAGTTGCATGCTTCCCAGCGCTTCGCCCGCCGCGTACATGCGCTCGACCCGGAGGTCGACCGTCGCATCGACGCTGCGCAACGGGGCGACCCAACCGGGCGCAGCCGATGGCTGCGCCTCGGCCTTCGGCACCGCGCCCGGTTTCGGCTTGCCGTCGCTGGCGTCGAAGCCCAGGTCGCGCAAGCGCAGCACGGGTCCCGCGAGCGTCGCCTCGATCGCGGGCCGCGCCGCCGACCAGTCGGCCACGACATGACCGCTCAGCGCACTCTCGCCGAGGCGGATGTCGAGTTCATTGAGCGCGTAGCGCGCCGGGGGCGTCAGCTTGAGCTGCGTGCTCGCCGTCAGCGCGCCGCGCGCCGTGGTTTCCAGCCCGCCGAGCGCGAGCAGCTCGTCAACCCGCTTCGCTTCCAGCCGGATGCCGACATCCGCCGCGGGACCTTTTGCGAGCGTGCCGTGCACCGCGAGCGTGCTCCCGGCGATGCTCAGATCGACATCCACCGGAACATGCTCAGCACGCGCGATCAACGTTGCAAGCTGCGGGCCGCGCGAGGTGACGCGAAACGCCTTGCCGTTCAGCCGGCCATCTGCCGAGACCGAGAGCAGTCCCTTATTGCTGCCGACATCGAGCTTTCCGTCGAAGGCGAGCTTGCGGCGCTCGGCGAGCGGCCCGGGTGCGGCGACATCGAGCCCCTGCGCGGAAACCTGCAGCGTGCTTTGCGCGAGCGCCTCGCCCAGCCGCGCGCCACGCAAATCGAGCTTCGCCTCGAGCTGCCTTGCCGCGGCGCGATCGGTCTTGATCTCAAACCGTGCAAGCAGGTCGCGCAGATCAAAGTCGGTTGCCGCGACGCTGGCCCGCAGCTCCGGAACCTTGCCGCGCAGGTCAGCGCTCAGCTCGCCCTTCAGCGCGCCGCCTTTCGCCTTGAGCTCGAAGCGGGTCGGCTCGAGCCGCCCTGCGCGGCTGCGACCGGCCAGCCGTACCGCGTCGAAGCGAATCGAGCCTGCCTCGAAGCGCCCGGCCGAGAGCTCGAAATCGGCCGCCGGCAGGCGAAGCTCGCGCGGCAGGACCGGCGTGTGCTCCCAGGGGACTGGTTTCGCCCTGCGCCGTACGCTCTCGAAATCGAAGAACCCGAGTGCCGCGGTGTCGAAGTGCGAGAAGGCCGCGGACAGCGCGAGCGGCGTAGTGCCCGCCCATGCACCCTTTACGGTCGCGCGACCTCGAGTCCTGCCGAGGCGTGCCTCCTTCACCTCGACGTGCCAGGCCTCGGGCCCCAGCGCAAGCGCACCGTGCGCGACGAAATGCTGCCCGCGGTGCCGGGCGCGGCGGACGCTCGCGTCGAAGGCGCTTTCGACGACGCGCGCGCCCGATTCGATCGCAGCGCGCTCGCTCTCGAGCTTGAAAACGACGGTCGCATCGTCGATTGCCGCGGTGAAAGCGCCGCGCAGCGCGTCGCGCGTTGCGGCAAGCTGCGCCGCTTCGATCTTGATCCGCGTGGCGGGACCTTTGTTCTCCCGCCGCCATTGCGCATCCACCACGCCCAGATCGAGCTCACCCTCGAGTGATCGTTTGATCTGCGCCACGCCCCCGCCTGCGCCACGCAGGGCGAGCTTCGCGCTCCGCACCACGCCACTGACGCCCGCGCGCTCCACCTCGGGATGCAGCGCTTCGAGCGCGATCGGTCCGCTTGCCCAACGCCCGCGTTCGCGTCGGTACCACCTGACCCCCACGCGAGGCCCCCGTCCCCCCGCCGATAAAACCCCCGCCCTTGCTCCCGCTCACCCCCCCCCCCCCCCGGGCGTCGGCCGCTGGCGCGCCCCCCGGCCCGAAACCCCCCGTGGCGCCCCTCGGCGGTGACGACCTGACCTCGGACTGGAAGCCCGGCACCACGCGTTCGATGAACGACCGTTGCCCTTGAGTGCAACCTGATAATCGCCGTGCCGCTGTGCCAGGTCGAGCGTGCCGTTGCCGTAGAACGATGCGTCGGCGAGCGTAAAACGCAGATCGAGTGGTATCGCCCGCTTGCCCGCGAGCAGACGCGTGAAGGACCGCCACGAAAATCGACCCGCATCGCTTCGCCCGCTGCCGTCCCCTGCGCTTCGATCGTCACCTGCTCGTTTCGCGACGCCTTCAACGTCATCGACTCGACCGCGATCTCCAATGGATGGCTGAGCGCGGGCAGAACGAACCGCGCGCGCGCGTGATCGACCTGCAAGCTGCGCACGCCGACGAAGCGCCAGCCGGATGGCGCAGCGGCCGCACGTCGTCGCGGGACGCCCCGCGCGCCGGTCCTGCCCGAGCGCGGCCGCGGCGAACGTCGCCGCATCGATGCGCAGCACGAGGTCGGACGCTCTCGCATTCGTCGGGTGGACTTCGCGCGCAAACAGGGCGCGCAGCTCGATACCGGTGCGTGCCACGCCGAGCCGCGCCAATTCGACCGCGCCGCTCTCGCGCTGCACCGAAAGGACCACGTCGTGCGCTTCGAGCGCCGGTTGTAGGCCCGTGATCAGCGTCAACGGCCCACGCAACCTGATCTGCAGCCGATGGCCCGGGCTCGCCGCCGATTCGATGCGCGCACGCGCCCAATCCAGCGGAATACGGAATTCGACCAGCGCGATCAGCGCCACGAGCAGGATCAAGACCGCGCCTAGCGCGCACGCGAAACGTTTCAATCTACGTCGCTCGGGCGGCTGCGACCCGTCCTTGGCACTATCGCCGTTCGTCGCAGCAGAATTTTCCATGCCCAATGTTACCGCCGCCGGTGGCGCGCCGCGGCGCGCACGACGCCGCGCCTGTTCTCAGAGCACCGGCGCGAACAGCCGTGCAGCGCGAGACGCGACGCGCGTCGGCAGTGAGATGGCCGCGAGCCGCGCGGCGTCGATCTCGCGCGCTGTTCTCGAAATCGAGCGCCAGCATGCCGGCCACGTCGCCGGCGAACTGCGCGTCGGCCACCAGCACGCTGATCTCGAAGTTGAGCCGGAACGAACGGTTGTCGAGGTTCGCGGTTCCGACGATGGCGACGTCGTCGCACAGCGTGACCTTCTGGTGCAGAAAGCCTTTCTGGAAGCGAAACAGGCGCACGCCCGAGCCGCGCAGATCTTCGACAAACGAAATGCCGGCGAGATAGACCGACCGATGATCCGGCCGCCCGGCAGCAGGATGCGCACGTCGACCCCGCGCATCACGGCGAGCTGCAGCGCAGCGACGACCGGCTCGTCGGGCACGAAGTACGGACTGCTGATCCACAACCGGCGCTGCGCACTGTCGATCACATGCGTGAAGAACAGGCTGCAGGTATCGAACTCGTCCGCGGGACCCGATGGCACCACCAGCACCGGCAGATCGCGCGGCTCGACCGCCTCCGCGCGCCAATGCAGGTCGGGGATCTCGCCGGCGACCCAGTTCCAGTCCTCGATGAACGCCAGCTGCACCGCGCTCGCCGCCGGACCGCGCACCTCGATATGCGTGTCGCGCCAGGGACTCAACTCCGGCACGCAGCCGAGATATTCGTCGCCCACGTTATGACCGCCGACGTAGGCCAGACGGCCGTCGACGACGACGATCTTGCGATGGTTGCGAAAATTGAGCTGCAGCCGGCGCATCGGATTGCGCGTGCTGAGGAACGGCTCGACCTGCGCACCGGCATCGCGCAGCGACTCCATGTAGGACGCCGGCAACGTCGTAACTGCCGATCGAGTCGTAGATGAACAGCACGCGCACCCCGCGCCGGCAGCAGTCGATCAGCGCCGCATGCAATGCGCGGCCGATGCCGTCGTCGTGCACGATGTAAAACTCGAGCAGCACGTAGTCGCTCGCCTGCGCGATCGCCTCGAGAATTGCAGCGAACGTCGCCTCGCCGTCGATCAGCAGGCGCGCGTCGTTGCCGCCGAGGAACGGCATCAGCGCCAGGCGCTCGAGCGCGGCGAACGGCTGCGACCTGTTCGCACCCGGTTCGCGCTGCAACACCGGCTCGAACTGGCCTTCGATGCGTCGCGCGAGCGCGCGAATGTCGGCGTCCCCCGAACGGCGTGCGAGGCGGTAGCCGCGAAACTTGCGTCCGCCGAACACCGCATAGAGCGGCAGCGTCACCCAGGGAAAGATCACCAGCGCGATCGCCCAGGCCACCGCGCCCTGCGACGTCCGTGCGGTCATCACCGCGCGCAGCGCCGTGACGATGCCGGCAATTTCGACGACGACGAAAGACCGCCGCGTACAGCGTGATGGTATCGCCGTCGATCATGCGTCGTTCATCTCGAGCGTATGTACCTCGAAACGCTCAAGCGATCGGGATCAGCACTCGAATTCCTGCAGCACCCGGCCCGGCCCCGCCTCGAGCGATCGCATTCCCTGCGCATCGGCGATCCGCGTCCCGTTCACCCACACGCCGTGCACGCCGCCGGGACCGGCGAATCATGCGCGTACCGCCGCCGGGCAGGTCAGCCGCGCGCTCGAGCGGCGAGATGCCCACCGTAGCCGGATCGAACAGCACCAGGTCGGCCCAGCGACCCGGCGCGATCCGCCCGCGACCGGGAATGCGGTACTTGGGTCGCCGGGTCGCGAGGTCAGTCGGCGCACACCTTCGGCCAGCGTGAAGGTTCCGGTCTCGCGCACCCAGTGATCGAGGAAATGCAGCCCGAAACCGGCGTCGCACAGGAAGATGAGGTGCGCACCCGCATCCGACAGCGCAATCACGCCTGCGTCGTGCCTGAGCAGCGGCGCGACGCCGGCGTCGTCGTTCTGGTAGAGCTTGGCGATGAAGCGCGTCGCGAGCTTCTCGGCGAGCGCCTGATCGAAGAAATAGTCGAGCGGGTCTGCGCCCGCCGCCGCCGCACGTTCGGCGACCGTGCTGCCGTCGGGAAACTCGATCTTCGCCCAGTCGCCGAAAAACAGGATCGCGGCCTTGGGGTGCGCAAGGTTCTCGCGAAACCGCGCACGAAACGCCGGGTCGGCGTAGATTGGCTCGAGATCACCGCCCTTCGCCAGCTTCACCCGATCGAACGCGTCGTGCGAGTAGCAGCAGATACGGATCCTTCAACGTGAAGTCGAACGACAGCGGCTGGCAGCTGGTGTGGATGTAGACCTCGTGCCCGCGCGCGCGCGCCGCCGCGCAGCGCTCGTAATAGGTCAATGCCTTGGACGGGTCGGCTGCGTTGTGCATCGCGAGCACCGTCACCATGAACGCCGGCCGTCCGGTGCGCGCCGCGATCGATTCCATCACCTCGGGCGTCGCGCGCGAGCCCGTGGCCATGACGAACACGCCCGCGCCCCGCGTCCTGCAGCGTCGACCGAGCGCGAATAGCTCCGCTTCCGACGCAATCGTCGAGGGCATCGGCCGCCCCGCCCAGCCGCTGTGGTTGGGCGAAAACGACGATGCGAAGCCGATCGCGCCCGCGTCCAGCGCCTCGCGCACCAGCGCGCTGCATGCGCGCCAGCTCCTCGGGCGTCGGTTGCGCGCGCGCAGCGACGCCGTCGTCGCCCATCACCGCCGTGCGGATCGTCGAATGCTGCGCGAGCACCGCGACGTTGGCATACGGCTTCGCCGCACGCAGCTGCTCGAGGTACTGCGGAAAGGTCTCGAAGTCCCAGCGCGTGCCCTTGAGCAGCGCGGCGAGGTCCATGCCTTCCACCTCCGACAGGTTCTTCACCATCGTCTCGCGCATCGGCGCCGGGCACGGCGCGATGCCGAAGCCGCAGTTGCCGAGCACCGCCGTCGTCACGCCGAGCGACGGTCGACGGCGACAGCGTCGGATCCCAGGTCAGCTGCGCGTCGTAGTGCGTGTGCACGTCGACGATGCCGGGCATCAGGGCGAGGCCGTCGGCATCGACCGATTCGCGCGCGCCATCCTTGATGCGCCCGACTTCCGTGATCTTGCCTTCATTCACTGCGACGTCGGAACGCAGGCCGGGCGCGCCGCTGCCGTCGTAAACCGTGGCGCCGGTAATCAGGAGATCGTGCATGCGGGGAACGCTACGGGGCGGCTCGCTGAAAGTCAAAGGCTTGTTTGAGCAGAGGGACCCCCGACCTACCGAAAGCCGAAACGGGTTTTAACAATCTCCTGATTTAGACCGATCGCACCCGCGGCCGCGGATGAATGCCGACGCTCGAGCGCGACCGTCCGCGATCGGGAGATCGTTTAGAAAACCAATCGCAGGCCAAACGCTTTCGTGAAACTCTCGCCGCCTGAAGCACCTCCTCTGCTACAGTTTTCAAACATGCATTCGACGACCCAATGACCTCCCCAAGCGCCTGCGCGACACGATGTTCCACGCCCTCATCGGCGCTTCTTCTACGGCTGGACGATCCTCGGCGTCGCCGGGCTCGGCATCTTCGCCAGCGGTCCCGGGCAGTCGCACACCTTCAGCGTGTTCGTCGGGCCGATCGGACGGGACCTCGGGACTGTCGAACGCGGCGATCGCCTCGGCCTACGGGCTGGCCACGCTGGGCGCGGCGCTTCTGCCTGCCTTACATGGGCCGCCTGGTCGACCGCCACGGCCCGCGGCGCATGACCCTGGTGGTGATCGGCCTGCTCGGGCTCGCCTGCATGCTGTTCGGCGCGGCGGCCGGGCTGCTCTCGCTCGCGCTCGGCTTCGCCGCGCTGCGCTTCCTCGGCCAGGGCTCGCTGATGCTGAACTGCGCGAACCTGGTCGCGCAGTGGTTCAGCCGGCGGCGCGGCTTCGCCCTGAGCCTGATGGCGCTCGGCTTCGGCGTGTCGATGGCGGTGCATCCGCCGCTCGGCCAGTGGCTGGTCGCCGAGATCGGCTGGCGCAAGGCCTGGGTGGTGCTGGGGCTGCTGACCTGGCTGCTCATGCTGCCACCGGTGCTGCTGCTGCTCGTACGACAAGCCCGAGGATCGCGGGCTGCACCCGGACGGCGATCGCGCCGCGGCCGAGGCCGCGGCGGCGAGCGGCGCAGGCGCTGCCCGGCCTGACGCTGCGCGAAGCGCTGCGCACGCCGGCCTTCTACATCATCGCGGCCGGCTGGTGCGCGATCGCGATGCTGGTCACCACGCTGCACTTCTATCAGGTGTCGATCCTGCGCGCGCAGGGCGTCAGCGCCGAGATCGCGGCGCGCGTGTTCCCCGTGTCGGCGCTCACGCTGCTGCTGGCCATGCCCTTCGTCGGGCGCGGTTTCGACCGCTTCCGCACGCGCTATGTCTTCGTCGCCGGGCTGGTGATCACCGCGCTGGGGCTCATCGGGGTGACCTTCGTCCGCGATCTGACCAGCGCCGTGCTCTACGCGATGCTGTTCGGCCTCAACAATGCGTTCAGCCTGACCATGTTCGGCTACCTGATGCCGCGCTACTTCGGCCGCCGCCACCTCGGCAGCCTGCAGGGCACCGGCCAGATGATCGCCGTGGTCGGCGCCTCGCTCGGGCCCCTGCCCGTCGGCTTCGCCTTCGACTACCTCGGCGGCGCGACGCTTGACCCTGCGCCTGCTCGCGCTGATTCCGTTCGCCTGCGCGGTCGCGGCCCTGTTCCTGCGCACGCCCGCAGGCGTTCCTCACGCATCGCACCTGGAGTAAGCATGTCCCGACTCGACATCTCGCCCGGCGAAAGCCTGCACTACGAGTACGACGCACCCGGCGCTGCGGGCAAGACCTTCGTCTTCGTCAACGCGCTGACCGGAAACACCGGCACCTGGCAGCACCCTTCGATCGGACCGCGCCTGCGCGCCGCGGGCTACGGTACGCTGGCGTGGAATTTCCGCGGCCAGGCCGACACCACGTTCGCGCCTTCCACGCGCCTCACGCCGCGCCTCATCGTCGAGGACCTGAAGCGCGTCGTCGACCATCTCCAGCCGCCCAGGCCCGTGCTGGTCGGACTGTCGATCGGCGGACTGTTTGCCGCCCAGGGCATCCTCGCCGGCATCGAGGCGAGCGGTCTGGTGCTGATCAACACCCTGCGCAAGCCCGGTGCGCGCCTGCAGTGGATCAACGATGCGATGGTCGCAATGGCGCGCGCCGGCGGCGCGCGCCTGCTGATGACCGCCAACCTGCCGATGCTCGTCAACCCCGACCAGCTGGTCGCGATGCGGCCTGCGATCATGACCGGGGACGCCTTCGCGCCGATGGATCCGGCCGACGGATTGATGCGGCTGATGGAAGGCTCGCTCGAGACCGAGTGGGACTTTGCCTACGAGAAGCTCCGCCTGCCGGTGCTGGTGATGACGGGATTACACGACCGCGTGTTCCGCGTCGAGAAAGACGTCGCCGAACTTGGCGCGCGCCTGCCGACCCGGCGCGAGATGGTGTTCAGTGATGCGGGGCACCTCATTCCGGTCGAGCGGCCCGAGAAGTTCGGCCAGGCGCTGCTGGAGTTCGCCGCCGGGCTGTAGCGGACCGCCGATCTGGCCGGCGGGTCGACCCAGTGCGTCGTATCCGGTCAGCCCCACGGCACCGCCCGCCCGAGCATCGGAGCCCAACGCCTGCGGTGCCTTTTTGTCGTCTGCGACTGGGTAACCGCGACGGGCTGAAATCGACCCACTGAGGTCATGCTCGCCACGCACATCGGGGCGGACCCGAGGGTCCGCTTTTGGGAAAGGTTGATCGGCGGCTAGCGACCCATAACAGACGTTCGACCTCTTTCGCTTACTGTAGAAGCCATCGACGTCAGGCGCAGCAATGATTTACCCAACCTTCGCCCCATGCTTATGGGGTTTGACCCTCGTCCGTAGACGCTTAGCATGTCGGCGTCGCCATCAAGACAAAGGGCGTGGCCATAGCCGCGAGCAGCTTCCTCTTCGTGGCACAAGAGAATCCGCAAGGCGCTCGGCAAGTCGCGCTATGGAAATCTTTGAAAAGCTTTCTAATTCGAGGAATGGAATAGTCATGGTTATGGATCCGAATTCTCGATACAAATGGATGCATCATCACCCACAAATCCCAACACCCGAGACCTTAGAAGTTGGCTCTGGAGCATATACGCGCGCAAATGATGCACACATTATCGCTCGCGCGTTAAAAAGCTTACGTGATGCCTATCAAGAACGCCGTTTGTGCCAATGTGACGTGAGACACCTACCTTCATAGAATTACTGTCGAAAGGTAGGCCAACAATGTCATCGAGGAAGAAGTTTAAGATGGTTGCGTCGAATGTCGAAGTGGCCGCGGGGGAAGCCGCGCGAGCCGGGCAATTCCACCTGCAAAATGCCCGCACGCACAACCCGTCGACGAAAGGCGCGTACCGGTAGTCTTACGATGAGCGGGAAAGATGACGACTCGGAGTTGTCCAACATTCTCCAGCGGGCCCGTGCCTTGAGGAAGCGTGGCATGCCCGGTGCCGCTCTCGCCCTTATCGCGAGCAGGCTTGCCGCGATGCCCGAATCGGCCAGAGCGCTCGTCGTGCACGCGGACGTGCTGCGCGACCTGCACCGCCATGAGGAAGCGGCCGCGAGCTATCGCAAGGCGCTTGCGGCTGCGCCGGACTCGGCTGCGGCGCTGCATGGCCTGGGCCAAACATATGCAGACACGATGCGCTACGCCGAAGCGCTCGATTGCTTCGATCGGACCCTCGCAATCAAGCCCGATTCCTTCGGCACGCTCTTCACCCGGGGACAGATGCTGCGGCGTCTCGGACGCAATGCCGAGGCGATTTCGGACCTCGATCGCGCCCTCGCGCTCAAGCCAGACTTCGCGGAGGTGCATGCGGAGCGCGCCGACGCAGCCGCGGACCTGAAGCGCTACGACGAGGCGCTTGCGGGCTACCGCAGAGCGTTGGCCCTAAGGCCCGACTACGCCATCGCACACAATAATCTCGGGTACGTCTTTCAGAAAATGGCCCGCTACGCAGACGCGCTTGCGTGCTACGACAAGGCGATCGCGAGCGGTCCGGGCCTCCGCGATCTTGTGGAACAACCGCGGCAATGCGCTGCAGTACCTCAACCGCCACGCCGAGGCAGTCGAGAGCTTAAATAGGGCGGTGGCATTGAAGCCGCAGAATGCCGATTACCACTGGAGTTTGAGCCGCGCGCTCCTTTGCACCGGAGACTTCCGAAACGGCTGGGCTGAATACGAGTGGCGATGGAAGAAGACGGGGTTCAGCTCGCCGGCAAGGAATTTCGAGCAGCCGATTTGGCTGGGCAAGGAAGCACTCGAGGGAACAACGATTCTGCTCCACGCCGAGCAGGGGCTTGGCGATGTCATTCAGTTCGTGCGCTACGCACCCCTTGTTGCGAAACAAGGGGCAAGAGTGATACTGGAGGTTCCCGCGCTTCTGAAGCCGCTGCTCGAGACGCTCGCAGGCGTTGCGAAAATCGTCGCGCAGGGAGAAAAGCTTCCCGAGTTCGACTGCCATTGTCCGCTACTCAGCCTGCCGCTTGCGTTCGGGACCACGCCGCAGACCATACCTGCCGACATCCCCTACCTGTCTGCGACGCAAGACAAGCTCGAGGCGTGGCGGCGGCGGCTCGGCGAGCGGCGGGGATTCCGGGTGGGGATCTGCTGGGCTGGAAATCCGACTCCGAGGCACCGGTCGATTCCCCTTTCACTCCTTGCGCCCTGCCTATCGGCGCCGGGAGTCGAGTTCGTCAGCCTGCAAAAGGAAATGAAGGACAGCGACGTCCAAGTCCTCGAGTCGCTTCCTGGTATCGCGAACCTCGGAAAGGATCTGCGGGACTTTTCGAACGGCGGCGTTGGTTTCGCTAATGGAACTGGTTATATGCGTCGACACCTCGATCCTGCACGTTGCCGGAGCCCTAGGCAGGCCCGGTTTGGTGCCTGCTTCCCTTCGCGTCGGACTGGCGCTGGCCGCTCGACCGCGAAGGCAGTCAGTGGTACCCGAGCGCGAGAGTCTTCAGGCAATTGAGCCTGGGGCGCTGGGAGCCTGTGATCGGGCAGATCGGGCACGCGTTGAGGTCGATCGCCCGCGACTAGTTTGTCTGAGGGACTGGGCCCGTATTTGGACGCGGAAGCCAGGCATCGCGCCGGTAGTTACGTCAGCAGGATCCTGGAGGGCGCCAAATCTTCCGAACTGCCGGTTGAGCAGCCGACCAAGTTCGATCTGATCGTGAACCTGAAGTCGGCAAAGGCGATCGGTCTCGCCGTTCCGCATTCGATCCTGCCGCGCGCCGACCGAGTGATCGAGTGACCGGAAATGGCCGGCAGTTGACCGTCCCGACTGAGTCCTAGCGACCCATAGTAGTTGAGTTGGTCGAAATTCCGGTAGGGGCCGTTCGCCGGACTGGGGTATTCGCTGCCGCTCAATTGCGCAGAATCAGCACGTCCTGCCCGTCGTCGGCGTCCTTGTAATAGCCGGACCAGGCGCCCTTCAGCGGCTCGCGTGCCATGATCATGCCCGCCTCGTCGAGCAGCCTCTGCATGAACGGCCGCATATAGGCCACGGCACCGGTGGGATACACGGGGTCGTTGAGGCGAATGCCCTCGACCAGCTCGTACTCGAAGCGCAGGTTGAACGGCGTTAGATTGGTCTTTCTGGCAGAGTCGAGGATGGCGTCGTCGTAGAGGACACGGTCGCGTAGACGAGCCCGTGCGGCTTGAGCACGCGCTTGAACTCCCTCAGGTAGTGCTTGATGTCGGGGGGAAACATGTGCGTGAACACGCTCTGAAGGACGATGCGGTCGACCGTGCCGCTGGCCAGCGGCACGACAATGTCACTCGTAAGCTTCGTTCCCTCGTTGTTGTGCAGCTGGTCGCGTACGTCGAAGTGCACGAATTCGAAGTTCGGGTTCCTGGTCCGATGTGCGCCGTGCACCAGTCGATAGAGGGCTTGATGATGTCGATGCCGAGGTATTTCCCGTTCCTGCCGATGATGTCGATGAGTGGGATGGCGTCCCGCCCGATGCCGCAGCCGATCTCGAGCACCGAGTAGCCCGGCTCGAGACCGACGTGGCGCTTGAGGTTGGCCATGTGTGCGTCGGAGATGACGTCGAAGGTGTCGGGCCCGCCGCCAGTGAGCATCATCAAGTCGACTGGAATGTCATAACCGCAGAAATGGTAGGTCTTCACGCTTCGGTTCCCCGTTCTATCGCGCGCCCCGCGCCAGTCCCGGAGTGTACCGACCGTGGGGCGAAAGCGTCTGCTTATGGCCTATTGTGTTGAAAAACTCTTTTTTGACGATCGATGAAAAAATTCTAGCCCTTCGACTGCAACGGATTACATCAAGACAGTCCGCGAGGTAGCCCCTGCGCTTTTGAGTATAAATCACGAGGCGAAAGAGTATCGCGTGCACGATCTACTTGGCGATATCAATCGATTGGAATCGTACCAACGATCCCCCTCATACTTGAGAAGGGGATATGTCGAGGAAATCGTGCGGTTTTAAATTGCATTTCCGTGACTGTAGACGCGAGCAGTCAGCAATAGTCAAAGCAGGCCATTGGCGCGCTCTTCTACAACGCCGACGAATTGGCGCAGTGGTGTCTCTGCTCATCGCGACACTGTTGGGTGTGCCTTCGCTCGCGGTGGAAGGCATCTTCGTCTCCCGACGATCAGTAAACAGGGCCTGCCTTCGTCGGAGCAAGAAAGTCAGACGGTGTCCGACCAGTCGCCAGTGGCGTTGTCGATGGCATGGTGCTTCGTCTTTTGGGCCCATTACGCCCAAAGGACGCGCTAGGTCCACGGCGGCGATGCAGGCAGGCAACCGGGCGTGGCGTGAGCCGATGCGGCACCGGGAAATGGCACAGAACCAATAAAGCTGATGCGACCATGATCCGCGTTCCGCTATAGCGGCACCCGAGAGCGTCGCTATCGGCGCCACAGCCGACACGCCGCCTGTGATCATAAGCGCGACGGCGACGAATCAACTGAAGGATGCGAAGCTGGAGATAGGTCTGACGACGCGCGTGTCCGGGTTTATCGTGATCGGGGAGAAGATCAAGGTCAGCACGGAAACGGGGAGTACCTTAGCTGGTCGTGAGTCCCAGGGTCCAGGCACTGAATTTCTGTTCACTGCATTTGCCAGGGCCAGCGCGACGGTTGCCGCTGCTCTCGCGCCAGGCCGCAAAGAAAGCATTCTTCCATATACCCCGGCCTCATCGAGCAGCCGTATCGCATGCTCGTCGCGGAAAGACAGGCCATTTTGGGTAAATCGTAGACTCGAAACGAATTGATCTCATGGTTGATCGAAAGAAATATCTCGGCGCGCTGGTGGGCGAAGCGGAAATACTCGATCGCCTGCTCGCTCGACATCTCCGTCAGGCTGTCCACGTTGGCGATGAGGTCAAAGTTCTCGGGGGTCTCCTTGATCCAGGCGCGGGAAAAGGCGGATTCGGCCAGGTTGATCCGAGACGGAATCGCCGGGCATCCAGACCGCATCGGGTCCGAGGACCGAGCCGAGGTACACGGCCTGGCCGGCGTTGCCCAGCGGTAAATCGACGATGGTGTAGTCTTTGATTCCCATGAGGCGGGCGTAATAGGCCTGCTTGCCGACGCCGGCCCCGATTTCGAGAATGCGATTGCCGCTGACGAGTCGCAGGAGATCGGCGAATCGCCACGCTTGATAAAGGCAAAGCGGCCCCCGCTGTCCGATGACTCCGCGCGAGGTCTTTATGCCGAATTCGCCGTCAAATGGATCGGGAAATCGATCTTAATTTTGAGGACGGCGTCGAGGCTGGAAAGAACCGATTCGATATCGGTCTCGGCGGGTCGTTTGGGGACGGCTTCGGGGTTCCAGGCGCATCGGGCCCCCGTGGCTTCGGCGAGCCGGGCGAGCGTCTCGAGCACGAAAGTCGCCAGAATCGTTCGTTGAGAATCTTGGGCCGCCAGCAACTGCGAACCGACGAGGAAGAGCGTATCCATTCCGTAATACAGTTCGTTCTGGGCGGGATTGCTGAGGGCGGCCGCGGTGACTGAGTCGTCGTCGCTCATCAGCGCATCATGCACCGGCTGGCGGCGCGTCTGAATGGTGGATGTCCACATGGATAAGCCGGGACCGACCGACTTTTCCATGGCCAGGCGATACGCGTTTTTGATGCGGCGCACCAGGCCGGCGTCCACACGCCAACCGGCGGGTCTGACGACCGAGCCAAAGTTGGGCGAAACGCTGTTGGGATAAGACTGGAAGTCCGACATTCGCACACCCTGTTGCTGGTTCACGTTAAGCCTCATTAGAAACAGTCGAAAATGGAACCGTTGATTACCTATCTTCTAAGACTTCTTGGATTCGACTTTGTCATTTCGCTCGTGATGTTTGCGATCATCCTCTATTCCCGACGCAAGGAGCGTGAAGTGACATCTCTTAGGGGTCTGGCTATATTCTTGATCGGCTGGTTACCGTTTGTGCCAATGTGACGTGAGACACCTACCTTCATAGAATTACTGTCGAAAGGTAGGCCAACAATGTCATCGAGGAAGAAGTTTAAGATGGTTGCGTCGAATGTCGAAGTGGCCGCGGGGGAAGCCGCGCGAGCCGGGCAGGCGAGCGCGGATTTTCCCGCGGCGCCCGCGAGGCCGGACCCGGAAGTGCGTGCGCTGGCCAAGCGGCGTAAGTTCAACGCGGCGTACAAGCTTGGCGTGCTCAGCGAAGTCGATCGACTCACCGAGCCCGGGGCAATCGGCGCGCTGTTGCGCCGCGAAGCGCTGTACAGCTCGCAGCTGACGAGCTGGCGGCGCGAGCGTGAAGCAGGCGCGCTCGAGGCGCTGGGTCGGCGGCGCGGACGCAAGGCGCGCACCACGCCCGAGCAAAAGCGCGTGGCGGCGCTGGAGGCGAGAAATGCGCGCCTTGAGCGCGAGCTCGAGCAAGCGCGCCTGATCATCGATGTCCAAAAAAAACTGTGCACGCTGCTGGGGCTGCCCACGGCCGAAGACACCTCCGCGCCCACCGGGAGCGGATCCTGAGCGCAGCCATCGCACTCCTGCCACAGGTGCCGGTGCGCCGGGCGTTGCGCGCGATCGGAGCATGCCCGGCGACGTGGTATCGACGCCAGAAGCCGCGCTTGCCTCGCGCGCGGCCCCGGAGCACGCCGCCCCTTGCGCTCTCGGCGGTCGAGCGCGGGGTGATCATCGCGCTGCTCAACAGCGAACGCTTTGCCGACGCGACGCCCTACACCGCATTTGCGCGGCTCTTGGACGAGGGGACGTACCTGGCCTCGGTGCGCACCATGTACCGCATCCTGGCGGCTTCGGGGCAGAGCAACGAGCGGCGCAATCAGTTGATCCACCCGGCGCACGTCAAACCCGAGCTGCTGGCCACCGGCCCCAACCAAGTCTGGACTTGGGACATCACGCGCCTGCGCGGATCGCTCAAGTGGCAGTTCTTCTACCTCTACGTGCTCATCGACATCTTCAGCCGCTACGTGGTCGGGTGGCTCGTGGCCGGCGCGGAGAACGCCGGCCTCGCCTCCATGCTGATCGAGGAAACCTGCGACAAGCATGGCGTTGCCCGTGACTCGCTCACGCTGCACTCCGACCGCGGCAGCCCGATGCGCGCCAAGACCACCGCCGAGCTCCTGGTCGACCTGGGTGTCGCGGCTTCGTTCTCGCGGCCGCGGGTCTCGAATGACAATCCGTTCTCGGAAGCGCATTTCAAGACCTTGAAATACCGGCCGCAGTTTCCCGCGTGCTTCGCGGGCCTCGATCACGCCCGAGCGCATTCACGTGAGTTCTTCCCTTGGTACAACAACGAGCATCACCACTCCGGCATCGGATTCATGACCCCGGCGGCAATGCACTTCGGCACCGCGCCCGCGCTCTGGAAGCAGCGCGCCGCCGTCCTGCAGGCGGCCTACCTCGCACATCCCGAGCGCTTCAAAGGCAAGCACCCGACGCCGCCGAAACTGCCCACTGTCGTCGGCATCAATTTGCCGAAACCTCAACCCCAGGAGCCCTCTCAAGACTTGATCCAGACGCCCGCGTTGCTCACTAATTTACAAACCCAGGTGTCTCATTCTCATTGACACGTTCCGGTAGCCAGTGCGCTTTGAATTTGGGTCGATGCAACCTCGTTGTTTGCGCAAGCACCGGGTTACATTTGCAGGCAGACCGTTTATCCTCGGCTGGAATGAATTGGCAAGTTTAACGCTGGCTCGTGCATTCTCCACTTGTGTTGCTGCTAAAACCTGATGGACGATGTGACCACTGTAATGTCGGTGCTCCTGCGAGATCTATATCCGCGCCGCCTTAAAGCTCGCCATGCGACTGATGCGCACGATGTCCGAGAATAGCCAGGAAACTATTGAGGCGTTTACAGCGAACCCAATTTTCTGAAGTATCCACGCTTGGCAATTTTTGGCTTGTAATTGACCCGAGTCATGAGACGAACTCTGCGCTGTCCATGTGCAAGGACGGCCTCGAGCATTGGGCAAGTGGAAGAGGACGGACTATTCGGTCATGGCACTGATACTTGGAATGTCTCTGGGCCATGACGGATCGGTAGCCGTTGTCAATGACGGTCGTCTAGTGGCTGCAATTGCCACGGAACGATTGACTCGCAGGAAGAAGGCCGCCGGCGTGACAAGGGAAGCCGTCAACTATGTCCTTCGAATCGCCGGTGCCACGCTGGACCAGGTCACGCACGTGGCGTTTGCGGGCTATCGCTACGATCCTGCGAATGAGGTAAAGATCTACACAGTAGATGGTCGAACCGAAATAGCCAGGAACCTCTTCGACATACCGTTCCGCAAGCGTGCTCTTCGGTTCACAGTGATGATCGGCGATGTCGCAAAGCCAGGATTGTTCGTGCACCATCATCTGAGCCACTGCGCCTCGGCCTATTACACGAGTCCGTTTGACAGCGCAGCGTGCTTTAGCTTGGACTCCAGTATGGTGCGGCCCGAAGCGTGCTCACTATTCGCATACGGACAGGGCCACCAACTATTTCCGTTTTACTGTCCTGGTTTGATGATCGGCAATGCTTACCACGTATTCACGCGGAAGCTGGGACTTGGCTCAGGGTTGGTCAAAGCCGGTTCAACAATGGGTCTGGCTGCTTATGGTGAACCCAGCCAAACAGCGCAGGCTCGTTGGCAATTCTTTGGAGAGTCGTTTTACGCCCGGCAGTGGATGGCCGACGATCCGACGTTCATCGATTTCATGTGGTCGGAACTCTCTGCAATGCCGCCTCAGATGTCGCTTGCTGAGACGGAAAAAGATTCACAGCGCGCAATGAACATCGCTGCGTCACTGCAGTTCATCTTCGAGAACGTCATTGTCGAATATGCCAACAAGCTGTTCGCGGAAACGAAGACATTCAATAACAAAAATCTTTGTCTGAGCGGAGGCTCGTTTTTAAACTGCAATGTGAATACCGAAGTGAAAAAGAGAACTCCGTTCCAGCGCTTGCATCTGTTTCCGGCATGTGGCGACGACGGTACCGCCATCGGGGCAGCGTTATGGGTTGCGCACCATCTGCTAAATGAACCTCGCGCGACCTACAGTTCCGCGGATCTTGCTTATTTGGGCTGCAGTTATTCTGATTCCGTGAACGGCGGTTCGCGGCGTGACCTCAAAGCCGTGGCTAAGGTGTTAAGCGAAGGCGGAATCGTAGCCTGGTTTCAAGGTCGAGCCGAATTTGGTCCGCGCGCACTTGGCAATCGGTCGATACTTGCCAATCCGCGCATGGCCGAGATGCGGGAAATTATCAACAAGCGAATCAAAAATCGCGAATGGTTCCGCCCGCTCGCGCCATCGGTCTTGGCCGAAGCAAGCGTGGACTGGTTTGATTTCGATGGCGATAGTCCGTTCATGCTACACACGTGTCGCGTAAAACGCCAAGAAGAAATCCCTGCCGTCACGCATATCGACGGCACCGCGAGACAGCAGACGGTGCGCCGTCATGACAATCCTGTCTTCTATGATCTCATCGCGGCGTTTCGCGATATCACGGGAGTTCCGGTGGTTCTAAATACAAGCCTCAACGTAAACGGGGAGCCACTGGTAGAGACGCCCCTGGACGCATTGCGTTTCGCCAAGATGTCAAAAGTAGATCTGCTTGTTGTGAACGATCGAATGTTTCGGTGTCACGAGTTAGCGCTTTGAATGGTGCATCGTGCTAAGTCGACCCAATTTTCGGTTGGCGCGAGCGACCTTGGCATGCGTCCACGCAAATTGATTCTCCTGTTCGTGGGGCCCGCTGCGGGGGATATGTGCCTGGTGCGCTGAAAATCGTCTTCGTGGATCCGTCTCCGGTCCACTATCAACCGGCATTTCTAGACGATGAGCCGCTGGGCGGGTCCCAGTCTGCGATGCTTCTCGTGGCGCGGGAGCTATCCCATCTAGGTATGGACGTGACGGTGATCGGCAGGCATTTCGAGGAAGGGCAGACGAAATTCGGCTTCTCCAGTGCGCGGTTTGACGAAGCCACTCCTGAGCTCTATGAGGGCGTCGATGTGATCGTCAGCATCAGTCAACTCCTGCCGGCCGAGTGGATCCGCCTGCATTTCGGACCGCGATGCCGATATGTCGCCTGGCACCACAATGACTCGAATTCCCCCGATGGACGGTTCTTTCGCGACCGAAATGTCTGGCGCCACGTTGATCGTTTCGTATTTGCCTCGCATTACCAGGCCAGCGACTTCGTCAGCCGTTTCAGACTGCCTTCGGTGCGAGTTTTGGTCATCGGCAACCCGGTTCCGAATGCGTTTCTTTCGCTGTTCCCACAGGACGCGCCCATTCTGCTCGAGAAGGACGAAAATTTGCTCGTCTATGCGAGCGCTCCCAATCGGGGGCTAGAGAGGCTTATCAGGCTGATATTCCCGGAATTGCGCAAGGTTCGACCGGAACTTCGCCTCGAGGTGCACTCGGGTTTTTATCTCAACCAGGGTTTGCGATACGTTGCGAATGCCGGGCAGGAAATGACCGCAGGAATCGACGCGCTGCTGGCAGAGGCTGAGCAAACGCCCGGCGTCGCCTTGAGTCGAGGCATTGCCAAGCAGGAGTTGGCGCAACGACTGAAGCGGGCGATGATGCTAGTTTATCCGACCGGATTCCGCGAAACGTTCTGTAGCAGCGTGCGCGAGGCGATGGCAGCGGGTTGCATCGTGAGTACAACCCGTCTTGGGGCGTTGTCTGAAACGACCGCCGGATTCGGCGTGCTAAGTCGGCCGGTCGTGCGTAAACTCGGTTTTGCCGTCGATCCGATCGAGTTTGTACAGATGTCTCTCGCCGCACTTGAGAAGGTCGTTAAAAAGCCAGAGTCGATCGAGCGCAGTCTCCGGCTCCAGGTAAATTATGTACGAGAGAACAGCGATCCGGCGCGGATCTCGACTATGTGGCGCAGCATGCTGGAGGAAACATGAACGGGCCGCTACACAAGTCGGTTTCGCTGATCCCAGATTAGTCGCCGCTTCGGTTTGTAGGATCCGTTCGCAGGCCCTCATATCGAACAGGGAAGGCCCGCGCACCATGGGGTGTTTATCCCAGCATTCGCATGGCACACGCCGTACACAGTTCGATCTGATTCTTCTCAGTAGCAGCCAACAACTCAAACCGAGGACGGCAGGCAGCCTCTCTGAAGTACATGCTGTTGGTTATCGTGCACTGTTTGGCGCATTCGTCAGATTGCGACATAAAATTCCCGAACGAGATAGTGGGTGCGCCCAACTTCGATGCGGGCGCCTGTGCCTTGTTTCAAACTGACCGAGACCCGAATTAGGTGTCATGCGTATCCTGTTTACCATTCCGCACTACTTCGACCCCAAGGGCGGGGGCGCGTACGGATCTCTCATGGCAAACCCGGTACCGCGGCGTAGCGCGCTTGCCTCGTCGATTTATAACTTGCACGCGACCTTCGGCCGACGTCAGGCACTGCTCGCGGATCCCGTAAGAGCGTGCAATACGCGCTATTCCGCCGACATCGCCGTGGTGGTGTGCACCACGGGCGGGCGCCACTTGCTCGAAGAGCTTCCCGTTGCACCTGGGCTATACCGACATCGGTCGACCGAAGCCGAACCCCTCTACCTCGGATTCGAGTGCCACGAGGTCATGCGCGAAAAACTGGGGCAATTCGACTACTACTGCTATTTGGAAGATGATATTGCGCCGCTTGATCCGCAGTTTTTCCAGAAACTCGACTGGTTCAATCGCATTGCTGCTGATGAAGCGGTGCTTCAACCAAACCGATTTGAGATTGCGCGCGCACGACCTGTCCACAAGTTGTACATCGACGGTGCCCTCGCGAAGCGGGAGTGGAGCGAGCGCTGGCAGGACGTTGGCGACCGCACTGTAATCGAGGCAGAAGCCTTCGGTGTCCCGATTCGGTTCCGCCGCGTAACGAATCCACACTCCGGTTGCTACTTCCTGAATGCTAGACAGATGGCGCATTGGGCGAGGCAGTCCACCTTCCTTATCCGAGAAAACACGTTTGCCGGTCCCCTCGAATCCGCGGCAACTTTCGGAATCATGCGTTACTTCCGCGTCTACAAACCCGCCCGGGAAAATGCCGGATTCCTCGAGGTGCGCCATCTCGACAACCGTTACCTCGGGGCGCGGCTGAAGTTCGGCCCTGCGCCCGCGCGCGGCTCGGAATCGTGAACGGCGGGAAGACACTCGGCGCCGAATCGCTGTTAACGAGGGCGGCCGACGAGGAGGCGCGGGGAGATTTTGAAGCGGCCTACGTGAGCTGCGAACAGGCGCTTGCGCGGGGCGGCCAGAATGCCGTGGCAAGCGAACGCGCTGCGCGGCTCGCCTTGCGTCTGCGGCGTGGCAGATTGGCGGCGTTCCATCTTCGTGCCGTGCTCGCCACTGCGCCCAAACGCGCTGATCTGCGAACCTCGCTTGTGATGGTTCTGCTCGAGTTCGACACCTCTTCCGCTTACGCCGAGGCCGAGACGCTCGCTGCGCTCAAGCCCCGAGACTGGCGCGCTGCCAATCTGCTCGGCCTCGCGCTAAAGCGCAGTGGCCGGCTTGTCGAATCGATTCCTCATTTCCAGAAAGCGACGCAACTAGACAAGTCAGCGAAAGGCTCGTGGATCAATCTTGGCAACGTCTATCGCGAGCTGCGCAGGTATCGCGAGGCCGTACAGGCATACCGAAAGGCTTTGCAACGCGACCAACGGGACGCGGAGACTACGCGGCGGCTCGGTGCTGCGTTGTTCGAGTGCGGCAAGACGGACGAGGCCATGACGATGCTCGCGCGCGCCGCTCAACTTCAACCCGGAAACGCCGAAGTGTTTCACGATCGCGCGGTCGCAATGTCTCGTCTAGGCCGATTCGAGGAGGCGTTGGGGGAAATTGGCAAGGCGCTCGGCATCCGCCCGGGGCAGCTCGCGTATTTGCGTGCGCGCGGCATGCTTGAGCGCGCGAGTGGTCGAGTGGAGGCGGCAACACGAACGTTCAGGCAAATCATCGATATTTTCCCAGACGACGTTGCAACGTCACGGCTCTATGCCGATCATGCTAATCGATTCCTTGGAGATACCCGTGCGGCAGTGGACGCATTGCAAGGGCTACTCCGCAAGAACCCCGGCGACGTGTTGGTTGCTACGCAGTTGTGCCGCACGCTTGTTGATGCTCGTTATGACGAAGAGGGTGTCCTGATCGACCAGGCGCACGCGATTGCGGCACCCCTGCTGGACGCCGGGCCGCCGCCGCCCGAATGTCTGCCGGACCTGCTCACGGTTGCGCTACGTACCGCGGAATTTGACCTCGCTGAACAGCTTCGGCCGCCGCGACCGCTCATGGAGCAGTGGGCGAGGAACGGCGACATCTATCCCTTTCACGTCCAGTTTTCGCGTGTGCGCACGCTCGAGGATCGTCGAGCGCTCATCGGGTGCCATCGCCAGTGGGGACAAGCAATATCCAAACATCGCGCGTCTGTCGTGACTCAGCCCGTGCGCGCGCTGAAGGGACGCAAGCTGCGGGTCGGCATCCTATCATCCGACCTGCGCCGCCACCCAGTCGGCTCTTTCGCGATGCCGCTCATTTCAGGCTACGATCACAGCGCAGTCGAGCTCTACTGTTATTCCTTCTATCCCGGCACATCCGACCCGATGCAAAAGCTTTTTGCCGAGCGCGTCGATGGGTTCCGGTTAATTCCGCAGGCAACCGACCGCGAGGCGCTCGAGCGAATCACTGCGGACCAACTCGACATCCTGATTGAGGCGGGCGGTCCCACGAACTACAACCGCCTCGAGTTGATGGCGCATCGACCGGCACCTGTGCAGGCAAGCTGGCTTGGCTACCCGCATTCCTCGGGCATCGAGGCGATCGACTATATGTTGGTTGACCCTTACCTCCTGCCGGATGATTCGACGCTGCTCATCGAGCGACCGCTGACGCTGGCGCACAGTTGGGTTTGTCTGGATCCGCGCGCCTATTCGGAGAACATTGAAATCGAGCTCGGTATCCCGGAGGAACGCGCGGGCCACATCACGTTCGGCACGGCCAACAACCCTTACAAGTACAGCCCAGAGCTAATCGCGCTTTGGGCAAATGTCATGGGCCAGGTGCCCGATTCGCACTTTCTATTCTTGCGCCCTGAAGGGGGCTCCACCGTCTTTCGCAAAAATATGGCGAGAGCATTCGCGCGACACGGAATTGCGGCGAACCGTATCGAGTTCGAAGCGGTGCGGGCGCAGCATATTCGTCATTACAACCGCATCGACATCGCGCTTGATACGGCTCCGCACACGGGCGGCACGACAACCTGTGAAAGTCTGTGGATGGGTGTGCCGACGGTGACCGTGGTCGGCCCCGCGTTCTTCGAGCGCCTAAGCTACACGAATCTCTCGAACGCCGGCCTCGGGGATTTGTGCGCTACGACCCGTGAGGAATACGTCGAGATCGCGGTTCGCTTGGCGGGTGACCGTGCGCGGCGCCACGCGTTGCGACGCGGCTTGCGTGCCATGATTCGGTCGCGACCCCTAGGCCAAGTTGATGAATGGGTGGAGAATTTCTTCAAAGTCGTGCATGAGGCCGTTGTGCGGCGCACACAATGATTGCGTCCCTCTCCATTTATTCGGTACGACATTCCCGAGATATTTCAGCCCAATTGGGTGCTCAACGGTGTCGTAGGGAGAAGTGCAATAGACGTCGTGCGTTAGATCCGTCTGCGTCGTGGATGCGTGGGGGGGGTGAACTGACGTTAGGATTGAAGGAGTGCAGCTCTGCTAAGGTTGAAATGCATCATGACTTGCGACCGTGACGCTTTGCTGTTACCCGCGATGACGACGTAGACATAGGCTTCGATAAACACCTCCAACACCAAGTCCGTAGAGGCGGCATCGCAACATGAGAAAAGGGGCACAGCCCACCCGAATCGAACGTG
>CAVQQK010000019.1:0-13380 GCA_963714925.1 uncultured beta proteobacterium | reverse complement strand
CCCGTCCTCGCCCAGGCCGATCGAATCGTGCGTGAACACGTAGATCACGCGCAGCTTCATGAGCGCGGCCATGCGCAGTGCATTGCGCGCGTAATCGGAAAACACGAGAAAGGTGCCGCCGTAGGGAATGAAGCCCCCGTGAAGCGCGGCGCCGTTCATGATCGCGCACATGCCGAACTCGCGTACGCCGTAGAACAGGTAGTTGCCGCCGCCTTCGCGCCCGATCACCTTGGACGCCTTGACCATCGTCAGGTTGGACCCGGTGAGATCGGCCGAGCCACCGAGCAGTTCGGGCAGCGCGGGCTTGATCGCCTCGAGTGCAATCTGCGAGGCCTTGCGCGTGGCCACCGTTTCGGCCTTGGCGTCGAGTTCCTTCACCAGATCGTCGATCCGTGCCGCGAAATCGCGCGGCAGTTCGCCCGCCATGCGACGGCGGAATTCGGCCGCGAGTTCCGGGTATGCCGCTTCATAGGTGGCGAACAGCTTCTGCCAGCGACGCTCGGAACGCTTGCCCTTGGCGCGCGCATCCCAGGCGTCATAGACCGGTTGCGGAATCTCGAACGGCGGATGCGGCCAGCCGATCGCCGCGCGGGTCGCCGCGATCTCGGCCTCGCCCAGCGGCGCGCCGTGCGCAGCGCCGGTGTTGGCCTTGTTCGGCGCGCCCTTGGCGATCACGGTCTTGCAGCAAATCAGCGTGGGGCGCGCCTTCTCGCGCTTTGCCTTGCGAATCGCGCGATCTACTGCCTCGACATCGTGTCCGTCGACGTTCGCAATCACCTGCCAGCCGTAGGCGGCAAAGCGCTTCGGCACATCGTCCGTAAACCAGCTCGCGATGTGGCCCTTGTCGGAATCGATCGAAATCCCGTTGTCGTCGTAGAACGCGACCAGCTTGCCCAGCCCGAGCGTGCCGGCGAGCGAGCAGGCTTCGTGTGATACGCCTTCCATCATGCAGCCGTCGCCGAGGAAAACGTAGCTGTGGTGATCGATGACGTCGAATCCGGGTCGATTGAAATGCGCAGCGAGCAGTTTCTCGGCAATCGCCATGCCGACCGCGTTCGCGATGCCCTGCCCGAGCGGGCCGGTGGTGGTCTCGACGCCCGGGGTATGGCCGACCTCGGGATGGCCCGGGGTCTTCGAACCGAGCTGGCGGAAGCGCCGCAGCTCGGCCATCGGCAGGTCGTAGCCGGTCAGATGCAACAGCGCGTAGAGCAGCATCGAGCCATGCCCGTTCGAGAGCATGAAACGATCACGATCGGCCCAGCCCGGATTCGCCGGCGCGTGCTTGAGGTGCCGACCCCAGAGCGCGACGGCGATCTCCGCCATGCCCATTGGCATGCCGGGGTGGCCGGAACTCGCCGCCTGCACGGCGTCCATGGCGAGCGCACGGATTGCGTTCGCCATGTCACGCGTCAGCGCCGGATTGGAGGGTTTGCCGCGCGACGGCTTGGAGACTGCGGTGTGCGGGTCCATTGCTGATCCTGCAATCGAAATTAACGAGGATTCGGAAATATGGAGCGGAATGACCGGAAGAAATGCTGTCTCACGCCGCCGCGATTCGCCTGCGGTGCACGATTGGAATTATCGGCTAAAACACCGCGCCGTAATACGCGTGGCGCAAAACCGAGACGTCGAAGGCTGAACTCGAACGCGACCGATTCTCAGGCTGCCTTGGACTGCGCAGGTTTCGGATAGCGCTTCGCGATCTGCTCGAGCGGCAGGGGCACGATGCGCGCCGCCTGTCCGGCGCAGCCGAAGGCCTCGAGGCGTTCCTTGCACAGCCCGCGCGCCGCGTCCAACGCCGGCTGGAACAGCTTGCGCGGGTCGAATTCGCTCGGGTCCTTGGCCATCGCACGCCGCATGGCACCGGTCATCGCAAGCCGGATGTCGGTGTCGATGTTGATCTTGCGCACGCCGTGGCGAATGCCTTCGCAGATCGCCTCGACCGGCACGCCGTAGGTTTCCTTGATCTTTCCGCCGTGGGCGTTGATGATCTCGAGCCAGTCCTGCGGCACCGACGACGAGCCGTGCATCACGAGGTGCGTGTCGGGCAAGCGCGCGTGAATCTCCTTGATGCGCTCGATCGACAGCACGTCGCCGGTCGGCTTCTTGGTGAATTTGTAGGCGCCATGCGAGGTACCGATCGCGACCGCCAGCGCATCGACGCCGGTCTTGGCGACGAAATCGGCGGCCTCGTCGGGGTCGGTCAGGAGTTGGTCGCGCGAAAGCTTGCCCTCGGCACCAACGCCATCCTCCTTGCCCGCGGTGCCCGTTTCGAGAGAACCGAGGCAGCCCAGTTCGCCCTCCACCGATACGCCGACGGCGTGCGCCATCTCGACCGTGCGGCGCGTGACGTCGACGTTATATTCGTAGGATGCCGGCGTTTTCGCATCCTCGCGCAGCGACCCGTCCATCATCACACTGGTGAAACCGGAGCGGATCGACTGCAGGCACACGCTCGGGCTCGCGCCGTGGTCTTGGTGCATCACCACCGGGATATGCGGCCAGGTTTCCACCGCGGCTTCCACCATTTTGCGCAGGAACACCTCGCCGGCGTACTTGCGCGCGCCCGCCGAGGCCTGCAGGATCACCGGGCTCGACGTTTCATCCGCCGCCTGCATGATCGCAAGGATCTGCTCCAGGTTGTTGACGTTGAAGGCCGGCACGCCGTAGCTGTGCTCGGCGGCATGGTCCAGAAGCTGCCTCAGTGAAATCAGTGCCATTGCTGCCTCCCAGGTCGTTGCGCGGCGAGTTGTCTTTCGGGCCTCAGCGCGCGATCGCCTGTTTGCGCCGCTCCATCAGGCGCCAGATCATCGGCGTAAAAACGAGCTGCATGGCCAAGTCCATTTTGCCACCAGGTGCAACGATCGTGTTGGCGCGCGACATGAACGAATCGTGCAGCATCGATAGCAGGTAGGAAAAATCGATGCCGCGCGGATCGGCGAATCGAATCACCAGCATCGACTCGTCCGGATTCGGAATGTCACGCGCAATGAACGGGTTCGACGTGTCGACCACCGGCACGCGCTGAAAATTGATGTGGGTGCGCGCAAACTGGGGGCAGATATAGTGCACATAGTCGTGCATCCGACGCAGGATGGTGTCGGTCACCGCCTCGGTCGTGTGCCGTCGCGCGATCCGGTCCCGATGCAGCTTCTGGATCCACTCCAGGTTGAGCACCGGCACCACCCCGATCAGCAGGTCGACGTGCTGTGCGACGTTAACGTCGTCGGTGACCACCGCGCCGTGCAGACCCTCGTAGAACAGAACGTCGGTGCCGCCAGGCAGGTCTTCCCACGGCGTGAAGGCCCCTGCCGGCTGGCCGTAGGGTACCGCTTCTTCGTCGTTATGCAGGTACTTGCGGGTGCGCCCATGCCCGGTTTCGCCGTAGCCACGAAACAGGGTCTCGAGTTCCCCAAACAGGTTCGCCTCCGCGCCGAAGTGGCTGAACTGGTGGTTACCCCGCGCCAGTTCCTCCTCCATGCGCGCTTTCATCTCTTCGCGGTCGAAGCGATGAAAGGCATCGCCCTCGACGAATGCCGCCGTGACGCCCTCGCGACCGAAGATTTGCTGGAAGGTGCGCATGACCGAGGTGGTCCCGGCGCCCGATGAACCGGTGATCGCGATGATCGGATGCTTCGCTGACAATGCGCTCGCCCCCTTGGGTCAGCCGGCCGCGCGGAACAGTCCACGCGCCCCGAACAGCGGCGCATTGTATTCGCGCTCGTTGTGGTCGCGGTGATAGGCCTCCAGGCGCTCGATCTCCTCGGCCGCACCGAACATCAGCGCAATGCGCTGGTGTACTGAATCGGGCTGCACATCAAGCACGCGCGTAAACCCTGTGCTCGCACGGCCACCCGCCTGCTCGACAATGAACGCGACCGGATTGGCTTCGTACAGCAGCCGCAGGCGGCCCGGGGCCGCCGCGTCCTTGCTGTCGCGCGGATAGAGAAACACCCCGCCACGCATCAGGATGCGATGCAATTCGGCAACCAGCGATGCAACCCATCGCATGTTGAAATCGCGCTCGCGCGGGCCCGCGCGTCCCGCCATGCACTCATCCACATAACGTTTTACCGCGGGCTCCCAGAAGCGGCTGTTCGACGAATTGATCGCAAATTCACTCGCGTCCTGCGCCAATCGGACTTGCGGATGGGAGAGCACGAATTCGCCGAGCGCCGGATCGAGCGTGAAGCCGTGGACGCCGTTGCCGACCGTCAGCACCAGCATCGTCGCCGGGCCGTAGATCGCGTAGCCGGCACAGACCTGGCGCGCGCCGGGTTGGAGAAAATCGGCCGCGCCGGCGTCCTCACCCGGCCGGGGTGCGTGCAGGATCGAAAAAATGCTCCCAACGGCCACGTTGACGTCGATGTTCGAGGACCCATCGATCGGGTCGAACACCAGCAGGTACTTGCCCTTCGGAAAGTGCGCTGGAACGCGCGCCGGCGCCTCCATCTCCTCAGAGGCCATGCCAGCGAGATGGCCGCCCCACTCGTTGGCGCGCATGAAGATGTCGTTTGCGCGCAAGTCAAGGCGGGTCTGACGCTCGCCGTGAATGTTCGTACCCTGCGCCTCCCCGGGCCCTCCGGACAGCGCGCCGTGCGCCACCAGGCGTGCAATCGCCTTGCAGGCGAGCGCGACGTTGAGAATCACGGCATTGAGTTCCCCGCTCGCCTGCGGAAAGCGACGTCGTTCCTCAATCAGGAACTGAACCAGCGTCGTGCGATCGGCGAGCAGCATCGGGCGATCAGGCGCTCTGCAGTGCGCAGCGCCGGTGCAGGCTCTGGATTTCGGCGAGCGGCGCGCCGAGCGCGTCGAGCGCAGGCACGACGAGGTCGGCGTCCGAGAGATCCTGTTCCACCGTCCAGCGCGAGGGCACGGCAACCGTGACGAGATTCGCAGCCTTGGCCGCACGCACGCCGTTCGCCGAATCCTCGAGCACGACACAGTCAGACGCCGACAGATGGAGCGCACCCAGTACGCGCTGGTAGAGGTCCGGCGCAGGCTTGGGATTCGGCACCATGTCGGCCGAAACGATCGCCTCGAACCAGGACTGCGTACCCGCGCCGAGTGTGGCCAAAAGCAAGGCGGTCACGTTTTCGCTCGACGAGGTCGCAGCAATCCCGAGTCGTAGCGATGCCGCACGCGCCTCGGCAAGCAGACCAACCACCCCCGGGCGCAGCGGCAGACGACCCGCCGCGACGAGGTCGCGATAGATCGCGGTCTTGGTGCGGTGGATCGCCGGCACCTGCGCAAGCAGCCGCGCGCGTTCGGCTGCCTCGATGCGCAGTGTTGCGATGTAATGCTGCAATCGATCGACACCGCCCGATACGTTGAGAAGATCGACGTAGGCATGCGGACCCCAGTCCCAGTACAACCCGAGCTCGAGAAACGCCGCGTTGAACGCCTGGCGGTGCAGCTCCTCGGTATCGATGAGCGTGCCGTCCATGTCGAAGATGAGTGCCTGCAGCGCCATCGCGTTCTCCCTGTGCGCCCTAAGACGCCGTGCCCCGATAGATGACCATCGCCGCGCCCTGCGTCTGACGCGCGTTGTCATAGCCAATCAACCGCACGTGATCGCCGGGATGCGCCTTATGGCAGGCATCGGCTTCGGAAAGAATGCGGTCGACGTCGGTCTCGCCGAACAGCGGCAGCTTCCACATGTACCAGTACGCCCCTGCCGCGTGCTGCGGCTCGCTGTGCTCGATCGCAGGATTCCAGCCTCGCGCGACGATGTACGCGACCTGCGCGCGGATCTGTTCCTTGCTGAGCGTTGGCAGGTACGAAAAGGTCTCGAACTTGCGGCTGCCGGCATTCGAGAGTCGCGACTTGTACTCAAGGATTTCGTTCATAGGGTGACGCTCCTTACGCGTTGAGGCGGTGACACTGCGCCCGTCCGCGGCAAACGCGGCATTAGGCCGCAGCCATGTTTCCCCTGTCGAGTTTGTCGACCGTGTCGAACTCGAACCGAACTTCCTTCCAGGTCTCCATCGCCACCTTCAGTTCGCGGCTCGATTTCGCGGCGCGAACGAGGATGTCCTTTCCCTCGCGCTCGACATCGCGGCCTTCGTTCCTCGCCTGCACGCAGGCTTCGAGCGCCACGCGATTGGCCGCAGCCCCCGCGGCGTTTCCCCACGGGTGGCCGAGCGTACCGCCGCCGAACTGAAACACCGCATCGTCGCCAAAGATCGACACGAGTGCCGGCATATGCCAGACATGGATGCCACCCGAGGCGACTGCGAACACCCCTGGCATCGCGCCCCAGTTCTGGTCGAAGAAGATTCCCCGCGCACGGTCCTCCGGGATCATGCGGTCGCGCAGCAGGTCGATCCAGCCGAGCGTCGCCTGACGATCGCCCTCGAGCTTGCCGACGACCGTTCCGGTGTGCAGGTGATCGCCGCCGGAGAGCCGCAGCGCCTTGGCGAGAACGCGAAAATGAATGCCGTGGTGCGGGTTGCGATCGATGACCGCATGCATCGCGCGGTGGATGTGCAAGAGCACGCCGTTCTCGCGGCACCAGTTGGCCAGTCCCGTGTTCGCGCAAAACCCGCCCGTGAGGTAGTCGTGCATGATGATCGGCGCGCCGAGCTGTTTGGCGAACGCTGCGCGCTTGTACATCTCTTCGGGCGTCGGCGCGGTGACGTTCAGGTAATGGCCTTTCTTCTCGCCCGTTTCCGCCTCGGCTTTCTTCACCGCCTCCATCACAAATATGAAGCGATCACGCCAGCGCATGAAGGGCTGCGAATTGACGTTCTCGTCATCCTTGGTGAAGTCGAGCCCGCCGCGCAGGCACTCGTAGACTGCACGACCGTAGTTCTTTGCAGACAGACCGAGCTTGGGCTTGATCGTGCAGCCAAGCAGCGGCCGGCCGTACTTGTTCATCTTGTCGCGCTCGACCTGAATGCCGTGCGGCGGACCGCCGCAGGTCATGACATAGGCGATGGGGAAGCGCACATCTTCGAGCCGCAGCGCGCGAATCGCCTTGAAGCCGAAGACGTTGCCGACCAGCGACGTGAAGACGTTGACGACCGAGCCTTCCTCGAAAAGATCGATCGGGTAGGCGACGAAGGCATAGAAACACTGGTCGTCGCCGGGCACATCCTCGATCCGGTAGGCGCGGCCCTTGTAGTGCTCGAGATCCGTGAGCAAGTCGGTCCATACCGTGGTCCAGGTTCCGGTCGACGATTCGGCCGCCACCGCAGCGGCCGCCTCCTCGCGCGATACGCCGGCTTGCGGCGTGATCTTGAAGCAAGCGAGCAGGTCGGTGTCCTTGACCTCATAGTCCGGCTCCCAGTAAGCGTCGCGATACGCCTTTACGCCCGCGTCATAGGTCTTTGCCGCCATTGCGTCTCCGTGCGTGGTGCCGATCGTGGGAAGGCGTGAAGCCTAGTCGCCCCTTCGCATAAGCACAATTCACGATTTCTTATTGCTACCATAAGATAGTTTCGCAACCGAAGCTTGCCGACCATGTCTCTGCGTCGCGTCACCCTGCGCCAGCTCGTCGTGTTCGAAGCCGTCTCGCGCCACGTGTCGTTCTCCGCGGCGGCAAAGGCGCTGCACCTGACACAGCCCGCCGTCTCGATGCAGGTCCGCCAACTCGAGGACGCCGCGGGCGTCGCACTGGTCGAGCAAATCGGAAAGAGAATCGGTCTCACTTCGGCGGGTGAGGAGGTCGCCCGTTGTGCGCGCGATCTGCAGGCTCGCCTGAAGGACGCTGACGACGCGCTTGCCGCAATGAAGGGCCTGCGCGGCGGCCAGCTCGAGATCGCAGTGGTCAGCACCACGAAGTATTTCGCACCGTACCTGCTTGCCGAGTTCCGCCGACGTCACCCCGCGGTCGGATTGCGATTGACGGTGAGCAATCGCGAAGCCGTGGTGCGCGCGCTGCAGGAAAATCGCGTCGATCTCGTGATCATGGGGCAGCCGCCGCGGGAGCTGGCGGTCGATGCCAAGGTGTTCGCCCGTCATCCGCTCACGATCATCGCGCCTCCAAACCACCCGCTCGCGCGGCGCAAGCGCCTGCGTCTCGCCGATCTCGCGCACGAGAGTTTCCTCATCCGCGAACCGGGCTCCGGAACGCGCAGCGCCATGGAGCGGCTGTTCGCGGCACATCGCGTCGAGATGCGTTCGAGCACCGAGATGTCGAGCAATGAAACCATCAAGCAAGCCGTCATGGCCGGCATGGGCGTGTCGTTTCTATCGGCCCACACGATCGGCCTGGAACTGAAGGCGCGCCGGCTCGTCACATTGCCCGTTTCCGGTTTGCCGGTCATGCGCGAGTGGCACGTGATTCATCTCGCGCGCAAGCGCCTCTCGCCCGTCGCGCAAGGATTCAAGGACCTGCTCATTACGGAAGGCGCGGCGCTCGTGCGTCGCGCGGTCGGCGCGTGACGCAGGCGACGTTGCGGGTCAGCGAACGCAATCTGTCAGGCGAGCGCGGGCACGACCTCGCCGACGGCGTCGAGTACGTCGGCCGCTGTGGGCGGGCGTCCGATTGCACCGCGGTACGCGGTCCGCCCCGCGCCAATCGGCCGCGCGTCGAGCGGCTCGGAGTCGCAGAAGATGCCGACGGCAGGAACCGAAAACGCGGCAGCGAGGTGCAGGAGCCCCGTGTCGATGCCGACGACCACCCGCGCGTGTGCGAGCAGCGCGGCCGCCTCTTGAATGCTCATCCGCGGCGCAACGACCGCCGACGGGACCGCGGCAGCGATGCGGCGTGCACGTGCGGCTTCACGCGCGTCACCCCAAGGCAGGACGCAGATGAGTCCCTTCGCCGCCAATGCCTTGGCGAGCGCTTCCCACGCCGCTTCGGTCCAGAGCTTTGCCGCGCGAGCGGTCGAGTGCAGCAGCACCGCGTAGGCCGCCTGCGGCGCAAATCCAGCACGCGCCGGCGCGTTCAGGCCGAAGTCGATTTCGCGTCCCACCGCGGTGCCGAGCGCCTCTGCGGCAACCGTGCGATAGCGCGTGATCTTGTGATCGGCCGCCTCAAACTCGTGCGTTACGTCGTAGCGACGCGTGGACACGCGCTCGCGTATCGTGCCGGGCCCGAAGCCGTGGAGGACGCTGGCGTGCCCGCGACGCCGCGTTGCGCGACGCGCGATGCGCGCGACCGCGAGGCTTTTCCACAGGCCCTGTGTGTCGAGAACAAGGTCGTAGTCCGTTGCCTCGAGCACCGCGCGGGCGGCGCCGACTTCGCGCCAGGTCGCGGGCACGAGGAGCCGCGTGCGCCAGCGCCGGATGGCGACCGGAATCACGCGGTCGACGGCCGGATGCATCGTGGCGAGAGAACGGTAGGCTTCCTCAACCACCCAGTGGATCACCGCCTGCGGACAGGCGCGGCGGATGTCGGTGACGGCGGGAAAGGTGTGCACGATGTCGCCCAGGGAGGACATACGCACGAGCAGAATGGACGTCATTGTGGCCCGCATCGTACGTCGTAACGGCCCTCCGGACATTGGCCGTTGGGCGCGCGGCGCGCCGGCGCGTTTGAAAGAACCCGTGACGCGCTCGCGGCGATCGAGGGACCGCGCGCCGGGTACACTCGGACCCGCCATGATCACACTACCGTTCCACTGCCCAGAGCATTTCGAATACCTGATCGCAGCGCCGCCCGGCGGCGTCGGTCACTGGTTCGCCTTCAGTGGCGACCGCCTGCTGGTCGAAATCGGACCACCGAGTAGCGCACCGAGCGACGATTTGCGCGTTGCCTCGCGCCCGCAGTGGGCGCGGCTGCCGTTCGGATCGACCCCGGGTCTCGATGCCGACGCACTGCGTACGCTGTACCTCGGTCGGCTCGGCGAGACGCACTGCTACGCGGCCGAGTTTCCTGCCGACGCGCCCGCGCCGCCGGGCGCGAGCTGGGAGAACCTGCGAACGCTGTTCTCGGTTCTGGACGACGCGCAGTTTGATATCGCCGGGCGCGCGCTGCAGATCGTCGACTGGGACCGTACGCACCAGTTCTGCGGACGCTGCGGGACACCGACCGTCGCAAAGGCGGACGAACGCGTGCGGATCTGTCCGTCTTGCCGGCTGTCGGCTTACCCACGGGTCGCGCCGGCCATCATGGCGCTCATCTGCCGCGGCCGCGAGGTCCTGCTTGGCCGCGGGCGACACTTTCCGCCAGGGATGTACAGCGCGCTCGCCGGGTTCGCGGGTCCCGGGGAGTCGCTCGAACAGTGCCTTGCACGCGAGATGGCCGAAGAGGTCGACGTCACGGTTGGCAACATCCGCTATTTCGCGAGCCAGCCCTGGCCCTTTCCCCACTCGCTGATGGTCGCCTTTGTCTGCGACTGGACCGGGGGCGAGATCCGCCCGGATCCGGTGGAAATCGAGGATGCGGCCTGGTTCGACGTGTTCCAATTGCCTAAGCTTCCAAGTAAAATCTCGATCGCCCGAGCCTTGATCGATACCGTGACCGGTGAGATGCGGCGGGCACAGGGTGGCCGCGTTTAGCGCCGCCGCAGATTCGGCTGCAGGGAAGCGTAACGACGACAGAGAACTTCCACGCGCACGAATTACCTATATAAAGCATACTGTTAGCGTGAGGCGTAACCAGGAACCCTAGGTTGCGCCTTCGTGTTTTAGGGGGATCGAGAATGAAAGGCCTGCATCTCGTCGGTGATCTGAGCGGATGCCAGTGCGATCCTGAAGCGCTGCGGCAAGGGGTCGACTTCGAAGCGAAGTGCACCGAAATGGTGCGTAGCGCAGGACTCGAGGTGATTGGAACCCGCTTTCACCAGTTTGACGGCGGCGGTTTCACGGGTGCGGTGTTGCTCGCCGAGTCACACGTGGCAGTGCACACCTGGCCCGATCAGGCCGGGGTCACGCTCGATGTTTATGTCGCCAAGGCCGACCCGGCCAACGCCGAGCGGGCGACCCGCTTGTTCGACGCCCTCGCCGCGCACTTCGCACCAGCTGAAACCGCGCGCTGCGCCCTCGAGCGCGGCGAACACCTGCTGATGGAACCGCTCAACGAATCGACCGGTTTCTATATCCGCGCCCACCGCCATCTCGGCGAGTGGCAGACGCGCGACCGCCGCATGTCGGTCTACGACACACCCGCCTTCGGCAAGGTGGTTCGCCTCGACGGTGCCAACACGATCTCGGAGCGCGAGGGGTTTGTCACTCACGAAAATCTCGTGCACCCCACGCTGTCTGCCCACAACGCGCCGCGCAACGTGCTCATCATCGGCGGCGGCGACGGCGGAGCAGCCGAAGAAGTACTGAAGCACCCGTCGGTCGAACAGGTCACGCTAGTCGAGCACAACGAAGACATGTTGCGTGTCGCGAAGGATCACTTTCAGAGCGTGCATCAAGGTGTGTTCGATCACCCGAAACTGCGCGTCGTCCTTCGTGACGGCCTGGAATACCTGCTCGAGACAAATGAAAAGTACGACGCGATCGTGCTCGACGTAAACGATTCGGTCGGGCCGGCCGATGCGCTCACCACGACCGAGGCGTTGCAGCGCATGCGCCAGGCGCTTGCGCCGGGCGGCGCGATGGCGCTGCACATCGGCGCGCCCACGGCGCAGCCCGCGCGCGTCGCAGCGCTGGCGCAGCGCCTGAACGGCATATTCCGGATCGTGCGCCCCTACACCGTGTTCGTGCCGCTCTACGGCGCGCAGTGGGCAATGGCGACCTGCTCGGACAAGCTCGATCCCAAGGCCACGACCGCGGACGAGATCGACCGCCGCATCGAGCAACGCCGGCTGCAGAATCTTCGCTACTACAACGGCGAAACCCACGAAGGCGTATTCGCGCTGCCGAACTACCTGCGCGATCTGGTCGCACCGCCACGCGTCAAGCTGACCACGCGCGCGCGTCGGCTCGGCGTGGTGCGCACCGCCGGGGCGAAGTAGTCAGCTCGCGCGCGAGCGCCCCAGTATTCGCGCGAGAAAGCCGCCTTCTTTTGCGGGCGTCTCGGGCACGGGCTTTTCACCCACGATCCGCATGTCGCGCGGCTCTCGCAGCTTGAACTGTGCGGGCTCCTGGCGGATGTTGACCAGTCCGGCGTCGCGCATCAGCGCAGCAAGGCTGTTGGGCGTGTAGCCCCAGCGGTGGACCATCAGCGGATCGCGCCATCTGGGATCGCCGTAGAACACCCACATCGTGCGCTGCCCCTCCGGACCGGGACCCGATCCGGCGTCCATATCGGCGAGGAACGCCTCGCAGGCCGCAGCCAGGTTCGGGCACTCGAGCACCATCCGCCCGCCAGGTCGCAGCACCCGCAACCATTCACCGAGGACGTCTGCGACCTCCCAGCGCCAGAAGTGCTCGACCACGTGCACGGATAGGATCTCGTCGACCGAATCGCTCTCGAACGGTACGAGCGCGTGCAGATCGCACAACACGTCGGGGCGCTTGCCCGCGCGCGTTTCGGCCACATCAACGTTGACGTAGCCGGGCAGGATCTTGTCGCCACAGCCAAGATTCAGCTTCACGTTGCCATTATGTCAGGGACCGCAAGAGCGCCTGTTCGGAGTGGGCATAATGCGGCCGTAAAGGGGTTCTGCATGCTCAGATCCATCGCTGCTCGCGCCGAAGCGTGGCTTCGCGGACCAACCGTGCTGCCCGCGCCGCCGCCGCCGAAGCGGTTCCCGAAGGGCGCATTTGTCGCTTTTGTCGTACCGGTGAACGCCACAACACAGGTCAACCAGGCCGACCATTACTCGACCATCATCGCCTCGATGCGCCTGCGCGCGATCATCCCTGCGCAGCAGCTCGCGAAGCGCGTCCCCGTCTGGTTCGCGTCGCTCGAGGATTTCGTGCACGACCCCGCGCTATCCGCGCTCGGCACGGCCGGCGCGGTCGTGATCAGCAAACTCCCGGCGCCGAACATTCTGCAACGGCAGGCGGAACTATCGGAATTGCTCGCACGCGCCGCCACGGTCGGTGCCGGCGTACCCTTGTACGCCGACATGCCGGACGATCTGGCGGCGCTGGGCAAGACGATGGCGGCGCCCTATCTCGCCAAATATCAGAAGGGCCTGGGCGCCTCGTGCACCTTCATCGTTCCCTGTCGTGCGCTCGGCGAGGGACTTGCGCGCGACGCCAAGCGCGGCATCGCGATCATCGAGGATCCGTACGAGAACCGCGCCCAACCGGTGCGCGCCACCGCCGCGTCCCCCCTGCGCCTGATGTGGTTCGGCAACCTGGGCGGCATCAACGGGCGGATGCTGGAGGACGCACTTGCGGCGGCGGTGGCACCCCTGCGCGATACCGCGCTTCGCCTGGAGATGGTGACGCGCGCGGATGCAGCTGCGCAGCTGGATTCGATCGGCAAGCGCCTGCGCAGCGTGAACCCGAATTTCGAGCTGCGCGTCACACCATGGTCGCTGCAGGCCACCGAGGACGCACTCGCACGCTGCGACTACGTGCTCATTC
>CAVQQK010000018.1:0-217988 GCA_963714925.1 uncultured beta proteobacterium | reverse complement strand
GATGAGCGCATTGCGCGCCATCGACGCCGGGCTCCAGCGCCGGATCTCCCGGCCGCGCGAGCTAACGTTGCCGAAGGCGGTCACGCTGCGAGTCACGACCACCCGCGTCCTGCCAGGCCACCTGCTCGTCACCTACGAGGACATCACCGCACAGAAGCGTGCCACGACCGCGCTCGGCCACGCACGCGCGGATGCAAACGAGGCGCTCGAGCGGCAGGCGGCAACCAGCGAGGTGCTGCGTGTGATCAGCAGTTCGCCGTCCGACTTGCGACCGGTCTTTGAAACCATTCTTGTGCGCGCAATCGGGCTTTGTGAAGGCAACGTTGCCATTCTGTGGCGCTTCGACGGCAGTCATCTAAGAGTGGTCGCGCACAAAAACGCCTCTGCGCAGGGCCTGGCGTACATGGAGACGCATCCGCTCGCACTGGGAACGTACAACCCCACCCCTCGCGCCGCGCTAGAGCGGCGCACCGTCCATGAGCACGACGTTTTCTCAAACCCCGAATATCGCCCGCTCATACCGCGTGGCGCCGCCGCAGGCAGTGCTCAGAGTTCGACGCAAATCGCTGTACCGCTTCTTGCACGAGACAAAGTGCTCGGCGTCATCACCATCTGGCGGTTCGAGAAGAAACCGTTCACCGAAAAGCAAATCGCGTTGCTCAGCACATTCGCCGACCAGGCGGTGATCGCGATCGAGAACGTGCGCCTGTTCAACGAGACCAAGGAGGCGCTCGAGCGGCAGACCGCGACCGCGGAGATCCTCAAGGTCATCAGCGAGTCGCCCACGGACGTGCAGCCCGTGTTCCAGGCAATTGTCGAAAATGCCGCGCGGCTGATGGCGCCGTGCAACTGCGGCATCAACATGCTCGAAGGGGACGCCATCTACTTCCGTGCGGCCGCCGGCGCAACGACGACGTCGGAGCAGTTGGAACGCATGCGTGCGTTGTTCCCGATCCCCTTCGACCCGAATCAGAACCTCGTATCACGCGCGATTGCGGAAGGACGCGTGATCCATGTGGATCCCACAGCCCGAGACGCCCCACCCCAGGCAAAAGCCGTGTCCGCGGCGATCGGAGCACAGTCAATGACGCAAGTACCGCTCATGAAAGAGGGCAAGGGTATCGGCGTCATCACTGTGCGCAGCGAAGATCCTGCTTTCCGCCTATCGGAGCGGCAACTCGCGCTCATACGGACTTTTGCCGACCAGGCGGTGATCGCGATCGAGAACGTGCGGCTATTCAACGAGACCAAGGAGGCACTCGAGCGCCAGACCGCGACCGCGGAGATCCTCAAAGTGATCAGCGGCTCGCCGACCGACGTCCAGCCCGTATTCGACACCATCGTGCGCAACGCGGTAGAGCTCAGCGACGCGTTGTTCAGCGCCGTCTACCGCTTCGACGGCGAGCGCTTGCACCTGGCCGCGCACCACAATTACACGCCGGAGGTACTCGCGCTCGAGAACCGCCTTTACCCCATGCGGCCCGAGCGCGGCCAGGCGGTCGGACGCGCCATCCTGGATCGCGCTCTGGTCCACATCCAGGACGCGTTGACGGACGCCGACTACCAGCATGACATTGCACGAACCGGCGGCTGGCGCAGCATGATCGCGGTGCCCATGTTCCGTGAGCAGACGCCGGTCGGCGTGATCTGGGTCGCTCGGGCGCAGACCGGACCTTTCTCCGACCACCAGATCGAGTTGCTCGAGACCTTCGCCGACCAGGCGGTGATCGCGATCGAGAACGTGCGCCTGTTCAAGGAACTGGAAACACGCAATCGCGAGGTGACCGAAGCGCTCGAGCGGCAGACGGCGACCGCGGAAATCCTGCGCGTCATCAGCGAGTCGCCCACCGATACCCAGCCGGTGTTCGACGCCATCGTGCAGAGTGGTTTGAGGCTCTTTCCGGGCGCCCTCGTCAGCGTCGCGCTCAGGTATGGGGGTGCGATCAACGCCGCGGCCGTCGCCGCGCCGGATCCTGCGCGCGTCGAAGCGTGGCGGCGCACGATTTCCGGTACCCCTCTCGCGCGGAATTACATGCACGGCGCAGCCTTGCTTGATCGCAGGATCGTGGATATTCCCGACGTGGCGGATGCCCCGGCGGAATTTGTCGCCGGGGGCCAAAACTTCCTGACCAGCGGCAACCGCGCGATCACGATCATGCCCTTGATGCGCGGCGACGAGGCGATCGGCCTGCTCAGCGTCGTGCGGCGCGTGGCCGGAGCGCTGTCCGACAAGCAGCTCGGGCTGCTGCGCACCTTCGCCGACCAGGCGGTGATCGCGATCGAGAACGTGCGCCTGTTCAACGAGACCAAGGAGGCGCTCGAGCGGCAGACCGCGACCGCGGAGATCCTCAGAGTCATTGCGCGTTCACCGACCGACGTCCAACCGGTGTTCGACGTCATCGTTGAGAGCGCCGTGCGGCTGTGCGGAGCGCGATTTGGGCGCGTGTACCGGTACGACGGCTCGACGATTCAGATGGTCGCTGGCCATGGCTTGAGCCCGCGCGGTCTGGTCCATGTTCAGCATCTGTTCCCGAGGGCCGCGACGGACGACACGATCGTCGGGCAGGTCATCCTCACGCGGCGCCCGTACTTTGTGAATGACATCGAGGAGGATGCGGCGGTACCCGCGCTGTCGCGGCAGATGATCGAAGCGCTCAGTACGCGCAGTCAGGTGACGACCCCAATGCTGCGTGCCGGTGAACCGATCGGGGCGATCACCATGGGTTGGGACGAAGCGGACGCGTTCGACGATCAGCAGGTCGCGCTCCTTCAGACTTTCGCCGACCAGGCAGTGATCGCAATCGAGAACGTACGCCTGTTCAACGAGACCAAGGAAGCGCTCGAGCGGCAGACCGCGACTGCAGACATCCTCAAGGTCATCGCGAGTTCGCCCTCGGACGTCCAGCCGGTGTTCGATGCGATCGTTCAGAGCGCGGTCCGGCTGTGTGACGCGGTCTACAGCGCGGCCATCACGCTCGATGGTGGACTGCTTCACATCGCTGCCTTGCACAACTGGCCGACGGAGGGACTGGCCGTCGCGCGGCGGCTGTTTCCAATGCCGCTCGACAGCGACCACCTCACTGCGATTGCCGTCCGCGAGAATCGCGTCATTCATCAAGACCACCTGCAAGACGACCTGGACGTGCCGGTCACGTCGCGCGAGCTGGCGATCGCCACCGGATATCAATCGGTGATGATCGTCCCCATGGTGCGCGAAGGCGGTTCCCAGGGCGCGATCGTGGTGACCCGAAAGAGCGCGTTTTCTAGCAATCAGATCGCCCTGCTCCAGACCTTTGCCGACCAGGCGGTGATCGCGATCCAGAACGCACGCCTGTTCAACGAGACCAAAGAGGCGCTCGAGCGACAGACCGCGACCGCGGAGATTCTCAAGGTCATCAGCGAGTCGCCGACCGATGTCCAGCCTGTGTTCGATGCAATCACGCAAAGTGCCGCGCGCCTGTTTGCGCCATGCATTACCGGCATCCTCATGCGCGAGGGGGATCGCGTGTTCCTGCGCGGTTTGGCCGGACCGGAGAACGCCGACCGTGATGCACTGTCGAAAACGTTCCCGATCCCGTTTGATCCTCGGACGAGCGCTGTTGCGCAGGCGATCGCTACGTGCGAACTCAAGCAAGTCATGGACAGCGAAGCGCCAGACGCGCCGCAAGCGGTAATGGCGGCAGGTCGGGCTGTGGGATTCCGCTCGCTCACCGTGGCCCCTCTAGCGCGCGAGGGTGTGGGCATCGGCGCCATCGCGATTACCAGCCCGCAGGCCGGATTCAAGCTTTCCGACAAGCAACTTTCACTCCTCAAAACATTCGCTGACCAGGCGGTGATCGCGATCGAGAACGTGCGCCTGTTCAACGAGACGAAGGAAGCGCTCGAGCGGCAGACGGCGACGGCGGAAATACTGCGGGTCATCAGCGAATCGCCACGGACGTGCAGCCCGTGTTCGAGGCGATCGTTCAAGGTGCGGGCAAGCTCTTCCCCCTGCGGCGTCGGAACCACGATCCTCGAAGACGGACAGCTACACCTCAATGCGCAATGCACGATACCGTACGACGGAGGCCGTCGCCGAATCACGTTCGCAGTCTCTACCCCTTTCCTCCGATCCAGAACGCGCATCCCGTCGCGTGCAATTGCAACGCGTGAGGATCATCGAGATCTACGACGCAGAAGATCGCCCGACGTACCCGCGAGTATACGAGCGAGTGGCCCGACGCGCGGAGATTTCCGTGCCATACGCACGTACCTCTATTCGCGAAGGAAAAGGCATCGGAACCATTGCTCTCACGCATTCGATCAACCCGGCGTCCGCTTCACGACAAGCAACGCGCGCTGACTGCAGACCTTCGCCGACCAGGCAGTGATCGCGATCGAGAACGTGCGCCTGTTCAAGGAACTGCAATCGCGTACCGAAGCGCTCACGCGCTCGGTCGGCCAGCTCACCGCGCTGGGTGAAGTCGGCCAGGCGATCAGCTCGACGCTGGATCTCGAGACGGTGCTGAAGACGATCGTGTCGAACGCGATCCGACTGTCCGGGCTGGACGCCGGGGTGATCTACGAGTACGACGTCGAAACCGAGCGGTTCGAGTTGCGCGCTTCGGAAAACTTCGACGACGAAAGCGTCGCCAACCTGCGCGGCGCAGAACTGCGCGTCGGCGAAGGCGCGGTGGGCACCAGCGTGTCGGCGCGCGCGCCGCAGCAGGTTCCCGACACCCACGCCCCCGACTATCCGGCGCGTCTGCGCGCGCTGCTCGATCGTCCCGGTTTCCGCGCGGCACTCGCCGTGCCGCTGCTGCGCGAGGAGCAGATCATCGGCGCGCTGCTGATGTTGCGCCGCGCACCGGGCCCGTTCGCGACGGATATCGTCGACCTGCTGAAGACCTTCGCCTCGCAGTCGGCGCTGGCGATCCAGAACGCACGCCTGTTTCGCGAGATCGAGGCCAAGGGCCGCCAGCTCGAGGAGGCGAGCCAGCACAAGTCGCAGTTCCTCGCCAGCATGAGCCACGAGCTGAGGACCCCCTTGAACGCGATCCTCGGCTTCAACGAAATGATCCTCGGCGAGATCTACGGCGAAGTGCCGACCGACATGAAGGAGCCGCTGGACGACATCCAGACCAGCGGCAAGCACCTGCTGCGCCTCATCAACAACGTGCTCGACCTCGCCAAGATCGAGGCCGGGCGGATGGAACTCTCGCTCGCGGACTACGCGGTGCAGGACATGGTCGAGAGCGTGCGCGCGACGCTGCGCCCGCTCGCCGAAGCCAAGGGCCTGGCGTTCCTCGCCTCGGTGCCGAACGACGTGCCGCTCGCCTACGGCGATTTCGGTCGCCTCACGCAGTGCCTGATGAATCTCGCCGGCAATTCGCTCAAGTTCACGCAGAGCGGCAGCGTCGGGATTTCGGTCGAGCAAAACGGTGACGCGCTCACCTATCGCGTCGTCGATACCGGCATCGGCATTGCGCCGGACAAGATCGACAGCCTGTTCACCGAGTTCAAGCAGACCGACGCCAGCATCGCAAGCGAATACGGCGGCACCGGCCTCGGCCTTTCCATCACAAAGCAATTCATCGAGATGCACGGCGGCAGGATCTGGGTCGAAAGCGTGTTGGGCGAAGGCTCGACGTTCGTCTTCGAACTGCCGCTGCGGTTCGAGGACGGAGCGAGCCCATGAGCGGAAAGACCATCCTTTACGTCGAGGACAACGAATTCAACCGCAAGATCGTGCGCGATCTTTTAAAACGCACCCAATACGAGCTCATCGAAGCGCACGACGGCGAGGCGGGGGTGGCGACCGCGCTCGAGAAACGCCCGGACCTGATCCTGATGGACATCCAGCTGCCGAAGATCTCGGGGATGGAGGCGACGCGCCGGCTGCGCGCCGAGGCCGCGACCGCGGCGACGCCGATCATCGCGATCACCTCGTTCGCGCTCTCGGGCGACGACGTGAAGGCAAAAGAAGCGGGCGCGACCGCCTATCTCGCCAAACCCTACAGCCCCTTCGACCTGCTCAAGCTGATCCGCTCGCTGCTGCCCGAATCCTGATTCCCTGTGTTAGCTTCCGCCCCCTTGGATTGATCGACGGAGAAATGAGATGACGACTGTTGCTTTCATCGGCCTGGGCGCCATGGGATCACGCATGGCGACGAACCTACACGCCGCCGGCATCGCGCTGCGCGTATTCAACCGCGACAAGGCGAAATCGAAGCCGTTTGCGGACAAGGGCATCGAAGTCGCCGACAGCATCGCCGCCGCGGTGAAAGGCGCCGATTTCGTCGTTTCGATCATCGCCGACGACGCTGCGACGCGCGCGGTGATGCTCGGCGACCAAGGCGTCGTCGCCTCCGCCGCCAAGGGCACGATCGTTCTCGATTCGAGTACCAACTCGCCCGCGATGGTGAAGGAAGTCGCGGCCGCGGCCGCGAAGAAGGGCATTGTCTACCTCGACGCGCCGGTTTCGGGCAGCCTCGCGCAGGCGCAGGGCAAGGAGCTGGTGTTCCTGGTGGGTGGCGATCAGGCGGGGTTCGACAAGGCGCAGCCGCTGTTTTCCGCGATGGGACGCATGGCACGGCGCATCGGCGGCACCGGCGCGGGCGCAACGCTCAAACTCATCAACAACATGATCTCCGCCACGCTCACCGCGGCACTGGTCGAAGCTGCGATGACCGCGGAAGCCGCGGGGCTCGACAAGGATGCGACGGTCGAGATCCTGAGCGAAGGTGCCGCGGGCTGCCGCCTCACCAAGACCAAGCTGCCGAAGATGCTGAAGCGCGACTACGCCGCGCAGTTCCAGATCGCGCTGATGGACAAGGACGTGCGTTACTACCTGTCGATGGCCCAGGACCTCGATGTGCCGACACCAGTCTCATCGGCGGTGCGCAGCCAGTACCAGGGCGCACGCCGCGCTTCGCTGGGCGCGCTCGACACCGCAGGGCTGTTCGCGTACGCGGCGGGCGAAAAGCCGAAGGCCTGACGGACCACGAGGGGGTGTAGCCCGCTCGTTGCGTCATTTCGTGCGCGCTGCCTCGCCGAGCACCGCGTCGCGCAATTCCTTCGGGATCTCGTAGTCGGGGTAACGCCGCCGGAAGGCGGCGAGGCTTTCATCGGCCGCCTTCGCACGCCCGTCGCGCCGCAACGTCGCGATGCGCTCAAGCCAGTCGCGCGGAGACAGGTCCGCGTCTGCTTTCCCGGCTTTTTCAGCCAACGGCTGCACGCGGTCCTCGACCGCCATGCGTGACGCCGCGCGACCGGCATTCGCATCCGCTTCGGCGGGCATTTGGCGCGCGAGGCCGGTCGCCACGTCGGGCCGCGCTGCACCCGACGCAGCGGCTGCACCGAGCGGCGCTGCCGCGGGCTCGGCGGGGGAAGGCGCGGGTGCCGGCGGCGCGGGGACGAATCCGGGCGCCGCTGCCTGCGGCGCTTCCGTCCGCATAGGCGGCGTTTTCAGCGCCTTGCGCGCGGGCGCCGATTGTTCTCTCTCGCCTGCGCCGCGTACGGATGGTTTCGACTCGACCGCCGCGGACGGCGCAGCAGCCGGTTTGGATTTTGCCAGGGCATCCGCCGGCTGATTCTGCTTCGCCGTCGCCCGCATTTCCTCCTTCGATTCGAGTGCCGCACTGCGTGGCGCATCCTTGTCGTCGGCGGCCGGTGACCGCGCCGCCGGCGGCACCGCCGACACACTGGGCGTCGGTTCAGCCGACTCGAGGTCGGATCGCTCGAGTTGAACCCGCAGCGCGAGCGACATCGTCAGAACGACCACCGCCGCGATCGAAATCGGCAGCGCCCAGCGGCGCGCGCGTGCACCCGCCACCGTTGGACGCGCCCCGACCGCGCGCCGCGAGGCGGCCAGGATGGCCGCATCGATCGCCTCGGGCGGATTCTCGTTGCCAAGACCCTGATAGGCCTCGGTTACACGCGGATCGCGGGGATCGTCGTGCTCAGCCATCGTCCAGCGCCTCCCTCAGCTTCGCCAGCGCGTAGCGCAGGCGGCTTTTTGCCGCCTCGACGTCGATGCCGGCCACCTCTGCGATCTCCGGCAACGACAGGCCAGCCTCTTCGCGCAGCAGGAACACCTCGCGTTGCGCCGGTGGCAGCTGTTCGATCGCGGCGCCCAGCCGGCGCAACTGCTGATTGGACTCGGCGCGCCGTTGCGGCTCGTCCTGCGGCGGCGCCGCCGGTTCGAAGGGCGGGTCGTCGCCATCCGCGCGCGTGTCGAGCGACGTCAACGTCAGTCCGCGTCGACGCCAGTGATCGACGAGGCGGTGGCGCGCAATCGTATAGAGCCAGGTCGTGAATTGCGCGGTGGGCGTATAGCGTGCACGCGCTTCGATCACGCGCAGCCAGACGTCATGGAAAAGCTCCTCCGCCTCGCCGCGCGCGTTCACGCTGCGCAGCATGAACCGGAACAGCGCGCCCTTGTGGCGCGCATACAGCGTCTCGAACGCTGCCGCTTCGCCGTCCCGGTAAGCGATCATCAACTGCTCGTCCGCGGCCTCCATGCCGCGCTAGTGTAAATGCCACGGCCGGCACCCGACGTCGGCCGCGGCAACGCCGTTAACAACCGAAGGCGCACGGCACGAATCGAGCCTGGGGGTCGGGTGCGAACCCCGGGAAGGGCCGCGGGCACGGCCGGGCGCAGGACGCCGGATCCCGGATCACGCCCCGGGCGACCAGATTGCTGCGGCTGTCGTAGCGCAGCTGCACGACTTCCGCGGGCTTGTCCGTGGCACGCTCGAAGCTGACATAGCGCGCCTGTGAGTGCTCGCGCCGGCCGTGGCCGGTGCCAAGGCGCGAACGGCGTTCGGCCTCCTGGCGGCCGAGCGAATCGTCGCGCCCGCTGGGCGCGGGCGCATCCGCCTCTGCGGGTGCGGAACGCTTGCCAGGCGCGGCATTGCCGCTCGCGCTACCGGGAAACGCCTCGCGCGCGATCGGCACCGGCGGCGCTACGTGCTTCTTGCGAAACACCGCGACGCCGACGACGCCGACATGGTCCGGGCGTCCGGTACGCGCCGCATAGGAATCGGCGAGATCAGTGAAATAGAACGCCGCGGTCTGCGCCAGAGACTTGCGCCAGCCTTGGATCTCGACTTTGCCGTACGGCGCAATGACATAACCGCTCTGCGCGGAATCGGCCGTTGCGCCGGTGATGACGTTCACCCCGTCGACCGAAACGACCGCCAGCACCGCCGCTGCCGTCCGGTTCCTGAGCGTGAGTCGGTACTCATGGCCAGGCTGCCCCGCCACGTATGCGCTTGCGCCATGCCGATACACGGGAAGCCGCCGGCTCTCGGTACGATCGACCACGCTGAGTTCGACCAAGCGTCCCGCCAGAGCGGTTTGCGCCGACAGTGCGAGCGCAATCAACACCAACCATTGTTTTGCAGTCATGTCCACACTCCTTCCACGGTTTCCCGCCGCATGGCGGCCTTACAGGAGTGAAACGTGCTGCGCGCCGATTCGGGTTAAGGTCGGCGTTCACGGAATTCCGCTATCGGTCTCGCGTAGAATGCGGCCCTTTGCGAGGCGAGTCCGCAACTCATGCACCCCTTACCCAAGCCGCGCGTCATCCCGATCCATGCCGAGAGCCCAGGCATTGGACATAAGGGCGCGAAGTACGACTGCCACCAATGTCCTGCCTATTGCTGCAGCTATCCGCTCATCGAAATCAACAAGCGCGACGTCGCGCGGCTCGCGAAGCACTTCGGTCTGAGCTACGAGCGGGCTGAGAAGCGCTTTGCGAAATATGACAAGGGCGAAAAATCGCTCGCCCTGCGCCACCAGAAGGATCGCCACTTCACCTCGGTGTGCATATTCCTCAACAAACGCACGCGCCAGTGCACGATCTACGACGCGCGGCCGGGCGTGTGCCGCGAGTATCCCGACGTCCCGCGCTGCGGCTACTGGGATTTCCTGACCTTCGAGCGCGCGCAGCAGGATGACCCGAAGTTCATTGCAACCACCTGAAAGGTGGTTGCAATGAACCCCTGAAAGTCAGACTCAGGGGAAGGGGACGCACCCCCTTCCCCTGAAACCCCATCCCCGAAGAGACGAGGCCGCCGCCTAACTGCGGCTGGCGAGGGCTTTCTGGCGGATGGCGGAGAGGGTGGTGCTCGGGGTGATCGCCTCGGGGTCGATTCGCAGTTCGAGGATCGCCGGTTTGCCCGAAGCCACGGCACGCTCGAAGGCCGGCGCGAACTGCTCGGTGCGTTCGACGACCTCGCCATGGCCGCCGAAGATCTGCGCGTAGGCCGCGAAATCGGGATTGACGAGCTGGGTACCCGAGATGCGCTCGGGATACTCGCGCTCCTGATGCATGCGGATCGTGCCGTACATGCCGTTGTTCACCACCAGCGCGATGACCGCTGCGCCATATTGCACGGCAGTCGCAAATTCCTGCCCGTTCATCAGGAAGTCGCCGTCGCCGCACAGCGCGATCACGGTGCGCTCGGGGGCCGCGATCTTCGCGCCGATCGCCGCCGGAAAGCCGTAGCCCATCGACCCGCTGGTCGGCCCGAGCTGGGTGCGAAATCCCTTGTAGGTGAAATGGCGGTGCAGCCAGGACGAGAAATTGCCCGCACCGACGGTGACGATCGCCTCCTCGGGGAGATTGTCGGAGAGCCAGCGGATCAGCGTGCCGTACTGCAGCGGCCCCGGAATCGCCTGCGGCTGGTTCCAGGCGAGATATTCCTCGCGCGCCGCGCGCGTGCGCTCGCGCCGCGGCGCGCCATCCAGCACTACGCCAGCCAAGGCCTCGACAAACTGCGGGTAGCCCGAATTGATCGGCAGCGCGGCGTGGTAGACCCGCCCGAGCTCCTCGGCGCCCGCATGCACGTGGATGAGTGTCTGCTTCGGCACCGGCGCCTCGAGCAGCGTGTAGGCGCTGGTCGTCATCTCGCCGAGCCGCGCGCCGACGACGAGCAGCACATCCGCCTCGCGCACACGCGCGGCAAGTTTTGGATTGATCCCGATGCCCACGTCGCCCGCATAATTCGCGCTGCGATTGTCGAATAGATCCTGGCAGCGGAACGCGCAACCGACGGGAAGCGCGCTGCGCTCGGCCCAGGCGCGGAAGGCGTCGACTGCGGCGCGGGTCCAGCCACTGCCGCCGAGAATCACGAACGGGCGCTCGGCCTGCTCGAGCAGGCGTGCGAGTGCCTGCATGTCGGCCGGTGCCGGCGCCGCCTGGACCCGCTTGTAATGCGGCGTGTCGGCCACCGCCGCTTCCGCGAACAGCATGTCCTCGGGCAATGCGAGCAGGACGGGTCCCGGACGGCCCGCGGTCGCACGGTGAAACGCGTGGCTCACGTACTCCGGAATCCGCTCGATGCGATCGATCTGCGCGACCCACTTGGTGAGCGGCCCGTACATGCGCCGGTAGTCGATCTCCTGGAACGCCTCGCGCTCGGCGAATTCATTTCCCACCTGGCCGACAAACACGATCATCGGCGTCGAATCCTGGAACGCAGTGTGCACGCCCACCGAACCGTTGGTGGCACCGGGCCCGCGCGTGACAAAGAGAATGCCCGGCTCGCCGGTCAGCTTGCCGTAGGCCTCGGCCATGTACGACGCGCCACCTTCCTGACGGCAGATGATGAAGCGTAGTTGGTCGCGCACGTCGTAAAAACCGTCGAGCACGGGGAGATAGCTCTCGCCGGGCACGCCGAAGGCGAGCCGCGCGCCGTGCCCCGCCAGCGCGTCGACCAGGATCTTGCCGCCGTGCCGCACACTGAGGTCCTGTTTCATGCGCGGCCTCGGAATGCTGTTTTCAGCGCCGCGCAGCAGACCTCGAGCGCGGCATTCGCGGTATCGATTGCGCCGCCACAGAGCAGGAATCCGTGCACCATGTCCGGGTACTCTTTGTATTCGGTGGGGACGCCTTCCCTGGCGAGGCGCTCGGCGTAGGCGCGCCCTTCGTCGACGAGCGGATCGAAACCCGCGGTCAGGACCGTGGCCGGCGGCAGACCGGCGAGCGTCTTGGCGAGAAACGGCGACGCGCGCCAGTCGAGCCAGTCGCTTTCGTTCGGCAGGTAATGGCCGCGGAAATACTCCATCGCCTTCTTGGTCAGCAGGTAACCCTCGCCATTGCGGGTGATCGACGCGAATCCCAGACGCTGATCGGTCGCGGGGTAGATCAACAGCTGGTAGCACAGTGCGGGACCACCCGCCTCGCGCGCCGCGAGTGCAACGACCGTCGCCAGATTCCCGCCGGCGCTGTCGCCGCCGACCGCGATGCGCGCCGGATCGATCGCAAGCGCCTTGGCCTGCGCGGCAACCCATTGCGTTGCCGCCACGCAATCCTCGACCGGCGCAGGAAAGCGGTATTCCGGCGCGAGTCGGTAATCAACCGAGAACACCGCGCAGCCTGCGCCATTGGCAAGCTGGCGGCAGACGACATCGTGCGTATCCAGATCACCGAAGACCCAGCCACCGCCGTGGAAGTAGACCAGCGCGGGCAGGATGTCGTCCGCCTTCGACCCCTGCGGCCGGAACGCGCGCATCGGAATCGGACCATCGGGCCCCGGCGCAAGCACCAGGCGCGCCTCGCCGACTGCCGGCGGTGCGGGCGAGAGCGCACCGCGCGTATCGCGATAGATTCGCCGCGCAACGAACGGCGACACCTCGTAATACATCGGCAAGCCCGATCGCGCCGCTCGCTCGAGCACGGCGACGACCTGCGGATGCGGCGAACTCATTTGACTCTCCTCAAACACATGACTGGCACGCAAAAACTCGCGATGCGCTTCGATTATAGTAGTCGCGTCCCGACCGAACGACACGAGTTCGCATGAGCGATGAGATCAGCACGCTGCGCCGGATTCTTCAAGACAACCGCGTCCTCGCCGTCGTCGGCCTGTCTGCCGACTGGTTCCGGCCGAGCTACTTCGCCGCGAAATACATGCAGGCGCATGGTTACCGCATCATTCCGGTGAATCCGCGCTATGTCGGCCAGACCGTGCTTGGCGAACGGTGCTACGCGAGCCTGCAAGACATCCCCGACAAGGTTGACCTGGTCGACGTATTCCGGCGCACCGAGGACGTCATGCCGATCGCAGAGGCGGCGATCGCGATCGGTGCAAGCGTGCTGTGGCAGCAAATCGGCGTCACGAACGCCGACGCAGCGGCGGCGGCGCGCAAGGCGGGCCTCGAGGCAGTCATGGATCGATGCGTAAAAATAGAGCATGCGCGCCTGTTCGGCGGTCTGAACTGGATCGGGGTCAATACGCGAGTCATTTCGGCCAAACGCCCCCGCGGACCGGCGTACTGACCGGTCCGGGCACCCGTCACAGGGCGTCTCACCCGTCTAGGTGAATGACTTCCACGACAGCTAGGGGGTAACCTTCACCCATGATCTCCCCGCACCGGGTATTCGAGGGTCGCTTTGGACGCCTGCATCTAGTTGATGTAACAGGGTCTTTGTCCGAACGCAGCCACCCTGAGCCGACCATTCTCATCAAGCATTCGGGACCGGCCTGCGAATTGCGGGCGGGTGCGCTGCGTACCTCGCTCGGCCGGGGGGCGCTGCTTATCCTGGACGCGGGCGAGCCGTTCGCGATGACGGCCGAAGACCCCACCAGCCCGGTCCGCCTGGTCCTTTTCCACGCCTCGCCGGACTGGCTGCGCGAAGCATTCCCGGCCGTCACGGGCGAGACGCCTGGCAGCGTGTTGAGCACTGCGATCGAAGAGATCACGCCGCGCATCCGCCGCCTCGCCGACACTCTGGCGATCGAAGCCATCAATGACCGCTTCCTGTCGGCTGAGCGGCTCGAGTTCATGCTGCAGGAACTCATGCTGTCGATCGTCGACACCTACCTCGCGCGGCGCGAGTCGTCCCCGCTATGGCGCGGATCGCGCTTCGAGGACACGCGCATCCGCAAGGCGATCGGGCTGCTGCGCGCGCGGCCCAACAAGGAAGTCAATATCGACGTGCTCGCCAATCGCGTCGGGCTGTCGCGCTCGCGCTTCTATCATTTGTTCCAGGTCTGCACGGGCCGTTCGCCGCGCGAATACCTCGACATGCTGTGCATCGAGACCGCGATCTCCCGGCTCGCGTCGTCCAACCAGAAAATCGCCGATCTCTCCGCCGGTCTCGGCTTTTCGGCGCAAAGCAACTTCACCCGCTTTTTTCTCAATCAGGTGGGGATTGCACCGTCCCAGTATCGACGCGCGGCAGGCGCCGCGGCGGCAGCGAACACGCCAAGCGCCACGCCGCGTCTGTCCGAACCGACCCCCGAGGACCCGGCCGCGGACGCTTGAGGCCGCCTTGACGCGCGCGCGCGCGTCAAGAACAATCCCCGGCAAGCCCCCTTGCTCTGCGCGTTCGAACCGACCGCGTGCGGCGCGGGCGCATCGGGACATCCCTGCTTCCAATGGCCGATCACAGCTTCGGGATTGAGACGCTCTGTCTGCACGCGGGACAGATACCTGACCCCGCGACCGGCGCACGCGCGGCGCCGATCTATCAGACGACCTCCTTCGTCTTCGATTCCACGGACCATGCCGCGAGCCTGTTCAACCTGCAGACCTTCGGCAACGTCTACTCGCGCATCTCCAATCCCACGGTCGCGGTGTTCGAGGAGCGGATGGCCGCGATCGAAAACGGCCGCGCGGCGGTCGCCGTGGCAAGCGGCCAGGCTGCCGAGGTCGTCGCGATTCTCACCCTGTGCGCGCAAGGCGACCACATCGTTTCGGCATCGACGCTGTATGGCGGCACGCATACCTTGCTCGACGTCAACCTGCGCAAACTCGGCATCGAGACGACCTTCGTCCACCCGGACGACCCCGAGAACTTCCGCAAAGCACTGCGCAAGAACACCAAACTGATCTACGCCGAGACGCTCGGCAACCCGCTGATCAACCTCGTCGACATCGCCGCGCTCGGAGCGATCGCGCATGACGCGGGAATCCCGCTGGTCGTCGACAACACGGTGCCATCGCCCTATCTGTGCCGCCCCTTCGACTGGGGCGCAGACATCGTCGTCCACTCGGCGACCAAGTACCTCGGTGGCCACGGCACGACGATGGGCGGCGTGGTCATCGAGTCGGGCCGGTTTCCCTGGGACAACGGCAATTTCCCCGGCATGACCGAACCGTCCAAGGGCTACCACGGCGTGCGCTTTTTCGAGACCTTTGGCGACTTCGGCTTCACCATGCGTTTGCGCATGGAAACGATGCGCACCTTCGGACCGGCGCTCGCGCCGCTGAACGCATGGCTCCTCCTGCAGGGCGTGGAGTCGCTGCACGTGCGCATGGACCGGCACTGCGCGAATGCACTGGCGGTGGCACAGTTCCTCCAGGCGCATTCCAAGGTCGCCTGGGTGAACTATCCCGGCCTGCCCGACAACAAGTACCACGCGCTCGCGCAGAAGTACCTGCCGAAAGGTGCTTCGGGCCTGCTCAACTTCGGCGTGCGCGGCGACGTCGAGGCCGGCCAGAAGTTCATCGAGGCGGCGCAATTCATGAGCCACCTGGTCAATATCGGCGATGCGAAGACCCTGATTTCGCATCCCGCCTCGACGACGCACCGGCAGATGAGCGATGAAGAGCAACGCAAGGCCGGCGTGACGCCCGACATGGTGCGCATGTCGGTGGGCATCGAATCGATCGACGACCTGCTGTGGGACATCGATCAGGCACTGAACGCAGCCACGAACTGAGGAGAAGAGACATGCTGAGCTGGGACGTCGTCGAACACGGCAGGCCGCTGCAGAAGGTCCTCAAGGACACGCCGAAACCGACCGGAACCGAGGTGCTGGTGCGCGTCACGCGCTCGGGCATATGCCATTCGGATCTCCACATCTGGGACGGCTACTTCGATCTCGGCGGCGGCAAGCGTTTCTACGTCAAGGACCGCGGCTGCGTGCCGCCCTTCACCATGGGGCACGAACCCTTCGGCATCGTCGAGGCGCTCGGTCCGCGTGCCAAGGGCGCCCGGGTTGGCCAAAAGCGGCTCGTGTTTCCGTGGATCGGTTGCGGCAAGTGCGCCGTGTGCAAGGATGGGCAGGACAACTACTGCCTGTCGCAGAAGTCTCTCGGCGTCTATACGCGCGGGGCCTACGGTACGCACATCACCATTCCGCATCCGAGGTATCTCGTCGATGCGAGCGGCGTCGATGAAGCCTTTGCCGCGACCCTGGCCTGCTCAGGCCTTACCGCGTACAGCGCCACCGCCAAACTGCCGGCGCTCCATGCGCGCGACTGGGTTGCGATCATGGGCTGCGGCGGCCTCGGTTTGGTCGGGATCTCGATCCTGCGCGCCAAAGGCGTGCGCAACATCATCGCCTGCGACATCGATCCGGACAAGCTCGCCGCCGCGCGCCAACTCGGCGCGAAGCTGGTGCTCGATACCCGCGCGCCGGACGCCGCGCAGCAGCTCGGTACCCTCGCCAAGGGCTGCCTCGCAGGCGCCATCGACTTCGTCGGCATGCCCGCGACCTTCAACGTCGCCTACCCCGCACTACGCAAGGGCGGGCGCTATGTGCTGTGCGGATTGTTCGGCGGCGAGATTACCGTGTCACTGCCACCGATCGCGCAGCGCGCTGTAGGTATCGTGGGCTCCTACGTCGGCAATCTGCAGGAACTGAAGCAAGTCGTCGCCCTGGCCAAGAAGAAGAAGCTCAAGCCGACGCCGCTCGAGGTGCGGCCTGCGGACAGCGTGAACCGCACGCTGGACGAACTCAAGGCCGGGAAGATCCTCGGGCGCGTGGTGCTCGACCTGGAAACGGTCTGAGTCGCAGCGCGAACTCAGATCAACGGCTTCGACTTCGCGTGTTGCGCCCGTCGGCGTAGCACGCGAATCAACACGCCGACACCAAGCAGCGGCAACAGAAGCAGCGCGAGATGATCCGGCTCGCTCAGCAGGTGCACGAGGCCCGCCCCGAGCGGGCTGCCGCCGCCATGGTTCGGATGCGCGAGCGCAGAACCGGCGAAAAAAAGAAAGATCACTGCCGCTCGGCGCATAGCATGCCCTCGGTTTCGATGAATCGGATGACGCTATCGAGTCCCTGCCCGGTCTTCAGGTTGGTGAACACGAACGGCCGCTCGCCGCGCATCTTCTTCGCGTCGCGCGCCATGACCTCGAGCGACGCACCAACCATCGGCGCCAGGTCGATCTTGTTGATGATGAGCAGGTCGCTCTTGGTGATGCCGGGACCACCCTTGCGCGGAATCTTGTCGCCGGCCGCGACGTCGATCACGTAGAGCGTCAGGTCGGACAGCTCCGGACTGAAGGTCGCCGCGAGGTTGTCGCCGCCCGATTCGATGATGACCAGGTCGAGATCGGGGAAGCGGCGTGCGAGCCGCGCCACGGCTTCGAGGTTGATCGACGCATCTTCGCGGATCGCGGTGTGCGGGCAACCGCCGGTTTCCACGCCCAGGATGCGCTCGGGTGCGAGCGCTTCGTTACGCACCAGGAACTGCGCGTCTTCCTCGGTGTAAATGTCGTTGGTGACAACGGCAAGTTGAACCTTGTCACGCAAGGCCATGCAGAGGGCGAGCGTCAGGGCGGTCTTGCCCGAGCCCACCGGCCCCCCGATGCCCACACGCAGTGGCGATGCGGCACTCATGATCGGAACAAGCGGCTGTACTGGGTCTCGTGATCCGCCGCGAGCAGCGCAAGCCCCGGCACGTAGGCCCCCAGTGCGGCGTCTTCGATCGCTTCGGCGTTGCCTGCGATTGCCTCGAGGCGCGCGCCAAGCGAGAGCAATATTCGCTGCCCGTCGGTCTGCCCAAGCGGGACGGATTTCACCGCAGCGATGACCTGGTTCTCGAGCCAGGCCCAGAGGTAGGCGACGAGCGCGTCGTGCGGTGCGATGCGCCACTGCGCCGTCGCATAGGCAAACGCCGCAGGAAACGACGGCTCGTCCATCGCATCGAGCGCTGCTGCGCCCTCGAGTTGCCCGAGCAGCGAGCGCAGCGAGTACCCCATCTGAACCGTCTCGGCGCGCAGCTCGCTCGATTCCCGGCTGGCGAGAAAATCCTCGTTCCAGCGTGCAGCGGCGGCGTCATCGTCCGCGCGCCAGGCCGCGACCAGGCGCACCAGGATCGGCGCCTCCATGCACGCGAGCGACAGTTCCAGCACCTCCGCGATCCACTGCTCGGCGCTTGCCCGGTCATGCACGATGTGTGCCTCGATCGCGGCTTCGAGCCCCTGCGAGTAGCTGAACGCGCCCACCGGCAGCGCCGGACTCGCCAGCTGGAGCAGCCGCGCGAGATCAGTGCTCATGCCTGTGATCGTGTCCGCACTGCGCATGAGCGTGGTCGTGGTCGTGGTCGTGGTCGTGGTCGTGATTGTGATCATGCGCTGCGCCGAATTCGTGGATGCGCGCCCCGCCGTCGCCATGGTGCTGATGCCCACCCGCGTAGGCGCCGGCCTCGGGTTCGAACGGCGCCTGCATCTGCGTCAGCGTCGCGCCCAACCCCTGCAGCATGGCTTCGAGCACGTGGTCGGCGGCAAACCGCAGAAACCCCTCGCCAACCTGCACCGGCACATGCCGATTGCCGAGATGGTAGGCCGCACGCGCGAGCCCCGCGGCGTCGGCACAAACTGCGTGCACCACCTGCTCGGGTTGCGCGACGATCTCGACGATGCGGCCGTCCGAGGCGACCAGGAGATCACCGCCGCGCAGCACCTCGCCACGCGGCAAATTCAGCGCAATCTCTTCACCCGAATCGAGCTGCGCACGTAGCCGGCTCTTCTGGCGTTTGTCGAAGGGCAGTTCGAGACGTCCCTTCACGTCGACGGCGTAGGCGCCGCGACGCATCTTCAGCTTGGCCTTGATCTCGAGCATGCTCAGAACAGGAAGTAGCGCTGCGCCATCGGCAGCACGCGCGCCGGTTCGCAGACCAGCAACTCGCCGTCGGCGCGCACCGCGTAGGTTTCCGGGTCGACCTCGATCTTGGGCTGCCAGTCGTTGTGCACCATGTCCTTCTTGCCGACGGCGCGCACGTCCTTGACCGGTTCGAGCGGCTTGACGAGACCGAGCTGCGCGAGCGTCGGATTCGCCAGCGCCGCCTTCGAAACGAAGCTGACCGAGGTGCGCAAGGCGCGCCCGAAGCTGCCGAACATCGGCCGATAGTGCGTCGGCTGCGGCGTCGGAATCGAGGCGTTCGGGTCGCCCATCGCCGCCGCGGCGATCATCCCGCCCTTGATGATCAGCGAGGGCTTGACGCCGAAAAACGCCGGCTTCCACAGCACGAGATCGGCGAGCTTGCCTTCCTCGACCGAGCCAACGGCATGACCGATGCCGTTGGCGATCGCCGGGTTGATCGTGTATTTCGCGACATAGCGCTTGGCGCGCGCATTGTCGTGAGTCTTCGGGTCACCCTTGAGTGCACCGCGCTGCACTTTCATCTTGTGCGCGGTCTGCCAGGTCCGCAGAATCACCTCGCCGACGCGGCCCATTGCCTGCGAGTCCGAAGACATCATCGAAAACGCGCCGAGGTCATGCAGGATGTCCTCGGCCGCGATCGTTTCCTTGCGGATTCTCGACTCGGCGAAGGCGACGTCCTCGGCGATCGATGCATCAAGGTGATGGCAGACCATCAGCATGTCGAGGTGCTCGGCAACGGTGTTCACGGTGTAGGGCATCGTCGGGTTGGTCGACGACGGCAACACATTCGGCTCGCCGCAGACGCGGATGATGTCCGGCGCATGGCCGCCGCCGCGCCCTCGGTGTGGAAGGTCGAGATCGAGCGCCCCTTGAACGCAGCGACCGAGGTCTTCGACGAATCCCGATCTCGTTCAGCGTATCGGTATGGATCGCGACCTGCACATCGTACTCATCGGCAACGCCGAGGCAGCAGTCGATTGCCGCAGGCGTGGTGCCCCAGTCCTCGTGCAGTTTGAGGCCCATTGCGCCGGCCTCGAGCTGTTCGCGCAGCGCGCGCGGGCAGGCTTGCGTTGCCCTTGCCGAGAAAGCCGAGGTTCATCGGGAAGGCTTCGGCGGCAGCGAGCATCGAGGCGATGTGCCAGGGGCCCGGCGTGCAGGTCGTCGCCAGCGTGCCGGTCGCCGGCCCCGTGCCACCGCCGAGCATCGTCGTGATGCCCGACATCAGCGCCTCCTCGATCTGCTGCGGACAGATGAAGTGGATATGTGCATCGATGCCGCCGGCCGTGAGAATCATCCCCTCGCACGCGATCGCCTCGGTGCCCGGGCCGATGGGGATGGTGACGCCAGGCTGAATGTCCGGGTTGCCGGCCTTGCCGATCTTCCAGATGCGGCCGGCCTTGATGCCGACGTCGGCCTTGACGATGCCCCAGTGATCGACGATGAGCGCATTGGTGATCACCGTATCGGCGACCTCGGCGGACACACGCTGGCTCTGCCCCATGCCATCACGGATCACCTTGCCACCGCCGAACTTCACCTCCTCGCCGTAGACGGTGTAGTCCTTCTCGACTTCGATCCAGAGTTCGGTATCCGCGAGCCGCACGCGGTCACCGACCGTGGGACCGAACATCTCGGCATAGGCCTGGCGTGAGATTCTCACTTGAGCTTCCCCATGATTTTCGCGTTGAAACCGTAGACCGTGCGCGCACCGGCGAGCGCGACGAGCGCCACCGTGCGCGCCTGGCCGGGCTCGAAGCGCACCGCAGTGCCAGCGGCGATGTTGAGGCGGAAGCCACGCGCCTTCGCGCGCTCGAACTTCAGCGCGGCGTTGGTTTCGAAGAAGTGGTAGTGCGAGCCGACCTGCACCGGCCGGTCGCCCGCATTCGTCACCTCGAGGGTCAGCGTCTTGCGCCCTGCGTTCAGCTCGATCTCGCCAGCCGCAGCCTGTACTTCGCCTGGAATCATCGCGCCCTCACGGAATCGGGTTGTGCACGGTGACGAGCTTCGTGCCGTCGGGAAAGGTCGCTTCGACCTGAATCTCCGGAATCATCTCCGGCACGCCGTCCATCACCTCGTCGCGCCGGAGCACGGTCGCACCCCAGCCCATGAGCTCGGACACGCTGCGGCCTTCGCGCGCGCCCTCCATGATCGCAGCGCTGATCAGCGCGACCGACTCGGGGTAGTTGAGCTTGAGCCCTTTCGCCTTGCGCCGTTCGGCGAGGAGCGCCGCCGTGAAGACGAGCAGCTTGTCCTTCTCTCGCGGTAGGAGTTCCATCTATGTTCTCCAGATACGGGGCTCGACCGCGTCGCGCCCGGTGAACCGGGGCCGCAGCAGCGCCCAGAGCTGCGCGAAGTAGCGCTTCGCTGCCTCGCTCGAATCGCCCAGCGTGCGTGCGACGAATACCTCCGGCAACCGTGTCACCGCACCTCGCCCAGTGGCCGGCACCCGTGCGCGGCAAGCGGCGAGCAACGCGTCGTCGATCTGCGCACCGGCCGCGATCAGGGTACCGCTCACCGAATAACCCGCAAGCGCGGCGCGCGCATGCATGCGCGTGCCGCCCGCGGCGATTCGCCCCTGCTCGAGCCAAACCGTGCGTTGCCCAATGCGCAGGCGCGTGCGCAGCGCGCACTCGCCATGCGCAAAGCGTTCGCCCGCACCGGTTCGCCCGAAGCAGAGAATCTCCCACCCGATGTAGCGGGCGCCCTGCGCGAGGCAGATGTCGGACTCGAGTGCAGCGCACGCGCCGTCGAAGAGGATCGATTCCTGCGGCAGCCACTCGAGGCAGGCGCCCGGATCCAGGTCGAACGCGAGCCGCTGCTGCGCCCGCGGACCGGCCGAGCGGTACCACTTTCCCGCGCCCGGCGTTGTGAGCAGCACCTCTGCATCCGCGTCGAGCCGCGCGCTGCACTCCAGCACGTCACCCCCCGCAATGCCCGCCGGCGGATGCACCACGATCGCATGGCAGACTGCGTCGCCCTCCGGATAGAGCGGCTTCTGGACCACGAGCGGTCCGTCGTGACGGCGCCGCGCGAGCACCGTGCGTCCGGCGCGGCGCTCGAAGCCAAGTTCCAGCTCCGCGCGCCATCCGGCGACAGGGTCAGGCTCCACCGCAAGCATGCGCGAATCATACCGCCAGCATCGCGCGTACCCCGTCGCGGTCCATGTCGTCCCCGCGCCCGCGTGCAATCAACTCTCCGCGCTCCATGACGAGGTACTGGTCGGCGAGCGATTTGGCGAAATCGTAGTACTGCTCGACCAGCAGGATCGTCACCTCGCCGTCTTTCGCCAGCGATTCGATCGCGTTCTCGATCGCCTTGCGCTCGGCGAGCACGCGGATCGCGCGCTCGATGTCCTTGATGATCGAAGGCTGGATGCCTTCGGTCGGTTCGTCGAAGATCACCAGCTTCGGGTCCATCGCCAGAGCGCGGCCGATCGCGAGCTGCTGCTGCTGACCGCCGGACAGGTCGCCGCCGCGCCGGCGCAGCATCTGCTTGAGCACCGGAAACAGCTCGAAAATGCGCTCGGGAAGCTTCGTGCGGCCAGGCCGAGCCGCGAGCCCCATCCTTAGATTCTCTTCGACGGTGAGGCGCGGAAAGATCTCGCGGCCCTGCGGCACGTAGCCGATACCGGCGCGCGCCCGGCGAAACGGTGGCAGGCGGGTGATGTCCTCGCCACCGATGCGCACACTGCCGCTGGCGGCGGGCACCAGCCCCATGAGCGTCTTGAGCAGCGTCGTCTTGCCGACGCCGTTGCGCCCGAGCAGCGCCGTAACCTTTCCCGGCGGCAGCTCGAACGACAGGCCGCGCAGGATATGGCTACCGCCGTAGTACTGGTTGAGGTCGGTGACATTCAGCATGGCGCAGTCTCAGCGGCCAAGGTAGACCTCGATGACACGTTCGTCATTCTGCATCTGCTCGAGCGAACCTTCGGCGAGCACGCTGCCCTCGTGCAGCACGGTGACCTTGCGCGCGATGTTGCCGACGAATGACATGTCGTGCTCGACCACGACCAGCGAATGCTTGCCCGCCAGCGACAGGAAGGCTCCGCGGTGCGCTCGGTCTCCTCGTCGCTCATGCCCGCGACCGGCTCATCGAGCAGCAGCAGCCGCGGTTCCTGCATGAGCAGCATCCCGATCTCGAGCCATTGCTTCTGCCCGTGCGAGAGCAGTCCGGCCTCGCGATCGGCGGCCTCGTTCAGGCGGATGAGGCGCAGCGCGTCGGCAATCCGGTCGCGCTCCTCCGAGGCGAGCCGCGCGAACAGCGTGCTGCGCACGCGCTTGTCCGTCTTCATGGCAAGCTCCAGGTTCTCGAACGCACTGAGGCGCTCGAAGATCGTGGGCTTCTGGAATTTGCGCCCGATGCCGGCATGCGCGATCTCGGCCTCGCTCAGCCGGGTCAGGTCGATCGTCTGGCCGAAGAACACGGAACCGCTGTCGGGGCGCGTCTTGCCGGTGATCACGTCCATCATGGTCGTTTTCCCGGCGCCGTTCGGGCCGATCACGCAGCGCAGCTCGCCCATGTCGATCGTGAGCGAGAGCTGGTTCAGCGCCTTGAAGCCGTCGAAGCTCACCGAGATATCGTCCAGGTAGAGCACGACCCCGTGCGAGACGTCGAGCGCCTGGTGCGCGACGTGCCCGATCACCGAATCGCCACCACTCGGGCCGTCGATCGCCTGCACGTCCGTGTTCATGTGACCGCCCTCCGGCGCGACTTCAGCAGACCGACGACGCCGTTCGGCAGGAACAGCGTGACGAGGATGAAGAGCAGGCCGAGGAAATAGAGCCAGTATTCCGGAAACACGACGGTGAAGCACGCTCTTCGCCGCGTTTACGATACCCGCCCCCAGGATCGCGCCGACGAGCGTGCCGCGTCCGCCGACCGCCACCCAGATCGCAATCTCGATCGAGTTCGCCGGCGACATTTCGCTCGGATTGATGATTCCGACCTGCGGGACGTAGAGCGCGCCGGCGATCCCGCACAGGACGGCCGACAGCGTCCAGATGAACAGCTTGTAGTGCAGCGTGTTGTAGCCGCAGAACATGATGCGCGTTTCGGCGTCGCGGATCGCAGCAAGCACGCGTCCGAATTTCGAGCCGACCAGCCAGCGCCCGAGCAGGAGCACGCCGAGCAGCGTCGCGCCGGTCACCGCGAAGAGGACGATCCGTGTTTCGGGCGCCGTCACGTCGAAGCCGACAATGCGCTTGAAGTCGGTGAAGCCGTTGTTGCCGCCAAAGCCGGTTTCGTTGCGGAAAAAGAGCAGCATCGCTGCAAACGTGAGCGCCTGGGTGATGATCGAGAAGTACACCCCCTTGATGCGCGAGCGGAAGGCGAGGTAGCCGAAGCCGAACGCGAGCAGCCCGGGCACTGCGACCACCAGCAGCGCAGCCCACCAGAACTGGTCGCTCATCCACCACTGCCAGGGCAGTTCCTTCCAGTCCAGAAAGACCATGAAATCCGGAAGCGCCGACTGGTACTGTCCTTCGCGGCCGATCTGACGCATGAGATACATGCCCATCGCGTAGCCGCCGAGCGCGAAGAACAGCCCGTGCCCGAGTGACAGAATGCCGGCGTATCCCCAGATGAGGTCCATCGCAAGCGCGACGATTGCGTAGCACATGATCTTGCCCGCGAGCGTGACGACGAAGGTCGAGACATGCAGCGGATGCGTTTCCGGAACGGCGAGATTGAGCACCGGGACGAGCACGAAGAGGAGGAACGCGGCCGCGCCGATCGCAACCCAGCCCCGGGTACCGTAGAGGCGGGAGATCGTCTGTGCGATCGGACCCACGTCAGGCCTCCACCGCCCGACCCTTCAGGGCAAACAGACCCTGCGGCCGCTTCTGGATGAAAAGTACGATGAACACGAGCACGGCGATCTTCGCGATCACGGCACCGGACCAGGACTCGAGCAGCTTGTTGATCAAGCCGAGACCGAGCGCGGCGACGACGGTGCCAGCAAGCTGGCCCACACCGCCGAAGACCACCACCATGAACGAGTCGACGATGTAGGCCTGACCGAGCTCCGGGCCGACGTTGGTGACCTGCGAGAGCGCGCAGCCGGCGAGCCCGCGACGCCCGAGCCGAGACCGAACGCCCAGGTGTCCACGCGCGCGGTCGGCACCCCGACGCAGGAGGCCATCGCGCGATTCTGTGTCACGCCACGGACGAAAAGTCCCAGCCGGGTACGCGCAAGCAGCAGGGCGATGGCGACGACGACCAGAGCGGCAAAACCGATGATCATAATGCGATTCCACGGCAGTACCACGTTCGCCATCAGCTCGATGCCGCCCGACATCCAGGCGGGGTTCTCGACCTGAACGTTCTGCGCACCGAAGATCGTGCGCACCGTCTGAATGAGCATGAGGCTGATGCCCCAGGTCGCAAGCAGCGTCTCCAGCGGCCGTCCGTAGAGGAATCGGATCACGCTGCGCTCAAGCGCCATGCCGACCAGTCCCGAGATCACGAAGGCGGCAGGAATTGCCGCTAGGAGATAGGCGTCGAACGCGCCAGGTGCGTAGGCGCGGAATAGATTCTGCACCACGTACGTGGCATAGGCGCCAATCATGATCAGCTCGCCGTGCGCCATGTTGATCACGCCCATCAGCCCATAGGTGATCGCCAGGCCGAGCGCCGCGAGGAGCAGAATCGAGCCAAGCGACACGCCCGCGAACAGAAGCCCGGCGCGCTCGCCCCAGGCCAGGTGCCCCTGCACCGCTTTCAGGCTTTCCTGCGCCGCGCGCCGGATGTCTTCGTCCGGCTCCGCGAAACGGCCGTCCTTCTGCTTGAGCAGAATCGAACCGAGCAGCGCACGCGCACTCGGACTACCGGACACTCCGAGGGCGCGAATCGCCTCGAGTCGTGCGGCCTTATCGCCGCTCGTGACCTGGATCGTGGCCGCGATCAACTCGAGCGCTGCCTTGATATCGCCGTCGGTCTCCTTTTCTAGCGCCTGCTTGACGAGCGGCAGCATCGCTGCGGTCGCGCCGCTCTCGAGTTCCTTCACCGCCCGAACCCGCAGTTCACGCTGTGGCGACAGCAGACGCAGCACCGCCACCGCGTTCGCGATCTCGCCGCGCACGCGATTGTTGGCAATGACATCTTCGCGCGTCTCGGGCAGGGGCGTCACCGTCTCGCCGGTGACTGCATCGATCCCGACCTCGTCGCGGACGATCAGGACCTGCTCACCCGCGGTCTGCAACTGTCCGTCCGCAAGCGCGGCGAGCATCGGTGCCGCGGCCGATTCACCTTTTTCGACGAAGGCGCGGATTGCGGCGACCTTTTCGTCGTTGTCGCCGAAGGCGAGTTTGCCGACGAGCGTCGCGTCGAGCGCCGCCGCCGAAAGCGATGAAAAACAAACGCCGACGACGAGCGCCAGCGCAAAAAGGACTCTTTTCATGGCATGAAAACGGCAGCGCCGCGGATGTCTTCCAGACACCCGCGGCGCCGTCTCGTCTCGATGGCCTGCGTTACTTCGTCGCCGCCATCCGGGCCGGCTCATCCTTCTTCGCCTCGTTGCCCGGGATGTACGGGCTCCAGGGCTGGGCCTTGATCGGGCCCTTGGTCTTCCACACGACCTGGAACTGGCCATCGGCCTTGACCTCACCGATCATGACCGGCTTGTGCAGGTGATGGTTCTTGGCATCCATCTGGATGGTGTAGCCGTCGGGCGCCTTGAAGGTCTGGCCGCCCATGGCAACCGTCACCTTGTCGACGTCGAAGCTCTTCGCCTTCTCGACCGCCTGCTTCCACATGTACACGCCGATGTAGGTTGCTTCCATCGGGTCGTTGGTCAGCGGCTTGTCCTTTTGCCCGGCGATGTTCTTCTTCTTCGCGTAGGCGGACCACTTCTTGATGAACGCCGTGTTGGTTGGGTTCTTGACCGACATGAAGTAGTTCCACGCCGCGAGGTGACCGACGAGCGGCTTGGTATCGACACCGCGCAGCTCCTCTTCACCCACCGAGAACGCGACGACCGGGACGTCGGTTGCCTTGAGGCCCTGGTTGCCGAGTTCCTTGTAGAACGGCACGTTCGAGTCGCCGTTGATCGTCGAAACCACCGCGGTCTTCTTGCCGGCGGATGCGAACTTCTTGATGTTGGCGATGATCGTCTGATAGTCGGAATGCCCGAACGGGGTGTACTCCTCCATGATGTCCGCTTCGGCGACGCCCTTCGACTTGAGGAAAGCGCGCAGAATCTTGTTGGTCGTGCGCGGATAAACATAGTCCGTGCCGAGCAGCACCCAGCGCTTCGCGCCGCCACCGTCTTTCGACATCAGGTACTCGACCGCGGGAATCGCCTGCTGATTCGGCGCAGCACCCGTATAAAAGACGTTCTTCGAGATTTCCTCGCCCTCGTACTGCACCGGATAGAACAGCAGGCCGTTCAGCTCTTCGAACACCGGCAGCACCGACTTGCGCGACACCGACGTCCAGCAACCGAAGACGACGGCGACCTTGTCCTGCGTTATGAGCTGGCGCGCCTTCTCGGCGAACAGCGGCCAGTTCGAGGCGGGGTCCACGACCACCGGCTCGATCGTCTTGCCCATCACACCGCCCTGGGCGTTGATCTCTTCGATTGCCATCAGCGCCACGTCCTTCAGCACGGTCTCGCTGATCGCCATCGTGCCCGACAGCGAATGCAGTACGCCGACCTTCACGGTGTCCTTCGCATAGACCGAGGGCGCGCCGCCGATTGCGGTGGCGACCGCCGCCACGACTGCCAGTTTCTTCAGGAAAATCCGCCGTTCCATTGCATGACTCCTCTTAGCCAAGTTGGGATGATCTGCGGCCCCGGGGTTGCGCTTATTGGGATGAACAGCTGCGCAAATCCGGACCCGCGCTGAGCTTCTCTTCGCAATGAGCGTGCCAGGCACGGACGATCGATTCGCAGAAGCACAAAACGTCAATCGAATCAGCGGCGACGCGGCCACCGCGCACAAGTTGCATCATCAATTGGCCATGCGATGGGACGGATCCGCGATGCACCAGCATGGCGCGTGTAAACGCGATCGGCATACCCCATGCACCGGTTTGGTGATCGTGGCGATCCCGCTCGGCGCCGGAACCGGTGCCGCGCGGAACTCGATGATCCACGACACGCCGTAGAATGGCGGCCCGCCGGGGCCTCTGATCGCCCTGGTTCGGACCCATAGAGAAAGGGAACATGACCGCCTTCAGCTGGAACTTCCCCTACGCCTGGCCGCGCAAGCCGCTGCTCGCCGCAAACGTCGTCGCCACCTCCCAGCCGCTCGCGGCGCAGGCGGGCCTCGCCATGCTGGCGGCGGGCGGCAACGCAGTCGACGCGATCCTCGCCAGCGCGATCACCCTGACCCTCGTCGAGCCGGTCTCGAACGGCATCGGGTCGGACGCGTACGCCATCATCTGGGATGGCAAGCAGATGCACGGCCTGAACGCATCGGGCCGCTCGCCCGAGCGCTGGTCGCCCGAGTTCTTCACCGCGCAAGGCGCAGTCCCCCTGCGCGGCTGGAACAGCGTCAGCGTGCCGGGCTGCGTGTCGGCCTGGCGCGCGCTATCCGAGCGCTTCGGCACACTGCCGTTCGAGAAGCTGTTCGAGGCCGCAATACGCTATGGGCGGGAAGGTTTCCTGGTCTCGCCGACGATCGCCGGCCAGTGGGCCGCCCAGGTCGGCGAACTCAAGGTGCAGCCCGGATTCGCCGACGCCTTCATGCCGAATGGGCGGGCGCCGACGGCGGGCGAACAATTCCGCTTTCCTGATCACGCCGCAACACTGGAAAAAATCGCAACCACCAAGGGCGAGGCGTTCTACGGCGGCGAACTCGCGCAAAAGCTCGAAGCGCACGCCGCGCAACATGGTGCGGTGATGACGGTTGCCGACCTCGCCGCGCATCGCCCGGACTGGGTCGACACGCTGACCATGGACTATCGCGGCTACACCCTGCATGAATTGCCGCCGAACGGACAGGGCATCGTCGCGTTGATCGCGCTCGGCATCCTCGAGCACTTCGATGTCGCGAGCCATCCCGTCGATTCGCCCGATAGCGTGCACCTGCAGATCGAGGCCGTAAAGCTCGCTTTTGCCGACGCACTCGCCTACGTGGCCGACATCGACGCCATGCCGTTTGCGCCACGGCAGATGCTGGACCCGGCATACCTCGCGTCGCGCGCGAAGCGGATCGACATGAAGAAGGCGCAGCCGTTCGCCGCCGGAACGCCGCCCGCGGGCGGCACGGTGTATCTCACTGCGGCCGACGCGTCCGGAATGATGGTGTCAATGATTCAGTCGAACTTCATGGGCTTCGGCTCAGGCGTGGTGGTCCCGGGCACCGGGATCTCGCTGCAGAATCGCGGCGCCGGCTTCGTGCTCAAGGAAGGCCACCCGAACCGCGTCGGTCCGAGAAAGCGCCCGTACCAGACGATCATCCCGGGTTTCGTGACCAAGGATGGAAAGCCCGTGATGAGCTTCGGCGTCATGGGCGGCACGATGCAGCCGCAGGGCCACACCCAGGTCATGGTGCGGATCGCGGACTACGGCCAGAACCCGCAGGCGGCGAGCGACGGGCCCCGCTTTCGCTGGGTGAAGGATCTCGATGTCAGCGTCGAGGGCGGTTTCCCCTCGGCGACGCTCGAAGCGCTCAAGCGCCGCGGGCACAACATCGTAACGATCAACGACTACAACCAATTCGGCTCCGCGCAGATGATCTGGAAAATGGACGGCGGCTACTTCGCGGCGAGCGATCCGCGGCGTGATGGGCAGGCGGTGGGTTACTAGAAGAAGCAAAAGGCAAAACGGGGTCAGACCCTTGTGGATAACTCGAAAGGGGTTTGACCCCTTTCGAGTTATCCACAAGGGTCTGACCCCATGGAGGAAGCATGATTAAGATTTGGGGCCGCACAAATTCGGTCAACGTGAAGAAGGCGTTGTGGGCGCTCGAGGAACTCAAGCTGCCCTATGCGCGGACCGATGCCGGCTTGCAGTTCGGCGTCGTCAACACGCCCGCGTACCGCAAGATGAACCCGAACGGCCTGGTGCCGACGATCGACGACGAGGGTTTCATCCTGTGGGAGTCGCACGCGATCGTGCGCTACCTCGCCGCCAAGCACGGCGTGGGGAGCCTGTGGCCGACCGACCTGCAGGTGCGCGCCGATGCCGATCGCTGGATGGATTGGGCGGGCACCTTCGCCGCCGTATTGCGGCCGGTATTCTGGAGCCTGATCCGCACGTCACCCGAAAAGCGCGACCTCAAGGCCATCGAAGAAGGCACGCAGAAAGCGGGCGAACTCGCAGGCTACGTCGAAGCCCGCCTCGCCGATCGTCCCTACGTTGCCGGCGACGCACTGACGATGGGCGATATCCCGCTTGGCTGCCACCTGCAGATCTGGCTCAGGCTCGACATTGCGCGTCCGGCGGTGCCGAACCTCGAGGCCTGGTTCAAGCGCCTGTGCGCGCGTCCGGCGTACGCGAAGATCGTAGACCTGCCGCTGTCCTAGAACGATGACAGCAGGTCTTGCCGGGAAAGTTGCGCTCGTCACCGGTGCCGCCTCGGGCATTGGCCTTGCGTGCGCCACACGGCTCGCCGCGGATGGAGCGCAGGTGGTACTCGCCGACCTGAACGAAAGCGCGGGCGCCGAGCACGCCCAACGCCTCGGCGGAACCTTCGTCGCCGCCGACCTCACCCAGCGCGCGGCATGCAAGGCGCTGGTCGATGCTGCGTTCGCTGCGCACGGGCGCGTGGATGTGCTCGTCAACAATGCGGGCTTCCAGCACGTCGCGCCGATCGATCAATTTCCCGAGGACCGCTGGGAGACGATGATTGCGCTCATGCTGACCGCGCCATTCCTGCTGACGCGGTATTGCTGGCCGGCGATGAAGGCGCAACGCTGGGGTCGCGTGATCAACATTGCGTCGATCCATGCGCTCATCGCCTCGCCTCTGAAGGTGGGGTACATCTCGGCCAAGCACGGGCTGGTGGGCCTGACCCGAACCGCGGCGCTCGAAGGCGGCGAATTCGGCATTACGGTGAATGCAATCTGCCCGGCGTACGTGCGTACACCGCTGGTCGATGCGCAGATTGCCGACCAGGCGCGCGAGAATGCGCTTTCGCCGGACGACGTGATCGAGAAGATCATGCTCGCACCGGCAGCCGTCAAGCGGCTGATCGAACCCGCGGAAGTCGCCGACTTCGTCGCCTATTTGTGCAGCGACGCCGCCGGCGTCATCACCGGCGCGGCATTGGCCATGGATCTGGGATGGACCGCGCGCTAGCGATCGACGAAGGGGCGCCGGCCTTCAGCGCAGTGCGGCCGCGCGGTCCTCGGGTTCCAGCTCGGCGATCTTCGCGACGCGACGGTAGAACGCGGGCAGGTCGTTGCCGGAGGCCGCGAGCAACCGGCGAAACGCCGGCGTGCTTTTCGTGTAGGTGGCAATCGATGCGAGTAGCGCGTTGTTCGGCGCGTCCATGAAGCGGTCGTAGCCGCTGAACCCGCCCCAGCGCGCCTTGAGCAGCGCGTAGTTCTTGGCAAGCGCGTCGAACGCGTCGCGCTTGCGCGTGCGCATTGCGTCTACCCCGATCGGCTGCGCGTAGAGCAGCTTCAGTTGTGCGCGGGCGTCTTCGATGAGCGCAACAAACGCGCGCCGGCGCGCCTGCGTGGCAAGAAATTCGTCGAGGGCAGCGTCACGCCCGGTCTGCGCAAGCCAGCGCCGCACGCCCGCCTCCTCCACTACGACGGCGAACGACTCGTTGAACGTTGAATCATCCTCGACGTATACGACCTGATGGGCAAGCTCATGAAAGATGAGACGCGCAAGCTGCGTGTCCTTGTAGCCGATGAAGGTCGATAGCAGCGGGTCGTCGAACCAGCCGAGGGTCGAGTACGCAGGAACGCCCCTGACGTGGACGTCGAGCCCCTTGGCGCGGCGCGCTGCCGCATAGGCCTCTGCGGCATCGCGCGCAAAGAATCCCCGATACGACACGCAACCCGCGACGGGAAAACAGGACTGCACCGCCTCGACCGAAAACTCGGGCGCGGCGACGACATTCCACACCGCGTATTTCCTGCCAAGCGCCGCATAGGCGCGATAGCTCCCGTTGTCGGGTAGCCCCAGCTCGCGCGAAGCGAAATCGCGAATCGAACCCGCCCGCAGGAGCTGCGCGCGCAGCGCCGGGGTCGTCGCCGGATCGTCGATCACTTCGCCGACCGGGCGCGCGTTCGCCATCAGCGCGGCGTGACCTTCGATCGCCTGGGCATAGTAGGCGCCCGTCGCGCAGCCGTTGAGCACGACCGTGAGCGCCAGCAGGAGTCGGCTAGCCCGCATGTGCAGCGAACCGACCGTGTTCGAGAAAGCCGCGCACCGCGCGCGCAACACGCGGCGAAACCATCATCTCGCTGTGACCGACAAGCAGGGTCAATCGATCGCGCATCCCCTCGACCTCGGTTTCCTCGAGCCGCACGACACCGTCGTTCGCCCCGGGAAGACGACCTAGCACGCGGCCCAAGCCGATTGGGCGGGTACCCGCGATGACGCCGAGCGGCTCGGGACGGCGCCAGCGCGCAGCACGACCTTCGTGCCACAGGGTTTCGCTCGCACCCATAATCCAGCGGCCCCAGTCGCTCTGCGCAAGCTGCCGCCCGGCCAGACAGCCGCGCGCCGGCGTGCCGAGGAGCACCGTATGGCCCAGCGCAGGTCCCGGCGCGTTTGCGAAGGCCTCCAGCGCAACCAGTCCGCCGAGGCTGTGGCCGACGATGTGCGCCCCCCGCGGCGCGCGGGCACGCACAAATTCGACGAGCCGCGCGGCGTGCGCGGCGAGTGAGGCCTTGCGGCCGAAGTAGCCGAACAGATGCACACGATGCCCCGCGCGCGCGAGCATCGCGCCAAGCGGTGTCATCACCAGCGCCGGAACCCAGAGCCCGTGCACCAGGACCACGTCACGCAGCGCCATCTCCGCCATGGCGCTCATCGGCGCCGCAGAATGAGCCGCAAACCCGCAAACAGCGCGGGCACGCCGAACATCGCGTACGCGATCGAATAGCTTCCGGAGAGCGCCTGCGTCAGGTTGAACAACGGCGGCGTCACGACCACGCCGAGAAAGGTGAAAAACAGGCACCCGCCCGTCGCACGGCTCGCGCGCTCGATGCCGGCGATGCGCGCGACCTCGGCGAGGAAAACACCATTCCAGCCCACCGCGGTCGCGCCGAAGACCGCGGCGAAGAGAAACAGCAGCCACCCCGGCCAGGCGGGACCCGCAGCGAGCGTCGCGAACGCCGACGCCGCCATGCCCAGGCCAAGCAAGCCGAGCATGGTGCGGCGTGACAGCAGGCGATCCGCGACCACGCCCCAGGCAAGGCGCCCGAGCACGCTCGCCACCTGCGAGATCGCCATCACGAAGCCGGCAAGGACCAGCGTCAAGGAAAACGATTCGGTCAGAAAGATCACCAGGTAGGTCACCAGGGTGATCTGGACGCCGCCGTAGATAAACGAGATCAGTGCCATCTCGCGCAGGCGCGCATCACCCAGCACGAAACCGAGCGGCGCGAGGGCGGAACCAACGCCCACCGGCGCGCGCGAATCGAGGTTGATGTCATAGCGCGCACGCGCCGGTTCGATCAGCACCGCCAACGCAGCACAGGCCACGCCGATCGCGAGCGCCGCGACCTGCCAGCCGCCAAGCAGAATCATGGTCGGCACCAATGCGCCCGCCAGCATCCCGCCGGCGGGCACGCCGGTCTGCTTGATCGAAAAGGTGAGCGCGATCAGCGAAGGCGGCGCCGCGCGGGCGAGAATCTGCGAGCTGGCCGGCGTGGTCGGGCCGTAGCCGAGGCCGATCACGAATCCGCCGAGCATGACCAACGGCAACACGGCGGTCGCACCCAGCGCGAGCCCCCCGAGGCAAAGCATGAGCCCGACCTGGCTCACACGGATCGGCCCGAAGCGCGCGACCCAGCCGCCCGCAGTCACCGAGCCAAGCATGCTTCCCAAATAGGCAATCGCAATGAAGTAGCCGACCGCGGCGGGCGAAACATCGAACGCAGCGGCCGCCACCGGTGCCATCACCGGTGCGCTGTACATCGCGAAGGCGACCAGCGTCTGAATCCCAAACGTGGCCGCAAGCGGCAGCGCCACACTGCCGAGGCCCGGCGCATGCGGCACCGTGCGCGCCTCCGTCATCGTGGCGGGTTCAGCCGTGGCGCGCGGCGATCTCGCCGGCCGCGGCGAGCACCGCCCGCGCCCGGTGGACGACCGGGTAGTCGACCATCTGGCCGTCGACCTGGATCGCGGCCGAGCCCTGCGCTTCCGCGGCCGCGAACGCCGTAACGATGCGCTCGGCGCGCGCGATCTCCTCGCCGCTCGGCGCGTAGGCCGCGTTCACCGGCGCAATCTGGTCGGGATGAATGCACAGCCGACCTTGAAAGCCCGCGTGCCGGCTGCGCTCGAGCGCGCGTCCAAATGCGTCCGCTTCGCGCAGATGAAACCACGGGCTGTCGATCGGATTCTCGAGTCCCGCCGCGCGCGAAGCGAGCACGAGCCGCGCGCGGGCATCGGCCAGTTCGGGCTCATCGAGCGTTGGCGCCAGCCCGACGTCATTCGCGTAATCGGCGGCCCCGAAGGCGGCACGTTTGACGCGCCACGGGCCGGTATAGGGTCGCAGACTTCTCGCCTGCAAAATGCGGTCGACGCGCTGCATGCCGGTCGCGGTTTCGATGATCGGCATGAGATCGATCGAGCCCTCGGCAAGGCCGTGCTCGCGCTCGAGATTCGCAATCACCCAGTCGATCGCATGCAGGTCGGCCGCGCTTTCGACTTTTGGCAGAACCACGCCGTCGACGCCCGGATGGATCGTCTCGACGAGATCACGAAAGCAGAACGGCGTCGAGGGCGCATTCACGCGCAGGTAACCGCGGCAGGCGCGCGGTCGCCGCAGGGCCTCGGCAGCCGGTGCGCGCGTGGCCGCTTTGTCGGACACCGCAACCGAGTCCTCCAAATCGACGATGACCGCGTCTGCATCGAGTCCAAGCGCCTTCTCGACGCGGCGCGCGACGTTGCCCGGCGCAAACAACAACGATCGGCAAAGCGTCATTCCATTCTCTCCTCTTACTTCTCGGCCGTGATGTACCTGCGCTGATCCCAGCGCGGATACGGCAAGGCTACCTGCGCGGTGGCAAACCGCGCCGGCCAGACGATTTCGCGCCGCCCCTTCTGGATCTGGACCAGGATCGTTTGGATCCCGATCTGCCGGCCGGTTTCCCCCTGCGTACGGAACAGACCGAGTGGCGTCTCCACCTCAATCTGCGCAAGCGTAGCGCGCAACTTTTCCTGATCGACGGATCCGGCGCGCCGAACGGCTGCCTCGAGCACGCGGCAGGCGCTGTAACCCTGTGCCGCCGCAACCCCCGGCGCACTTCCCCATTTCGCCTTGTACGCCTGCACGAAGGCCGCGTTGCCGCGTGTGCGCAGCCCCGGCGCCCAGGCCGCGATACCGATCGCATACTCGGCGTCCTGTCCAACACGGCGGATGAACGCCGGGCGCTCGGCGCCGCGGGCAACGAACATCGACGGGCTGTAGCCGAGGCGCTTGAAGCTGATCACCATGTTCGCGGCGTCGCGCGCCGACCCGAACGCAACCCAGGCGCCCGTACTCTGCGCCTTGGCCTGAAGCACGAACGCGTCGAATTCCACCGTATCCGCACCGAATGTCACCACCGCGCTGGTCGCGACGCGACGCCGCATTGCCTCGGTCACCAGGGCGTCAGCCATCTCGCGCGCCACCGGATCGGCCCGCGCGATCACGAAGAGCTTGCCGGCTTTCCACTGGCGCGCCACCTCCAGCACGCCGGCACCGTAGCCGGCATACGGTGTCGCAACCTGGAACACGTAACGCAGACCACGCTTGTGCACCGATCCAGTCGCGCCGGATCCATTCACCATGACCCGACGCGCGCGCTCAGCCACCGCAGCCGATGTGAGGGAGGCCGCCGACCCGTAGGGTCCGACGAGAAGGTCCGCCTTGTTCCTGGCGATCATCCGCTCGTACTGAATCGCCGCCTGGTCGGCGCCGGAACCGTCGTCCGCAATGCGCACCTCGACCGACCGCCCGTTCAGTCCGCCCGCCGCGTTGACCTGCGCCTGCCATAGCAGAATCGCCTTGCGATAGCCGGCCGCAAGGTCGCTCGCCAGGCCGGTCTGTGAAACGACAACACCGACGACAATCGGCTGTTGCGCGTACGCGCCACCACCGAACGGCGCGCTCAGCGCCGCGAGCAGTGCCAGACAACCCGCTCTCACGCGCCGTCCTTCAATAGTCGATGCGATCGTCGACGGCGTGCCCGCGCATCGGGATGAGCATCGAGCGCTCGAAGGTGATGAAGACCGTGCCGTCCGCCTTCTTGCCCGTGCTGCGCACCGTCACGATGCCCTGGTGCGGGCGCGATTTCGATTCGCGTTTGTCGAGCACCTCCGATTCGGCGTAGATCGTATCGCCCGCAAACACCGGCGCGGTCAAGCGAATCTTGTCCCAACCGAGATTGGCGACCGTTTTCTGACTTACGTCCGCGACGCTCATTCCCGTGACGATCGACAGGGTGAGGGCGGAATTGACGATCGGCCGTCCGAACTCCGTATTCGCGCCGTACTCGGCGTCGAAATGCAGCGGGTGCTGGTTCATCGTCAGCAGCGTGAACCAGGTGTTGTCGGCCTCGGAAATCGTGCGGCCCGGTCGATGCTCGTACACATCGCCAACCTCGAAGTCCTCGTAGTAGCGCCCGGTCGAGGCGCGATAGCGCTTCGGCCCGATCTCACGCGCGCGGCTGATCATTCGGGATTCCTCTGAGCGAACGGGTTGGGCCACAAAGTACGGTGTGGGAAAATCGCCGTCAAGAAACTTCCGGTCCGATTTCGCCAATGTCCGTCGTCACGCAGTCCCGTTTTGTCGAGGCACTCGCCGCGGTCGTCGGCGCCGCCCAGGTGCTCACCGAACGGGGGGACGTGGCGCCCTACGTCGTCGACTGGCGAAAACAGTTCAGTGGATCCGCAGAATGCGTCGTCCGACCCGCAAACACCGGGGAAGTGGCGGCGGTCGTCGCGCACTGCGCGCGCGAAGGCGTCGCGATCGTGCCGCAGGGCGGAAACACGGGCCTGTGCGGCGGCTCGGTGCCAACCGGTACCCAGCGCGAGATCGTGCTGTCGCTTGCGCGCATGAATCGGGTCCGGGCACTCGACCCATTGAACGACACGCTGACGGTCGAATCCGGTTGCGTACTCGCCGACATTCAGCGCGTGGCGCGCGACGCCCACCGCCTCTTCCCGTTGTCGCTCGGCGCGGAAGGCAGCTGCCGCATCGGCGGCAACCTGTCGACGAACGCAGGCGGGGTCAACGTCCTGCGCTACGGCAACGCGCGCGACCAGGTCCTCGGACTCGAAGTCGTGCTGCCCGACGGGCGCGTGTGGGACGGCCTGCGCGGGCTGCGCAAGGACAATACGGGGTACGACCTGAAGCAGCTGTTCGTGGGTGCGGAGGGCACGCTCGGCGTCATTACCGCGGCCGTCCTGAAGCTCTCTCCGCTGCCGGTCTCCGGCGCGACCGCATGGTTTGCCATCGAGACGCCACGCCACGCGATCGAGCTGCTTGCCCTGCTGCGTGCGCGCCTCGGTGATCGCGTGACCGCATTCGAACTGCTCTCGCGCCATTGCCTCGAGGCCGCCGTCGCGAACGTTCCCGGCATCTCGGACCCGATGACGACCCCGCACCCCTGGTACGTCCTTGTCGAGCTGGGCGACAGCGACCCCGCCGCGGTGCTGCATCAGCGCGCCGAACAGGCATTCACCGCGTGCCTGGAACGGGGTGCTGCGCGCGACGTGGTTCTGGCGCAAAGTGGCGCGCAATCGCAAGCGCTGTGGGCGATCCGCGAACGCATGCCGGAGGCGCAGCTCGAGAACGTCAAACACGACATTTCGGTTCCGTTGTCGAAGATTCCGGATTTCATCGAGCGTGGCGCGGCGGCGCTTGAGCGCGCCTTCCCCGGCATCGTGATCTTCGCCTTCGGGCATGCGGGGGACGGCAACCTGCACTACAACGTCGGCTTCGCCGATCCGGCAGCAAATGCCGCATTGATGCGCCGGCGAGACGAGGTGAACGCGATCGTCTACGAAATCGTCGACGCGCTCGCCGGGTCGATCTCGGCGGAGCATGGCCTCGGGCAGTTGAAGCGCGACGCGATCCGCAGCCACAAGTCGGCGCTCGAGCTCGAACTCATGCGCAGCATCAAGCAGGCGCTCGATCCGAAGGGGTTGATGAATCCGGGAAAGGTGCTTTGATGGGGTCAGACCCCTTTAAAAAGGGTCAGACCCCCTTTTAGAAGATCGACGGCCGTCGCTTATCAAAAGGGGTCTGACCCTAAGAAGGGGTCTGCCCCCTGGGGCCTGACCCCGAATCGATTTACTCCTGCCGCGCGAATACCATCGATCGCGACGCGCCATTCGCCGTAAGCGTCCCGACGATCTGGAAGCTCAGCACACGGCCGGCGAAGTTCCCCACCGCCGACTGCCATTCCATCTGCGTGCCACGCAGCCGGCTGTTCGTCGTCGTGAACGTCGCGTCACCGATCGCACCGCCGACTTCAATTTGCTGGAAGTTCTGCTCGACACGCAAGCGCCACTCGCCCTCGGGCTGCACGGAAAGCCACTCGCCGCGGATCTGCGCCGGCACCACCCAGAGGTAGAGTTGCGCATTGCGCCCCGCGTGCTCCCCCGTCAAGGGTATTTCCTGTGTCGCATCGGGCGCCCAACCACTCATCGGGAACGCGTGCGACACGATGCGCGTACCCGGCGCCAACTCGGCGAGAAACTTTGGCTCCAGTTGGTCCATGAGCCAGGGCAGCAGATATGCCGTGACAACGCTGGCGCTCGACAGGTTGGCCTTGAGGACATCGCCGTGCAGAAACGTCGTCAGCTGTTCGACGCCGGCACGCTGCGCGTTTTCGCGCGCGGCGGCGACGAGCGCGGCGTCGAGCTCGACCCCGATGCCGCGCACGCCATAATTCTTCGCCGCCGCGATCACGATGCGCCCGTCACCGGAACCGAGATCCATGACCACGTCACCGTGCCGTATCTGCGCGAACGCCAGCATGCGCTCGACCACCTCGGGCGGCGTGGTGACGAACGGCGGTACCACTTCGGCACTCTGGGCCCTCACGCCGCCCGCGCATGCGACCGCCGCCAGAAACCCGGCCAGGCGGGCCGCGACACGCCCGGTCACCCGGGTCCTCGCGCCGATTCGAGTGGCCGGGCGCCCGGCATCAGGGCCCGCAGTCGCGAACGGATCTCGCTGTCCGCCCAGTCGCGCGCGCCAATCGCGTGATGGCGAATTCGTCCGTCGGGGCCAAGGATGAAGGTCGTCGGAAGTGCGCGTGCGCCCCAGGCACGCGTGACACGCGTGTCGGTATCGAGCAGCAACGGAAAGTGCATGGTTACGCTGTTCGCAAAGGCACGTACGGCGTGTTCGCCTTCGCCGACGTTTACCGCCAGGACGGCGAAGGGCTGACCGTCGAGCGCGTGCCGCAGGCGCTCCATGCTCGGCATCTCGGCGCGACAGGGGGCGCACCAGGTCGCCCAGAAATTCAGCAGGACAACGCGCCCCCGATACTCTGCCAACGCATGTCGAGTGCCGTCGAGTGCCTTCAGGTCGAGCGGCGGCGTTGCGCCGCCGCGCCAGGGCGCCAGGGATTGCGCAGCCGCCTCGAGCGGCAGCACGAACATCCAGATCAGCAGCAGGCGTGCGAGCAATCCCATGAAGAACCACAAAACCCGGCGCAGGCCGGGCCGTGCATGATAACGCCGCCCGATGACGGACCGCCGCACCGTCGCGTGCGCGTCACTGCGGCGGCCAGGCGCCACCCACTATAATTCGCGCGGTCGTGAAGCTCGACCAGTTTCTTGCCCTGCTGCCACCCGACGCGCCGTGGGTATTCGGCTACGCGTCGCTGATGTGGTCGCCCGGCTTTGCCTACCGCGAGAAGCGACGCGGTTTCGTCTACGGCTACCACCGCGCGTTGTGCATCTATTCGCATCGCCATCGCGGCACGCGCGAGCGGCCCGGGCTGGTAATGGGCCTGTGCCGCGGCGGATCCTGCTGGGGAATGGCCTACCGTCTACCGATTCGCACCCGGCAGGACGTGCTCGCCGCGCTGTGGCGCCGCGAGATGCGCAACTACGTTTACCTGCCCCGGCTCGTCGTGACGCGCCTTGGTGGCGGGCGCATCGTACGGGCGCTGACATTCGTGGCCGATCAGACCCATCATCAATTCGCCGGCGACCTTAATGTCGAGCGCACGGCCACACTCGTCGCCCAGGGCCAGGGCGGACGTGGTCACAACATCGATTACCTGCAGCGCACGCTGGCGCACATGCACGAGATCGGCGTGCGCGATCCGCACCTCGATCGCGTGCTCGTTCGTGCGAGGGGTTTGTCGAAAAAGGGGTCTGACCCCTTTTAAAAGGGTCAGACCCCCTTTTAGAAATTTGTAGGCCGTCGTTTATCAAAAGGGGTCTGACCCTAAAAAGGGGTCTGACCCCTTTTTTGGCTTCCTTTCTAGCTTACCCGCCGCATCCGCTCGAGCGCCTCGACCAGGCGCGAACGCTGGGTCCCAAAGTTGAGCCGGATGAACTGCGGGCTGCCGAACTGGGCTCCGGGCGAGAGCGCGACGCCGTGCTCGAGATAGTGGGCGAATGGATCCTTGACCCCCAGCCCCGTGGCGTCGATCCAGGCGAGGTAGGTCGCCTCGGTATGCGCCATGACGAGCCCCGGCGCATCGGCCACCATCGCCTCGACGAGATCACTGTTGGCGCGCAGGTAGGCGAGCTGCGCATCGAGCCAGGCCTGCCCGTCGCGGTACGCGGCCAGCGCACCGACATAGCCGAACACCGACGCGTCGTGCAGCGTCGCATGGTGATCGCTCGAAAATGCGGCACGCAGCGCGGCATCCTCGACGATCGCGAACGCGACACCCGCCGCCGGGAAATTGAAAGTCTTGTTGGGCGACATGAGCGTCACGGTGCGCCGCGAGATCTCGGGCGCAAGGCTCGCAATCGGCACGTGGGGCTTGCCCTCGTCGATCAAAAGATCCGCGTGAATTTCATCCGAGCAGATGACGAGGTCGTGGCGCTCGGCAAGCGCCGCGAGGCGCCCGAGCTCGGCACGCGTAAAGATCGTCCCGCCGGGGTTCTGCGGATTGCACACAAACAGAAGCTTCGAATTCGGCCGTACCGCCTGCGCAAGCCGCGCTTCATCGAACACCCAGCGTCCGCCCTCCAGGACGAGCGGTACATCGTCGTGTGCGCGCGGTGCAAGCTGGACGGCACGCTTGAAGTGCTGGTAGATCGGCGTCGGCACCAGGACGTGCTGGTCCGGAGTGCATAGATAGCGGGCCGCAAGATGCAGGCCCGGCACCACGCCCGGGAGAAATACGATCCAGTCCGGCTCGATCGTCCACCCGTAGAACCGCTGCATGCGCTCGACGATCGCCGCGCGCAGCGCATCGGGCGGCGCGCTGTAGCCGAATACGCCGTGCGCGAGGCGCGCGGCGAACGCATCGAGCACCGCGGGTGGCGCGCGAAAGTCGGTATCGGCGACCCAGAGCGGGATGACATCGCGTCCCGTGTAGCGGTCCCAGCGCATGGCCCAACTGCCGGTGCGATCGATCGGCGTGTCGAAATCGAATGGCATGCGTTCCCTTGTTCAGCGTTCGCAAGGATTGCAACCGAAGGGCGCGACTTTAATCGATCGCGCGCCGGCACGACAGCAGCGGTTTGGCGGACCGGCCGGCTTACGCAGAATTCCGGTGCATCACGGCGAAAACACCGGCCAACCCGTCCCAGCCCGAGCAGTGCCCGAGCGCGGAAAGCCGCTCGAGGCGTTCGCGCCAGCCTGTGGTCTTGCCTTCGACCAAGGCGCCGAGACAGGCATGCAGCAACCCATGCCCCTCGCCCTCGGCCGCGGCGGCGAGGTGCGCCGCGCTGATCAGGCTGGTGCGCGCGGGCACGCGCGCGCCGAGCCACGCCCACAGCGCGTTCGCCTGGGCGCTGCGTCCGCAGGTGTGCAGTGCGATCAGCAGACCACCGAGATAGTCGTCCCCCGATGGCGTGAGCCCGGGGCCGAGTCCCAGGAGCGCTTCGGCGTCGCGATCGAGCGTCCCGCCGTCCAGCCAGCGATCGAGCGCATCCAGCGCCGGACGCGCGTGCTCAATCAGCGGGTTGGACACGCCGCCGACAAGGCCGCCCAGACCTTGGATCGGAAGCCGCTCGCGTGCAGCTGCGCGCAGTGCGACCAGGGCCGCGCGATCCGCCCTCCCGTCGCAGGCGAATGGCGGCCAGATCGTCGCGCCGTCTGCGCTCAGCGTCAGCACCTCGCCGATGCGCGGCGCTACGAACCCGTCGACATGCGCGTTTAGCAGCCCGCGGCCGATCGAAGGATCGCCCAGGCAGATCACTCGCCGATCGGTGAACTCGACGTAGCAACTGCGCTGGAACACCGCGCACACGATTCCGGTCGGTGCGGCGTCGAGCGTGCGGCGCGCGATGCGTCCGCATGCCACCAGCCGGACGACTGGCGGGCGCTCGGGTCGTGCGCCGGGCGCCACCGCGCTCGCGCGGGGCGCCGGTCCCGCGCCCGAGGGGTGTCCGGAAGTCCTTTTTCGCATTGCCCTATACTTCAGATTCGGCCGCGGCCATGCCATGCGGGAATGGGAGTGATTCCCGCCCGGCGTCTGGACCGAGGGAAAACCGAAAATTGAAACGGGGGAAGCGGGGAGGCTTTACCATGTGCGGTGACAGCATTTCGCATGTTTCTGCCGTATTCCCACACTACCACTGGACCTGAGGAGGCCAAACCATGAAACGTCGTAAGTTCCTGAAGGGCGCCGCTGCTGGCGGGGTGACCGCGGCCGCCGCAACCATCGCCGCACCGGCGATATCGCAGGGCATCAAGCAGCTGAAGATGGTGACCACCTGGCCGAAGAACTTTCCCGGCCTCGGTACCGGCGCCGAGCGGCTCGCCGCACGCATCAACACGATGTCGGGCGGCACGCTGCAGGTGAAGGTCTATGCCGCAGGTGAGCTCGTGCCACCGTTCCAATCGTTCGACGCCGTCTCGCAAGGCAAGGCCGAGATGAGCCACTCGGTGTCGTATTACTGGCAGGGCAAGTCGCCCGCGTTCAATTTCTTCGCCGCCGTGCCTTATGGATTCACCGCCGAAGAACATTACGCGTGGATGCTGTGGGGCGACGGTCTGAAGCTGTATACGGAGCTGTGCGACCAGTTCGGCGTGGTGCCGTTCATGCGTGCAAGCACCGGCGTGCAAATGGGTGGTTGGTACCGCAAGGAAATGAAGACGCTGGAGGACTTCAAGGGATTGAAGTTCCGCATGCCGGGGCTCGGCGGCGAAGTGCTGCGCAAGCTAGGCGCGACGGTCGTCAATCTGCCGGGCGGGGAAATCTTTCCTGCACTGCAGGCCGGCACCATCGACGGCACGGAATGGGTCGGCCCGTTCAACGACCTCGCCTTCGGTTTCTACAAGGTCGCGAAGTTCTACTACTGGCCCGGATTCCACGAGCCGAACACCACCGGCGAAGTGCTGGTCAACAAGAAGGTGTGGGCCGGCCTGTCCAAGCAGCACCAGGAGATCATTCGCGTCGCGGTGCAGGCGGAATCGACGCTGGAGTACGCCGAATTCACCTACAAGAGTGCCGACTCGCTCGACGTGCTGCTCAAAAAGCACGACGTGCAGTTGCGCCAGTTCACTCCCGAGATGCTGAAGGGCTTCTACGATGCGTCCCAGGAGGTCATCGCCGAGATCGGCAACAAGGACCCGTTCACAAAGAAGGTCTACGAGAACTTCATGGCGGCCCGCGCCAAGGCGATTGGCTGGAGCAGGCTTGGCACGCAAGGCTTCTTGAACGCCCGCGGGGCGAACTTCAAGGCCTGAGCATTGACTGGTTGAGCGTTCTCCCGGCGGGATCGCACGATCCCGCCGGCAGCGCCAGCTGAGTTTTCACCTGCGGCACCCGGCGCGTACCGGGGTACACCGGACGGGACGCGTGCGTCTGTAAGAGCAAAGAGATGAGCGGTTTAAAGCGAATCGCGAACGCGATCGACCTGATCAACGACTGGATCGGTCGCAGCCTCGCGTGGCTCACGCTCGGCATGGTGCTGGTGACGTTCGTCGTGGTCCTGATGCGTTACGTCTTCGGACTCGGATCGACCATCCTGCAGGAATCGGTCGTTTACATGCACGCCATCGTATTCATGGTCTGCGCAGGCTACGCGCTGGTCCACAACGGGCACGTGCGCTGCGACATTTTCTACGGCGCCGCTTCGCTGCGCGCCAAGGCGATCATCGACATCATCGGCACGTTCCTGTTCCTGCTGCCGACCTGCGTGTTGATTGTCTGGGTGAGCTGGTCTTATGCCGCGGCGTCCTGGGCCGTACTCGAGGGCTCGCCCGAAGGCCGCATGGGCATTCCGGCCGTGTTCGTGCTGAAGTCGCTAATCCTGGTCTTCGCCGGCCTGCTCGCCCTGCAGGCGGTTTCGCTGGTTCTGCAATCGGCGCTGTTCCTGGCCGGAGCGACGCCTTCGCGCGGCCGGGTCGACGGTGAGGAAGGATTGCGCGCATGAACGTCGGAGAATGGCTCGACGTTGCGATGTTCCTCGCGCTGTGCGGGCTCGTACTGCTCGGCTTTCCGGTGTCCTTCACCCTCGCCGGCACCGCACTGATCTTCGGTCTGATCGGCATGGCGATGGGCGTATTCGATGCCGACTTTCTCGGCGTCTTCCCGAACCGCATCTTCGGCGTGATGACCAACGAGGTTTTGATCGCGGTGCCGCTGTTCATCTTCATGGGCGTCATGCTGGAGCGCTCGAAGGTCGCCGAAGAGCTGCTCGACACCATGGGCCAGCTGTTCGGCAGGCTGCGCGGCGGACTTGGGATCTCGGTATCGGTGGTCGGCGCCCTGCTCGCTGCTTCGACCGGGATCGTCGGCGCCACCGTGGTCACGATGGGCCTGCTCTCGCTGCCGACGATGCTGCGGCGCGGCTACGATCCGAAGCTCGCCTGCGGTTCGATTGCCGCCGCCGGAACGCTCGGCCAGATCATCCCGCCCTCGATCGTGCTGGTCGTGCTGGGCGATCAGATTTCAAACGCGCACCAGGAAGCCCAGCGTTTGCTCGGCAATTTCTCGCCGGAGCCGGTGGGGGTGGGCGACCTGTTCGCGGGGGCGCTGATCCCGGGGCTCGCGCTGGTCGGTATGTACATCCTCTACCAGATCGGCCTTGCGATCGTGAAGCCGAGCGCCTCGCCCGCGATTCCGCTCGACGCGTCGATGCAGTCCGGCAACATGGCGGGCCGCGTGATGCACGCGCTGGTTGCGCCGATCGTGCTCATCATTTCGGTGCTCGGCTCGATCCTGGTCGGCGTCGCGACGCCGACCGAGGCCGCCGGCGTCGGTGCGATCGGCGCGACACTGCTCGCCGGGCATCGTCTCGCCGAAGGTCGACCGCTGCCGGTTTATGGGGCTGCGATCAGCCTGATCGGCGTCATCATCCTGACGACCTTCGTCGACATGCGGGTGACGCGCGAACACGCCACGGGCGTCGAGTACGTCTCGATTGCGCTCGCCGTCGTGCTTTGCCTGGGGATCGCCTGGGGACTGCTCGTCGCGCTGGCACGTGTCTTCCGCAACGACACGCTGGTCCCGGTGATGCGCACGACGGCACGCCTGAGCTCGATGATCTTCGTCATCATCATCGGCGCGCAGTTGTTTTCGCTCGTGTTTCGCGGCCTCGGCGGCGACGACGCCGTGCACCACTTCCTCGGCAAAATTCCCGGTGGCGCGGTCGGCGCAATGATCGTGGTGATGGCGCTGATGTTCGTGATGGGGTTCTTCCTCGACACCATCGAGATCCTCTTCATCGTCGTGCCGATCGTCGGGCCGGCCCTGCTCAAGTTCGGGTTCGATCCGGTCTGGCTGGGCATCATGATCGCGATCAACCTGCAGACCTCGTTTCTCACCCCGCCGCTCGGCTACGCCCTGTTCTACCTGCGCAGCGTCGCGCCGCCCGAGGTGACGACGATGCACATCTATCGCGGCGTGATCCCGTTCGTGATCATCCAGCTCATGATGCTGGGCGTGCTCTCCCTGTTCCCGGCAATGGCGACCTGGCTGCCCAAAGTGGTCTTCGGCTAACCGTTCTTCGGCGCGTACGACCGGCAACCGGCCGTGCGAGGCCGCCTCAGTCGAGCCGGACGACGATCCCCTCGAGCGCCTTTGACGGCGCCGGATAGCGCGCCATCACCAGCGGATCGTGGCCGGGAACGATGTGCGTAGGCCATTCGGCCAGCGTGCGCATCCTGCGGTAGCCCTCGACCATGTCGGCGACCGAGTACACGATCGGAAACGGCCGCGTCTCGCCCATGTTGGCGTACAGATGGGTCGCGTCCGCGGCCAGCAGTACCCAGCCGCGCCGCGTCATCACCCGCACCACCTGGATCCCCATCGTGTGACCACCGATGAGGTGCAGCGAAATCCCTGGATACAGGGGTTCGTCGCCACTGTGGAAGCACACGCGCCCGCGATAGACCTCGCGCACCATCCCGACCACGTCCTCGACCTCGTAGGCACCGCTGAAGACCGGGTGACCCATGTGGCGCCCCGTGGCGTAGTGCATCTCGAGGTCCTGCAGATGAAACCTCGCCTTGGGAAACAGGTCGAAGTTGCCGACGTGGTCGTAGTGCAGGTGCGTGATCACCACGTCGGGCACGTGGGCTGCTTCGACGCCGAGCAAACGCAGCCCCTCGCTCGGGCAGCGGATGTGATTGCGCTGGCGCTTTGCCGCCGTAGCCGCCGAAAAGCCGGTATCGACCACGACCGTGCGCTCGGCGTCGCGGATCAGCCAGACGAAATAATCGAGCGGCATCGGCCCGTCATGCGGGTCGCCACCGATAAAGTTCTCTGACGCACGCCGCGGGTGGTGCGCGTATTTGACAGCATACAGCTCGTAGTGCGGCAGTTCAGCCATGCGTTTCCCCTGCCCTCAAGTTACGGTAATGCGTGCAACCTTGCGCTTGCCGACCTGTGCCACCACCGTCGCGCCGCGCGCAATGCGCTGGGCACGATCCTCGATCCGTGCGCCGTCCAGCCGCACGCCGCCTTGCTCGATCATGCGCACGGCCTCTGTCGTGCTCGCGGTGAGTCCGGCCTGCTTGAGCGCCTGCACCAGCGCCAGGCCGTCGTCCGCACCCGCCAGGGTGACCTGCGGCATGTCCGCGGGCAGCTGGCCGTGCCGGAAACGCTGCTCGAACGCGGCCTCGGCCTCGCGCGCCGCGGCCGCACCGTGAAAGCGCGTCACGATCTCCATGGCGAAGAGGACCTTCACTTCGCGCGGATTGCGCCCGGCAGCCACCCCGTCGCGCCAACGCCGGATCGCAGCCATCGGCTCGAACGAAAGCAGCTCGATGTAGCGCCACATCAAGGTGTCGGAGATGGACATGAGCTTGCCGAAGATCTCCTGCGCCGGCTCCGCAATGCCGACATAGTTGCCCAGCGACTTCGACATCTTGTTCACGCCGTCGAGTCCTTCGAGCAGCGGCGTCGTGACGATGACTTGCGGTTCCTGCCCGAAATCGCGCTGCAGCTCGCGCCCGACGAGCAGGTTGAACTTCTGGTCGGTGCCGCCGAGCTCGACGTCCGCCTTCATCGCAACCGAGTCGTAACCTTGCATCAACGGATAAAGGAACTCGTGGATCGCGATCGGCTGGTTGGCCCGGTAGCGTTTCCCGAAATCGTCGCGCTCGAGCATGCGGGCGACCGTATAGCGCGCGGCAAGGCGGATCATGCCCTCGGCACCGAGCGTGTCCGACCATTCGGAGTTGAACAGGATCTGGGTCTTGTCGGGGTCTAGAATCTTGAACGCCTGTTCGCGGTAGGTCGTGGCGTTTTGCAGGATCTCTTCCCGCGTCAGCGGCGGGCGCGTCTGGTTCTTGCCGGTGGGGTCGCCGATCATTCCCGTGAAATCGCCGATCAGGAACTGAATCTGGTGCCCGAGGGTCTGGAAGTGGCGCAGTTTGTTGATCACCACCGTGTGGCCCAGATGGAGGTCTGGCGCGGTGGGGTCGAGACCGAGCTTGACGCGCAGGGGCCTGCCCGTTGCGAGCTTCTTCGCAAGCTCGCCTTCGACGATCAACTCGTCGCAGCCGCGCCGGATGAGTTCGAGAGCTTCCTGGACCGAGGCCATGGCTGAACCATCGACTAGGGCGCAGTGGTTTGCGCCCGGGACATTCTTTGCTACACTGCGCGTGCTTTAAGAAATCGCGGCAGGCGCCTGAATAAACGGGCTTTTCAGCTCCGAATCATAGCCGAGATTCGATCGTGACCCAAGCCAGCTCACCGAGCCGTACCAGACTGCTGAGGATCGCGATCCTCGTCGTGCTCGCGCTCTCGGGCGTGGTCGGCGCCTTCGCCACCATCACGCAGACCCCCGAGGCGGTCGTGCTCGGACACGACGTGGTACGCGAACCCTACCCGATCGACGCCGACAAGGCGATGCTCCCTGCACCCGACGTTTTCGTCAACGAGGCGCGCTTTGCCCGCGGCGACACCTTGAGCGCGTTGCTCACGCGCCTGGGCATCGACACGGTCGACGGCAAGCGCCTGACGACATTCCACGCCCTGCACCGGTTGCGACCGGGCGCCATGGTACGCGCCGAAGTCGACGCCAACGGTCGGCTGAAGGGCCTGTCGTACCTCGAAAGCCGGCGCAAGGCGGTCCGCTTCGAGCGTCACGATGAAGAGATCCGCGTCACCGAAGGCGAGGCGGCGTACGCCGTCATTTCGGTGGCGAAGTCAGGCGAGATTCGTTCATCGTTGTTCGCCGCAGCCGACGTGTCCGATATCCCGGACCGCGTGGTGATGCAGCTCGCCGACATCTTCGGCGGCGACATCGACTTCAATCGCGACCTGCGCAAAGGTGATCGCTTCAGCGTGGTCTATGAAATGATGTACCACCGTGGGCGTCCCGTGCGTGCCGGCCGCGTGCTTGCGACCGAATTCGTCAACAAGGGCAAGGCCGTGCGTGCGGTCTACTTCGCCGCCTCCGACAGCGGCACGGGCGGCGGCTACTACGCACCCGATGGCCAGAGCCTGCGCAAGGCGTTCCTGCGCTCGCCACTCGAATTCTCCCGCGTCACGTCGGGTTTCGGCATGCGTCGCCACCCGATCCACAGTTCCTGGCGCGCGCACAAGGGCGTCGATTACGCCGCCCCGATCGGCACGCGCGTGCGCGCGGTCGGTGACGGCACGGTCGATTTCGTCGGGCGCAAGGGCGGATACGGCAACGTCGTGATTCTGCGGCACCGAGGACAAAATACGACGCTGTACGCGCACCTCAACAGTTTCGCGCGCGGCATCCACCGAGGCACACGCGTGACGCAGGGCGAGACGATTGCCGCAGTCGGGCGTACAGGCTGGGCGACCGGACCGCACGTGCACTATGAATTCCGCGTTGCGGGCCAGGCGCGCAACCCCCTGACGATCACGCTGCCCGCCGCGGTGCCCATACCCGCGGCGCAGATGGCTGCCTTCACCGCACACGCGGCGGCGCTGGTCGGCCCGCTCGACCTGCTCGCGCGCACCGACGTCGCCGTAAATCAGTGAGTCCGCCGGCGGGGGGCCGGGGGCCCGGCCGGGACCTGCGGACGCTTTACGTCGGCCTCATGTCGGGCACCAGCCTCGACGGCGTCGATGCCGTATTGCTCGAGCTTGCCGGTGCCCCCGCGCGCGTGCAGGCGCACGTTCAACACCCCTTCCCCGAGGACCTGCGCGCCGAACTGCTCGCGCTCTGTGCTCCGGACGGAAACGAGATCGATCGCGCTGCCGAGGCGGGCAATCGTCTCGCGAAAATCTATGCCGACGCGACGCGCGCGGTGCTCACTGCGGCAGGCGTCCCGGCGTCCGGGGTACGCGCAATCGGCTGCCACGGACAGACCGTCCGGCACCGCCCCGATCGGGGCTACACCGTACAGCTTGGGAACCCGGCGCTACTTGCCGAACTGACGGGCATGACGGTCGTCGTCGACTTTCGCAGCCGCGACATCGCGGCCGGCGGTCAGGGCGCGCCGCTCGTACCCGCGTTCCACGCGACCGCATTCGGATCCGCGGACGAGGACCGGGCGGTGCTGAACCTGGGTGGCATCGCGAACGTGACGCTTATTGCGCGCGGCGGCGGCGTGCGCGGTTTCGATACCGGTCCCGGAAACTGCCTGCTCGATCACTGGATTCAGCGCTCGCGGGGTCAGCGCTTCGACACCGGTGGCGCCTGGGCCGCAGGCGCAGGTCCCGACGCGCGGCTTCTCGAGCGATTTCTAGACGAACCCTTTTTTGCCCAGGCACCACCCAAAAGCACGGGCCGTGAACTGTTCAACGCCCGGTGGCTGGATCGACGCATCGACACCGGCATACCGGCGCAAGTCGTGCAGGCAACACTGCTCGAACTCACCGCGCAATCGGTGGCCTGTGCGCTTGTCGCACATGCGCCGGCGGTTGCGCGGGTCATCCTCTGTGGCGGCGGCACGCGGAACGACGCGTTGCGCGCACGGCTGGCGGTGCTGCTTGCCCCACGCGTGGTCGAGCCGAGCGATAATTGGGGTCTGAGCGCCGAGCAGGTCGAGGCAGCGGCCTTCGCCTGGCTCGCATGCTGCGCAATCACCGGCGAGCCGGCTGGCCTGCCCGCCGTCACCGGCGCACGCGCGGCGCGTGTGCTCGGCGCGATCTACCCAGCCTGAAAACGAAAAGGGGGCCGAAGCCCCCCCGCCGATGTTTCGGCTCCGCGCGTGCGTGGATCGCGCGGATCAACCAATCAGAAACTCAGACCGAAAACGACGATCCGCAGCCGCAGGTGGATTGCGCGTTCGGGTTCTTGATCACGAACTGCGCGCCTTCGAGGCCTTCCTGGTAGTCGATTTCCGCGCCGACGAGATATTGATAGCTCATCGGGTCGATCAACAGGGTCACGCCGGCCTTTTCCATCGCCGTGTCGTCGTCGCTCTGCACCTCATCGAAGGTGAACCCGTACTGAAAACCGGAGCATCCACCCCCGTTGACGAAGACCCGCAACTTGAGGTCCGTGTTGCCCTCTTCCTCAATCAGTTCCCTGACCTTGCTCGCCGCATTGTCCGTAAACACCAGCGGCGGGGGCATCTCGGTAACTGCATTCATGATCTGTGCTCCAAAACGCTTGAACGGTAAATGTAGAACGTCAAACTTAACGCGTTGGGCAATTATCTCGCCCGCATTTCCATGTGGTCAACGAGGCGATTAGCCGCCCGAGGCGAGCTTCAACTCCACCGCTTTCACCTCGTCGCCCTGATGCACCATGCGCCCATCGACCACCGACCCCTGCACCATCTCGATCGACTTGTAGTAGACGTCACCTTTGATTCGCGAGCCGGCCTGAAGTTCCAGCGATTCAGTCGCATGCACGGGGCCGACAATGGTTCCATTGACCACCACGTGCGCTGCATGCACCTCGCCATCGATACGCGCGTTCTCGGACACGACCAGCGTGCCGGGTTGATCGGGTTGCGCGGCCACATTGCCGCGGATCACGCCATCGACACGCATTCCGCCGCTGAAGTACAGGTTGCCCTCGATACTCGTCGTCGACCCGATCCAGCTGTCGATCCGGTTTTGGGGTTTGCTCGTCTTGCGAAACATGCCTGCCCTCCTGTCACTCGACGACCGCGCTGGCCGTTGCGCGTGCCTGTGCAGTCTTGCCTTCGTAAATCCGCACCTGGACGCCCTTTAGCTTCGCCTTCGGACTGACTCGAAATGTTCCTTCGACCCGATGGAAGTACTTGAAAGAAAACTGAAAGGCGGCTGCCGCCGCCCCTTTGCTTTCGGGTACGAGCATCATAGCATCCTTGCCGCCCTCGGTCAGGCTCACCACCAGTTCGAGCCGGCCCTTGAACTCCCGCTCGCGGCGCGCCGTGCCGGTGAGCAACAGCAATCGGTAGCGGTACTCGCCTGGCAAGACGTCCGGATTCACCGTGAAGCGGTGAATCGAGAGCGGTTTGGTGTCGCGCGCTTCTGACGCGAGAAGACTCTCGAACGTCGCCAGCTCCTCGCGCAGGCGCGCGTTTTCGCGCTCGAGTACACGAATCTGCTCCGCCAGCGTGCGCTGCGCGGCCTGCTCGATGGCACGTCGGCTCACTGAGGCAGCGGACTCTGCGCGCAGTTTCTCGAGTTCCGTGCGCGCCCCTTTCAGCTCGCTTTGGACGCGGCCGTCCTGGCGCCGGAGCTCGCTGACGACCTGCTGCAGTTCACGCTGGTCGAACCCGGCGAACCGGCGACCTGTGTCGTATATCCAGAGTGCCAGTGCCAAGGCCGTCGCCAGCACCACCACGATCCCGAGCCAGCGCCAATACCATGCCAGCTCGGTTCGCATCGCAACCTTCGGGGCCGCGATGCCGAAGCGCTGGCGAAAACGTGCAAGGTACCTGGCCATGCGTCGCTCAGGGCACGATCGGCAGATGCTCGAGGCCCGTGGTCTCCGGCAGTCCGAACATAATGTTCATGTTCTGGACCGCCTGGCCCGAGGCGCCCTTGACCAGATTGTCGATCACCGAGAGCACGACGACGGTGTCGCTGCGGGCGCCGGTTTCGTTCGGCCGATGAACCGCAATACGGCACACGTTCGCCCCGCGCACCGCGCGCGTGTCCGGGTGGCTGCCGGCGGGCATCACGTCGACGAACGGCTCGGCGGCAAAGCGTGTCTCATACAGCGTCTGCAGGGCGGCCGCACCCTCGTCCGCCGCAGCCTGTGGCGCAAGGCGTGCATACAGCGTCGCGTGGATGCCCCGGATCGCGGGCAACAGATGCGGCGTGAACACCAGCCCAACCTCGCCGCCTGCGATCAGCGCGAGGCCCTGGCGGATCTCCGGCCAGTGACGATGGCCGCCGACGCCGTAGGCTGCAAAGTTGTCCGCGGCTTCCGCGTACATGAGGTAGCGCTCGCTCTTGACGCCCGCACCGCTCACGCCGGATGCCGCGTCTGCAATCAGGTGCTGGTGGTCGACGCGCCCCGCCTCGATCAGCGGCAGAAACCCAAGTTGTACCGCGGTCGGATAACAGCCGGGGTTCGCGACCAGCCGTGCCGTCTTGACCTGTTCGCGATTGACCTCGCACAGTCCATACGCCGCCTCGGCCACCAGCTCCGGCGCGGCGTGCTTCATTCGGTACCACCGTTCCCACTCCGCAACGTCGCGCAGTCGGAAGTCGGCCGACAGGTCGATCAGGCGAACACCCGCCTCGAGCAGGGCGCGCGCTTCGCCCATGGCGACTCCGTTGGGCGTCGCGAAGAAGACCACGTCGCACTGATCGAGTGCGGCCTTGTCGGGCGCACTGAAGGCAAGAGCGACGCGCCCGCGAAGGCCCGGGAATAGGCTCGACACGGGCGTTCCCGCCTCGTTGCGCGACGTAATGGCGACGAGTTCGACGTCAGGATGCTGTGCGAGCAGCCGCAACAGCTCCACGCCCGTGTAGCCCGTTCCGCCGACGATTCCTGCCTTGATCATTGCATCAATCCGAAAACAAAAAAGCCGCCCGAGGGCGGCTTTTCGAACGTGGATCCCTCGCGCCCTGCGTCAGCGCTTCGAAAACTGTGGGCGCCGCCGCGCCTTGTGGAAGCCTACCTTTTTTCGCTCCACTTCGCGCGCATCACGCGTCACCAGGCCGGCCGCGGAAAGCACCGGCTTCAGCGTCACGTCGAATTCGATCAGCGCGCGGGTGATGCCGTGGCGAACTGCGCCAGCCTGCCCGCTCTCGCCACCGCCGAAGACGTTGACGAGGATATCGAAACTCGACAGGCTCTTCGTGAGTTCCAGCGGCTGGCGCACGATCATGCGCCCGGTCTCGCGTCCGAAAAATTCGTCGACCGGCTTGTCGTTCACCGTGATCTGCCCGTTGCCGGGCTTTAGAAACACGCGCGCCACCGAGCTTTTGCGCCGTCCCGTGCCGTAGTAATAGTCACCAACCATGTCGTTCTGCCTTGCGGTTGTTTCAGTCGTTAGCGTGGTTACAGTTCAAGCGCCTGCGGGCTCTGCGCACTGTGCGGATGCCCTTCGCCGGCGTAGACCTTCAGCTTCCTGAGCATCGCGTTGCCAAGCGGCCCCTTCGGCAGCATGCCCTTCACTGCTTTCTGCAGTACCCGATGCGGGTGCTTCGCGTGCAGCACGGCGAACGTGGTTTCCCGAATGCCACCGGGGTAGCCGGTATGCCGGTAATATTTCTTCTGCTCCGCCTTGTTTCCGGTCACGCGCAGCTTGTCTACGTTGACGACCACGATGTAGTCGCCCGTGTCGACGTGCGGCGTGTACTCGGGCCGATGCTTGCCGCGCAGACGCTGCGCGATGCGCGTCGCGAGGCGGCCAAGCACTTTGCCCTGGGCATCGACCACGTACCAGCCGTGGTGAACCTCGGAGGGCTTCGCAGAGTACGTCTTCATGGAGTGTTCGCCGTCGAAAAGCCGATTATTTTAGGTGAGTAGCATGGCGCCGTCAAAGCGCACCAGTGCGCCGAACAAAAAAAGCGCAGCCGCTAGGGGCTGCGCAGAATCCACCAAAGGAGGAGGGTGGAGGAGACAAGCTCTCGATGCCTGGCGGCACCTTGAGCGAAAGACAGTATCGAATACGATTTGCTGCATAGCAACACCATATTATAAATGTATTAATAACTTTAGTTTATCTTCACTATAAATATGTAACCTTATGAATAAGAATGCTTCAATAGTTAGAGTTGGGTATTCATTCGCAAAGAATACGCAGTTTACTGATTTTAATTGGTTTTGATTGGTGCGACGCGCCATACACGTCTGAAGGGAGCCCAGAATGGACTGCACCGTGCGCTGGACCGGCGAAGGGATGACCTTCCTCGCGGAAACCGGAAGCAAGCACCTGCTGACGATGGACGGTGCGCCTGAGGGCGGCGGACGCAATCTCGCGCCGCGCCCCATGGAGGTCGTCCTCGCCGGCGCCGGCGGCTGCACCGCCTACGACGTGGTCGTCATCCTGAAGAAGAACGGTCAGCAGGTGCGCGGCTGCGAACTGCGACTCGAGGCCGAGCGCGCCGAGTCCGACCCCAAGGTCTTTACGCGTATCCACATGCATTTCACCCTGCGCGGCACGGCATTGAAAAAGAGCCTGGTCGAGCATGCGATCCGGCTGTCGCACGAAAAGTACTGCTCGGCTTCCGCCATGCTCGGCAAGACCGCGGACATGACGACGGCCTTCGACATCGTCGAAGACTGACGCGGCACGCCATGGCGCCGCGCTAGCGTTGCGCGGTGTGGCGCATCGACTCGAACTCCGCGAACCACTCGGCTGCGTAGTCGCAGTCGCGATAGGCATCGAAGTAGGGACCGCCGAGTGTGTAGTGCAGGATCTTCGCTTTCGGGTTGCGGTCGTACTCGCCGACGAGCCAGTTCCACTCGAGCGGGATCTCGCCGATCGACGCGTCCTCGGTCCAGTTGAAGCGGTGCAGCTCGAGCCCGGGCGCGCTGTTTACATAGCGCGGCGTCAATGCGCGACAGCGCGCGTTATTGAAGGCCATCATGCTCGACCAGTTCTTGCGCGGGTATTTCGTCTGTACCTGGTCGAGAAACTTGCGCTCGGTCCGGGGAACGTAATCGTGCTTGCAGACCAGCACGGCCTTGTCCGGTTGACGGTCGATGCGCTCCGCGAGCTCGGCGATGTCGGCAAGGCACAGCATGTCGCAATCCATGAACAGCGACCAGCCCGCATAGTCGGAGAGGTAGGGCACCAGAAAGCGCGTCATGCTGAATTCGGTCGACTCGGTCGGCCCGCGCTCACGGGTATAGATATCGATAAGTTGGGTGCGCATCAGCGGCACGATCCCCACCGGGATCGAAGCGCGCCGCAGGATCGAATGCGCGAGCGTATAGAACGCCGCCGATTCCTTGGGGTCGTAGCCGATATAGACGTTCAGCATGGCGCCCGCTCGGCCTCAGATGCGGTGCGCAAGCGTGGTCATCAGCTTGGCGGCGACGCGCATCGCGGATTTCACCGGCGCCGGCAACTCGGCGGCGCCGAGCGCGACCGCCGTGCGGCGATGCTTGGCTTCGTCGTCGCGCATCTGCGCCACCACCGCGCGCGTACGCGCGTCCGCATCCGGGAGCGCCTCGAGGTGCGCGCTCAAGTGGTCTTCCACCTGACGCTCGGTCTCGGCGAGAAAGGCCAGGTTCCAGCGGTCCCCGAGGAGCCCGGCGCCGACGCCCATCGCGAGCGCCCCCGCGTACCAGAGCGGATTGAGCAGGCTCAGCCGTCCGCCGAGCTCTTCAACGCGCGCCGCACTCCAGGCGAGATGATCCTCCTCCTCGCGCGCCGCCTGCTCGAGCGTCGCTCGATTGGCCGCGTCGCGCGCGGTCAGCGCCTGCCCCTGGTAGAGCGCCTGGGCGCAGACCTCGCCGACGTGATTGACCCGCATCAGCGCGGCAGCGTACGCGCGCTCGGCCTCGCCCAGGTCCGATTCCGGCGCAGTCTCGGCCGGAGAAACCCGCGCGGCACGGTGAACGCCCGCGACCGTGCGCAATGCACGGTCGAATTCGGCAACCGCGCGATCGATACAGTCGCGATCGATACGGTCCATTGCAGCCGACGCGGGGGCGGGTGTACGGGCGTTCATGCGGATCGAGTGTAGCAAAGGCGCTCGCCATCGCAGTGTGCGAGCCGCACGTAGTAATCGCAGGACGAAAAAAAACGGGCGTCTTGCGACGCCCGTTGAGTCGATTGCCGGCGGACTGTGCCGGCTTTGAATCGTGATGCTTAGAAGCTGTGGGTAACAGTAACCGCGATTTGCTGCGGATCCTGACCCGGCGCAACCCCCGCGTCCGGCGAGCCGAGACCGCCCGCGCTGGTAAACAGGTTGTACCGCGCTTCCGAATCGTTGTTGATCTTCGCGTAGCTCACGAGCAACCGTCGTCCGCTTGGACAGATGGTAGCCGTAGCCGATCGCCCACATGTCAGCCCCGGAGTTGTTGCTCAGACCAAGATCTGACAGTGTTGCGTACCACGAGCCCTTGTCGTCCTGCGCCTGGCTGTAGTGACCGAACACGCTGTGCTTGCCCCAGTCGTAGCGAATCGGAATCGACCAGGCGTCGCGCTTCGAGTACTTGTTGCCGATGCCCACGCGCCCGTGTCGGGTTCACGTACGGTGCTGGTGACGCTGCCGTCGTCACTCCCACTCCGAACGATCCCAGACCAAGCCGATGCGCAGACCACCCCACTGGTAGTGGCCGTTCACGCGCCAGCTCGTGCCTTCAAGCGGCGCGGTGAAGGCAGCAGTGCCGCCGATGCCACCACCAAGACCACGCGGGCAGCCCCGTCGGCACGCGCTTGCGCGACCGCACCATCGCTCTTGCCCTCGTACCAGCTGAAGCCGACGCCCCAGTTCTTGGCGTTGTACTGCGGCGCAATATTCCAGGCGGTAGCCCTTCCGAGTGCTGCTCGCGATATCAGCCTCGGCCGCGGCATACGGGTTCGTCGAATAGGCGACGACCGCCGTAAAGCCCTTCCAGTTCGGCGAGAACCAACGGATCACGTTCGGCGTCCGCGTTGCGTTCGCAACCGGGTTCGCGCCGCCGTTACCGTAGGCGATGATCGAGGTGTTCGTCATCTTCAACGAACCACCGCGCGAGTACGACTGGTCTTCCGTGTAGATGTAGTGCAGGTCATGGCGGCCCATCGTGAGTTCGCCCCACGACTTGCTGCGCAGACCCACCCAGTTCGCACCGGAAGTGCGCATCCGCACCGGCATCGATCGCCATACGCCAGTCAACCTGACCGATCGCCTGCAGGCCACCGCCCAGATCCTCGACCACGATGAAACGGATCCGCGAGGATTCGTCCTGAACGCGGTCCTCGCTCGACCTACCGGCGCTCGCCGCCTGTGGCGAGCTACCTTGATGCCGGCGTAGCTCACTTTGAAAAAGCCATTGATCGTCACGCTCGACGCTGCGAGCGCAGCACCCGGAAGAGCGAGGGCACCGGCGACGGCCAAGGCCAGAAGTTTCTTTTGCATGCAGAAATCTCCCAACTTGTTGTAGAGAAGATCGAACGGTGTGACCGCTCGCCCACACCTCTCACGTGAGAAGTTGCATGCATTGTGCCGAAGGCTGTGTTGAGAGGGCAACGTCGGCGTGCGCTTTGTCACGCTGGGGCAACCCTTCTGTTGCGCGGGTGCAACGGACAACAACGCGTTTTATAATTTCGTTTAATTTCAATGTCTTAGATGCTAAAGAACAAATCGCTCAGCGCCTGCCCGGGATCAGGCGCCCGCATGAAGGCTTCGCCGACGAGAAAGGACCCGACGCCCTGCGCCGCGCAGGCGGCGAACGTCCGCCGGGGTGCCGATCCCGCTCTCGGTCACGACGATGCGGCCCTCGGGGACGCGCACGAGCATGTCGAGGGTGGTCTCGAGCCGTGTCTCGAAGCTGCGCAGGTCGCGGTTGTTGATGCCAAGGAGCGGGGTTTTCAAGGCGAGCGCACGCTCGAGTTCCGCATCGTCGTGCACTTCGACCAGCACCGCCATGCCCTGTGCCTGCGCAAGCGCCTCGAGCTCGACCATGACCTCGGATGTCAGCGCGGCAGCGATGAGCAGAATGCAATCGGCGCCCAGCGCACGCGATTCGAACACCTGGTAGGGATCGACCACGAAGTCCTTGCGCAGCGCGGGGAGCGCACAGGCCGCACGCGCCTCGGCGAGATGCGCGGGCGCGCCCTGAAAATACGGCGCATCGGTCAACACCGACAGGCAGGCTGCGCCCGCCGCGGCGTAGGCGCGTGCGATCGACGCCGGATCGAAGTCTGCGCGCAGCAGCCCTTTCGACGGGCTCGCGCGTTTGATCTCGGCGATGACCGCGGCTTGTCCCGCGTCTATTTTGGCGCGGATTGCACCGACGAAGTCGCGCGCGGGCGCGGCATCGCGCGCGCGCGACGCCATCGCCTGCAGAGGAACCGCGCGCCGCGCGGCGGCGACTTCCTCGCGCTTGGTCGCGAGGATGCGCTGCAGGACGTCGGACACGCGCGCGCCCGATTCAGGTTTTTGCACCGGCCTGCTGCGTGTAGGCGACGAAACGCTCGAGCGTGTCCTTCGCGCCACCGCTCGCGATCGCCGCACGCGCCATCTCGATCCCGGCTTCGATCGTCTTCGCCTTGCCGGCGACGTAGATCGCCGCGCCCGCATTCAGCAGCACGATGTTGAGCGCCGGCCCCGACTGGTTGTCGAGCACCGCGAGGATCATCGCCTTCGATTCGTCGACCGTGTTGACCTGGATCGCGCGCCGGTCGTAGAGCTCGAGCCCGAGCTGCGAGGGGTGGATCGTGTACTCGCGCACCTCGCCATCGACCAGCTCGGCGACCGCGGTCTCGCCCGAGATCGACAGCTCGTCCATGCCGTCGAGCCCGTAGACCACCATGACGTGCTTCGAGCCGAGGCGCTGGAGCACGCGCGCATAAATGCCGACCAGATCGGGGTGGAACACGCCAAGCAGCTGGCGCTCCGCGCCCGCGGGGTTGGTCAGCGGCCCGAGGATGTTGAAGATCGTACGCACGCCGAGTTCCTTGCGCACCGGGGCGGCATGCTTGAGTGCCGAGTGGTGGGCGGGGGCGAACATGAAGCCGACCCCGATCTCGTCGACCGAACGGGCGATCTGCTCGGGCGACAGCGCGAGGTTCGCGCCGAGGGCTTCGAGTACGTCGGCGCTGCCGGTCGATCCGGAGATCGCGCGGTTGCCGTGCTTCGCCACCCGGGCGCCCGCCGCGGCGCAGACGAAGGTCGCCGCAGTCGATATGTTGAAGGTACGCGCGGCGTCGCCGCCGGTGCCGACCACGTCGAGCACCTGCCCGGGATCCTTCACCAGGACCCGTGTGGCGAATTCGCGCATCACCTGCGTCGCCGCCGCGACCTCACCGATGGTTTCCTTTTTCACCCGCAGCCCGATGACGAAACCCGCGATCTGCGCCGGGGTCAGCTCGCCGCGCATGATCTGACGCATGATGTGCAGCATCTCGTCGTGAAAAATCTCGCGGTGCTCGACGGTACGCTGGATCGCCGCCGCAATCGTGATCGTCATTGCCTGCCCCCTTGGAGAAAATTCTTCAGTAGCGCGTGGCCGTGCTCGGTCAGCAGGGCCTCGGGATGAAATTGCACGCCCTCGATCGCCAGGCTGCGATGGCGCAGGCCCATGATCTCGCCATCGTCGGCCTCGGCGGTAATCGTGAGACATGCGGGCAGGCTTTCGCGCTCCACGACGAGCGAGTGATAGCGCGTCGCGATGAATGCCGCGGGCAATCCTGCGAACACGCCCGCGCCGTCGTGGCGCAGCTGCGACACCTTGCCATGCATGACCCGCCCGGCGCGCACCACGCGCCCGCCGAAGGCCTGGCCGATCGACTGGTGGCCGAGACACACACCGAGGATCGGCACCCGCCCGGCGAGGCGCTCGATCACCCCGAGCGAGATGCCGGCGTCGTTCGGCGTGCCGGGTCCGGGCGAAACGACGACGCGCTCGGGCCGCAGCGCCTCGACTGCGTCCACGCTGAGCTCGTCGTTGCGCACGACCCGCACCGCCGCGCCGAGCTCGCCCAGATACTGCACGAGGTTGTAGGTGAAGGAATCGTAGTTGTCGATCATCAGCACCATAAACTTACCTAACCTTTTGATTATGATGTAGGCAGGAAGGCCAAATAGCCATTCGTACCAGTACCCGCAGCGATACCCGCTTTTCGTTTGGATGCCCCCGGAGAATGCTTTGAAATTCCGGGCCTCGGTCGCCGATGCGCTCGGCGTAGGATAGGGCAGATCAGGCGGCAGGCGTACGCCAGGGCGCACATAGAAAACTGCTTTCGAAATTGAACCGATTGAATGAACAGCGTACGGACCTGGCAGCCTGCCTCGACCGGCTGCTGGCCGAGGCGCGTTTCAAGATTCACCGGCAGCTCAAGATGGTCAACGACCCGGCGCTCAATCCTGCAATATACGGCGCAGCTTCTGCCAGCAAGGGCAGCCGGGGATAATGCGAATCGGGCTGCTGGTCGATTCCCTGATCGGCGGTGGCGTCGAGCGTGTGGTGCTCAATCTGGCGGAGCAATTCCACGCGCGGGGCCATGAGGTTCACGTCATTGTCGTTCGCGACGAAGTTGAGTTCAAGTTGCAGCGCGACAAGTACCGCGTGCACACCCTGAGCGGGCGCGGCCCGCTCTCCCGGCTGCGCCCGCTCAACAAATGGCTGCTCGCCAGGCGCCTCTCGAGAATCGTGCGCACGATCTCGGCGGACAGGGGCGGGTTCGGCTTTTTCCTTTCCAACGGAGAGGACTCCGACCGCATCGCGCTTATCGCTGGCCTGCCGCGGCTCTACATCGTCTGCCACAACTCTATCCTGCGCACGTTGGAGAACAAGGTGCGGCATCGGAGCGCCTGGAAGCGCGCGCTGCGCCGCTGGCGCTGGATGCGGCGCTTGCGTCACCTCTACCAAGGACGAGATCTCGTCACGGTGTCGCACGGTGTTGGCGAGGAACTCACCAAGGACATCGGAATCGCGCCGCGTAGCCTGGCCACGATCTACAACCCGTTCGATTTCGAAGCGATCCGGATGGCTTCGTTGGCTCCGGCAGCCCTGCCCGCCACGCCCTATGTCGTCTGCGTGGCGCGATTTCAGAATCGCAAGCGGCAGGACGTCCTGCTCAAAGCGTTCGCGCGCCTTGATCCGGCCTTGCGGCTGGTGTTGATCGGTGGCACCTACACCGATTCGGACCGCCGGTGGCTCGCCAGCATCGAGGCGCTTGCCGCGGACCTCGGTGTGCGCGACCGGGTGATTCTCCCGGGTTTCCAGACCAACCCTTATCCGTGGATCCGCGGCGCACGCCTGTCCGTGCTGTGCTCGGACAGTGAGGGATTTGGCAATGTGGTGGCGGAGTCGCTGGTACTCGGTGTGCCCGTGGTCGCCACCGATTGCCAGCACGGCCCGCGCGAGATCCTGTCCGGGCCGTTGGCACGTTTTCTGTCGCCGCCCGGCGATTCGGAGTATCTCGCGCGCAACATGCGCGATGCGCTTCAGGACTACCCCGCAGTGAGCGCCGAGGCGTTATCGCGATTTCGCGTTGGCGCGGATCAGTACCTGGCACATTGCGCCGGGCATTGAATGCGGCACGTTCATCGAGTGAATCTGCAGGGCATCGTCAGTGGTTACGCGGACTACACGCGCAGCTTCGCGCGTGCACCGGCCGATGCCGGGGCGTGAGTCACCCTGTATTTGAATTCGGCCGGCCGGCCGCGTCTGACCCAGCGGACCCGCTGGACCCATCGGCACGGTGCGCCGCACGATGCTCGGCCGTCGCGACCTCGGCGGCGCGCAGAATGGCGCGTGCCTTGTGCCGCGTTTCCTGCCATTCGGACAGCGGATCCGAATCGGCGACGATCCCCGCCGCGGCCTGCACGTGCAATTTGCCGTCCTTGAGCACCGCGGTGCGAATCGCGATCGCGACGTCCATGTCGCCGTTGAAGCCAAGGTAGCCGACCGCGCCGCTGTAAACCCCGCGCTTCACCGGCTCCAGTTCGTCGATGATCTCCATCGCACGCACCTTGGGTGCGCCGGTGACCGTGCCCGCCGGAAAGCTCGCCTTGAAGACGTCGATCGCGTCGAGCCCCGGCGCGATCTTGCCTTCCACGTTGGACACGATGTGCATCACGTGCGAGTAGCGCTCGATTGCCATCTGCTCGGTGACCTTCACCGTGCCCGTGGTCGCGACCCGCCCGACGTCGTTGCGGCCCAGATCGATCAGCATGACGTGCTCGGCGCGCTCCTTCGGGTCGGCGAGCAGTTCTGCGCCGATGCGCTCGTCGTCCTCCGCGGTCTTGCCGCGCGGCCGCGTCCCCGCGATCGGCCGCAGCGTGACGTCGTCGCCCGCCAGGCGCACCATGATCTCGGGCGATGCGCCGACGACATGGTGGTCGCCGAAGTCGAAGTAGTACATGTAGGGTGAGGGATTCAGGCTGCGCAGTGCGCGATACAGCGCGATCGGCGTCGCCTCGAACCCGCGCGTCGTACGCTGCGAGATCTGCACCTGCATCATGTCGCCTGCGTATACGTACTCCTTGCAACGGCGCACCGCGGCGAGGAATTCCGCCTCCGTGAACGTGCAGTCGAGCGCCGCCGGCTCACCGTCGGGAAGGTCGCTCGCGAGCGCGGTGAGCGCGCTCTCGGGCAACGGTTGCGCAAGCCGAACCCGCAGCTCGCCGAGGCGGGCCTGCGCAGCCTTCCAGGCGTCGGGCTCGCGCGGATCGGCGTAGACCACGAGATACAGTTTGCCGAACGCGTTGTCGACCACCGCGAGTTCGTCCGAGACCAGGAGCAGCATATCGGGCGTGCCGACCGGGTCGGGTTTCTCGCGCCGCGACGCGCGCGGCTCGACGTGCCTCACGGTCTCGTAGCCGAAATAGCCGACCAGCCCGCCGCCGAAGCGCAGTGTGGCCGGCACCGGCGCGACACGATGATTCTTCAACCACGCGCGCACGAATTCGAACGGATCGGTGGCTTCGACCCGCTCCAGGGTGACGTCCGCACCGCGTGTATCGCGCAGCAGGCGGCGCACGGTCGATCCGCGCGCCTCGATTCGCTCGGCGCAGGCAAGCCCGATAAAGGAGTAGCGCCCGAAACGCTCGCCGCCGACCACCGATTCAAGCAGGTAGGAATAGGGGCCGCCCGCGAGCTTCATGTAGACCGCAAGCGGGGTGTAAAGATCCGCGCGCGCCTCGGCGACGACGGGCACGCGCGTGTACCCCTGTTCTGCGAGTTGACGGAATTCGCGCTCATTCATGTTGCGCTCCACCCTCGATTCGAGGCGCTTGGCTGTATGACGACTGACTGCGGGATGCGGCCTTGCCGCGTGCGCCGCCCGGGCCGCGCGGGGACGCGTAGGGATCTAGCGGCGCCAGGGGCGCCAGCGATGCCAGATCGTGTTGCCGGGTTGCGGCAGGCGGAGATTCAGCTGCGTCGTCACGTTCGAATCGATAGACGCTTCGCGGCGTCGCGAAGCGTGGCGACTATACCATCGGAGGAGATCTCGCGCAGCCCGCGCCCCTCCCGGTAACCGTACGGCACGAGCAGGAAGCGGCAGCCGGCAGCGCGCGCACCCTCGGCATCGTTCGCCGAGTCTCCGATCACGCAGGCCTCGCTGGAGGAAACGCCGAGACGCCGACAGGCGTCTAGAAAGATGGCCGGATCGGGCTTGCGCGCGCCCGCACGGTCGCTCGTGACGACGGCATCGAAGAAATCACGCAAACCGCTCGCCACCAGCAGCGGCTCCGTGAAGCGCGCGCCCTTGTTTGTCACGCAGGCGAGCCGAAACCCGGCCGCCTTCAATGCCGTGAGGCCTTCGACGACGCCGTCAAACGGCTGCGCCGCAGTGCCGTTCAGCCGCTCGTAGTGCTCGACGAAACGTGCGCAGGCCATGTCGAAGACAGCCGCGTCCGCCACCGACCCAGCGCTTGCCTCGAGTGCGCGCCGCACGAGATGCGCGATGCCCTTGCCAATGAAGTCGCGCACGATCGCCACGGGCAGCGTCCGTTGTCCGAGGTCGGTCAGGGCCGCGTTTACTGCGGCGGCCAGGTCCGGCGCCGTATCGAGCAGCGTCCCGTCGAGGTCGATCAGGACCGCGCGGGCGGGGAGCGTATGCAAGCGTCCGCGACGTGCGTTACCGGCTCGCGACCGTCGCAAGCTGCGCGCGCATGTCGCGGATCGTGGCCGCGTAGTCCTTCGAACCGAAGATCGCCGACCCCGCCACGAAGGTATCGGCGCCGGCGGCGGCGATCTCGGCGATGTTGTCGGTCTTCACCCCGCCGTCGACCTCGAGCCAGATCTCGCGCCCGCCCGAGCGCGCCGTGTACGCATCGATGCGGCGTCGAACGTCAGCGATCTTGGGCAACACCGAAGCGATGAAGCGCTGCCCGCCGAAACCCGGATTCACCGACATCAAGAGGACGAGATCGACCTTGTCCAGGGTGTGATCGAGCCAGTCGAGCGGGGTTGCCGGATTGAAGACCAGGCCCGCCTTGCAGCCGCACTCCCGGATGAGGCCGAGCGTGCGATCGACATGGCGCGAGGCCTCCGGGTGAAAGCTGATGAGATTCGCGCCGGCCTCGGCGAAATCGGCCACGATCCGGTCCACCGGCTCGACCATCAGATGGACGTCGATCGGGATGCGGACCTGCGGACGGATCGCGGCGCAGACCAGCGGCCCGACCGTGAGATTCGGCACGAAATGGTTGTCCATCACGTCGACGTGAACGAGATCGGCACCCGCAGCCTCGAGGGCCCGCACCTCCTCGCCGAGCCGGGCGAAGTCCGCGGACAGGATGCTCGGCGCGATGCGGTAGCGCTCACTCATGGTCGCGCGAGTCTACAATGCGCGCATGGCGGACGAAAAGCATTACACGATCGAAGTCAGCGCGCGCACGCTGTACCTTCCAGAGCAGTCCGACGAGGCGGCGGGGCAGTATGTTTTTGCCTACACGATCACGATTCGAAATACGGGCACCGTCACTGCCCAATTGATCAGCCGGCACTGGGTGATCACCGACGCGCAAGGCCTGGTGCAGGAAGTTCGTGGCCTGGGCGTCGTTGGCGCGCAGCCGGTGCTCGCACCCGGCGAGCAGCACGAGTACACCAGCGGCACGTCGATCGCGACCCCGGTGGGCACGATGCGCGGCAGCTATCAGATGGTGGCGGCGGATGGGACGAAGTTCGACGCGTCGATTCCGGAATTCGCCCTCTCGATGCCGCGCGTACTGCACTAGCACACCCCGCTGCGCCAGGGTCGACTGAACGACTGGACTTAGCGACCGGGCCCGCCGTCTCCGCGATCGTGCCCATCGCCGTCATTGGCGTCGTCGCCTTCCACATCGCGCCGCTTCGGCCAGGTCCACCATACGATAAAGGCCGCGAGACCGATCACGAGTCCGATTTCGAGCAGAATGACCCACATGCCGCGCACCGTATGGCCAATAAGCGTGAGATGGTCGCAACGCCTGCTCGGCTGCGTAGGACTTGTACGCCTCGCCAGACGGGCCGCGCTTGCGCTCATTCTACTGGCCGCGGCCTGCGCGCCGGTCGAGGAGCGTGCCGCTGGTGGCTGTGCGCTGCGCTGTGCACCCTGCCCGACGTGTCCCGGCGCGGCGCGGCCTGAGCGCGCCGAGGCACACTTTGAGGAAACGAATTTTGCCGCGCTGCCCGGCTGGTCATCGGGCGTGGCGGCGCCTGCGTTGCGCGCATTTCTGACCGGCTGCGTCCGCGCTGGTCGACGCAGCGCGCTGGGTCCCGCCTGCGCGCACGCGCGCGGCGTGCGATCGAATGACGAAGACGCGGCACGGCGCTATTTCGAGACGGTGTTCGTCCCGTATACGGTCGTGGCAGAGGACGGCGTCGACACGGGTTTGATTACGGGCTACTACGAACCCATCCTCCCCGGCCGACGGGCGCGCTCGGAGACCTACCGTTACCCGGTGTTCGGCGTGCCGCAGGACATGATCGTGGTCGATCTCTCGGCGGTCTACCCCGACTTGAAGCACCGCCGGTTGCGCGGACGCATCGAAGGCCGCAGGCTGGTACCGTACTACTCGCGCGCCGACATCGAGCGCCGCAACGCGCAGTTCGAGGCACCGGTGCTCGCCTGGGTGGCAGACCCGGTCGCGCTGTTCTTTTTGCAGATTCAGGGCTCGGGACAGATCGCGTTCGAGAATGGCGCGCGCCTGCGGCTTGGCTATGCGGATCAGAATGGGCACCCGTACCGATCGCTCGGCCGTCACCTCGTCGAGCGCGGCGAGCTGCAGCTCGAGGACGCCTCGATGCAGGGCATCCAGGCCTGGGCGGCGGCACATCCGGAGGCGCTGCGCGCCGCGCTGGATGTCAATCCGAGCTACGTGTTCTTCCGCGTCCTGCCCGAGGCCCCGCCGCAGCAAGGGCCGATTGGCGCCCTCGGTGTGCCGCTCACGGCCGAAGCAAGCCTTGCGGTCGACCGGCGCTTCATCCCGCTCGGCGCGCCGGTGTATCTCGCGACAACGCACCCGCTGTCGAGCAAGCCCCTCGAGCAGCTCATGGTCGCGCAGGACACCGGGGGGGCGATCCGCGGCGCAGTGCGCGCAGACCTGTTTTGGGGAACCGGCCCCGCGGCGGGCGCCAAGGCGGGCCGCATGCGGCAGCAGGGGCGCCTCTGGCTGCTCTGGCCGCGCGGCGTTGCGCTGCCGCAGCGCTGACGCGCCGCGCCCAGCGCAGCCGCTACCCGCTACCCGCTACCCCGAAGCACCCGCGGGCGTCTCAGTTCTTGGTGGACTTGGCGCGCGCGTCGAGCGCGGCGGCAAGCCGAGCGGCCGGAAGACCGCCGCGCAGCCGCTCGCCGTTGGCGAGAAACAGCGTCGGAGTCGAGTTCACCCCGAGGCGGCGTCCCAGCGCGAGCACCTTGTCGACCGGATCCGCGCAGCCCGTGTTCATGACCGGTGGCTTCTGGCGCAGGGCCAGATCGAGCCAGGCTTGCGCGCGGTCCTCGGCACACCATACGGAGCGCGACTGATCGACGCGCTCGGGCCGAATGACGGGATACATGAACACGTAGACCGTGATGTCGTCGACCTGCGCGAGTTCCTTTTCAAATTGCTGGCAGGCCGGGCAATACGGATCCGAGAACATCGCCAGCACACGGCGGCCGGTTCCGCGCTTCACCATCACCGCCAGGTCGATCGGCAGTTCCTCGAATTTGATCGCCGAAAGCTTCTGCAGACGCTCCTCGGTGATATTGCGGTCGGCACGTGCGTCATACAGGCTGCCCGAGATGATGTAGTTCGCCTTCGCATCGGTGTAGACGATGCGCGGTCCCTCCTGGGTGCGAAAGCGCACCTCCCAGAGCCCCGGCATCTGCGCCGGCTGTATACCGTCGATGCTGGCCCCGCCGAGCTTCGACGCGACGACGCGCCGGATGGTGGTCTCGTCTGCGCGGCCCGGCAGCGCGATCGACAGGACGGCGAGCAGGAACGCGAGGGTCGCAAAACGCTTCATTTCATCTCCACGGGCGCGCCTCAGTTCATCGCCTGGCGCATCAAGAGGTTTCGTAGGACAGGGACACGCCCGGTCAAGTTCAATCCAAGGTTGCGCAGGCGCGCAACCATTGTGTCGGGTGAATCGAACAATCCATACAGTCCGTGGACGACAGCATCCATCGCAAGAATCGGCTCGGCGCGCGCGCGCGCGTAGCGCCGCAGGAGCCGCGGATCGCCGACGTCGCGCACGGGCTCGCGGGCGGCAAGCACCCGGGCCAGTTCGCGCGCGTCCTGAAAACCGAGATTTGCGCCCTGCCCGGCGAGCGGATGTACCACGTGCGCGGCATCCCCGATCAACGCGAGACGCGGAGCGATCAGCCGGCGCGCGGCCACGCGGCGCAGCGTAAAAGCGCGCGGCGTGCTGACCAGCGCGAGCGTCCCATACGCGCTGCCCGATGCGTTCTCCACTTCGCGGCACAGCACCTCGGGTTGCAGCTGCAGCACGCGATCGGCCTCGACCTCGGGCAGCGACCAGACCATCGAAACCTGCGCGCCGGGAAGCGGCAGCAACGCGAGGATGGGTCCGCCCTGGAACCACTGGCCGGCGGCATTGCCGTGCGGTCGCGCACAGGCGAAATTGGCCACCACCGCACGCTGCCCGTAGGGCCGCATGCGTGCGTCGACGCCTGCAAGTGCGCGCACTGCGGAGTCCGCGCCGTCCGCGCCGACCACGAGGCGCGCGTCAAGGGCGCGGCCGTCTCGCAATTGAAGACGGGCGCCATCGCTGCGCGCATCGATCGCCACACAGTGCGCCGCGGGCAGCAGCTCGCAGCGGTCGCGCCCATCGAGCGCATGCCGCAGCGCCGCTTGCAGCGCCGCGTCCTCGACGATCCAGGCAAGCGCGTCGACGCCGGCGCGATACGCGTCGAACGTGAGGCTCGATCGCCCATCGTCGCCGTACACGCGCATCGCATGCACTGGCGTCACCCGATCCACCGGGATCCGCTGCCAGACACGCAACGCGCGCAGAAACGCGACATTCCCCGGGCTGATCGCATACACCCGCGCGCCAATCGGCGCGGTCGGGTCCTGTGGTGCAGGAGGTGCGGTGGCCGCCTCCGGCGCGAGCACGGCGACCGAAAGGTCCTGCACTGCGCGCGCGAACGCCAGACCCACGAGCCCCGCCCCGACGACTGCCACATCGACCTGCATGTGCGCATTCTAGCGGGGTGGGATGATTCGGCCGCGCGCCCGGCCGCGCGTGATCGGCTTGACCCGCCGCCCACCCGAAGGCGACAATCCGGCCCCATTCCTGGGGGCGAATTAGCTCAGCTGGTTAGAGCAGCGGAATCATAATCCGTGGGTCCGGGGTTCGAATCCCTGATTCGCCACCAACTCTTTCATCCGTCACGCAATTCAGCGCGGCAGGCGGTCGGCCCGGCCGAACGTACGCGGGTGTACAAAAACGTACAATACGGCCCGTGGCGTACACCGAGAGCGAATCCGATGACCTGGTTTAAGCACGGTCGGCTCGTCGCCGGCGCGTTCGGCGCGCTCAGCGCACTTTTGCTCGCGTCGACCGCCGTCGCCCAATTGCGCAACATTCCGGCGAGCGCGGAACGCGGTGAATTGCAACACGTCGGCGCGATGGTGATCGATCTGAACGGACAGCGCGTGCAACTCACGGCAGGCGCACAAATTCGCGATACGTCGAATCGCATCATCATGCCGGCGGCGCTGCCCGAGAGCGCACTGGTCAAATTCACCCTCGACCCACAAGGCAACGTCCACCGCATTTGGATCCTGACGCCGGCGGAAGCTGCGCAACCCGATCTGCCCAAGTGAGCGCCACGAAACCTGCCGTGGCCGGCAAGCTTCTCATTCGCACGTTCGGCTGCCAGATGAACGCGTACGACTCGGACCGCATGGCAGACCTGCTCGCGACGAGCGAGAGGCTCGAGCGAACCGATCGGCCCGAGGACGCGGACGTGATCGTCTTCAACACCTGCTCGGTGCGCGAGAAGGCGCAGGAGAAGGTGTTTGCCGATCTGGGCCGCATCCGCCACCTGAAACAGGCCAATCCCGCGCTGGTCATCGCGGTCGGCGGCTGCGTGGCGAGCCAGGAAGGTGCGGCGATCGTCGGGCGCGCGCCCTACGTCGACGTGGTGTTCGGCCCGCAGACCCTGCATCGCCTGCCCGAACTCATTCGCCGCCGCCGGCGCTCGGGCAAGGCGCAAGTCGACATCAGCTTCCCCGAGGTCGAAAAATTCGACCACCTCCCCGCGCCGCGCGTTGCGGGCGCGACCGCCGCCGTATCGATCATGGAAGGCTGCAGCAAATACTGCACCTTCTGCGTCGTACCGTACACGCGCGGACCGGAGCTCTCCCGGTCGTTCGACGAGGTCATCGCCGAGATCGCGGACCTTGCGCTGCAGGGCGTACGCGAGGTCACCGTGCTCGGGCAGAACGTGAACGCGTGGCGCGGTGCAATCGACGGCGCGCCCGCCGATTTCGCCGCGTTGCTCGGCTACGTGGCCGAGATCGACGGCATCGAGCGCATCCGCTATACGACCTCGCATCCGCGCGAGTTCACGCAACGCCTGATCGACGCGCACCGCGACCTGCCGAAGCTCGCGGCGCACGTGCATCTGCCCGTCCAGTCCGGTTCGGACCGCATCCTCGCCGCGATGAAGAGGGGCTATACCGCGCTCGAGTACCGCTCGATCGTGCGCCGCCTGCGCCAGGCGCGCCCCGAGGTCAGCCTGTCGTCGGATTTCATCGTCGGTTTTCCCGGCGAGACCGAGGCGGATTTCGAGGCAACGCTCAAGCTGGTGCGCGAGGTGGGCTTCGACGGGTCGTTCTCGTTCCTGTACAGCCCGCGCCCGGGAACACCCGCGGCGGAACTGCCTGACGATCTGCCGCAGGACATGAAGCGCGCGCGACTGCAGCGGCTGCAGACCGAGATCGAGGCGCAGGCCAGCGCCATCCGGGTGCATCGGGTGGGACGCATCGAGCGGGTGCTCGTCGAGGGTCCGTCGAAGAAGGACCCGGGCGAACTCTGCGGACGGACGAGCAGCAACCACATGGTGAATTTCAAGGGCGACGCCGACTCGATCGGTCGCTTGGTGGACGTGCGCATCTGCGCTGCGCGCGCGCATTCGCTGCGTGGGGCACTCGAGCCCGGTGTGATGGATGCCCGCGCCGCATAGCGACGCGGGCGCACGATGACCCAGTGACCCGCGCAGCGACTTCGCGGCCCATCCACGTCCGGCTCGAGCCGATCGACAACCAGCGCCTTGCGCGCCTGTGCGGTGCGCTAGACGCCAATCTGCGGCAGATCGAATCCGCGCTCGATGTCTCCATCGCGCGGCGCGGCGAACGGTTCACGGTACGTGGCGAGGCGCAGCAGGCGGCGCGCGCCGCGCAGGCGCTCGAGCGTTTCTACGCACGCGCCAGCGAAGACCTGTCGATCGACGACGTGCAGCTCGGCCTGACCGAGCTGGCGCAGGGCCAGCCCGGCGCGCTCCGCGGCGAGGGCCCGCACTTGCTCACGCGGCGCGCCGACCTGCATGGGCGCACCCCGCACCAGGTGGAGTACCTCGAAAACATCATCGCCCACGACGTCACGTTCGGAATCGGCCCCGCGGGAACCGGCAAGACCTATCTCGCCGTGGCCTGCGCGGTCGATGCGCTCGAGCGCGACAACGTGAAGCGGATCGTGCTTGTGCGCCCGGCCGTGGAGGCCGGCGAACGCCTCGGCTTCCTGCCGGGTGATCTCGCGCAAAAGGTGGATCCCTATCTGCGGCCGTTATACGACGCGCTGTATGACTTGATCGGCTTTGACAAAACCGGTCAGCTGCTCGAGCGCGGGTCGATTGAACTCGCGCCGCTCGCCTATATGCGCGGCCGAACGCTCAATCAGGCCTTCATCATCCTGGACGAGGCGCAGAACACGACACCGGAACAGATGAAGATGTTCCTCACGCGCATCGGGTTCGGTGCCAAAGCGGTGGTGACCGGCGACGTCACCCAGATCGACCTCGCGCGAGGTCAGCGCAGCGGGCTCATCGAGGCGCGGCGCATTCTCGCCGACGTGCGCGGCATTGCATTCACGAGTTTTGGTGCAATGGACGTCGTACGTCATCCGCTCGTCGCGCGAATCATCGATGCCTACGAAAAGCACACCGACACCACGCCGCGGGAGTGACGCCGGGCAGCGCATCCAGGTACAGCGCGTGACGGCGGCGCGTGGCGTTCCGGGCGCCGCGCGCCTGCGCGCATGGGCGCGCGCGGCCTGCCCGCCGGCCGCCGAGATCACGCTGCGCGTCGTCGGCATGCAGGAAGCCGAGCGCCTGAATACCAGCTATCGGCGGCGCGACCATGCGACCAACGTGCTCTCGTTCGGCTATGAGCGCGGGCGCGTGGTACGCGGCGACATCGTCCTCTGCCACCCCGTGGTCCTGCGCGAGGCCCGTGCGCAGGGTAAAACGCCGGCCGCGCATTACGCGCATCTCGTCGTGCACGGCGTTTTGCACCTGCGCGGATTTGGTCACGCGCGGCGTGCCGACGCCACGCGCATGGAAGCGATGGAGCGGCGCATCCTTGGCCGGCTCGGGTTCGCTGACCCCTATGTCCTGTCAACGGAAGGGCCGCGTGCGGCACGGTAGAATGTCTCGAGCGCTCCGAGCGCAACCTCGATGAACGACCCCGCTAACCCGAGTCTGCTGGAGCGCATTTCGGCGCTCCTCCTGCGCGAGCCCGAGAACCGCGAGCAGCTGATCCGGCTGCTGCGCTCGGCCCACGACCGCAACCTGCTCGACGCGGACGCCCTGTCGATCATCGAAGGCGCACTGACCGTGTCCGAGATGCAGGTGCGCGACATCATGATCCCACGTGCACAGATTGACGTGATCGACATTAATGATCGGGTCGAGGCCTTCATTCCACAGATCATCTCGACCGCACATTCGCGCTTTCCGGTCATCGACCAAAACCGCGACGACGTGATCGGAATCCTGCTCGCGAAGGATTTGCTGCGCCACTACGCGGGCGAGGAGGAATTCGACGTGCGCGAAATGCTGCGCCCGGCGGTGTTTGTCCCCGAGTCCAAACCGCTGAACGTCCTGCTGCGCGAATTCCGCGCCACGCGTAACCACATGGCCATCGTGGCCGACGAATATGGGGGCGTCGCGGGACTCATCACCATCGAAGACGTACTCGAGCAGATCGTCGGTGACATCGAGGACGAGTACGATTTCGACGAAGTTGCCGACAACATCATCGCCGAGCCCGGCGGACGCTATCGGGTCAAGGCACTGACGCAGATCGCGGACTTCAACACCGCGTTCGGCACGCAGATTCCGGACGAGGAATTCGATACGGTGGGCGGGCTCGTCATCGCCGAACTCGGACGCCTGCCGAAACGTGGGGACATGTTCAGTCGCGACGGGCTGCGCTTCCAGGTGCGGCGCGCCGACAGCCGCCGCGTCCACACGCTCATCGTCGAAAAGGTCAACTAGCGTGATGGGCGACGCGCGCGGCGCAGCCACGGTCTGGCAGCGCTGATGCGGCCGCTTGCGTGGGCGCGCCTGGCGGATCGCGCGGCGCTGCGCGCGGCCATCGCCTTCGTTGCAGGCGGCGCGGCCGTCCTGGGATTCGCGCCGGTCGCTGCACCGCTCCTCGCGCTCGCCGCATTCGTCGTGCTCGTCCAGCTCTGGCAGGTCTCGCCGTCTCCGCGAGCGGCATTCGGTACGGGCTTCTGGTTCGGCTTGGGCCTGTTCGGCGCCGGCGTGTCCTGGGTCTACGTCAGCCTGGCGCGCTTCGGTGGCATGCCGCCGCTGCTCGCGGGCATCGCGACGCTTGGCTTCTGCGCGGTCCTGGCGCTGTATCCGGCCTGCGCCGGGTGGCTGCAGGCGCGCGCACCCGGCCCCGCCTGGGTGCGCGCCACGCTGGTTGCGCCCGCCGCGTGGACGTTGCTCGAATGGATGCGCGGCTGGGTACTCACCGGATTTCCCTGGCTCGCGGTCGGCTATGGTGCGATCGATACGCCACTCGCAGGGTATGCACCCATTGGCGGTGTGCACCTGCTGACGCTCGCGACGCTCGCCTGCACGGGTGCGCTGTGGTGCTTCGCGTGCGGGCATGGGCGCGCGATGGCCGCCGTCGCGATCGGCCTGATCGTCGCAACCGGGGCGGCCCTGCGGACGGTAGCGTGGACGACGCCCGTTCGCACCGGGACGCACGTCGCACTCCTGCAGGGCAACATCCCGCAGGACCTGAAATTCGACCCCGCACGCCACGCACGCACGCTCGAGATTTACGCGCGGCTCGCCGAGCAGACGCGCGCGCAGCTCATCGTGATGCCGGAAACCGCGATCCCGCGCTTCCTCGATCTGGTCGATCCGGCCTACCTCGAGCGGCTGGCCGCAATCGGAACGCGCAACGGCGGGGACCTGCTGCTCGGCGCGCCGCTGCGCGACGCGTCCGGGCGCTATACGAACAGTGTCGTCAGCCTCGGCATCGCGCCGCGCCAGGCCTATCACAAATCGCACCTCGTTCCGTTCGGCGAGTTCGTGCCGCCCGGGTTCGCCTGGGTCATGCGATGGCTGTCGGTACCCCTGTCGGATTTCACGCCCGGGCGGCGCGAACAGCCGCTGCTCGAGGTCGCGGGGCAGCGCGTGGCGGTGAACGTGTGCTACGAAGACGCGTTCGGTGCCGAAATCGCGCGGGCATTGCCCGCCGCAACGCTACTCGTCAATGTATCGAATGTCGCCTGGTTCGGCGATTCGCTCGCACCGGCGCAGCATCTGCAGATCGCCCGGATGCGTGCGCTGGAAACCGGGCGCATGGTGCTGACCGCAACCAATACGGGCATCACCGCGGCGATCGCGGCCAATGGGACCCTGCTCGCTCAATTGCCTCAGTTCATGCGAGGTAAGCTCGAACTCGTGGCGCTCGGGTATGCCGGTGTGACCCCGTTCGTGCGCATGGGCGACGGCCTTGCCCTCGGACTGTGCGCGCTGCTGCTTGCTGCAGCAATGCTCGTCGCGCGACTGCAACGGAGCCGGTAAAATCCGCGACATTCCGCGACGCGCGATCCAAGCCTGGTCGCACGCACGGTCACGCGGTCATCGCCAATGCGCACGCCAACCTTCCAGCACATCATCCTGCAGCTCGAACAGTTCTGGGACCGTCACGGCTGCGCCCTGTTGCAGCCGTACGACATGGAAGTCGGTGCAGGAACCTTTCACACCGCGACCTTTCTGCGCGCAATCGGACCCGAACCCTGGCGCGCGGCCTACGTGCAGCCGTCGCGCCGGCCGAAGGATGGACGCTACGGCGACAACCCGAACCGGCTGCAGCACTATTACCAGTATCAAGTCGCGCTCAAGCCGTCCCCGGCGGACATCCAGGATCTGTACCTGGCCTCGCTCGTCGCACTCGGGGTCGATCCGAAACTGCACGACATCCGCTTCGTCGAGGACGACTGGGAATCGCCGACGCTCGGGGCCTGGGGCCTCGGCTGGGAAGTGTGGCTCGATGGCATGGAAGTCACGCAGTTCACCTACTTCCAGGAAGTTGGCGGGCTTGCCTGCAAGCCGGTCCTCGGTGAGATCACCTACGGACTCGAGCGCCTGGCGATGACCCTGCAGGGCAAGGAATCCGTGTTCGACCTGATCTGGACGCCCGGCGTGCGTTATGGCGACGTCTTTCACCAGAACGAGGTCGAGCAGTCGCGCTACAACTTCGAACTCTCGAACGCCGAGATGCTCATCCGCCACTTCGCAGAGTACGAGGGCGAAGCGAAGCGCTTGATCGATGCGCAATGCGTCCTGCCGGCCTACGAAATGGTCATGAAGTGCTCCCACGCCTTCAACCTGCTCGATGCACGCGGCGCGATCTCGGTCACCGAACGGGCGGCCACTATCGGTCGCGTGCGCACGCTCTCGCGCGCGGTCGCGCAGGCCTATTACGATTCGCGCGAGCGACTCGGCTTTCCGATGTGCGCGCAGCGGGCGGCGTAGATGCAGGCAACGCTACTCGTCGAATTGCTCACCGAAGAGCTGCCGCCGAAGTCGCTCGAGCGGCTTTCGATCGCGTTCCGCGACGCGATCACGAAGGCATTGATTCAGCACCAGTTGATCGCGCGCGATGCCGGCCAGGCCCGCGCCTTCGCCACACCGCGACGCCTGGCCGTGCGCGTTCCCGGTGTCGCGGACATCGCAGCCGATCGCGCGAGCGAGGTTCAGGGTCCGTCAGTCAACGCGCCTGCAACGGCGGTTGCCGGGTTTGCGAAGAAGCACGGTATCGAGGCCAACGCACTCGAGCAAGTCGACACGCCGAAGGGCAGGGTCTATCTCGCGCGCACGGATCAGAAGGGCGCTGCGCTCGAGACCGTCCTCGCTGCGGTCGTCGCTGATGCGATCAAGACGCTTCCGGTCGCAAAGATCATGCGCTGGGGCGACGGCGATGCGCAATTCGTGCGTCCGGTACATGGCCTGGTCATGCTGCACGGCGTACGGATCGTCCCCGGCACGGTCCTTGGCCTTGAATCGGGCCGCGTCACGCGCGGGCATCGCTTTCTCGGGTCGTCGCCGATCGCGTTCGCGAATGCCGACGAGTACGAGGAACGCCTGCTCACGGACGGGCGCGTGGTCGCCGAATTCGATGCGCGCCGCGCAGAAATCGACGGCATGCTGAAGGCCGAGGCCAAGCGCGAGGGCGCGATGCTCGGTGCGTACCGCGGCTTGCTGGACGAAGTCACGGCGCTGGTCGAGCTGCCGACCGTGTACCTGGGGCGCTTCGACCCGGCGTTTCTCGATGTCCCGCAGGAATGCCTGATCCTGACCATGCAGCAGAATCAGAAATACTTTCCGCTGTTCGATGGCGCAGGAAAACTGTTGCCGACGTTTCTCATCGTGTCGAACATGCGCGTCGACGACGCGCAACACATCATCGGCGGCAACGAGCGCGTCGTGCGCTCGCGGCTGGAGGACGCGCGCTTCTTCTACGACCAGGACCGCAAGACGCGGCTGGAAGCACGCGTACCGCAGCTTGCCAAGGTCGTCTACCACAACAAGCTCGGCAGCCAGCTCGAACGCGTCGAGCGCGTCCGGCTTCTCGCCGGGTCGATCGCCCGCGCCCTGGGCGCCGACGTGGCGTCTACCGAGCGTGCCGCCTGGCTTGCCAAGGCCGATTTGCTGACCGGAATGGTCGGCGAGTTTCCCGAACTCCAGGGCGTGATGGGCCGTTACTATGCGCTCGCCGACGGCGAGCCGGGCGAGGTCGCCGACGCGATCGAAGCGCACTACCGCCCGCGCTTTGCCGGCGACGCATTGCCGGTGGGGCCGATCGGCTGCGCGGTCGCGCTGGCGGACAAGCTCGATGCGATTGCAGGGCTGTTCAGCATCGGCCAACAGCCGACCGGCGCCAAGGATCCATTCGCACTACGGCGCGCGGCGCTGGGCGTCGTCAGGATACTGGTCGAAAACGCGCTCCCGCTGTCGCTCGTCGATCTCGTGCATTCGGCTTTCGACAGTACCGCGTTCAAACGCAAGGCGCCGGTCGAGGTACAGGCGTTCATCTTCGAGCGTCTGTCGGGCTACCTGAAAGAGAAAGGATCCTCGACGCTGCAAGTGGAGGCTGTACTCAGCATGCATCCGGCGCAGCTGTGGGCGGTGCCCAAGCAGCTCGACGCGGTCAGGTCCTTTCAGTTGCTGCCCGAAGCCGAAAGCCTCGCCGCTGCCAACAAGCGCATTTCCAATATCCTGCGGCAGGCGGAGGAAAAAGGTGAGGTATTCACTGACGCCGCGCCGTCGTCGCTTAGCGAGCCGGCCGAGCGCGCCTTGCACGCCGCCATCCGCTCGACCGCGCAGGCCGCCGACCCGCTGTTCGAACGTGGCGATTACACCGGTTATCTGAAGGCCTTCGCGGTACTCAAGGATCCGGTCGACACATTCTTCGACAAGGTGATGGTCATGGTCGATGACGACACACTGCGCCGCGGCCGGCTCGCGCTGCTGCGCGACTTGCGCAACGCGATGAACCGCGTCGCCGACATTTCGAAGCTCGCCGCATGAAACTGGTCATCCTCGATCGCGACGGCACGATCAACATCGACAGCGATCAGTACATCAAGTCGCCCGACGAATGGCGACCGATTCCCGGCAGCCTCGAAGCCATCGCGCGCCTGACCCAGGCGGGCTACCGCCTGGTCGTCGCCACGAACCAGTCCGGCATCGCACGCGGGCTGTTCGACGTTGCGACACTGAACGCAATTCATGATGCGATGCACCGCGCGGTCGCGCAGGCGGGGGGCCGCATCGAGGCGGTGTTTTTCTGCCCGCATGCGGCGGATTCGGACTGCGCCTGTCGCAAGCCGAAGCCGGGCATGCTGCTCGAAATCGGCCGGCGCTTCAACGTCGCGCTCGAAGACGTCGACATGGTCGGAGACGCGTTGCGCGATCTGCAAGCCGCCGAGGCTGCGGCTGCGCGACCGGTGCTGGTGCTGACCGGCAAGGGTCAGGCGACGCACGACCTCGGCGGGCTGCCGGCGGCGACGCGCGTGTTCTCCGACCTGGCAGCCGTCGCGGCGCAACTCGCCCCATGACGGTCCTGCGCTCGGGCGTGTTTGCGCTCACGCTGATCGTGTTCACGCCACCCTTTGCGGTCCTCGCGCTCTGCACCTGGGCGCTGCCGCGCCTTGTGCGCTATCGCGTCATTACCGGCTGGGCGCACTGCGTGATCTGGCTCGCGCGCTGGGTCTGCGGCATCCGTTGGCGGGTCGAAGGCAAACAGCACTTGCCGGCGCGACCCGCCGTCATACTTGCCAAGCACCAATCGGCCTGGGAAACAATCGCCTTCCAGCTGATCTTCCCGCCGCAGGCCTACCTCCTCAAACGCGAGCTGCTGTGGATTCCGTTTTTCGGCTGGGGGTTGGCGCTCATGAGCCCGATCGCAATCGATCGCGCCAAGGGCCGTGCTGCCCTGCGCCAGCTTGCCGCGCGCGGCGCCGAGCGGCTCGCACAGGGGTTCTGGATCGTCATCTTTCCGGAGGGCACGCGCACCGCGCCGGGCCGGCAGCGCAAGTACCAGCTCGGCGGTGCCTGGCTTGCCGCGCGTACCGGCGCCCCGGTCGTTCCCGTCGCGCACAACGCGGGCCTGGTCTGGCCGCGCAATGGCTTTCTCAAGCGTTCGGGCCTCGTCACCGTGCGCATCGGCCCGGCGATCGAGACCGCGGGCCGCGAACCGGAAGCCATCAACAAGCTTGCGGAAACCTGGATCGAAGCGCAGCAACGCGAACTGTGCCCGACCCGTTGAGCCTGTTCAGGCTGCGCCCGCAGGGCGGCGCAGTCCAGCGCCTCGCCGTACTCGGTGGACGGCCGATCGCGTATCGCGTTGTCCGCGCCCGTCGCCGCACCATCAGCATCACGGTCGATGGAACCGGCGTTTCGGTGCGCGCACCGCAGCGGGCGGCGTGGCTTGAGATCGACGCGTTTCTCGTCGCAAAGCAACGCTGGATTCTCGCGCGGCTCGACGAATGGGCCGGCGTGCCGCGCACGGCGCCGGTTCACGGCATGAGTGGCGACGCGTTACCCCTGTTCGGCGAGCGCGTCGTGCTCGAGGTCGCCGCGGGGCGCCCCGGTGTACGGCGCGACGGCGCGCGCCTGATAGTCTGCACACCGGCGCCGGCCGCATGCCATCGCGTCGTTGCGCTGGTCGTGCGTTGGTATCGCGAACAGGCGCTTGCCGCCCTCGCGCCACGCACCGCCGCCTATGCCGCACGCCTCGGGCGCGAAGCGACCAGCGTATCCATTTCACATGCCGTACGCCAGTGGGGCCGATGCACTGCGCAGGGCGCAATCCGCTACAGCTGGCGCCTCGCCCATCTCGCACCCGCGCTGACGGACTACGTGGTCGCCCACGAAGTCGCCCACCTGGTGGAGCTGAACCATTCGAAACGCTTCTGGCGAATCGTCGAATCGCTGTATCCTGATTGGCGCGAAGCGCGCACCCGTCTCGAGCGCGAGGGCGCAGGACTACCGTTACTAGGGAGAGCCTCATGAGAATGCTGCACACCATGCTGCGCGTCGGTGACATGGATCGCTCGGTCAAGTTCTATACGGACGTCCTTGGCATGAAAATGCTGCGCAATACCGATCGGCCCGACCAGAAATACTCGCTTGCCTTTGTTGGCTATGACAGCGAGGACAAGGCCTCGGTACTCGAACTGACCTATAACTATGGCACCGACCACTACGATCTCGGCACGGCCTACGGCCACATCGCAATCGAAGTCGACGACGCCGCAAAGACCTGCGACGCGGTGCGCGCGAAGGGCGGCAAGGTGACGCGCGAGGCGGGTCCGGTGAAGGGCGGAACCACCGTCATCGCGTTCGTCGAGGATCCTGACGGCTACAAGATCGAATTCATCGAGCGCAAGTCGGCGCGTTAGGTCCGCGCGCCGCCCTCGCCACCGTTGCTTCGTTGCGCGACGAATCGGGCGACGCGCAGGTAGTCGCCAGGCGAGAGATTCTCGGGCCGCAAATCCGGATCCAGCGCGAGCGTCGCAAACGCGTCGGCGTCGAGCGGCAGCGCGTTCTTGAGTTTCTTGCGGCGTGCCGAGAACGCGCCCGCCACGAGTCTCGAGAGCAGCCGGAAATCCACCGTCTCGCGCGCCGCTGGCGCGAGCGGAATGAGCCGCACGACCGCGGATTCGACGTTTGGCGGCGGCCGGAACGCGCCACGCGAAACGCGAAACAGCTTCTCGAGGCGGAATCGCGTCTGCAGCATCACCGACAGGCGCCCGTAGGCCGATGTCGACGGCCGGGCGACCATGCGCTCGACCACCTCGAGCTGCAGCATGAAGTGCATGTCGCGCACCCGATCGGCAAATTCGGCGAGCCGGAATAGCAGCGGCGTCGAGACGTTGTAGGGCAGATTGCCGACCAGCCGCAGGCGCTCGGGCAGCGTGCCGAAGTCGAACGCAAGCGCGTCGGCGCAGTGCACGCGCAGGCGATCGGGCGGATAGTCCGCGACCAGGCGCGCCGCGAGATCGCGATCGATTTCGATCGCCTCGAGTCGCGTTATACGCTCCAGCAGCAGCGCGGTGAGCGCGCCCTCGCCCGGCCCGATCTCGACCACCACGTCGCCGGGCACAGGCGCGATTGCCTCGACGATGCGCGCGCGTACACCAGGGTCGTGCAGAAAATGCTGACCGAAGCGCTTGCGCGGCCGGTGCTGCGTCACACCGCGAGGGCCGCGTGACGCGTGAGTTCGACCGCCAACTGCACGGCTTCGCCGAGACTACCGGCGTCGGCGCGGCCGCGGCCCGCGAGTTCGAGGGCGGTGCCATGATCCACCGACGTGCGCACGAACGGCAGCCCGAGGGTCACATTCACGCCGCGGCCGAAGCTTGCATACTTGAGAACCGGAAGACCCTGGTCGTGGTACATCGCAAGCACGCAGTCAGCCCCCTCCAGACGCCGCGGCACAAACAGGGTATCGGCGGGAACGGGGCCTTCGGCGCGAATCCCCTTGGCGCGCGCGTCTGCCAGCGCCGGCGCGATCGTCTCGATCTCTTCGCGGCCGAGGTGTCCCGATTCGCCACCATGTGGATTGAGTCCGGCGACCAGGATGCGCGGCTGCGCGATGCCGAAGCGCACGCGCAGATCATGGTCGATTACACCGAGTATCCGCACCAGACCTTCGCGCCTGACGGCACCCGGCACCTCGGCGAGGGGAAGATGCGTGGTGGCAAGTGCAACGCGCAGTCCGCCGCCAATCAGCATCATGACTGCTTGCGGCGCCCCCGTGCGTGCCGCGAGGTACTCGGTGTGCCCGCTGAAGGGAATGCCCGCGTCGTTGATCACGCCCTTGTGCACCGGCGCGGTCACCATGGCGTCGAATTCACCCTGCACGCAGCCGTCGATCGCACGGTTTAGGAGCGCCAGCACGTACGCTGCGTTCGCTGGTTCGAGCGTTCCCGCAACCGCGGGCGCAGCGAGTGGGACATGCTCCATTTCGACCGCGCCGGGTGGTACCGCGGCCTCGCGCCCGGTGCGACGCAGCGCCGCGCGCACGCCACGCGACGTGAGGAGTGCGGCATCGCCGATCAACACGATTCGCGCCGGCAACGACGCGTGCGCGAGTTGCGCGCACAGTTCGGGTCCGATGCCGGCGGGCTCGCCCGAGGTCAGGGCAATGACGGGAACGCGCGATCCCATGGCGACCCGCTAGCGCTCCTCGAGGCGCAGTTCGACGTAGGTCTGGTCGCGCAGCAAGCGCAGCCATTCCTGGTAGGCCTCGTCCAGTTTTCGTTCGCGCAGCACCCGGCGTGCGGCCAGACGCTGCCGGTCGGCGGACACCTCGGCCTTGCGCCGCTCGAGCACCTGGATCAGGTGCCAGCCGAATGGCGACTTCACCGGCATGCTGACCTCGTTCAGCTTGAGTTCGTCCATCGTCCGCTCGAAGTCCGGAACGGTGTCGCCCGGGTAAAGCCACCCAAGATCGCCGCCGCGCGCCGCGGTGCCGTCCTCCGAATACTGGCGCGCGAGTTCGGCGAAATCCGCACCACCCTGCGTCAAGCGCTCGCGCAGATCGGTGAGGGTGCGGCGCGCGTCGGCTTCCGAAACGGCTTCGTTGGTCTTCACCAGAATGTGGCGTGCGTGCGTCTGGACGACCTGCGCCGTCCCCGCGTCGCCTGCACCACTTGCGCCGCCGGCGTCGCCTGCGCCGCGCTGGTCCAGGAGCTTGAGCACGTGAAAGCCCGCGGGGCTGCGCAGTACCGCGCTCACCTCTCCGGGCTTCATCGTCTTCAATGCGCTCGAAAACAGGTCCGGCAGGCGCGCCGCGCTGCGCCAGCCGAACGCGCCCCCACGCAGCGCATTGGGGCCGTCCGAGTAACTCGCCGCAAGCTTGGCGAAGTCGGCGCCCGCCTGCGCCTCGGCCCGAACCTTCTCGGCGCGCCCGCGTGCGGTCTCGATCTGCTGCGGATTCGCCTGCTCCGGAACACGCACCAGAATATGCGCAATGTTGTACTCGAAGCGCGTGGTCGGCGCGACCTTATCCTCCGCCATATAAAGGTCGATCTCGCTTTCGCTGATCTGAATCTTGTTGTCCACTTCGCGCTCGCGCAGCCGGGCAAGCAGAATCTGGTCACGCACCTCCTCGCGAAACTGCTCATAGGACACGCCGTCACGCTGCAGCCTGCTGCGGAATTCGCTCAGCGAGAGCCGGTTGCTCTCGGCGATACGTGCGATCGCGCGATCGAGCTGAACGTCATCGACCTGAATGCCGGTGTCCTTGGCCAGGCGCAGCTGCGCTTTCTGAATAATCATCTGCTCCAGCACCTGGCGCTCCAGGGTCTTGCGCTCCGGCAGCGGGGTGCCCTGGCGGCGCAGTTCCCGCTCGGCGGCGGCGAGCCGCTCGCGCAGCTCGCTCATCGTCACCACGTCCTTGCCGACGATGGCGACGATGCGATCGACCGGGAGCACGGGTTGCGCGAGGGCCGTGGCCGTCGAGCCCAGGGCGAGGAGAAGCGTGAACAAAATTCGAATCATGGCGCGCGTTGTCAGTAAAGAAGCTTGAAGGGTAACTGCCGCTGCAGATCGGGCGGTGCGAGCGCCGGATCACGCGGATTGGTCACGCTGTAGCCGGGCACGCTGCGCTTGAGCAGCTTCACCGTCTCGTCGGTGCCGATCTCTCCGAGCCCGGTCAACTCGATCTGGATAAACACACCGGTCGAACTCGTGTCGGTCGTCGTCTGCAGGCGCTGGAACACCGTGCGGAACACCCAGCAACCCGCGTTGTACTCCAGGCCGGCGAGGCCTTCCACCAGCCGGCCGTCGAGCAAGGAGTAGTTGTACCGGCCGACCGCGTACCAGCCGCGCGCGAACGGCCACTGCGCGGCGACGTCGATCTGCCGCAGGTCGCGCCGGTCATAGCGGTAGCTCGCGTTCAGTACCTTGCCGATCGCCGGCGAGTAGCGCGCGGCGGCATTGAACTTGTCGACTTCGCCCAGCCCGGGCTTGTACTGCAGCGTGGTATCGAAATACCAGGCAGGCGACAGCTGCCCACCGATCGAGGCGAGGATGTCGGAGTTCTTGCCCGAGCGCAGCGACGAAGAGGGCGTCAGACCCACTTGCTCGTCCTTGAAGTAGAACTTCTGCGCGATCGTCGCGCGCAATCCCTCGGTCCCGCCCGAACCCAGCAGGCGCGAGGTGAGCGCCAGCGTCACTTCGTCGGCGTCGCCGAAGCGATCTCCGCCCGAAAACCGATTCTCGTTGAAGATCTGCGTATAGTTGAAGTCGGCGTACGCCGTATCGAACAGCGGCATCTGGCTCTGGTCGCGAAAGGGAACGCGCAGGTAGTACGCACGCGGCTCGAGTGTCTGGGTCATTGCGCGCCCCCCCCATTGCAGGGGACGCTCGAACAACAGACCGGAGTCCACACTCAACCACGGAATCGTCGCGCTTGGCCGGGTCGGTGCCCCGACGGGGGCGCCCGGGGTCACGCGCGACAGATTGTAATCGACGTAGCGCAGCCCAACCTTCGGCCGCAGGTACCATCCCGGCGCGAGAAACGGCACCGTAATCGTCGGATTGGTCCCGAAGCGCGCGCCCTGAGCGAGGGTCGGGTGCGCATAGCGCACGTACTCCGCGGGCAGATCCACGTCGGCGAAGCCGCCAATGTCGTACATTGCGCCCGCAAAGGTCAGCTGCGGCAGGCGTTCATGCGGGGGAATGGTCGGTGCCCCAGGATCCTGCAACGTCTGAAATTTCTGCACGCGCGCGACTGCGCCGTAGGTGAAGCCGCCCAAGGCGCCGCTGTATTGCAGTTCGCCCTCGCGCGGCAGGACGCCGATCGAGGTCAGACGGACCTGGCTCGAGAGATCGGCGAAGTACTGGTCATCGGATACCTCGTTATAGTTGATTCGGCCCGACAGTTGCGGCGTGATCTGTTGCCGGTGCTGGAGCGAAACCCCGTTGCGCGATGCGCCGTACGCTCGGTCATCGGGCAGAACCTCGAGACGCAAATCGCCGTCGTAGGTACGCCCCAGATAGCGGTAGTTTCCCTTGAGCTGCACGCCGCGCTTGGACATGTACACCGGCACGATCGTCGCCTCCTGCTCTGGCGCGATGTTCCAGTAGTACGGCGTGCCGACTTCGAAGCCCCTGGCCGAGGTATGCGCATAGTACGGTGCCAGAAAACCGCTCTTGCGCCGTTTCTCGAGCGGCAGCGTGGCGAACGGCAAGGCGAGTACCGTGGTATCGAAAAACTTCAGCTTCACATCCGTTGCCTGTGCCTCCTCGACGGCATAGTCGAGATCGAGCCCGGCTGTTTCGAGCACCCAGTCCTCCTGGCCCGGCGCGCAGGTCGTGTAGGTCGAGCGGGTAAGCCGGTAGCGATCGCGGTTTACGATGTCAACACGCTCGGCCTTGCCGTGTGCGGTCTTCTCGCGCTGAATGACATAGGTGGGTTCGTCGAATACACCGGTTTCCTCGAGCGCATCGAAGCGCAGGCGCGGCCCGAAGAACCGGTCTCCGTCCATTTCGAGACGCACACCACCGTCCGCCTCGACGCGGCCGAATTCCTGGTTGTAGCGCAAAAAGTCGCTGAAGATCGTGGTGCCCTCGCGCTTCAATTCGACCGCGCCGCGCGCGGTAAACTCAAGGTCGGCAACGCCGTCGATACGCTCTGCGTCGATCGTGGTCGGCGCGTCCGAATCCGCGCGCTGCGCATGCGCGTTCGTCGCGGTCAACAACGCCGCGAGCAGCGCCGCGATGCGCGGGCCGACAACGGCCCGCCGTCGCAAAGTGCGTTCCTGCATTGGCAACGTGTGGGGCGACTCTAAAGCTAGAGTCACATGATACAGTGGGACGCGTGGTCGAACACCTCGAAACGGCGCCCCGGACATCTGCCTTCGCCTTCGCCGTCGCCATTGATTGGTTTGGCTGCCTGCGCGCACTGCCTGCGTCACACCGTGGACCCTCGCCGTAACGCCCTTGAGCGCTGGCTGCGACCGCAGCTGCGTGACGCCCCGTTCTCGCTCGCGCCGGCATCCGAGGACGCGAGCTTTCGCCGCTACTTCCGCGCGATGCTCGCCGACGGGCGACACTTCATCGTCATGGACGCTCCGCCCGAGCGCGAGTCCTGCGCCCCATTCGTGCACGTCGCATCGCTGCTACACGAAGCCGGCGTCCACGCGCCCGAGGTGATTGCGCAGGATCTTGCGCAGGGCTTTCTCCTGCTGACTGATCTCGGCACGCAGACCTACCTCGACGTGCTCGCGCCGTCCGATCCGGCTGGTGCAGGCGCGCTGTTCCGGGACGCGACCGAGTCGCTCGTGCGCTGGCAGTGTGCGAGCCGGCCGGGCGCGCTGCCGCCCTACGATGCCGCGCTCCTGCACCGGGAGATGGCGCTGTTCCCCGAGTGGTACGTCGCGCGCCACCTGGGCATTGCGCTGTCGCCCGATCAGGCCGCCTCGCTCGAGCGCCTGTTCGCGCTGCTCGTCGCGAGTGCGGCCGCACAACCGACCGTATTCGTGCATCGTGACTACATGCCGCGCAACCTCATGCTGTCCGACCCCAATCCCGGTGTGCTCGATTTTCAGGATGCTGTGATCGGTCCCGTCACCTATGACATCGTGTCGCTGCTGCGCGATGCGTTCATCAGCTGGGACGAAGAGCAGGTGCTCGACTGGTGCCTGCGCTACTGGCAGCGTGCGCGCGCCGCCGGACTGCCGGTCGACTCTGATTTCGGCGAGTTTTATCGTGCATTCGAATGGATGGGGCTCCAGCGCCACCTCAAGGTGCTCGGCATTTTCGCCCGCCTGACCCATCGTGACGGCAAGGACAAGTACGTCGCCGACGCGCCCCGTTTCCTGCGCTATGCGCGCGGCGTCGCCGAGCGCTATGCGCCGCTCGCACCACTCGCACGCCTGCTCGACGATTTCGAGGGGCAGGCCCGGCGCAGCCTGCTTTCGTTCTGATGAAGGCCATGATCCTTGCCGCAGGACGCGGCGAACGTCTGCGGCCGCTGACCGATCGCGTTCCGAAGGCGCTCATCGAAGCCGGCGGGCGGGCGCTACTCGATCGGCACCTCGATCGACTCGAGGCCGCCGGCGTGCGCGAGGTCGTCATCAATGCGGCACATCTCGCCGAGCACATCCAGGCGCACCTGCGCGCGCATCCGCGCGCGGCACTCGACATCGCGCTGTCGATCGAGACCGAGGCGCTCGAGACGGCGGGCGGCATCGCCAACGCGCGCCCGCACCTCGGCGCAGCGCCCTTCCTGCTCCTGAACGCGGACGTGTATTGCGAGGTGAATCTCGAATTGCTGCAACGGCGCGAATTGGCCGATGGGCTCGCGCACCTCGTGTTGGTGCCGAATCCGACGCACCGACCCGCGGGCGATTTCTCGCTCACGCAGGGACGCGTCGGCAACGCCGCTGCGCCACGTTACACTTATGCCGGTATCGCGGTACTGTCGCCGCAACTGGTCGCAGGCGTTGGGTCGGGTGAGAAGGCGCCGCTTGCGCCGCTGCTGCGCGACGCGGCCGCCCATGGACGGGTCAGCGGCGAGCATTACCCGGGCCCCTGGTTCGATGTCGGCACGCCCGAACGCCTCGCGGCGCTCGAAGCCTATCTGGAATCGCGCAATGACGCCCGAAACTGACCATCACCACGAGGCGACGACCTTCGACGCCGCCCTCTATGCGGCACGTCGCGTGCGCCTCGTTCGCGCAATGGGCGAAGGCGTTGCCGTCATCCCGACCGCGCCAGAACGCATTCGAAACCGGGACGCGCACTACCCGTACCGGTACGACAGCTATTTCTTCTATCTCACCGGCTTTACCGAGCCTGACGCCGCGCTCGTGCTGGTCGCTGGCGCGACGCCCCGCTCGATACTGTTTTGCCGCGAGCGCCACGTGGAACGCGAACAATGGGAAGGCGTGCGCCACGGGCCCGAGGGCGCGCGCGCGCGCTTCGGCTTCGACGACGCGCATCCGGTCGGCGCGCTGGACGAGCAGCTGGCGATGTTGCTCGAGAATCAACCGACGCTGTTTGCGCCGCTCGGCGGCGACGCCGAGTGGGACGCACGCGCGATGCGCTGGTTGAACGCCGTGCGCGCCAAGTCGCGCGTGGGCATCCTGGCACCGGAACGCATTCAGGACGTGCGCGCATTGGTCGATGAAATGCGCCTGATCAAGGATGCGCATGAACTCGCGTGGATGCGCCGCGCCGCGTCGATATCGGCCGAGGCCCATCGGCGCGCCATGCGGGCCACGCGTCCCGGTCGCTTTGAGTACGAGATCGAAGCCGAACTGCTCTATGCGTTTCGGCGCAAGGGGGCCCAGTTCCCGGCCTATTGGCCTATCGTCGCCGGCGGCCGGGGCGCCTGCACGCTGCACTATGTCGCGAACGACGCCCGGCTGGACGATGGCAGCTTGCTGCTCATCGACGCGGGCTGCGAGCTTGACGGTTATGCCGCGGACATTACGCGTACCTTCCCGGTGAATGGGCGCTTCAGCGGCGCGCAGCGCGACGTCTATGAGATCGTGCTGGCGGCACAGCGCGCCGCGATGGACACGGTGGCGCCAGGCAACACCTGGAACGCGCCGCACGATGCGGCGGTGCGCGTGCTCGCGCAGGGCATGCTCGATCTGAAGCTTCTGCCCGGCAGTCTGGACGAAGTGCTCGAAACGGAGACCTACAAGCGCTTCTACATGCACCGTACCGGACACTGGCTGGGGCTCGATGTGCACGACGCGGGCGAATACAAACGCGCGGGCGCCTGGCGTCCGCTCGAAGTGGGCATGACGCTCACGGTCGAACCCGGTCTGTACATCCGGGCCGCAGATGACGTGCCTGCGCCGCTGCGCGACATCGGCGTGCGCATCGAGGACGACGTTGCCGTCACGCCGGAGGGCTGCGAAATCCTGACCCGCGCAGCACCCAAGGCGATCGACGAAATTGAAGCATTGATGCGCGATGCGGGTGAACGCGACTGAAATTCTGATCGTCGGCGGCGGGCCCGTGGGCTGTGCCCTGGCGCTCGCGCTGCGGCAGGCCGGGCGTGCAGTCACCGTGCTGGAACGCCATACGCGTCACGCCAATGGCGCAACGGGCGTGGACGACGCGAACACTGCGAACCACGCGACCGACGCGGCGGCGCTCAGCGTCCGCCCGATTGCACTCTCCCACGCCAGCCGGCTGATCCTCGAGCGCCTCGACGTCTGGCAGACGATCCCGGTCACCGCCATCGAGCAGGTGCATGTCTCGCAACAGGGCGCGCCGGGTCGCACGCTGCTCGACGCAACGGATGCCGACGTTCCGGCGCTGGGGTATGTCGCGGACTACGCCGCACTCGGCGGCGCGCTCGCCGCGCACGCCAGGGCAGAGAACATCCAGTGGCTGGACGGTGCCGACGCGCGGCATGTGGAGCCCACGGCCGACGATGTCGCTGTGCATTTCGTGCACGGCGGTCGCGACGAACGCGTGCACGCGCGCTGCGTGGTGCATGCCGAAGGCACGCGCAGTACGCACAGCACCGACGGCATGATGCGCGTGAAGACCCATGGTCAGGAAGGCATCGTCGCGTTGATTGAAACGCAACCGGCCGCGGGCCATCGTGCCTTCGAGCGCTTTACGCCGCAGGGTCCGCTCGCCTTGCTGCCTGCGGCGGGGCGGTACGCCGCCGTTTGGAGCATGGGCGCGGCGCGTGCACGGTCGCTCGCCGCCGCGCCCGACCCGGTGTTTCTCGACGCCCTCGCCGAGACCATTGGCGGGCGCCTCGGCACATTGCGGTCGGCGGGACCGCGCTCGGTCCAACCCCTCGCGTTACGCGTCCGGCGGTCGCGCATCGGCGTGCGGCAGGTCTATATCGGCAATGCGGCGCAAACCCTGCATCCGGTCGCGGGCCAGGGATTGAACCTCGGGCTGCGCGATGCCTGGGATCTCGCCGAACACTGGGTGCGCGCGGCGGATCCGGGCGCCGCTGGGTCGCTGACGGAATTTGCCACGTTGCGTCAGTTCGATGCACGCATCACCGTGGGCGTCACCGAGATGCTGCTGCGCGCATTTGGCGGTACGCATCCACTCCTGCAGGCGGGCCGCGGAATCGCGTTGACGGCGCTCGACCTGCACCCGCCCCTGCGACGATTCTTTGCGCGTCGGATGATCTTCGGCCCTTCAGCGATTCCCTGAAGAACACGCGCTAACTCCGTGCGCAATCTGAGAAGCATTCGCGTCGCGCTATCGTGAACGCGTGATCAGCGCTGCGGTTCCGCAGTTGCCGAGAAAACGGCTAGAATCGACCCTCCTTTCGTCTCGGTTTCCGACAACAATTCAGTGAAGATCGGCACCCACGTGCTGTGCAACGCAATCATCGCGGCGCCGATGGCCGGTGTATCGGATCGTGCGTTCCGGCGCCTCGCGCGACGCTTCGGTGCGGGGCTTGCCGTCTCCGAAATGGTGTCGACCCGACCGGAACTGCGCGGCAGTCGCAAAACGATGCTGCGACTCGAGCACAGCGACGAAGCGGGTCCGATATCCGTTCAGATCGCGGGCGCCGATCCAGCGCTGATGGCGGATGCCGCCCGGTACAACGCGGGACGTGGCGCAGACATCATCGACATCAACATGGGCTGCCCTGCCAAAAAGGTCTGCAACACGCTCGCCGGGTCCGCATTGCTCGAGGACGAGGCCCGCGTCGGGCGCATCCTCGATGCCGTGGTAAACGCAGTCGACGTACCGGTTACGCTGAAGATCCGCACCGGCCCCCACCCGGGTCGGCGCAATGCGCTCCGCATCGCCCGCATGGCCGAGGCGGCGGGCGTGCAACTACTCGCGGTTCACGGACGTACGCGTGCCTGTGCGTTTCGAGGTGAGGCGGAATACGACACGATCGCGGACGTGAAAGCCGCGGTCGGCATTCCAGTCGTTGCCAACGGCGATCTGCGGTCCCCGGAGGACGTGAAGCGCGTGCTCGATCGCACCCACGCGGACGGCGTCATGATCGGTCGCGCCGCACAGGGACGGCCGTGGATCTTCCGCGAGATCGCGCACTACCTTGTCCATGGGGTACGCTGTGCGCCGCCGTGCGCTGCGGAGATCCGCGACGTGCTGCTTGAGCACCTCGACGGCCTGTACACGCTGTACGGGTCCGAACGGGGGATGCGCGTTGCGCGAAAGCACATCGCCTGGACGGTGCGCGACCTGCCAGAGGGCGACGCACTGCGGCACGCAGCGAATGCGGCGCCGTCCGCAACCGCACAGCTGGCCGCGGTGCAAAACTTTTTTTTTCACCTCGCGATCGGGTTTCCCTCGCGGGCCGCGAACGAAAGCGAGGCCAGCCCGATGCAGAGACGCGCCGCATGAGCCGCCCGAACGAACTGGGCAATTCGGTCAAGCGCTCGCTCGAACGCTACTTCAAGGATCTGGACGGCGAGTCTCCAACGGCGATCTACGATATGGTTCTGCGAATGATCGAGAAACCCATGATCGAAACCGTGCTGCACAAGGCGGACGGCAATCAGACCAGCGCAGCGGAGATGCTCGGCATCAATCGCAATACGCTGCGCAAGAAAATGCAGCAGCTGCGGATCAAGGGCTGAATCGGCCTCACGACCGAACGCGGGCGACGATCGGCCCACGGCCTACGAACCCAGTATGAGAAAGTCACCGCGCGCGCTGATCAGCGTCTCCGACAAATCGGGGATTGTCGACTTCGCACGCGCGCTGACCGGGTTCGGATTCTCGATCCTCTCCACGGGCGGCACCGCGAAGTTGCTCGACAAGGAAGGCGTTGCGGTCACCGAGGTATCGGCATACACGGGTTTCCCCGAGATGCTCGACGGGCGGGTGAAGACCCTCCATCCGAGGATTCATGCGGGGCTGCTGGCGCGTCGCGACAGCCCCGCGCATATGGCCGCGCTACGGGACGCGGACATCGAGCCCATCGACCTCGTGGTCGTCAACCTCTATCCGTTTCAGGCCACGGTTGCAGATCCGGACTGCCGTTTCGAGAACGCGATCGAGAACATCGATATCGGCGGGCCCGGCATGCTGCGCGCTGCGGCCAAGAATTACGCGAGCGTCACGGTCGTCGTCGACCCCGCGGACTACCCGCAGGTCATCGACGCGCTGCGCGCCGACGGCAGCGTGCCGGAGGCGACGCGGCTCGAGCTGGCGAAGAAGGTCTTCGCGCATACCGCAGGCTACGACGGCGCGATCGCGAATTACCTGTCCTCACTCGACGCCGCGGGCCAGCGTGGCGAGTACCCGGAGGTGCTGAGCCTCCAGTTCCATAAGCTGCAGGCGATGCGCTACGGTGAAAATCCGCATCAGAGCGCTGCGTTCTATCGCGACGACCGCCCGACCGAGGGCAGTCTCGCCAGCTACCGCCAGCTCCAGGGCAAGGAACTCTCCTACAACAACGTGGCCGATGCCAACGCCGCCTGGGAGGCCGTGAAAAGTTTTACGCGACCGGCTTGCGTCATCGTCAAGCACGCCAATCCCTGTGGTGCCGCCGTCGGCGAGACCCTGCTCGCGGCCTATCACAACGCGTTCAAAACGGATCCGGTGTCGGCGTTCGGCGGGATCCTCGCATTCAACCGTGCGCTCGACCGGGCGACCGCGGAGGCGATCGGGCAGCAGTTCGCTGAAGTGATCATCGCCCCGCGCGTCGAACCCGAGGCGCGGGAATTCCTCGGTGGAAAGCAGAATCTGCGCGTGCTCGAGGTGCCGATCTCGCACGCCGTGCAGGCCCATGACTACAAGCGCGTCGGCGGCGGCGTGCTGGTGCAAAGCAGCGACGGGACACTCGTCGCGCGCGAAGACATCAAGGTCGTGACCAAGGCCGCCCCCACAGAGGCACAGTGGGCGGACCTGCTGTTCGCGTGGCGCGTGGCGAAGCATGTCAAGTCGAATGCCATCGTGTTCTGCGGCGCCGGCACGACGCTCGGCGTGGGCGCGGGACAGATGAGCCGTGTCGATAGCGCGCGCATCGCCGCAATGAAGGCACAAAGCGCAGGGCTTTCGCTCGTGGGCTCGGTGGTCGCTTCGGATGCCTTCTTCCCGTTTCGCGACGGACTCGACGTCGTGATCGACGCGGGCGCGATTGCGGTCATTCAACCGGGCGGCAGCGTGCGCGACGACGAAGTAATCGCCGCCGCCGACGCGCGCGGGGTGACCATGCTGTTCACCGGCATGCGTCACTTCCGACATTAAGAACAACGCTGCATTGCGCCGCCGCGTAATCGCGACGACGCAATGCGCTACTTCCAGAACGGGCGGCGCGGCAACCGCAGGGTAAGGCGATCATGAAGCTTCTGGTGATTGGATCGGGTGGACGTGAGCACGCGCTGGCGTGGAGGCTCGCACAAAGTCCGCGCGTACAGATGGTGTTCGTCGCACCGGGCAATGGCGGAACCGCGCGTGACCCGAACCTGGAGAATGTCGCGCTCGATTCCAACGACGATGTACTCGCCTTCGCGCGCAAAGAAGGCATTCAACTCACGGTCGTTGGGCCGGAGGCCCCGCTCGCGCGAGGCGTCGTCGACGCGTTCCGCGACGCCGGGCTGAGAATTTTCGGTCCCACGCGCGCGGCGGCACAACTCGAAAGCTCGAAAGACTTCGCCAAGCGCTTCATGGTGCGCCACGGCATTCCGACCGCGCGCCACGCCACGTTTGAACAGGCGGCAGATGCCAAGGCCTATGTCGCGCAGCACGGCGCACCCATCGTCGTCAAGGCAGACGGGCTCGCCGCCGGCAAGGGTGTGGTCGTCGCCACCACCGTTGCGCAGGCGAACGATGCGATCGATCGCATGCTGCTGACGCACACGCTGGGCGACGCGGGCGCGCGGGTCGTGATCGAGGAATGTCTCGTGGGCGAGGAAGCGAGCTTTATCGTCATGTGCGACGGCCGCCATGCGCTTGCGCTCGCGACGAGCCAGGATCACAAACGCCTGCGCGATGGCGACGAAGGCCCTAACACGGGCGGCATGGGCGCCTACTCGCCGGCACCGGTGGTCACGCCCGAACTCCATGCGCGCGTGATGCGCGAAATCATCCAGCCAACGATGCTCGGCATGGCGCAGGACGGCGTGCCCTACGTCGGATTCCTGTACGCCGGCCTCATGATCGACGCCCAGGGCAATCCCCGCGCGCTCGAATACAACTGCCGGCTGGGCGACCCGGAAGCACAGCCTATATTGATGCGCCTGAAGTCGGATCTGCTGACGTTGATCGACGCGGCACTCGAGGGCGACGTACAACATGCGCACGCGGAGTGGGACCGGCGCTCGGCGCTCGGCGTCGTGCTCGCAGCGCGCGGCTACCCCGAGAATCCGGTGGCGGGCGATCGCATCGAAGGCCTGTCGCCGCCGACCGAGCTGTGCCGCGTGTTTCACGCCGGTTCACGCGTCGACGGCGCGCATCTGGTCACCAGCGGCGGGCGGGTCCTGTGCGTCACTGCGCTCGGCGACTCACTGCGCGTTGCGCGTCAGCGCGCCTATGCTGCGGCCGAAGGCATCCGCTTCGACGGCATGCAGTACCGGCGCGACATCGGCCACCGTGGCCTGCGCGCGAGCGGGTCCTAGCGTACCGGTCGCGGCGACCACGCCTGCCCCTCTCCTCAAAACGACCTCTTAGATGCCAATCGCACAACCCGCGCACCCCGATGTCACGGCGGTCGACGCCTATTTCGTCGACCTTCAGGCACGCATCGTTGCCGCGCTCGAGGCACTCGATGGCACGCCCTTTCTGACCGACCGCTGGACCCGCGCCGAGGGTGGCGGCGGCGTCACGCGCGTGCTTGAGGAAGGCCAGCTGTTCGAGCGCGGCGGGGTCAACTTCTCGCGCGTGAGCGGAAAAGGCCTGCCGCCGTCGGCGAGCGCCGCACGGCCCGCGCTCGCGGGGCGCGCCTTCGACGCCATGGGCGTCTCCCTCGTCCTGCACCCGCGCAATCCGTATTGCCCGACCGCGCACATGAACGTGCGTTTCTTCGTCGCCCACGCGCCAGAGGGCAGTACCGAGGCGCCCGCCTGGTGGTTCGGCGGCGGCATGGATCTGACGCCCACGTATGGGTTCGAAGACGATGCACGACACTTCCATGCAACCTGCAAGCGCGCGCTCGAACCGTTCGGCGCCGAGCGCTATGCGCGCTACAAGCACTGGTGCGACGAGTACTTCGTCCTCAAGCATCGCGGCGAGGCCCGCGGGATCGGCGGAATTTTCTTCGATGACCTGTCTGAGGACGGCTTCGAGACCTGCTTCGCGCTCGTGCGTGCCGTGGGCGACCACTTCGTGCCCGCCTACAGCCCGATTCTCGAGCGCCGCCGCGATCACGCCTACGGCGAACGCGAGCGTGCCTTCCAGGCCTATCGGCGCGGACGGTACGTGGAGTTCAACCTGGTGTACGACCGCGGAACGCTGTTCGGCCTGCAATCGGGCGGCCGCACCGAATCGATCCTGATGTCACTACCGCCACGGGTGTCCTGGCGCTATGCCTGGGCGCCGGAACCCGGCACCCCCGAGGCCCGTCTCGCGAGCGATTTTCTACCGCCGCGCGACTGGGTCTAGGCGCCCACCCGCGGTCCCGAGATCCGCGCGAGCGCGGTCTAATCGAGCTCAGCAGCGCGCCGGTAATGGCGCTGGGCGTCCGGTTCGCGTTCCAGGCGTTCCGAGAGCCGCGCCAGATCGAGGTGTGCGGCGCGGCTTTCCTCGAGCGACAGGCTTGCCTCCAGATAGCTTTGCGCCTTGCCCCAGAGTTCGGCGTGCACGCACAGACGCCCGAGTGCCGCGAGTAGCGCAGGGTCCTCGGGCCGCTCGTGCAACCAGCGTTCAGCGCGTTCGATGCGCGCACGCGCTTCCGCGCTGCGTTCGGCAAGCTCGAGCGCCGGCAAGTCACCATAGCTGATCACCAGTGCCGGGCTCCATTCGTGGGCGAGACTTTGTTCGACGATCTCGCGCGCGAGCGCGGTCGCGCCAAGCCCGGTCGCAAGCCGCGTGGCCGCCTCGGCGACACGCGGATGCATCTGCTCTCGCTCGGACAGCCCGCGCCAGCGTGCCTCGAGCGTCTTGCGCTCGCCCGCGTCGCGCTTCAGCAGCTCGACGGCCGCCTGGATACGCACCTCTGCCACGAGCGCCGGCGAGATGGCGTCCTGCTTTGCAAGCTGCGTCGCCATGCGTTCGACTTCCTCCCAATTGCCGGCGCCGCGTTCCGCGCGCAACAGCATCTGCTGGCCGGCTGCCGGCTTGGATTTGCCCGACGGCAGGCTGCGCAAGAGATCACGCGCCGCCTGAAAATCGCGCTCCTCGAGCGCGAGTTCCGCCCGCGTGAGCGTACGCGCGACGCGCATCGAACCACCCGCGCCTTCTGCCTGATCGAGCCAGCGGTCGCGCGCCGCGAAGTCGCGCAGCCGATGTGCCGCGCGCGCCGCAATCAGCGCCGCCAACCCCGGCGCGGACCCGCCGGCATACGCCCGGGCCGCATCCTTCTGCGCGCGCGCGAAACGGCCTTCGAAATACGCCTGCATCGACGCGACCAGTGCGTCCTGGGCACGCGTCTGCCGACGCCGGGCGCGGTACGCCTGAACGCGCACCGGAAGCGCGAGCACCTGGTGCGCGAGGCGGGACGCGAAATACAGGACTATGAACCCGCCCAGCGCGAGGACCGCGAACAGGACCAGCGAAATCTCGACGCGGTACGGCGGATAAATGAACAGGGCATAGCCGGTTTCCGACCGCCCGATCAGCGCGAGCGCGATCGCCGCGGCGAACACCACGAGCAACCAGAACAATCCCCTCATCGCCGGACTCCGGTCGTGATCATGGCCGCAGCCGAACTCACGACCGGCGCGCGCCGCGCGCGTCCAGCGCACGCACCGCATTCACACTGCCTGCAATCGACGGCAGCTCGATGACGATCGGCGCGGCGGCGAGTTGCGCAAGCTGCGCGAGCACCTCGGTCGTACGCGCAGAGCGAGGATCAAAGTAGCGCTTGACCCATGCCTGCGCCGCCTGCAGGTCGCTGCTGTACGCACGCGCATCGCGCGTCAGAAGCGCGAGTCGCGCACTGAGCAACCGCAACCGCAGGTTCTCGCGCAGGTAGTACGCCTGCGTCGGCGCGAGCAGGGGCGGATCCGGCGCATCGACGCGCCGTACGACGACGAGCTGCTTGAGTTCGCCCCAGACCTCGGCGCCAAGGCGTGCGTACCACGCATCCCCATGCGGGACCGGTGCGCGTTGCGCCGCACGCACCTGCGCCTCGCGCTCATCGAAGGCGAGCGGCAGCGCCTCGACGCTGACCGCGAGCCGCTCGATGCGCTGACCCAGGGCGCCCGGATCGAAGGCCGGCAGGACCTTCAGCTGTTCGATGTCGCGCGCGAGTGCCGTGCGCAGCGGCCCGAACGCCGCGTCGCTCGCCCGCGCGATGCGCGATTCAGCAAGCTGTAGCGCAAGCAATGCGCCGCGCACATTGCCCGCGAGATCGAGCTGCTGCACGGCGATATCGACCATCTGCGCGACCTCCGCGACCCGCCATTCGTTGCGATTGCGAGACAGTTCCTCGTACAGTGCCTCGATTGCCTGCCGCTGTCCCTGGGCGTCCGCGATGCGCACTTCGAGCGTCGCGAGCTGCTTGTTCAGTGATTGCGCGCCCAGTTGCGCTTCCTGCGCAAGCGCGCGCACCTGGCGCTGCTGCGCCTCGATTGCATCCACGCGCTGCGCAAGTGCCGCGGTCGTCGCTTCGATGCGCTTGCGCGCGTCGAACCAGACGCCGGCCGCCAAACCGGCCGCGATCACCGCCAGCAATCCTGCAAACCAGGCCCCACGCGACGACCGAGGCCTGGAGTGCGCAGCCGCTTCCGCCGCCGGTGCCGGTTCGGCCGTGGACGCCGCCGCCTCGCCCGGCAGGGCATCTTCGTCCGGCCGCGTGTCCTTGTCGTCGCTCGTCGTCATGGTTCGTCCCTTTTTTACTTCGTGGCGGCGAAGTATGCAACCAACGCCGCGGCAACGTCTTCGTCTGCCGCACCGGCGACGACAACCTCACGAATCCCGAGCTGCTTGGCAGCGCGCACGATCCGTGTATGGGGTACGAAGAGCGGCGTCCCACGCAGCCACTGCTGCCCCGGCGGGCCCAGCATGGCATAAAGATTCGAAAACCCCTCGCCGGAGCTCACTGTCACGGCATGAACCGCGCCGCGTGCCCACGCCGCAAGTAACGGCGCGCAGTCGTCGCGCGGGCGCGTACGCCGGTAGCATTCCGCATACACCACATCTGCGCCCCGCGCACGCAGGCTGTCCCCGAGCAGGTCGCGGCCGCCATCGCCCCGGAAGATCACAATCCGCCAACCGGCCACCAACGCCATCTCCGCCAGCCCGAGCAGGGCTTCGCTGTCGGCGCCCGCCGATGGGGCGATGATCGCGTCGAGGCCACGCGCCTCGAGTGCGCGACGGCTGCCGGGTCCGACCGCCGCAATCCGCACGCCACTCGGCCACCCGCGCCGGCCGCGACGTTGATGGATCAAATTCATTGCCTTCGCAACAGCGTTCGGGCTGATGAAAATTGCGAGATTGAAGTCGTCAAGCCGATCGATCAAGGCGAGGATCGGTTCGAGATCCTGCACATCCTCGATTTCGATCGTCGGCTGGAGATGCGCGACACCACCGGCACGCTCGATGAGCGCGGCAAGACGGTCGGCCTGTCCACGCGGCCGCGTCACGACAATGCCGCGGCCGGCAAGCGGCTGCGCAGGGTCGTTGGCGTCGGACCGGATCTCCACGCGCGTACTCGTACTTTACGGTCCCGGCCTACCCGGTCGTTTGCAGCGCGGCGAGAATCTCCGCGGCGCCCCGCGCGCGTAGCAGCTCCGCCACCTGTTCGCCGAGAGACTCCGGCGCCTCGATCTCGCCTTCGCCCTGTGCGCGCGCCACACGCTGACCGTCAGGCGCTGCGACGATGGCCTGCAACTTCAGGCGGCCGCCGACGACCTGGGCGAACGCGCCGAGCGGGACGGCACAGTTGCCACCGAGCGCGCGGCTTACCGTCCGCTCGGCGCGAACGCAGGCCTCGGTGTCGGGGTCGCGCAGCGGCACGACCAATCGATCGATCTCCGTGCGCGTCGCGACACACTCGATGCCGAGCGCGCCCTGCCCCGCCGCCGGAAGGCTCGTCGCCGGCTCAAGCAGGTCACGAATTCGCCCGACGAGACCCAGCCGTTTAAGGCCGGCCGCCGCAAGCACGATCGCGTCGCACTCGTCTCGGTCAAGTTTCGCAAGGCGGGTTTCGACGTTGCCGCGCAATGCGTGGATCTGCAGTGTAGGGAAGCGCGCCGCAATCTGTGCCGCGCGGCGCAGGCTGGAGGTACCGACGATGCCGCCCGCGGGAAGCGCCTCGAGCGACGCGAATCGATTGGAGACCAGTGCATCGCGCGGGTCCTCGCGCGCAAGAATCGCGGCAAGTGCAAATCCAGGCGGCAGCGCCGCAGGCACATCCTTCATCGAGTGCACCGCGAGATCCGCGCGTCCCTCGGCCAGCGCGGACTCCAGTTCCTTGACGAAGAGTCCCTTGCCGCCCACCTTGTCGAGCCGCGCCTCGAGCAATTCGTCGCCCTTCGTGGAGAGCGGCAGCAACTCGACCACAACCCGCGGATACAATGTTTCAAGCTTGTGCTTGACGTGCTCGGCTTGCCACAATGCAAGACGACTGCGGCGCGTCGCAATGACGACGCGCTCGATGGGGCGCGAAACGGAGGATTCCATAGGGATGGCTAGGCGAAGCGCCGACGCTCGAGGCGGAATCGCGCTGCGTCTTTGGGCGACGATACTAGCATGCGCGCTCGCGCACACGGCGGGTGCGCAGTCGATCGACAGGGCGCAGGACCTTGCCCAGTCGGCGCAGAACGCCGCTGGCGCGCGCATTCCACTCCTCGTGTTCTTCAGCCAACCCGGCTGCCCCTACTGTGACGAGGCGCGCCGAGACTATCTCGGACCGATGGGCAGCGATCCGGCGACGCGCGCCACGCTGCGCATCGTCGAAGTGGACATCACCAGTGACGCCCCCTTGGTCGACTTTTCGGGCCAACGCACGACGCACAGCGCGTTCGCCCAACTGCAGCGCGTGCGCCTCGTTCCGGTCGTCGCCTTTGTCGGCGCGCGCGGCGAAGCACTCGCGGACCGCCTCATCGGTCTGACGGTGCCCGGCTTTTACCAGGGCAGTCTCGACCGGCGAATCGAACAGGCCCGCGCTCGGCTCGCGGCACCCGCGCGCTGACACGCAACGGGCTTCACTTCTGCGCCACCAGCGCGCGCAGCGACGACCACTGCCGCCGGCTGACCGGCAAGCGTTCCGGCACGCCCTCAAGCACCACGAGCCAGTGTGCCTCCTCATCCTCCGCGGTCGGTGCACGTTCGAACCCGCGCACCGCGTTCCTGGCGACGATGCAGTTGCGGTGAATGCGCACAAACATTTCTCCAAACTCGCCTTCGAGCGATGCAAGCGATTCGTCGATCAGGTGCTCGCGCTCGCGCGTGCGCAGCGTGACGTACTTCTGATCGGCCTTGAGATAGACAACGTCGGCGACAGGTACGAGTACGATTCGATTGCGTTCCGCGAGTGAAAAATGACTGCGTCCGCGACCGTCGGTCTGGCGTACCTGCTCGGCCGCGCGCTCGAGCACCGGAGCCGACGGCGCACCGATCGCCGCGGCACGCTTGAGCGCCGCCGCGAGGCGTGCCGAACGCACCGGCTTGAGCAGGTAGTCGAGCGCGTTAAGTTCAAATGCATCGACCGCATGGCGGTCGTGTGCGGTCACGAAAATCACCGCCGGCGCGTCGGACAGCCGGGTCAGATGCCTGGCGACTTCGAGCCCGTGCATACCGGGCATCTCGATGTCGAGCAGCAGGACGTCGGCGCCGCTCTGCGGCAAGCGCTCGATGGTTTCGACGCCGTTGCGCGCCTCGCCGACAACCTGCGTCGGTGCCTCGGGCATGATGTCTTCCATCAATTCGCGCAGCCGGGCGCGCGCCGGCGCCTCGTCGTCCGCGATAAACACGCGCAGCACGTTCAATCTCCTCGCTTCGTGCCACCCCCGGCACCGCGCCGCAGGGCCGGCGCCGGCCGGTACGGCATTTCGACTTCGGCATGATACCGATCGCCCTCGATGCGCGCCTCGAGTCGCGCCTCGGCATCGAAGAACAGCATCAATCGCTCGCGGATGTTTTCAATTGCCATGCGATTGCCCGTATGGTGGCCATGCCGATCCGAATAAGGATTGTCGATGTGCACATGCAGGCGGTCGCCGCGTTGCGCGATACGCACCACGACTTCGGCCGGCTCGATCGACGGTTCGACGCCATGATAGATGGCGTTCTCGAGCAGCGGCTGCAGCAGGAGCGGCGGGAGGATCGCATCCGACGGTGCGGCATCGAGTTCCCAGACGATGCGCAGGCGCTCGCCGAGCCGAAGCTGCTCCAGGCTCGCGTAGCGCTCGAGTAGCGCGATCTCGTCAGCGAGATGCACAAATGTCCGCGCGTCCGACATCAGGGTGCGAAAAAGATCCGCGAGATCCTCCAGCGCGCGCTCTGCGCGCGCAGGATCACGCCGAATCAACGACAGCACTGCGTTCAGACTGTTAAACAGGAAGTGTGGTCGGATGCGTGCCTGCAACGCCTGCAAGCGCGCTTCCGCGAGCGCCGGCGAATAGGCCTTGGCTGCCAGCCGCAGATAACCCAAAAGGGTGATCGTCGCGAGCCCGGTCAGCAGAATCGCTTGCGCGAGTTCTGCACCCACCGCAATGCCCTGCGCATTCGCTACCGCGACATGGGCCAGCGTGGTGACTGCCGACACCACGAACAGCACGGCGCAGGTACCGCCGACAAATGCGAGTCGCCCAAGCATCGGCGAAAGCGCGGCGAGCACGAGTACGCTCGCGAGGAGGACCGGTTCGACGAATCCCGCCGCGCGCAAGACCCGCTCGAGCAGCTCATTCCAGCCCGGCGCAGCAGCAAGCACCGCGCCGAGTGCAAGCAGGTTGACCCCGACGAGCACGCGCGCGATTACACCGAGATTGCGGAAGTCCGGCATCGCATTCGACAGTGCGAATTGATTTATACTTGCCACATACCTGCCGCGTTCTTTAGGGAGAACCGGCGCGACGAAGTTCGAAGCGGCGTCTCCACGCGCATCCAGTATGCCCCATGGCTCGTAGCGCTTCCAAGCGGCCGCCCCCAGCGGGCCGCGCATCGCATCGCGCAAGCCGCCGCGCAGCCGATCCGTCCCGTACGTCCCGTAGGTCGCGCACCACCGGCACCTGGTCGGGCCGCTTCTCCGAGCCGGTCGACGCGCTGGTCAAGCGCTTTACGGCGTCGGTGTCCTTCGACCAGCGTCTCGCATTCGTCGACATCGACGCATCGCTCGCACATGCGCGCATGCTCGCGGCGCAACGCATCATTTCACGCAAGGATCTCGCCGCGATCGAGCGCGGCCTGGCGCGCATCCGGCGCGAGATCGCTGCCGGACGCTTCGAATGGTCGATCGACGCGGAAGACGTGCACCTGAACATCGAGCGACGCCTCACGGTGCTGGTGGGCGATCCCGGCAAACGTCTGCATACGGCGCGCTCGCGCAATGACCAGGTTGCCACCGATCTGCGGCTTTGGCTGCGCGCGGAAATCGACGCCATACAGCAGCGCCTCGCGGGACTCGCGCATGCGCTGATCGACCAGGCAGAGCGCCACGCGGCGACGGTGATGCCGGGCTTCACACATCTGCAGGTCGCGCAACCGGTCACCTTCGGGCACCACCTGCTCGCGTACGTCGAGATGCTGCTGCGCGACCGCGCACGCCTCGCGGACTGTCGCGCGCGCCTCAACCAGTTGCCGCTCGGCGCCGCGGCACTGGCCGGCACCACGTTCCCGATCGACCGGATGCGCGTGGCAACGGCGCTCGGATTCGACACCGTGTGCGACAACTCGCTCGACGCAGTCTCCGATCGGGATTTCGCCATCGAGTTCTGCGCCTGCGCATCGATCGCCATGGTGCATCTGTCGCGCCTGTCCGAAGAGCTGGTCCTTTGGACCAACCCGCGCTTCGGCTTCGTGCGCCTGCCCGACCGGTTCTGCACCGGTTCCTCGATCATGCCGCAGAAGAAGAACCCCGACGTGCCCGAGCTCGTGCGCGGAAAGACCGGGCGTGTGTTCGGCGACCTGATTGCGCTCCTCGCCCTGATGAAAGGGCAGCCGCTCGCCTATAACAAGGACAATCAGGAAGACAAGGAGCCGGTGTTCGACGCGGTCGACACGCTGCGGGACGCGCTGACCGTATTTGCCGAGCTCATCGCCGGTCTTGAGCCGGACCCCGCAGCCATGCGCGCGGCGCTGCGCGAAGGCTACGCGACCGCGACCGACCTCGCCGACTACCTCGTGCGCAAGGGCGTGCCGTTTCGCGACGCGCACGAAGCGGTGGCGCACGCCGTACGTCACGCCGAAGCCAAGCACTGTGATCTCGTGGATCTGCCGCTGCGCACCTTGCAGCGCTTCTCGAAGGTCATCCGGGCGGACGTGGGGCGCGTTCTCACGCCCGAGGGTTCGGTCGGGGCACGCCGTCATCGCGGCGGTACGGCACCGGCTCAGGTCAAGGCAGCCGTTGCGCGCGCGCGCCGCCGGCTCCGCGCGCGCCCTTGATTGGTCGTGACGGACAGCAAGACAGCGCCTGAACGAATCGGCAAATATCCCGTCAAGCGCCGGCTCGGGGAAGGCGCGACGAGCGAGGTTTACCTTTGCGACGATCCATTCAACAGCCGCGAGGTTGCGGTGAAGGTCGTGTTTTCGGAAGCCTTCGCGGACCCGGAGCGCGGCAAGTTGTTCCGCAAACTGTTCGTCACCGAGGCCTCGCTCGCGGGCAAGCTGCAACATCCGCATATTTGCGAGATCTACGACGCGGTCTCCGACCCGGACCTGCACTACATCGTCATGGAGTACGTCGGCGGCGGCACGCTCGAGAAGTTCTGCCGATCCGATAGCCTCCTGCCGATCGATCGCGTCGTCGAGATCGCGTTCAAATGCTCGCGCGCGCTCGAGTTTGCACAACGCATGGGTGTCACGCATCGCGACATCAAACCCGCGAACATCCTGCACACGAGTGATACCGACGTGAAGATCACCGATTTCGGCGCCGCCCTCATTGCCGCCGGCGACACCACACAGGTCTCCGCGATCGGTTCGCCGGCGTACATGTCGCCCGAACAGGTCAAGGAGCACCCGCTCACGCATCAGACCGACATCTACTCGATGGGGGTTGTGATGTACCACCTGCTGAGCGGTCGGCTGCCGTTTCAGGCCACCAACAACTTCAGCCTGATCTACCAGATTGCCAACGTCGAACCCTCGCCACCGTCCGCGTACCGACCCGAGATCCCGAAGGCTATTGACGATATCGTCCGGCGCGCGATGGCGAAGAACGTGGAACATCGCTACACGCAGTGGGACCAGTTTTCGCGTGAACTTGCCGAGGTGTTCCGGTCCGAACCGCTGTTAGTACAGACGCGGGAATTTCCCGACTCGGACAAATTCGAGACGCTGCGGGCGCTCCCTTTTTTCGAGAACTTCTCGGATGCGGAACTCTGGGAAGTCGCCCGCATCTCGAGTTGGCGGACCGCGTCGGCGGGCGAGCAGCTGATGCAGGAAGGCGACACCGGAACCGACTTCTGCATTCTCGCCGAGGGCCAGGTCACGGTGACGAAGAAAGGCAGGCTACTCAACATCCTGAAACCCGGCGAACCGTTCGGCGAAATGGCCTACTTGTCGAAAACCGCACACTTGCGTGTGGCCGACGTCAGCGTCGCGTCCGACGCAAAGATCATTTCGGTACCAACCCAGATGCTCGAACACGCCACCGAGAGCTGTCGGCACAAATTCGACCGCGCGTTCATGGACATCCTGGTCGAACGGCTCTCAATGGCCAACCTGCGCCTGTCTGGCGTCTGACCACTGCGCGTCGGGTCGGATTGTTGAGCGGGTGACGTGGCGCGTTGGCAAATTGATGAATCGGTGAGCTTCGTCAAGCGCGGCCCGGCAACGTGTGCGCCGATGTATCGCGCGGAAGCGGAGGGACTCGCCGCACTCGCGGCCGCCGGTGCCCCGGTGCCGCGCGTGATTGCGGTGGGCGAGCGATCAGGCGAGGCGGTCATCGAAATGCAGCGCCTCGATCTCGGGGGCGCCCCCGACTGGCCGGCACTCGGGCAGGCCATGGCAGCACTTCATCGCCATCCGAATACGCCACCGCGGTTCGGTTGGGCCAGGGACAACTGGATCGGTCTCGCGCCGCAGGCGAACGGCTGGTACGACGACTGGCCCGCGTTCTGGTTCGAGAAACGACTCGCGCCGCAGGCGGCGCGCGCAGGCCAATCCGGCTTCGTGTTCGACCTGGACGGTTTGCGCGCTCTGCTTGCTGGCCACCGCCCGCAACCTTCGCTCCTGCACGGCGATCTGTGGCACGGCAACGTTGGATTCACGCCCGCGGGACCGGTGCTCTACGATCCTGCGGTGTACTACGGCGACCGCGAGGCCGACCTTGCGATGACTGAATTATTCGGCGGATTTCCGCCCGCGTTCTACGCCGCCTACGCAGCGCGCTGGCCGCTCGACCCCGGCTACGCGGTACGCAAGGACCTCTACAACCTCTATCACGTGCTGAACCACCTCAACCTGTTCGGCACGGGCTACCTGCGCCAGGCGCAGACGCTGGCGCAGCGGCTCGCCGCCGCTGCGCGTCGTCTGTAGTGCGCAGTCCTCGGGCTACGCGGGGCGCCTGCCGCGGCTACGCGGAGACGTTGCGCGCGCCGGCGAGCACCTGCTGCAGCTCACCGCTCTGGAACATCTCGCGCAGGATGTCGCAACCGCCGACGAACTCTCCGTTCACGTAGAGCTGCGGAATCGTCGGCCAGTTGGCGAACTGCTTGATGCCCTCGCGAATCGCCGGGTCCTCGAGTACGTTGACGCTGTGGAACTGGTCGACGCCGCTCGCCTGCAGAACCTGCACGACGGTCGCCGAAAAGCCACACATTGGGGACTGGGGCGTGCCCTTCATGAAGAGCACGACGGGGTGAGCATTGACCTTCTGTTTGATGATCTCTTGGCTGTCCATGATGAATCCTGAGGTGTGGAAAACGAGTGAATAACGGGTGAATAACGCGTGGATAACCGGTGAATAAGGCAATAGTTGACGAATTTGGTCGGATTTTAGCGACGGTCCCGACCGTGGTCAACGGGCGCCGCCAAACCGGCCGCCACTGACCCGCAGATGGCCTGCCAGGTCCCGCCACGTGGCAATCTCCTCAAAATCGGCGGCCTGCAGGCAGGCCCGCACGGCGACTGCCTGGTCGTAGCCATGCTCCAGGAACAGCCAGCCGCCCGGGCGCAGATGGGCCGGCGCGTCGCGCACAATGTCCCGAATCGCCGCCAGACCGTCAGTGCCGCCGATCAGTGCCGCTGTTGGCTCGAAACGCAGGTCCCCCTGGGCGAGGTGGGGATCACCCAGTGCAACGTAGGGCGGGTTCGACACGATCACGTCGAAGCACGCACCCGGCACGGCCGAGTACCAATGGCCCTCGCGCCAGTCGACATCCAGCCGGAGCCGAAGCGCGTTGCCTCGGGCCACCGCGAGCGCCGGCCGACTCGCGTCGACTGCACACAGCCGTGCCGACGGGCATTCGCGCTTGATCGCGAGCGCCAGCGCGCCGCTCCCGGTACCCAGATCGAGCACGCGGCAGGCATGCTGGGTCGCCTGCGCCGCGAGCCGCTCGAGCGCGCGCTCGACGAGCAATTCTGACTCGTGGCGCGGGATCAACACGGCGGGCGTCACCGCGAGCGTCAGTCCGTAAAACTCGCGCCAGCCGGTCAAATAGGCAATGGGTTCGCCCTGCTTGCGGCGCGCCGTCCACGCCTCGAACCGCGACCGCGACGATTCATCGAGCTCATGCTCCGGATGCGCGACGAAACGCGCCTCGGGAATGCCACTCGCCGCTGCCAGCAGCAGCCGCGCCTCGCGCCGGTCGAGCCCGGCCGTCTGCAGCGCGTCGCCCAGGTTCATGGACGCCGTGGTCAGGCCGGCGCGCGCGCGGGCTCGCCCTCTTCGGCGAGCTGCGTGAGCTGCTCGGCCTGAAACTCGGCGGAGAGCGCATCGACGACTTCATCGAGTTCGCCCTCCATGACGCGATCGAGCTTGTACAGCGTGAAGTTGATGCGGTGGTCGGTCAGTCGGCCTTGCGGAAAATTGTAGGTCCGGATGCGTTCGGAGCGGTCGCCCGATCCGATGAGACTCTTGCGCGTCGAGGCGGTCTTGGCCTGTTGCTCGCGCAATTGCTTGTCGCGGATGCGCGCTGCGAGCACGCCGAGCGCCTTTTCGCGGTTTTTGTGCTGCGAGCGTGAGTCCTGGCACTCCACCACGATCCCGGTGGGCAGGTGCGTGACGCGGATCGCAGAATCTGTTTTGTTGACATGCTGCCCCCCGGCGCCGGACGCGCGAAAGGTGTCGACGCGCAGCTCGGCCGGATTCAGCACCACCTCGACGAGCCGGTCCGCCTCCGGCAGCACGGCGACGGTGCACGCCGAGGTGTGGATGCGCCCCTGCGACTCGGTTGCAGGAACACGCTGCACCCGGTGTCCGCCCGATTCGAACTTGAGCTTTGAATACGCCCCCCGCCCGACCACCTGCGCGACCACCTCCTTGTAGCCGCCAACCTCGGCAAGGCTTTCCGAAACAATCTCGACCGTCCATCCCTGGCGTTCAGCGTAGCGCGCGTACATGCGAAACAGGTCGCCCGCGAACAGCGCTGATTCGTCACCGCCGGTACCCGCGCGAATCTCGAGAAAGGTGTTGCGTTCGTCGTTCGGGTCTTTTGGCAGCAGCGCGTGCTGGATATCGCGCTCCGCGGCCGCCATCGCTTCTCGCGCCGTGCGCAGTTCCTCCTCCGCGAAGGGCCGCATTGCGGGGTCGGCCGCCATGTCTGTCGCCGCCGCCGCGTCAGCATCCGCGCGCCGGTAGCGTGCGTACAGCGCCACCAGTCCGTCCAGTTCCGCGTGCTCGCGTGACAGGCGCTTGAATTTGTCGAGGTCGCGCGTTGCATCTTCGGCGGCAAGCAGCTGATTCAACCGCTCTAGCCGGGTGGCAAGGCCCTCGAGCCTGGCGCGTAAAGTGGGTTTCATGGCGCGCGCGCCCAGTGCCGCATTCGGGCCTAGGTCCGGATGCGGAACAGCCGAATCAGCAACTCGGCGAGCCGGCCGCGTTCGTCACCCCGCGCGTCGTTCAGCGCCTGCGTCGAGCCGTGGAGCAGTTTGTTGGTGAGGCCCCTGGAGAAGGCTTCCAGCACCTTTTCCGGGTCGTCGCCGCGCGCCAGCATGCGCGCAGCACGCTCGAGTTCGTGGCGCCGTGCCGCATCGACCTGATCGCGCAGCAGCCGGATGAGTGGAACGCCTTCACGTGCGTCCATCCAGTGCATGAACTGACCGACCTGGGTCTCGATGATGGCTTCGGCCTGCTCGACTTCGGAGCGGCGCGCGTCCAGGTTCGCCGAAACGATGTCCGACAGATCGTCGACCGTATACAGGAAGACGTCGTCCATCTCGCCGACTTCCGGCTCGATGTCACGCGGCACCGCGAGATCGACCATGAATATCGGGCGCCGCCGTCGTGCGCGCAGCGCGCGCTCGACCAGGCCCTTACCCATGATCGGGAGCGACGAGGCCGTGCAAGACACGATGATGTCGTGCTCGTGGAGATGCTCGGCAAGCGAACGCAACTCGATTCCGCGTCCGCCGAAACGATGTGCGAGCGATTCCGCGCGCTCGCGCGTGCGGTTCGCAACGGTGATAAGCGCGGGACTTTGCGCCGAGAAATGCGTCGCACACAGGTCGATCATCTCGCCGGCACCGATGAACAGCACCTTTTGCTCGCTCAGCGTCGGGAAAATGCGCGCCGCGAGCTTGACCGTCGCCGCCGCCATCGACACGCTGTTCGCGCCGATACTCGTAGTGGAGCGCACCTCCTTGGCCACGGCGAACGAGCGCTGAAACAGTTTGTGCAAGACCGTGCCCAGCGTGCCCGCGGCTTCGGCCTCGCGCACCGCGTCCTTCATCTGGCCCAGGATCTGCGGCTCACCCAGGACCATTGAATCGAGCCCTGAGGCGACGCGAAACGCGTGTCTCACCGCGCGATCGCTCGGCAGCGTGTACAGGTACGGCGACAGCGCGTCCGGCGCCATGCGGTGGTATTCGGCAAACCATGCCGCGGCCGCGCGCGGCTCCCCGGTGGCAAGGTAAAGCTCGGTGCGGTTGCAGGTCGACAGGATCGCCGCCTCGTTCGCGCGGCCACGCGTGATGTCGGCGAGCGCCTCGCGTAGGCGCTCGACGTGAAACACCACCCGCTCGCGGATCTCGAGCGGTGCGGTTTGGTGATTCAGGCCGAGGGCGTAGAGGCTCATGGCGCGGCGCGGGCGCAGCGGACAGGCCGCCGCGCGCTAAGCCTTCGGATTATAGGCGGTTTACGGGTGCTCACCCGCTTGCGCCAGATCAAGCTTCGGGCGCAACCGACGCGCGCGCGGCGAGCATGCGTTCCATGAAGATCAGCCCGCCGTCAGGCTGGCCAATCCCCGCCGCCTCGTACAACCGCTCGAACAGGCGATCGGCATCCTGTTCGGGCACGAGCACCGTCACGACCTCGCTCTCGTCGGCAATGGTCCGTCCCATGCCCGTGGCGTGCGCGGCGATGTCGCGTGCATGGTGCGCATACGCGCTCGTCACCCCGTGTTCGGTCCGCAGCCGCTCGAGCAGCTCGAGCGCGCGCCCGGTTGGAATAATGCAGGTAATGGTCCTGTAACGCTGCATGGGCTCACTTGCTCGAGAAGCGCTCGGCGATTTCGTGCGGCACGTAAGTCGCCATTTTCTCGACCGCCGACATGGTGATCAGACCCATGCCCGGGGTATCGAGTTTTCCCGCGAGGTAGGCACGCTCGAAGATCAACTCGGCCTGCTCGCTCGGAACGATGAACAGGATGACCTCCTTCTCGGCGCCCACGGTCACGCCGAGGACGCCGAGCGCGCGCTGCCGCACGCCCGTGCCACGTGCGTAGAACACGGTGGCGCCTTGCACGCCGGCGTCGAGCGCCGCGTCCACCACGGCGTCAGCGACGCCGCGCTGCACCACGCAGGTAATCAGTACCGCATCCGTGAGAACGACCAGTTCCCGGCTCATGTGGTGCTCGCCTCCGTCGCTGCCGGCGTGGCCATCGTTGCGGCCACACGGCGCGCCACGCGTTTGCGCAGCGAGACCCATAGCCCGACCGCCAACACCGAAACGATCGGTCCCACCGAAGCCATCGCAAGCACGCCGAATCCTTCGGCCACGCCGACGCTGCGCCCGAGCCCCAGGCCGAGCGCGAGGACCAGCGGCACCGTCACCGGGCCTGTGGTGACCCCGGCACTGTCCCAGGCGAGATTCACGTACTCCTCCGTCGACAACAGCGTCATGGTGAGCGCAATCGCGTAGCCCGGAACCAGCAGCCAGACCAGAGGAAGGTCGAACACGATCTTCGCCACGCCGAGCGCCACGCCGAGCGCGACGCCGAAGGCCACGGTACGGATGAGCAGTTTCTTGGGAAACGCGCCCTCGGTCAGCGTCTCGACCGTGATCCCCATGGCCGAGAGCGCTGGCTCCGCGATCGTCGCCGCAAACCCGAGCGCTGCGGCGAATCCAAGCGCGACCGCGATGCCGCCCCAGTAGCCGTAGAAGGCCCCCGTGTCGCTCGTTTGCGACGTAAACGCGCCGGGCACGAGTGCGCCGGTTTGCTCGCCGAGTGGATTGAGGCCGTAGGCCAGTCCCAGATTGAACAGCAGCATGCCGAGGATCGCGACCGCGAAACCGTAGACGAGCGACGAGGCGTCGCGCAAGGGCTCCTTCAGCCAGATGCGCAGGATGAACCAGAGGAACACGATAAGAGGAACGATCGCGCGCAATGCGCCAATGCCCTCCGCGAACGGGGTCTGCTCGTGCCAGATCGGCGCACTGTGCACCGCTGCGGCGACCGCCGGCTGATCGGGCAATCCGCCCGCCCACAGGCCGAGCAGCATCACCGTGAGCGCCGGAAACAGCGACGCCAGGGTGACGATGCCAAAACCCGAAAGCGGATTGTCTTCGTCCCCCGCTGCGCTTGCGACGCCAACGCCGATCGCGAGCACGAGCGGCACCGTCACCGGGCCCGTCGTCACCGCGCCGCAGTCCCAGGCAAGCCCGACCACAGTCGCGAGCCGGGGATCGGCCGCCATCCACAGCGTGAGCCCGAGACAGGGTGTCAGCAGCGCAATGATGAAAACCTTCAGGCGCCAGCCGTAGATCATGCGCAGAACGCCGAGCAGCACGGCAAGGCCGACGCCGAGCCCCACCGCACCGACGAGCTTGTCGGCGTGCCGCGTCAGCATCGCCGCCAGTACGGGCGCGCGCGCCGCATCGGTCAGGCTGCCCGCAGCCTGAAGCGCACCGATCGCCGGCTCGGCGAGCGTCGCCAGCACCCCGAGCACGAACGCCACCCCGAGAACCGCCACCAGCGATACGCGCTGTGGCATCAGACGGCCGATCGTCTCCGCAAACGGCATCAGCCCGAGGCGCACGCCTTCCATGAAGAGCGCAAGCCCACCGATCGTCACCACGATGCCGTAGAGGATGCCCTCGGCCCCGCTGATCGACGCGCGCAGGACCACGAGTTGGAACAGGGCAAGGAAGGCCGCGATCGGCAGCACCGCGCGCGCCTGCTCGGACATGCGCGAGCCGGCGTAGGGAAAGATCAGTCGATACGCATCGAGCGCGCGCAACCGCGCGCGCTGCGGCCGTGCACCGAGCACGCGCGCCAAGGCGTTGAAGCTGATGCGACGTTGCTCAAGGCGAATCGCACCGAGATAGTCGCCGTAACGCAACGTGCGTGCCATTCGGTCAGATGCAGGGAGCGCGAAGCGTAGCACAGCGTTTCGCGCTCACGCACCGCAGCGGCGACGGTCACGGCGCGATGCGCAATCGCACGATGCGATCGTTGTACGTGTCGATCACCCAGACAAACGGCGCACGCGCGAGTACCGCCTCGGGTTTGTAAAATTCTGTGGCCAAGCGGCCGCGCTGGCCGCCGCCGAGAATGCCAATCACCCTCAGGTGACGATCGAGCTGAACGACGCGGTGGTTGTCCTCGTCGGCGAGCCAGATCCGGTCGCCGTCCAACGCGAGGTACTTCGGCTCGTTCAGTTTAAGATCGGCGCCGCTGCTCGCACGATGATTCATCTCCGCGTCGAACACCTGCACGCGGTGGTTGCCGGAATCGACGACGTAGACCGTGCCGTCGCGGCCGACTTCGACGTCGTGCGGGCGCGAGAACTGGCCTGGGCCGCTGCCGTACTGGCCCACGGTTCGCTCGAGCCGTCCAGCGAGGAAAATGCTCACGCTCCCCGCCCCCGTGTTGGTCGCGTAGACGCGACCGTCGGGCGCGACGCCGACGCCCTCCGGACTGGAAAGGTCGGTGAGTTCGCCCACCAGCCGCGGCCTTTCGCCGTCGACCGCATAGATCGCAACGCGGTTGTTGCCCGTGTCCGCGACCAGCAGTCGGCCCTGCCCGTCGAACGCCGCATCATGCGGGCGCGACAACTCGCCGCGGCCGAAGGTATCGATCGGGCGCAGCGACTCGGCGTCGAGCACGCGCATCAGGCTGTACGCCATGTCGGTGACGTAAATGCGCGTGCCGTCGGGAGAAAACGCGCTGCCGTGCGGCTGCGAAAGATACGATCCGAGTTCCGCTTTCAGCGTCGCCTTGAGTACGGGCTGCGCATGCGCAAGCGGCAGGGCGCAGGACCAGATCGCACAGCATGCGCGCATCAGACGCAACATGTTCACCTCCAGGGACCCAATGACCCGCCCGCGATACGCACGATACACCGGCTCGATCGCGTCTAGTTGACCGTCAGCGCAGCGACGACCGGCGGCTTGCCCGTGCCGTTCAGGCGCAGCACGTAGCCACCGCCCGAGCCGACGCCGCGATCGGTGATCGCGCTGATCGTCACCTGATGTGTGACCAGGACGACGGGGCCGCCATCGCGCGGCAGGCGGGAGAGGAACGCTTCGACCGCGGCCAGGCTTCGCGCCCGCTCGTCCGGCCGGTCGAAGAACGAGTTGAGCGCCGGCAAGGGCTTGACCTCGCCGAGACCCAGCAGGCGCGCGGTCTCCAGGCAGCGGCACCACTGGCTCGAATAGACCTTCGCCGAGCGGATGCCTGCCGCGCGTAGCCGCGCGCCGAGCAGGCGCGCCTGTTCGCGTCCAACTGCATCCAGGGTGCGCTGCGTCGCGCAGTCGCCGAGTTTGAATCCGGGCGGGTCGCCAAACCCGGGTGCCGTCGCATGGCGCAGCATCAGTACGCGACCGGGTTTCGCAAGCTCGACGAGAACGCCGGCCTCTTCCGCTTCGGCCCGAACCGGTGAGGAAAGCCAGAGGGCTACGCAAACCGCGGCAAACCAGCGCGCTATCATCATCGGCGCATGATCGAACAACGCACGCTTTGCTTCAACACCCGCGGCCGCAGCACGCTCGATGTGACCCGCGAGGTCGAGCACGTGGTTGCCGCAAGCCGAATCCGGCAGGGCCTGTGCAGCGTTTTCCTCCAGCACACGAGTGCCTCGCTGATGCTGTGCGAGAACGCCGACCCGGCGGTGCGCGTGGATCTGGAGACGCTGTTGTCGCGTCTCGCCCCGGACGGCGATCCGGCGTACCGGCACGACAGCGAAGGGCCGGACGACATGGCGGCGCACGCGCGCTCGGTGCTGACTTCGAATTCGCTGATGATTCCCGTGGTCGAAGGCCATCTCGCGCTCGGCACCTGGCAGGGCGTCTATCTCTGGGAGCATCGCCACGCGGGCCATGCGCGGCAGGTCGTGGTCACCGTGAACGGTGAGTGAGGGTCGAATCTGGGTTCGCGACCAAGGGCAATTACGCCTGCTCGATTTTGCTCGCGACGCTCGCAAATCGTGGTGGCCAAGGGCGGAATCATCCTTGCTCGATTTTGCTCGCGACGCTCGCAAATCGTGGTGGCCAAGGGCGGAATCATCCTTGCTCGATTTTGCCCGCGACGCTCGCAAATCGTGGTGGCCAAGGGCGGAATCATCCTTGCTCGATTTTGCTCGCGACGCTCGCAAATCGTGGTGGCCAAGGGCGGAATCATCCTTGCTAGATTTTGCTCGCGACGCTCGCAAATCGTGGTGGCCAAGGGCGGAATCATCCTTGCTAGATTTTGCTCGCGACGCTCGCAAATCGTGGTGGCCAAGGGCGGAATCATCCTTGCTAGATTTTGCTCGCGACGCTCGCAAATCGTGGTGGCCAAGGGCGGAATCATCCTTGCTAGATTTTGCTCGCGACGCTCGCAAATCGTGGTGGCCAAGGGCGGAATCGAACCACCGACACAAGGATTTTCAGTCCTCTGCTCTACCAACTGAGCTACTTGGCCGTGTCGGGCGCGGCGGGCAATTCCCGCCGCGAAAAGGAGCGCGGATTATAAGGGCAAACGTCGGCGCCCCAAAAGAAAAGGGGCGCCGAAGCGCCCCTTTTCGCAGTACCGGGAAGCCCGGACTTACATGTCCATACCGCCCATGCCGCCCATGCCACCCATGCCGCCCATGCCACCCATATCGGGCATACCGCCACCGCCTTTCTTGTCTTCGACAAGTTCGGCCACCATCGCATCGGTGGTGAGCATGAGGCCGGCGACCGATGCCGCGTTCTGCAACGCAGAGCGCACCACCTTGGTCGGGTCGATCACACCCATGGCCACGAGATCACCGTATTCGTCGGTCTGCGCGTTGAAGCCGAAGTTGCCCTTGCCTTCAAGCACCTTGTTGACGACCACCGAAGGCTCTGCGCCCGCGTTCGCCACGATCTGGCGCAGCGGCTCTTCGAGCGCACGCAGCACGATCTTCACGCCCGCTTCCTGGTCGTGGTTGTCGGTCTTCAGTTTCTCGAGCGTCTGGCGCGAACGAATCAGTGCCACGCCGCCGCCCGCCACGATGCCTTCCTCGACTGCCGCACGGGTTGCGTGCAGCGCATCTTCGACGCGCGCCTTCTTTTCCTTCATCTCGAACTCGGTCGCCGCGCCCACCTTGATCACCGCAACGCCGCCGGCGAGCTTGGCCACCCGCTCCTGCAGCTTTTCCTTGTCGTAGTCGCTCGTCGCCTCGTCGATCTGGGTGCGGATCTGCTTGACCCGCGCCTCGATCTGCTTCTTCTCGCCGTGACCGTCGATGATCGTGGTGTTTTCCTTGCCGATCTCGATCTTCTTCGCCTGCCCGAGGTCCTTCAGCGTGGCGTTCTCGAGCTTCAGGCCCAGCTCTTCGCTGATCACCGTGCCGCCCGTGAGCGTCGCCATGTCCTCCAGCATCGCCTTGCGGCGGTCACCGAAGCCCGGTGCTTTCACCGCGCAGGTCTTCAGGATGCCGCGGATGTTGTTCACCACCAGGGTCGCGAGCGCCTCGCCCTCGACTTCCTCGGCAAGGATCAGCAGCGGCTTGCCCGCCTTCGCGACCTGCTCGAGCAACGGCAGCAGCTCACGGATCGAGCCGATCTTCTTGTCGTGCAACAGAATGTACGGATCCTCGAGGACCGCGATCTGCTTCTCGGGATTGTTGATGAAATAGGGCGACAGATAGCCGCGGTCGAACTGCATGCCTTCGACGACTTCGAGCTCGTTCTGCAGCGACTTGCCGTCCTCGACCGTGATCACGCCTTCCTTGCCGACCTTGTCCATCGCGTCGGCAATGATCTTGCCAATCACGGCGTCGGCGTTTGCCGAGATCGCGCCCACCTGGGCGATTTCCTTGGTGGTCGTGCACGGCTTGGAGAACTTCTTCAGTTCCTCCACGACCGCATCCACTGCCTTGTCGATGCCGCGCTTGAGGTCCATCGGGTTCATGCCCGCGGCAACGTACTTGAGGCCTTCGCGCACGATCGCCTGTGCGAGCACGGTCGCCGTCGTCGTGCCGTCACCGGCAACGTCCGAGGTCTTCGAGGCGACTTCCTTCAGCATCTGCGCGCCCATGTTCTCGAACTTGTCCTTGAGTTCGATTTCCTTCGCGACCGATACGCCGTCCTTGGTGACGGTCGGCGCACCGAACGAGCGCTCGAGCACGACGTTGCGTCCCTTCGGACCGAGGGTCACCTTGACCGCGTCGGCGAGGATGTTGAGACCGTGCACCATGCGCGAGCGTGCGTGGTCGTGAAAACGTACTTCCTTGGCTGGCATTTTGCTTCTCTCCTGGATTATTCGATGTGGCGATGTGCAGCGATCAGAGCGGCGGGCCGGTAGGCCTCGATCACGCCCCCTCGATCACGCCCATGATGTCTTCTTCGCGCATCACGAGCAGTTCGTCGCCTTTGACCTTCACCGTCTGGCCCGAATACTTGCCAAACAGCACCCGGTCACCGACCTTGACGTCGAGCGCGACGACCTTGCCGTCGTCACCCCGCTTGCCTTTGCCGATGGCGACGATCTCGCCTTGGTCGGGCTTCTCAGCCGCCGTGTCGGGAATGACGATACCGCCGGCCGTCTTGCGCTCTTCCTCGATGCGCTTGACGATCACCCGGTCATGCAATGGACGAATCTTCATTGGGATCTCCGTTAAATCTCGTTGTAAATCATAATCTTAATGATTATTGGGACGCCTTGTGGCAGTTTGCTAGCACTCCATGCCGGCGAGTGCTAATGATAGGGGCGACTCAGGCAGATATCAAGGGGGTACCCCGATATCTCGGGCCGCTGGCGCCGTGTGCGGACTCTCGCGTGCGGGGTGACAACCCCCTGACCGCGCGCCTTGGCGCCGGCGCCCTTCTCTAGAATGTCGGGCGTGTTGCGCCCCGTCCCATGGCTCGTCGTTGCGCTCTGCGCCGCGTTCTCGTCCCTGCCCCTGCGCGCGGCGGAACCGGATCTGCCTGCGCCGATTGCGCAAGCGCTGCGCGCGGCAGGCGTCGCGCCGTCCTCGGCTTCGATCTGGGTCCAGCCGCTTGCCGCCCGTGAGCCGTCGCTGACACTAAATGCCGATGCGCCGCGCAATCCGGCCTCGCTGATCAAACTGCTGACAACCTATGCCGCGCTCGAGACGCTCGGCCCGGCCTACCACTGGAAAACCGAGATCTATGCCGCCGGCACCCGGGAAGCCGACACGCTCTCGGGTCACTTGATTCTGAAGGGCAGCGGCGACCCGAAGCTCACGCTGGAGCAGTTCTGGCTGCTGCTGCGCAACGTGCGTGAGCGCGGCATCCGGCAGCTTGACGGCGACCTGGTGCTCGACCGCTCGTATTTCACGCACAAGGCATACGACCCGGGCGAGTTCGACGCCGAGCCGCTGCGCGCCTACAACGTCGGGCCCGACGCACTGCTCGTCAATTTCAAGGCCGTGCGGTTCCATTTCGTTCCACAACCCGGGAGCGACGCCGTACAGGTGATCGCCGAGCCTCGTCCCGATCCACTGGAAGTCGTCAACCGCGTGCGCCCCACGAACGGCCGTTGCGGCGACTGGAAGGCACGGATTAAGACCGAGTTCGCACGCGCGGCAGCCCCACGCGGGGCCTTGCGCGCGATGTTCTCCGGCAACTACCCAGTGCGCTGCGGCGAACGGACGTGGAATATCGCGCTGTTTTCGCACACCGACTATGTTGGCGGGTTGTTTCGCCAGCTTTGGGAAGAACTCGGCGGCAGCTGGAAGGGGGCGGTGCGCGACGGCCACGTACCGAGCGGGGCAACGCTGGTCTACACGCACGAGTCGCCGCCGCTCGCCGACGTCGTGCGGGATATCAACAAGTATTCGAACAACGTCATGGCGCGCCAACTCTTTCTGACGCTCGGCGCAAACGGTTCGGGCCCGCCGGCCCGCGTCGATGCGGCGGGCGCCGCGGTGCAGGCTGCGCTCGCGGTGCGCGGCATCGAGACCGCGGGCATCGTCATCGAGAACGGGTCGGGACTTTCGCGCCACGCGCGCGTGAGCGCGAAGAGCCTCGCGCAACTCCTGCGCGCGGCCTATCGCAGCGCGACGATGCCCGAGTTCATGGCATCCCTCCCGGTGGTCGCGGTCGACGGCACCATGCGCAAGCGCCTGAAGAACGACGCCGTCGCCGGGCAGGCGCACATCAAGACCGGATCGCTTTCAGGCGTGCGCGGGATCGCGGGCTACGTCCTGGATCACGCGGGCGAGCGTCAGGTGGTGGTCATGATCGTCAACGACGCGAATGCTGGACGCGTGCGTCCGGCGCTGGAAGCGCTGCTGCGCTGGGCCTACGACCCGACATCGTAAAAGTAAAGTACGGGGGCGCGCGCGGGCGACCTAAAGCCCCAACGCGCGCCAAAGGTCGTCGACGCGACGCCTGACTGCCGCATCCATCTCGATCGGCCGACCCCATTGGCGCGCGGTCTCGCCCGGCCACTTGTGGGTCGCGTCGATTCCCATTTTCGAACCGAGACCCGCAACCGGGCTCGCAAAATCCAGGTAGTCGATCGGCGTGCGCTCAGCGATCAGCGTGTCGCGTGCCGGATCCACCCGTGTCGTGATCGCCCACACGACCTCTTTCCAGTCGCGCACGTCGACGTCGTCGTCGACCACGATGATGAATTTTGTATACATGAACTGGCGCAGATAGCTCCACACGCCGAACATGACCCGCTTGGCATGGCCCGCGTACTGCTTGCGCATGCTGATTACTGCCATCCGGTAGGAGCAGCCTTCGGGCGGCAGGTAGAAGTCGACGATTTCCGGAAACTGTCGCGTGAGCAAAGGCACGAAAATCTCGTTCAGCGCGACGCCGAGCATCGCCGGTTCGTCGGGCGGCTTGCCGGTGTAGGTCGAGTGGTAGATCGCGTCGCGCCGCAGCGTGATGCGGTCGATCGTCAAGACCGGGAACCACTCGCGCTCGTTGTAATAGCCGGTGTGATCGCCGAACGGTCCTTCGAGCGCCATTTCGAAGGGGCTGTCGGGCGGCGGCGCGTCGAGTACCACGTCCGTCGCGCCCGCCGTGTCCGTACGCGGGCGAATCGCGCCTTCGAGTACGAGTTCGGCACCTGCCGGCACCTGCAGATCGCTGCCCATGCACTTCACCAGTTCGGTGCGCGCGCCGCGCAGCAGGCCCGCAAACTGGTACTCGCCCAGGGTGTCCGGCACCGGCGTGACCGCCGCGAGGATCGTCGCCGGGTCGGCGCCCAAGGCGACCGCAACGGGAAATGGCTCGCCAGGATGGGCGAGCGCGTGATCGCGAAAGTCGAGCGCGCCGCCGCGCTGCGCGAGCCAGCGCAGGATCACCTTGTTCGGCGCAATGACCTGCTGGCGGTAGATGCCGAGGTTCTGGCGCGTCTTGTTTGGCCCGCGCGTGACCGTCAGGCCCCAGGTGATGAGCGGGCCGGCATCGCCAGGCCAGCAGGTCTGGATCGGCAAGCGTCCGAGGTCGACGTCAGCGCCTTTCCACACGATCTCCTGGCATGGCGCAGCGCTGCGCAGCTTGGGTGCCATGTCGAGTACTTTCCCGGCGAGCTGGCGAAACTCCGGCAACCGCGTCCACAGATCGCGCAGTCCCTGCGGCGGCTCAGGCTCGCGCAGCACGGCGAGCAACCGCCCGATGTCGCGCAGCGCCGGTTCCGGTGGCGCGTTCGCGTCGCGTCCCATGGCGAGCGCGATCCTGCGCACCGTCCCGAACAGATTGCCGAGCACCGGCATGTCGAATCCGACGGGATTCTCGAATAGGAGTGCCGGGCCGCCCGCGCGCAGTGCGCGGTCACAGAGTTCGGTCATTTCGAGCCGCGGCGACACCGGCGCGCCGACGCGCTTGAGCTCGCCGAGCGTCTCGAGCTGCGCGAGGAATCCGCGCAGGTCGCTGTAGCGCATCGCGCTCATTCGATCAGCTGCCCCCGCCACGCGTGCCGCGCCCGCGGCACGGCGCGCTAAATCCCCGGCCCCGCGAGTCGCTCGCAGAGCGTCTCCGCGAAGTCGAACAGGCGTCGATTGCGTCCACGTACGGCGAATTCCCGCTCCACCGCCGCAATCGTCAACGTCAATGTGGTCCGGCCCCAAAGACCGATCACGAGGAATACGATCCCGACCGCGCCCAGCAGGTTCGAAAGCTTCGGCAGCAGGCGCGCCGCCACGCCGAGACCGTTGAATGTCGCAATCATGACGTCCGCGATGGCCTGCACACTACCTGCGCCGTCGCCGCGCACGCGCGTCGCCAGTGTCTCGGCCAGCGCCGCAAGCGGCGCGGCGGCCAAGGAGACGAGATAGGCCACGACGAGCAGGAAAATTGCCCAGCCGATCTTGTTCATGTCGCGCTCGAAGGCAATGCGCACCGCTGCGATCGCCTTCAGCGGCACCGTTTCGAGGCGCGAGCGGCCGCGATGCATCAGCGTCGACTCCTCGAGCGAGAGCGAGCTTCCACGCAGCAGCCCGCTGCGAAAATCGTACTGGGCAAGCGCAAAACTATCTGTATTCATTGCCATGGAAGCCTGAGCGGGAAGGACAGCGCGATTCCGAGGAAGATCGCGAGACCGACCCAGTTGTTGTGACGAAAGGCCTTGAAGCACCCTTCGCGCGTGCGACCACGAATCAGGAAGTAATGATAGATCATCATGCTCCAGGCCGCGGCGAGGCCCACATAGTAGGGTCCCGGCATCGCGAATGCCTTGCCCACGCCCGCCAGGATCGCGAGCATCAGCGCATAGCTCAGCATCACTGCGGCCACGTCGTAGGCACCCAGCGTGATCGCCGACGTACGCATGCCGAGTTTCGCGTCGTCGGCGCGATCGACCATCGCGTACTCGGTATCGTAGGCGAAGGCGTAGCAGACGTTCGCCGCCAGCAGCGCCCAGCATTCGGCCGGCAGCCGGTCCTGGATCGCAGCATAGGCCATCGGAATGCCGAATCCGAAGGCGATGCCGAGGAACAGCTGCGGCAGCGCGAACACGCGCTTCATGAACGGATAGACCACCGCGATTCCAAGTGCGACGAACGACAGCGCAATTGCGAACCGGTTTAGAAACAGGACGAGGCCGAAGGCCGCGAGTCCCAGCGCCGCCGCCACTGCGAGCGCCTCGACGGGACGGATCTCGCCCGCGGCAAGCGGGCGGCTGCGCGTGCGCTCGACGTGGGGATCGTAGTTGCGGTCCGCGAAGTCGTTGATTGCGCAGCCCGCGGAACGTGTCAGCCACGTACCGAGGACGAAGATGATCAGAATCTGAACCGGCGGTTGTCCCTCGGACGCGAGCCAGAGCGCCCACAGCGTTGGCCACAGGAGGAGGAGCGCGCCGATCGGCTTGTCGAGCCGCACCAATCGCTCGTAGGCATCGAGCCGCCGCGCAATGAAGGGGACGTCCATGGCGGCCGACAGTATGTCAGACGCGCGCGTATTCCTGGCGCCCCGGGAGCCAACGCGCGAGGTGACGCCGGGCCCGCTCCGGCGCCTGCGCAAGCATCTCCTCGGCCGCATCGCGCGCGGCGGCGATGAGCGGTGCGTCGCGCTCGAGGTCGGCAAAGCGCAGCAGCGGGGCGCCGCTCTGGCGTTCGCCGAGCACCTCGCCCGGGCCGCGCAGCAGGAGGTCCTGGCGTGCGATTTCAAAGCCGTCCGAATTTTCGAACACGACCTTCAGCCGCGCGCGGGCGGCGTCCGACAGATGCGCGGCATAGAGCAGGATGCACACGCTGTCGCGGCTACCGCGCCCCACGCGCCCACGCAACTGGTGCAGCTGGGCAAGACCGAAGCGCTCCGCGTGCTCGATCACCATGAGCGACGCGTTCGGCACGTCGACCCCGACTTCGATTACCGTCGTCGCAACGAGCAACTGCGTTCGGCCTGCGGCGAAGGCCGCCATCGTCGCTGCCTTTTCCGCCGTCGGCAGCCGCCCGTGCAGCAGCCCGACGTTCAGGCCGGCGAGTTCGCGCGCGAGGGTTTCGAAGGTTTCGAGCGCGGTCTGCAGCGCGCCCTCGTTCGACTCCTCGATCACCGGGCAGACCCAGTAGGCCTGCTGACCCTCGGAGCAGGCATCGCGCACGCGCGCCAGCACTTCGTCGCGCCGTCCCGCTGCGACGAGGCGCGTTCTGACCGGCCGGCGCCCCGGCGGCATTTCGTCGATCACCGACACGTCGAGGTCGGCGTAATAGCTCATCGACAACGTGCGTGGAATCGGCGTCGCGCTCATCATGAGCTGGTGCGGCACACCCGCAGCGGCTTTGCGGCGCAGCATCAGGCGCTGTTCGACACCGAAGCGATGCTGTTCGTCCACTACCGCGAGCCCGAGGCGCGCAAGCTTGACGCCCTTCTGGAACAGGGCGTGCGTGCCAATGGCGATCTGCGCATCTCCCGCCGCGAGGGCCTCGAGCATCGCGCGGCGCGCGCGCGCGGGCTGGCCGCCCTGCAGCCAGGCGATCCGCACGCCGAGCGGCGCGAGCCAGTCGGTGAATTTGCGCAGATTCTGCTCAGCGAGAATTTCAGTGGGCGCCATCACCACCGACTGCCAGCCGGCGTCGGCCGCCGCGAGGCAGGCGAGCGCTGCAACGATCGTCTTGCCACTGCCCACGTCGCCTTGCAGCAGGCGCTGCATCGGGTGCGGCTGCGCGAGATCGGCGAGAACCTCGCCGAGCACCCGGGTCTGCGCACCCGTCAGCGCAAACGGCAGCTGCGCCCGCAGCGCGGAGAGCAGCGGGCCGTCGACTGGAAACGCGGGCGCCGCTCGGCCGCGGCGCGCGCGGTAGGCGAGCCGCATCGACAATTGCTGTGCAAGCAGTTCGTCGAATTTGATCCGCTGCCAGGCCGGATGCACGCGCTCGGTGAGCGCCGCACGATCGGCGTCCGGCGTTGGCAGATGCAGCGCACGCACGGCCACATCAAACGCCGGCAGGCCGTAGCGTTTGCGCATCGGCGCGGCGAGCGTCTCCTCGAGCGGTCCGGCCGCGAGCGCGTCCAACACGCGCGCGCGGATCTGCGCCTGCGACACGCCCGCCGTGGTCGGATACACCGGCGTGAGCGATTCGGGGAGCGGCTCGCCTTCGCGCACGATGCGGTAGCGCGGATGCCCCATTTCGGCGCCGAACCAACCGCTGCGCACCTCGCCGAAGGCGCGCACGAGCAGGCCGTCATCGGCCGCCCGCTGCAGCTGGCTGAGCTGGCTCGGGTAGAAGTTGAAAAAGCGCAGCGCGAGCGGCACCTCGCCCCAGAGGGCATGCACCACGAGCTGACGCCGCGGCCGGTAGGCGACCTCCGCGCGCACGACGCGCGCCTCCACCAGCACCGGGGTGGCAGGCGGCGCCTCGCCCGGCGGCGCGAGCGCGGTCTCGTCCTCGTAGCGCAGCGGCAGGTGAAGGATGAAGTCTTCGCGCGCGCGCAGCCCGAGCTTTTCGAGCCGTTTCGCGAGCGCGCCGGAGATCACCCGACGTGCAGAACGAGATCGATCTCGACCAGCGCCCCGCGCGGCAGCTCGGAGACGCCCACTGTCGCGCGCGCGGGATACGGTTCGCGCATGTACTGCGCCTGGATCTCGTTCACGAGCGGAAAATGATCGAGGTCGATGAGGTATACCGTCATCCGCGCGGCGTGCTCGAAGCCGAGCCCGGCAGCCTTCGCGACCGCAGCGAGGTTGCGGAACACCCGGTGCGCCTGCGCCTCGAGCCCCTCGACCAGCTGCATCGTCTCCGGGTCGAGGCCAATCTGCCCGGACAGGTAAACCGTATCGCCCATTCGAACCGCCTGCGAGTACGGACCAATCGCGGCGGGTGCGTCCTTGGTCTGAATCACGGTCTTCATGCGCGCCCCGAGGTTAGAATCGCTGTGCGGTGTATCCGCCGCGATCGTACGAACGCGAACCCGCGCGGCAGACGCAGAAATGGTAGCCGAAATGCCCTCGGAGCAGATCCGCAACCTCGAGAAACTCCTCGACTCGCCACGCGACGGCGCGCTGCTGCGCTATTCGCTCGGCACCGCGTACCTGAAGGCGGGGGAACTCGAACGCGCGCTCCAGCAGCTGCGCGCGGCGCTCGCGCGCGATCCACGCTACTCGGCGGCCTGGAAGACGCTCGGCACGGCGCTCGCCGAGGCCGGGCGCGACGCCGAGGCGCTCGAGACCTGGCGCCTGGGCATTGCCGCTGCGCACGAAAAAGGCGACCGCCAGGCGGAAAAGGAAATGACGGTGTTTGCGCGCCGCCTGGAAAAGCGGCGCGGAGGCGCGGAGTAAGGTCATGTACGAATCGAAGAACGTGCTCGGCGGAACGCTCGAGCCCTGCAGCATGGAACCACGCACGGGATTCTTCCGCGACGGTTGCTGCAACACCGACTACGACGACGTCGGCATGCACGTCGTCTGCGTGCGCCTGACCGAGGAATTCCTCGAATTCTCGAAGGCGCAGGGCAACGACCTGTCCACCCCGGCGCCGCAGTTCGGCTTTCCCGGCCTTGAGCCGGGCAACCGCTGGTGTCTGTGCGCGGGGCGCTGGAAGGAAGCGCTCGACGCCGGCGTCGCGCCACCGGTGGTGCTCGAAGCCACGCACGAGGAGACCGTCGCGGTGGTGCCGCTCGAGATGCTCGAACGGCATCGGGACGACGGCCGCTAGCCCTGCACGGAAATCACGCGGCCAAGCGAAAACGGGCCCCGTAAAGGGACCCGTTCGATCAGGGTTGTGGTGGAGTGGAGGAGGATCGAACTCCCGACCTCTGCATTGCGAACGCAGCGCTCTCCCAGCTGAGCTACCACCCCGTCAGTAGGGCGCGGATTTTACAGCACAAGCTGCATCAGGGACAATGAACCGATGGACATCGCACCCCCGTTTGGTTATCAGGAGGTCGTCGCGCTTCAGCGCAACGCCAAGGTCCGGCTGCCGCAGCCGGGTGAAGTGCCCGTGTTCGCGCGCACGCTGAATGCGATTCCGGTAAGCCTCGCCGAATTCGCGCCGGCGATGCGCGAATATCCGATCGTGTTCACCTCGGGCGACGAAGGCAAGACCTTCACCCCGGTCGCGGTACTCGGCCTGACCGCGGGGGAGAACCTCTACCTCGAAGACGCGCGCTGGGCGGCGAAGACCTATGTGCCCGCCTACACGCGGCGCTATCCGTTCTGCATGGCGCAGGTGCGCCTGAACGACGCGGTCCAGCAGGACCGTTTGATCTGCGTCGAGCGCGCGTTCGTCGACGACGCGGGCGAGGCGCTGTTCGACGCGGAGGGCAAGGCGCTGCCGCGGTGGGAAGAGATCCAGCGTTTGCTGACCGAATACGAGGCTGACCTCGAGCGCACGCGCGAGATGTGCGCGATCCTGAACGACTACGCGCTGCTCGAGCCATTTTCGATGCAGGCGACCGTCAAGGCGGGCGGCGGTGCCATGCAGCTCACCGGCATGCACCGCGTCGCCGAGGCCAAGCTCGAGCATCTGAACGCGAACCAGCTCAAGAATCTGATGCGCAAGGGCATTCTTGCGCGCGCCTACCTGCATCTGCTGTCGCTCGACAACTTCAGCCGGCTGCTCGAGCGCCGCGTCGGGCGTGACGGGATCAGCGCGGCCTCGTAAATTTCGCTCGCGCCATGCCTGGTGATACACGCGGACGCCTGTACCGGGCAAATATCGCTGGCTGCTGATCTGCATCAAATCCGATCCTGCCGCTGTCGCTAACTTGGCGGGACGGAAATTTTCCGAACCGGTGGACCGAATCCACTCCTTTGCGCCAAATTCAATCGGCTTACATCGGGAACGCGCATGCACGTGAAGCGCTTTCGCGCCGATGTCCCGCGACGTTCGCGCCTCTGCGATGGGTCAAGGCCGTCTCGAGGCATCGGGCCCGTGCCGGGCGCGTGCTTCATGCGTCGGACGGGATTTTCGTGCCGCGGTCCTGCGCTCATTCCGAGGCACCGGACCGTCAGCGCTCGTTGCACGGATTCCCGCAGCACCGCGCGCGGCGACCCAGAATTCAACGACGGAATCGAACGCAATGCGCACTAAAGTAATCGGGCAATGGATCGTGGCCAGCGTCGTCTGTCTGGCCGGCGCAGCGGCGCTCGCAGCCGACGACACCGCCGCCAAGGCAGCCGAAGCCGCCGCACCCAAGATCGAAAGCGCGATATGCCTGGGCTGTCACGGCAACGAAGGGTTCGCGATGCCGGGTGCGGACGGGAAAATGCGCCCGCTGCACGTGAGGCCCGACAAGTTCTCCAAAAGCGTGCACGGCAAGCGCCAGTGCGTGGAGTGCCACAAGGACATCACCGAAATTCCGCACCAGAAAGGCGTGCAGCGCAATGTGAGCTGCGTGCAATGTCACGAGGATCTGTGGGCGGCGGCGCAAAAGGAAAACAAGACGCAGGAGTTCGCGAGACTGGGGGTCGTCGTCAAGCAGATCGACAAGTACATGAAGTCCATCCATGCGCGCCCGAACCGCAAGGATCAGTCGCGCACCAACGCCACCTGCTACGACTGCCACGACGCCCATTACGTCTATCCGAAGGACAGTTACGAGCGTACGGAATGGCGCCTCAATATTCCGAACGCCTGCGGCGCCTGCCACGTCGAGGAGCGCAAGGCCTACGCGACATCAGTGCACGGCAAGGCGGTCCTGGAGAACCAAAAACCCTGGGCAGCCATCTGTTCGGATTGCCACACGACCCACGACGTCGAATCCCCGGAATTGGCCTCGACCAGGCTCGTCATCACGCGCAACTGCGGCAACTGCCATGAGGACAACCTGAAAACCTACCTCGGCACCTATCATGGCCAGGTCGGCACCCTGGGCTACGCCTATACGGCCAAGTGCTTCGATTGCCACGGCAGCCACACGATCCAGCGCGTCAAGAGCCCGACATCGAGCATGCATCCGTCAAATCGGGTACAGACCTGCCAGAAATGCCACCGCGGTGCGACGGCGGGCTTCGCCACGTTCGAGCCACACGGCCACGCCAACGATTTCGAGCGCTATCCGTACCTGTGGATCGCGGCGCGATTCATGATCGCACTGCTGGTCGGAGTGTTTGCCTTCTTCTGGGCACACATGGGGTTGTGGTTTTACCGGGAATACAAGGATCGCCAGGCGCGCAAAACCCGGCCCTACGTCAAAACCGACGAGATGCAGGCGTTGCAAGGCAAGCATTACCAGCGCTTCGGGCCGGTCTGGCGTCTGATGCATCTCGTGCTGGCGCTGACCGTGATGACGCTGGTGCTCACCGGCATGTCGGCGCTCTACGCCAACAGTCCTTGGGCGCCGGTCGTCATGCAGAAGCTCGGCAGCCCGAAGGTGGCCGCCGTGATCCATCGCGTCGGCGCGTCGATTTTCCTGACAATATTCGTGGCGCAGCTAATCTATTTCGTCCTGTCCATCGGCCGCAATTGGAAGACATTCCGATGGTTCGGGCCCAACTCGCTGGTACCGCGCTGGGAGGATCTCACGGACATGATCGCCATGTTCCGGTGGTTCTTCGGCATGGGGCCGCGTCCCATGTTCGATCGCTGGACCTACTGGGAAAAGTTCGACTACTGGGCAGTGTTCTGGGGCGTGGCGATCATCGGTGGCAGCGGCCTCATGCTGTGGTTTCCGAACCTGGTCGCTTCGGTCCTGCCCGGCGTGGTTTTCAATGTCGCGACGCTCGTCCACGGCGAGGAAGCGATCCTTGCGGCGGTGTTTCTGTTCACGGTGCATTTCTTCAACAACCACTTTCGTCCGGACAAATTCCCGCTCGATATCGTGATGTTCACGGGCGCGGTGTCGCTGGAGGAATTCAAGCGCGAGCACACGCTGGAATACAACCGCCTGGTCGAGACCGGCGAGCTGCAAAAACACCTGGTCGACGCCCCCTCGGGGCCGATGACCCGGGGATCGAAGATCCTGGGATTCACCTTGATCAGCATCGGTCTCGTCCTGCTCGTCTTGGTGATCATCGGGTTCGTCGAAAACGGAGTCGCATGAACGATCGCGCGGCCGATGCGGATAACCGAACGGCGCATTGGGCGAGGCGATGCGTGACGGGCCATCCGGTGCGCGAGACCGAACTATGCTTCCCTTGCTCGTGGGAATAAAATGCCGGCCATGCGAACGTCGCAGTCGACCGAAAGCGGGAATGAACCGGCCGGCACCACATTCTTGGAGATTCCAATGAAGCGTGTTTTGCTGTGCGTCGCATTGTCTGCGGCCCTGCTGGGCTGCCCCGACCAGGACCAATCGAGCCCGGGGACCTCGGGCGCCGCGCCGGCGGCCGACCTCGCCGCGGGCAAGGCGTTCGCCGAGCGCGAATGCAAGGGCTGTCATGGGGTGGACGGCAGGGGTACCGCGCCCGGCATTCCACACCTGGCGGCGCAGCGCGAGCGCTATCTCATTGCGTCGATCGCCGCCTACAAGCAGGGCCAGCGCTTTCACGCCGCGTTGAAGGCGCTGGCGGGACGCATGACCGATGCAGATACGCGCAACGTGACCGCGTACTACGCCAGCCTGCCGCGCGTCCCTGCCGCCTCGGACACGGCGGGGCAGCGCTTCTCGCCCTACGACGCCGGCAAGAAGCTGGCGGCCGCGTGCGCGACCTGTCACAGCGCAGACGGCAACAGCAAGATTTCCGGCACCCCGAATCTGGCCGGCCAGCAACCGCGCTATCTCGTGGCTGCGATCCAGGAGTACCTCCACGCCGAGCGCAAGCAGTCCCCGATGCATCCGATGCTGCGGAGCCTGGGCAAGCTGGAAACGGAGAGTCTGGCGTTGTATTTCGCGTCGCAGACGCCCGCCGAGCGACCGACGCCATCATTCGGCAATCCCGCCGCCGGGGAGCCGCTGAGCGCCGTGTGCGGTGGCTGTCATGGCGCGAACGGGGTAAGCACCGACAGCGCGACCCCGAGTCTCGCGTCACAAGATCCGACCTACCTCGTCGAAGCGATCAAGGCCTATCGAACCACCCGTAAGCGCGAGGATATGCGCACTTACGTGACCGGACTCAGCGAAAAGGATATCGAAAACATCGCCGCGTTCTATTCGGTGCAGAAGTCGCGGCCGGCGGAAAAGGGACAGACCATCGTCGGGGACCTGACCGCCAAGTGCAACCGCTGCCACAGCCCGGAAGCGGACAAAAACCCCGCGCTCGCGGTGCCGAGAATCCGCGGTCAGGACAAGGACTACCTCATCATGGCGCTGCGGGCGTATCGGGACGACCGGCGCGAAAGCTCCATGATGCACAGGATGAGCCTGCCGTACAGCGACTCGATCATCGAGAGCCTGTCCTCCTTCTACGCGACCGAGGCGGAAAAGTAGGCGCTCAGGCGTCGGATATTTCCAACGCCGAGCGGTACTGAAACGGCTGCCGCCTCGGTTTGACATAGGTCAGTTCCGGGCGCGTTCTGGACTGTTAGCTTCGTCTGAATTGGGAATCGAGTGACCGTTGTTTTGGAGTAGAGGAGTCGATTTATGAGAGTGTTCCTGAGGGCAGCCATCGTGGGAGCGACGCTGCTACTGCTAGGGTGCGGGGCCGAAGATACGGATTCGATCGTCGCCACCGTTTACAAGAGCCCGACCTGAGGGTGCTGCAGCTCGTGGGTTGATCATCTGCGGGACAACGGCTTCCGTGTGAAGTCCAAGAATGTGAACAAGCCTGAGGACTACCGTGCGCAATACGGCATTCCGCAGTCGCTCGGTGGCTGCCACACCGCTGTGATCGAGGGTTACGCAATCGAAGGTCACGTGCCCGCCGAAGACATCAGGAAACTTCTTGCCGAGCGCCCGAAAGCGCGCGGGCTGGCGGTACCGGGCATGCCGGGCGGCGCCCCGGGAATGGAGGGTTCGCCGCGCGAACCGTACGACGTGCTGCTCGTCCTTCCGGATGGCAGCTACACGGTTTACGCCCGCCACGGACGGTAGTAGCGTTCGCGCGAAGTCCAGCGCGGCACGCGGTCATGCGGCCGCCGCGCAGCGTGCGTCGCCGCCTGGCGGCTACGCGGCCAGCCGCTGGATGCCCAGCAGCGCAAAGCGCGCGACCCCACTCACGGTGAGTGCCACGCCGACGGACAGCAGCACCGCCACGAACGCCGTCCTGCGGTCAACCGACTTGAGCATCACTGCGAAAGTCGAGACGCACGGCATGTAGAAGGTGAGGAACAGCAGCAAGGTCAGCAGCTGGATCGGGTCGAGGAAGCGGTCGATGTCGAAACTGCCTAGCGCCTGGTAAAGCATCAGCAGGGAAAGTTCCTTGCGCAGCACGCCGAACAGGATCGGCACTCCGAGCACGACTGGCAGACCGAGCCACAGCTGTGTCAAGGGCTGCAACACCGCATCGATGAGTGCGTCGGCGCCGAAATGATTGAGCAGCGCCAGCACCACGCTGCCCGCGACCAGCAGAGGCAGGACGATGGTGAGGATGTCCTGCGTGCGCAGCCAGGTCTCACGCAGCAACGCGCCGCCGCCCGGCAGCGTATAGGCGGGATTTCCTGCACCAGGCCGGGCTCGACCTCCGGCGCGTGTTGGCGGAGCAGCTTCCCGAGCAGCGCGATCACCACCAGTGCGCTCGCGAAAATGCCGAACACCGCCAGGCCGCCAAGGTACTTGCCGGCGAGCGCCAGCACGATCGCCGAGCGCGCCGAGCATGGCACGAAATGATGAGCAGCGACGCCGCCACCCGCTCCCGCCGCGCGTGGCGCGGCGCCACGCTCGAGATTGCGGGCACGTTGCAGCCCAGCCCCATCAGGAACGGTAGCGCCACCGCGCCGTGCAGTCCGATGCGATGAAATGCGCGATCGACCGCGAACGCAATGCGCGCCATCACGCCCGACTGTTCGAGCGCCACCAGCAGTAGCACCAGTGGAATCATGTAAGGCACCACGATACCGACCAGCCCGATCAGCCCATCCACCACCGCGCGTCCGATGACGCCGCCGGTGGATTGCGGCTGCCAGTTCGCCGCCCAGTCCGTGAGCCGTACTGCCGTGACGCTGTCCAGCCACGCACTCACATCGAATACGATGAAAAGGACCGCGGCGAACACGGCTGCGCTTCCGGCGAGGCTCCAGCGCGGACTCAAGAACATTTCGTCAAGCCAATAGCGCAGGTCCTTGCCCCCACCCTCTCGGTCAGGGCGCGTGGCTGCCTCCGCGAGACTGGCCGCGCGATGATGGCGTTCGGCGTGCAATTCCTCGCCCAGCGGTCGGGGCAGTGCCACGGACGCTGCAGCACGCAAGCGCTCGATCTCTGCCACCCGCCCGGGAAAATGCTGGTGCAGCTCGTCCGAGAAGTAGCGATCGCCTTGGGCCAGCTGTGTGACGAGGAAATTCGGCGGCACGCCGAAGGCGGCCTGAACGTCCGCATGCGCCAATGCCTCGGCCAGCGGCAGCAGACTGCGCTGCAGATGCTCGCTCGAGGCGAGTGGCAGCGGTGCGACACCTTTTTCTACAGCATTGAGCGCCGCGCGGAACAGCTGCGAAACACCGGATCCCCTCGCTGCTGAAGTGGAAATCACGGGCACCCCGAGTCGGCGGGCGAGCGCCTTGCTGCTGAGGTACAGTCCCTTCCGGCGCGCCGCGTCCATCTTGTTGAGCGCAATCACGATCGGGCGCGATAGCGCCATCAGTTCCAGCGTCAGCTCCAAGTGCCGCTCGAGCGCCGTTGCATCGACGACCTGCAGGATCACGTCGGGCCGCTCGAACGGAGCCGGCACGCCGCCCCGGTCGTGCCGCGAAACCGGCGCTGGCTGATCGCCCCAGAGAAGGTATTTGAGCGTTGCGCGGTTGTCGTCTTCGAGGTTTACCAGTGAGCGCAGGCTCGGAAGGTTGATCAGCCGCGCCTCATCGAGCCCGATTTGTACGGCGCACTCTTCGTAGCTGCGCTGTGACCCAGCCAGCGCGGCGCTGCGTACCGAAGTGGCCTGGACGGCGCGAAACAGGGTGTGTTTGCCGCCGCCGGGCGCACCGACCAGCGCGATGCGCAGGCGGCGCTCGCCCCGATAAAGCGGCGTGCGAAGCGGAATGACGGCGGTCGTGCCCGGTCTCATGCCGGCAATGCTCGCAGCGGAGACCGTACATCTTGCTGATTACGATCAAGCGCCGCGCAAACGGCCACGCGTTGCGTGCAGGGATCCGCGAGCCGCGACCACGGGCGGCGGCGACTTCTGCACCGCGTGCGGTAACGGGTGGCTGCCGGCGACCACTTCTGCGCGAAGTGCGGTGCAGCGCTGGATCAGCTGCTCCTCACGCCGGATCGCGGGGTGTCGGCGCGATCGCCTTCACGTGACAAGGTAGTTTCGCATCATCCCCGTATCCTCGTGCACGAGGTTGTGGCAGTGATAAAGAAAGAGCCCGTGAAAGGCATTGAAGCTCAGGTGCACCCGCACGCGCTCGCCGGGCAGCACCAGCACCGTGTCCTTCAGACCAGCGTCGAGGAAGCCGGCGCGGAGTCCATCAAGACCGGGGGGTGTGCCGATCCGCTCGAGCACACGGAACTGCACCGCGTGGACATGCATCGGATGCGGGACGGCCATCATGGGCGTACGGTTGCTGAACTCCCACACCTCGGTGCCGCCGAACCGGACCTTCTCGTAAGGTGCCACCGCTTCCATTTCGAACGTGCGACCGTTGATGCCCCAGCGCATTTGACCCAGGGTGATCGCAAATTCCCGCCGCTGCGCTTGTTGCGGTGCCGCGAGTGGCGCGAGCTCGGCCAGCCGGGCCGGGAGCGCCTGGCGGCCGCCGCCTCGGCCGACCGTAAACAACGCAAACGGATGGGGTGCGGCGGACTGCCGGCCGCCACCGCCGCCCATGCCGCGCCCCATCATGCCGCCCATGCCGCGCCCCATCATTCCCATGCCCGGACCGCCGAAGTCGAGCGGCTCGGCGACCAGGGCAATTCGACCGCCGGCCGACTCGGCGTGAAAATCGACCCAGAGTTCGGCCCTTTCGGCTGGTCCGAGCACGAGAAACGGTCTTGTGACCGGCGCGGCGAGCAGACCGCCGTCAGAGGCGATCGCCACCAACGGCTTGCGGTCAGATCGCGCAATGCGGTAGATGCGCGAGTTCGAGCCATTGAGAAGTCGCACGCGATACGCCCCGGTCGCAGCAGGAAACGAGAGCGACGGACGGCCGTTGGCGAGTATGCGCTCGCCGAAGAAGCCCATCATGGCACCCATCATTCCGCGAGCCATTGCGGCCTCATAGACCAGCTGGTTCGCCGTATCGAAGGTGCGGTCGGCGAGCACGATGGGAATGTCGCGCTCGCCGGTCGGCAGCCGCGCCGCACGCTCTTCGTCATCGCTCACCAGGAACAGCCCCGCGAGACCGCCGTAGACCTGGGTTCCCGTGTATCCGTGCGGATGCGGATGAAACCAGTAGGTACCCGCGCGGTTGCGGACTTCGAACTCGTAGACGTACTCGCCGCCCGCGGGAACCACATCGCGCGGATGGCCGTCCATCCGCTCCGGAACAAGCAAGCCGTGCCAGTGCACGATGCTGGGTTGCGGTATCCGATTAAGGTATCGGATGCGCACCTTCTGTCCGGTCCTGAATCGTAAGATCGGGCCCGCGTAGCTATCGGGAATCGGCTGCAACGCCTCTGGGGGACCTTTCAGCACGCGGCCGACGTAGCGCCATACCGCCGTGGGCCGGCCCGGCAGCAGCTGCACTTCATCGGGCCGCGCCACGAGTTCGATCTCGACGTCGGGTGTGGACTTGTCCGTCGTCGCAGCCGCTGTCATACGCGACCACGGCAGGAACGGCAGCGTGCCTGCCATCGCCGTTGCGCCCGCAACCCCGAGGAAATTTCTGCGTTGCCTATCCACGGCCACCGGCCCAGCTGGCGGAGAGGTCACGCCGCTTCTCCTCGAACTCGTTCTTGCCGATCTCGCCATATCCCCACATCATCCTTGTCTCCCGTCCTGCACGCGCTCGCTGTGATTACGCGTGCGGTATGGCTGGAACGGCGAATTCCAAGGGTTGGACCGGACTTGTCGCCCGGCCCTTTCCCCCACGCTAGCGATTGCGCCCGCCGGGCCCGCCGCCGTATCCCCGGCCATATCCCCCACCGTATTGCGGGCCGTATCCGCCGAAGCGCCGATCCGCGATCGTTTTCTGCTCCGGCGAGAGTGCGGCATAGAGTTCCGTCAGTGCCGATGTCGTTGCCTGTCTTTCGGCTTGATGCTGCTTGAATACCTCATCTTGCTGCGCCAGCAGTTCCGGCAGCGAACCGGCAGCCCGCGCTTCGTGCATCTTGGCGAACCACGACGCCCTGCTTTCCTCCCGCTGCTTCACGCTCTCAACGAATGCCTGCCACGCGGGCTCCTGTTTGGCGGTGATTCCCAGCGCCGACTTCAGACCTGCCAGACCGCCTTCTACCGATTCGGCATCCGCGCCGAAGCCCATACCGTAGCCGTGCATGCCGTAACCCATGCCAGCGCTGGGTCCCATGCCGTAGCCGTGCATGCCGTATCCCATGCCAGCGTTGGGTCCCATGCCGTAACCGTGCATGCCGTGACCCGGGCCGTGGCCTCCCCACCCCATGCCGGAGGGCTGTGCACTCAGTCCCGTGGCAGTCAGTCCGAGCGACAGTGCCGTGCCGACGGCCAATGCGATTTTGGTGATGTTTCTCATGATCGAATCTCCGTTTGGTGAAGTCTGGAAATCTGCGGCTCCTGCGCGTCGGTCTGATGCGCTGCCGCGTTGGTTCCCATTACGCCATGCCGATGTAAGCGTCGCGTCGCGTTTTTGTACGCCCGCGTATCGGAAACGGAGCCGGTTACAGTAGGCTACAAATCCGTTGCACGGCGGCCTGGCCAGCGGATATAGATACGCCCATGGAAAGCATCGATCACATCCTTGTCGTCGACGATGACGCCGAAATTCGCGGCCTCCTTGGCGAGTACCTGCGCAAGAGCGGCTGCAAGGCCACGGTCGTTGCCGACGGCAAGGCGATGTGGACGGCGCTGTCGCGCAGCAAGATCGACCTGATCGTGCTCGACCTCATGCTGCCCGGCGACGACGGTCTCGCGCTGTGCCGCAAACTTCGCGCCGATTCGGATATGCCGGTCATCATGCTCACCGCACGGGGAGAGGAGACCGATCGGATTGTCGGCCTGGAGATCGGCGCGGACGACTATCTCGCCAAGCCCTTCAGCCCGCGCGAACTGCTCGCCCGCATCAAGAGCGTGTTGCGGCGTCACCGCAGCCTGCCGCGGGATCTGCGCGCCGAGGAGGCGCGCACCATGACCTTCGCCGGGTGGCGCCTCGATACCGTCGCGCGCCACATGATTTCGCCCGACGGCGTGGTCATGTCGCTTAGCGGCGCGGAGTTCCGGATGCTACGGATTTTCCTCGACCACCCCAACCACGTACTCAGCCGCGATCAGCTGATGATGCTTACGCACGGCCGCGAAGCCGAGCCGTTCGACCGCTCGATCGACAATCAGGTGAGCCGGTTGCGGCATCGTCTTAGCGACGACCCGACCGATCCAAAGATCATCAAAACCGTACGCGGCGAGGGATACGTGCTCGCCGTGCCGGTCGAGGTGAAGCGCTAGTGCGCCTGCTGCCACGCGGTCTTTTCGGACGCCTCGTTCTGATCCTGCTGTGCGGATTGGTTTTTGCGCAGCTGGCCACCGCCTACCTCAATCTGAGCGAACGCGACCAACTGCTCTACCGCGCGAGCGGCATGCAGGTGGCGCAGCGCGTCGCGGACGTCAGCAAGCTGCTCGATTCGGTCTCCCCCGAGGAACGCCGCAGGATCGTCTCGGTCTTCAACGCGCCGCCACTCGCGATTTCGCTCGACCGCCCCCCGATGGCGACGGACCGTGGGTCACCGGAGGCCGACATGCGGCTTTCGATGTTCGCGACCGTATTGCGCTACGCCCTCGGCGAGGGCATGCACGTTCGGGGGGTGAGGGCAGCGGGTGTCCCGGCGCGCTACGGGCAACGAGAGCAGAGAAGTCCGCCCCGCATGCCGATGATGCAGCACCCCATGCCCGGCGGCGGAATGCAGACGATGCATTCGGAGAGTACGTTTTTCGTGGTCCAAGTGGTGCTTCGCGACGGCGCTGTGGTGACCTTCGATTCATTTGTTTCCCCCGAGTCCGCGGAGATGCCGCTGCGCCTCGGCCTGACGCTGCTCGTGCTCCTCGGTACCGTCGTCGCGCTGTCGCTGGTGGCAGTACGCTGGGTGACCGGCCCGCTCTCGACGCTGGCGAGCGCCGCGGAGCAGCTGGGCGAGGACATCAATCGTCCTCCGCTGCCCGAGACCGGGCCGATCGAAGCGCGCCGCGCCGCCCGCGCGTTCAATACCATGCAGGGGCGACTGGCGCGCTTCATCAGCGACCGGACCCGCATTCTCACGGCCATGTCGCACGACTTGAAGACGCCGATCACGCGGCTGCGGCTGCGCACCGAATTGCTGGACGACGAAGCGCTGCGCGCAAAGTTCTCGAAGGACCTCGAGGAAATGGAGTCGATGGTCGCCCACACCCTCGACTTCATGCGCGACGCGAGTGCAAGCGAACCCGTGCAACGCGTGGACTTCATGGCGCTGCTGGAGAGCCTGCAGACCGATTACCAGGACATGGGAAACACGGTCGAGGTCGAAGGCCGCCTCGCGCATCCGTTCGCCTGCAGGCCGCTGGCGCTGCGCCGCTGCCTCAGCAATCTCGTCGACAACGCGATCCGCTATGGCAAGCGCGCGACGCTCAGGGCCGAGGAAGGAGCGAAACGGATCACGATCCGCGTGCTGGATGAAGGACCCGGCATTGCCGATGAAGAGCTCGAACGCGCGTTCGAGCCTTTCTTCAGGGGCGAGTCCTCGCGCAGTCGTGAGACCGGCGGAACCGGGCTCGGCCTGGGCATCGCACGCAACATCGCCCACGCGCACGGCGGCGATCTTGTATTGAAGAACCGACCGAGCGGCGGTCTGGAAGCGATTCTCACTCTGCCGCAGCCGGAGGCGCGCTGACGGTTCGTTTTTTGTTGCACGCCAGAAATTGGTATCATCACAGGATGTCGACTATCAATATCCCGACGCGCCTGGCGCTGGCCAGCCTTCTCGTGATCGCCGCCGCGCTCGCGTTCCTCGAGGCGCGGGCCGACGACGGTGTGCGCAGTGGCAAGGAAGTGGTGGAGTCGGTATGCATCGCCTGCCACGGCTCGGGCGCGAAGGGCGCGCCGAGAATCGGCGACAGGAACGCGTGGAGCAAGCGCGCTGAGCAAGGGCTCACCAGCCTCACCGAGCACGCGCTCAAGGGCATACGCGAGATGCCTTCGCACGGCGGCAACGCAAAGCTCTCCGATCTGGAGATCCAACGCGCGATCACCTACATGGTCAACCAGTCGGGCGGCCACTGGGTTGAGCCCGGCAGCGCGAAATCCCTGCGCGTCCAGCTCACCGGCGAGCAGGTCGTCGAGGCGCAGTGCAGCAAGTGCCATCAGGAGGGCGTCGGCGGCGCACCCAGGATCGGCGACCACCAGGCTTGGACGCCGCGGCTCAGCCAGGGACTCGACCAGCTCGTCCGCTCAGCGATCCGCGGGCATGGGGGCATGCCGCCGCGCGGCGACAGGTCCGACCTCAGCGATGCCGAAATTCGCAACGCGATCGTCTACATGTTCAACCCTGTGGCAGCGCCGAAGCGCGAGGCGTCCAGTACCACCGCGGCGCCGGCGAAGCGCGCGGGTAATTTTAAGGTGGTCGGCGGGATGGAGATCTATCTTGGCTTCCTGCCGGCGGAGGTCTTGCGTGCCTATCCGCAGAATTCCGCCGAACGATCTCTGCACGGCGGGGTTCCAAGCGGGAGCAGCTATTACCACGTCAACGTTTCGCTGTTCGACCGCGCCAGCAAGACGCCGGTCGCCGGCGCCACGGTCGGCCTGCGCGTCGCGCAACTCAATGGCACGGGGGTCTCGAAGATACTCGAACCCATCACGCTGAACAACGTTCCGGCCTACGGGCAGTACGTTAGATTGAGCCGCAACACGCAGTACGTCGTGACGGTACGCGTGCAGACAGCGGACATGCCCCTGCCCGTCGAAACGCGCTTCTACCACAAGGTGTACTGACCCGGCGCCTGTTTCGCGGGCTGGCCGTCGTCGGACGCGATGCGCTCGATGAGGGTATCGCCCTAAGGCAAGCGCAGCCTGTGCGTCGTGGTGCGCTCGCGCCGAATATCGCGATACGCCCTCAACAGCAGGACGAGATCATCCCTGTCCTGCACCTGAGCCGCGCCCGCCAACACGATCTCGGCGAATGACGTTTGATTGGATCCTCGAGCACGATGGATCAGCCAACGTCAGTGCTCTCGCCGCGCTGCCTTTGCGTGACGACCGAGGGCGTCCGCGAGAACCACATCTGGTACATGGACACCACCCACATGAACGCGAACGACAGGCCCATGAGGCCGCCGCCGATCATCACCACCCAGGCGAACGGGTGGTAGATCTTGGTGAAATACCAGGAACCGATATCCAGCGTAAGCGCGACGAACGGAAGTACTATGACGGTGCACTTGAACCATACCGGTCGCACGTAGGCATGACCAAAAATAGTCCCCACGATGAAAAAGACGAACGTGAGCCCGAAAAAGTGGATGTGCGAGACGCGCACCAGTGTGGGCAGTGCGGCACCGGTGTCCCGCTCGGTGACTTTTTGCACATTGTCGTAGCCGTTCAGGTTCGGCAGATGCGGGTTGCTGCCGTCGTGGCAGAGCATGCAGCGCTTGTCGAACAGCAGCTTAATCTCCTTTTCGTACCTGGCGCGTTCGCCGCCCTCCTGAACCCATGAGACGAGCGAACTGAGCTCGTCCCGCGGCAGCATGGCGGACATCGATCCGCGCAGCGCCGACTCGAGACGCGAACCCTCGCCGCTGCCGCTGTAGGCGATGACGATGTCGTCGTAAGACAGTGTTTTCGGATTTCCGTCTTTTCCGGAGTAGGAGTGAAACAGGTAAATTCCGGCGAACAGGTAGGCGGTGCCGAGGATGAGCAAGGTTGCCGTGTACATGACCAGCATGCTGTAGGGCAGCTCTGAAAAATGGTGATAAAGCCGGTGCAGCGGCGCGCCACTCACTTTCGGTTCCTCTTTCATTTGTCGCGCCTCGTGTTCGCCGGCGGCAGCACCACGTAGGTGACCGCGCGCGCCGTTTGACGCGCATAGTAAGCAGCAAGGTCCCGCACATCCGCCTCCTTCATCAACGCGGACATGGCGGCCATCGCCGCGCTCTTGCGCGCACCCGTGCGATAGGCGTGCAGGACCTGCTCGAGCCAGTCTACGCGCTGCGCCGCAAGGCGCGGAATCAGCGGGTCGGTGCTGTTGCCCCTTGGGGCCGTGACAGCGGTCACAGCGCTCGGTCCACTCCGCGGTGGTGAGCGGCCTGCGTACCTTGAGCGGCTGCGGCTGCTGGGCCGCGTAATACGCCGCGATGTTCCGCAGCGCGCGTTCGTCGAGCGCCGCCGCGGGCCCTTTCATCGATTCGTCCTTGCGCGACCCGTCCTTGTAGGCGCGCAGCGCGGCAGCGAGGTACTCGGCGTCCTGACCGGCAACGCTCGGCGTGGCGGGGTTGCCGCTGACCCCGTGGTCGCCATGGCATGCGGCGCAGGACGCAGCCGCCGCCTTGCCTGCCGCCTGGTCGCCGGGGGCCGGCGTCTGCGCCTTGGCGGGCTCTTGCAGCGCATAGTAGAGCGCCAGGTTGTTCACGCTCTCCTCGTTTAGGGCCCCAACGAGCGATTTCATCATGTCGTTCTTGCGTTGGCCGGTCTTGTATGCGTTCACGGCCGCGACGAAGTATTCCGGGTCGAGCCCGACCAAACTCGGCATGCCAGGCGTCTTGCTGATGCCGGTTTCGCCGTGGCAGCCGCCGCAGCCGGCTGCCGCGTCCTTGCCCGCCTGTACCGGGTCGAGCTTCGACGGCGTCGCCTTGGCCGGGGCCGTCGCCGGCCGCGGCGGATCGAGGCTCGCGTAGTAGGCCGCGACCCTCACCAGTGCGTCATCGCTCAAGTACCTCACGATCCCGGTCATGGCGCTTTGAGCACGCGTCGCCGTGCCGGTAGGCGCGCAGCTGGAGATCGAGATACGCCGCGCGCTGCGCCGCGAGATGGGGCACGCCCTTGGTGGCACTGATCCCGTTGGCGCCATGGCAGCGCGCGCACGAAGCTTCCGCAATGCGCCCGCCCTCCGCGACTTCGACCGGCGTGGCGTATACCGCCCTCAGCGCGTCATCGGAGCCGGGCTTGACGGTTGCAGTTTGCGCTGCAGCGCCGCGCGAGACCCCTGAAATCGCCACGGCAGCGGCAAGCATGCCTGCCAGGAGAATCTTCATGCCACTTTGTCCACCCACGGCGGAAACAGCCGGGTCAATCCCAACAGCATGAGCAGCGGTGCAAAAACCAGTAGCAGCGAAACAAACAGACCCTCCTTGCCGAACAACTGGACTTGATATTCCAACAGTCCCTGGCCCGTCTTGGAAATCTCCTGCCCACCGATAACGACGTTCCAGCGCATCATGAATACCGAGAGTAACACCAGGCATGCGCTGATCGTGGTACCCGCGATCACAGCTTTCCGCTGGTGCCGCGCCAGATGATATAAGTGAGCAGCAGTAACGGCATGACGGCGCCGACGCCGAATTGCATGACGAAGTAAGGCACGAGGAGCGGCCCGGTGACGTATTGCACGATCATGTCCACGCCCTCCCGGCCTTGTAGATGATATTGGAGAACTCAAGCGCCTCCAGGACAAGAGCGACCATGATGAACCCCCACAGCGTATACGCGAGGCCTTTGAGGCACGCTAGGTCCATCGGCACCCTACGCAGCTTGCAGCTCGCAACATAGCAATCACGATCGCAGCCACGCCGGAGATGATCGCAGAAAAAAGGAACACGAGCGGCATGAGATCCGACGACCACCATTCGCGCGACTTGAGCGAACCGAACATGAACCCGACATAGCCGTGCAGGCCGTGCGCGCCCGGTATCCCGACGACCGCCAGCGCGAAGATCCACTTCCTGTCATAGCTCATCGCCTTGTCGGACACGTCGTACGAACCGAGCGTCAGCACGCGGTAGAACATGCCCCGCAAGCCGTTCCGTTTCTGCGCCTGCTCGACGATGTAAGGCCGAAACGCGAACCAGTCCCTCAGCAGCAAGACAATGTAAAAGGTCGCGAAATAGCCGAACACGGCCATCGCCGAAGTCAGGTGCGGCGTCAGCAGGTCGTTGAACGCGCGTTCCGGGTGGCCGAGGTGCAGCAGCAACGGCAACGGCACGAAAAACATGAAACCCAGCGAAGTCAGCAAAGCGAAGTGGGCCACCGGCTTCAGCCGCTCGAAGCCGAACACCTGGTACAGGCTCGATACCGTAAACGCGCCCGCCACCAGCCCGGTGATATAGGGATAGACGACGATCGCTACGGACCACTCGATCACCGTCTCGTTCGGGTACACCCAGCCCGTGTACGGCGCGTAGTGAATGATCGCTTCCATCAGACCACCTCCTTGTCGATGCCGACGTAGAAGACGTTCGGCGCATTGCCGGTCTCCGGCTTGAGCACCTGCACGCGATTGTTCCGGATGAACAGGCTGATCTGGCTTTGGCTGTCGTTGAGGTCGCCGAAAATGCGCGCGCCGACCGGGCAGACCTCGACGCACGCCGGCTGCAGTCCCTTCGTGATACGGTGATAGCACCAGGTGCACTTGTCGGACACGCCTTTTTCCTCGTTGAACAGACGCGCGCCGTAGGGGCAGGCCTGCACGCAGTACCGGCATCCGATGCAATAGTCGTGGTCGATGAGCACCACGCCGTCCTCGGTCTTGTAGGTAGCGCCGACCGGACACACTTGCACGCAGGCCGGGTGCGAGCAGTGGTTGCACAGCTTGGGCACGAAGAAGGCCTTCTCCACCTTCGCGTCCTGGTAGCGGTTCGCGAAGCGGTACTCGCTTTCCGAACCAGATGCCTCGATGTTCACGGGGTCCTGCTGGCTGTCGATTCGCGGCTTGTCCTCGCCCTCGAGATAGACGTAGCGCTCGACCCAGGTGCGGAAGTGATGCGCGGTGCCCGGGACGTCGTTCTCCCGCTTGCACGCCTCGACGCAGCGCAGGCAGCCGATGCATTTGGTCGCATCGACACCGAACCCCCAGCGGTGCTGGGTCCAGTCGTAATCCGCTGTTGGGAACGGGCGCGCCCGGGGCGGTTTCGCTCTTTGCGGCCAGCTTCTGCACGACGCCCACCGTCCCTGCGGCCACGGCGGCGCCCGCAACGGCGGCCGCGCGACCGGCCTTGCGCAGAAACACACGCCTTGCGCGCAATGCGCTGATCGCTTCGCGTTTCATCATCCCCCCTTTGCTGGCAACGCTGGCCCGCAGCTTTGAGCTGCGTAGTAGGCGGCCAGGTTTGCGATATCCGCGTCGCTCAGACCCCGAACCACGCCTGCCATCATCGGATCCTTGCGCAGTCCGGCGCGGAACGCCTTGAGCGTATTGGCGAGGTACGTCGACTTCTGCCCTGCAATATGGGGCCAGGCGGGATTGCCCCGATACCGGTCTCGCCGTGGCAGGCCTCGCAGTTCTTGGCCAGTAGCTTGCCGGCGGCAGCGCCCCCACTCGCAGTGCGCGTGGGCACCGGGCAACTCAAGCCCGCGTAGTAGCCGGCAAGGTTCTGCACGTCGGCATCGCTCAGCGTTTGCGCCACAGGCGACATCATCACGTCGGTCTGGTCGCCCGACTTGTACGCCGCGAGGATGCGGGCGAGATAGGCGGCGTTCTGACCAGCCAGATTCGGCCAGGTATCGTTCGGGCTGACGCCGCTCTCGCCGTGGCAGCTGGCGCAACTTTCCGCGTGCTTCCTCGCGCCCGCCGCGGCATCTCCAGCGACCATGGCCGCGGCGCCCGCCAGCTTGGGCGAATGGGGGTTGTGGCAGACGATGCACTGCTGGCCCGCGCCGTGCTGCGCCAAGTCGATCTGGGGTTGCGTGCGGGGTCGTTCTGCCATCTTTTCATGGCATAGCGAGCACAGTTTTCGCGTATCGGCGGGAATCGGCAACTTACCTTTCTGCGGGTGGCCCTGGGCCGCGCCGTGACACACCTCGCAGGTCACCGACTTGTGGTTGCTCGCCGACCACTGCGCATGCCGCTCGACATGGCAGCTCTGGCAATAGCGGGCGGTCTGGAACGCCGGCGCCTGAGCGGCGATTTCCGGCAGCGAGTCAGCGCGATAGTGGCCGTATTCGTAAAACGACTCGGTGGTGAAATACCACTTCGCGGTCAACCCTGCGGCGAGGCCACCGACAATCAGAATGATCAATCGGACGATGTGCTTGGGCACGTCGGGCTCCTACCTCGGTCGGCGTCAACACGGCATACATCCGCACACGAGCGAAAAACCATGGGCTGCAACGCACGCCCCCTTTCACTCAAGGCCACAGTCGACGCTCCCCGGGGAGGCTTGATCCAAATCAAGCTTCACCTCGGGCAACAAGCCGGCTGCGGCCCGCTTTCCCCCCATCGACTCGCGTTACTGTGTGGACAACCCGCGCCCGACGGCCGCCTTCAATTCGTCATTGGTCGCGCCAATCTTCGGATGTCCCTTGACCCTCTTGATCTTGCCGACCAGCATGCCCACGGCATCCTAGTTGCCTTGTATTTTGCGGCGAGATCCTTGTACGCTGGGCCCGCCTTCTTTTCCCGGTGCAACGTCAATTCGCCAGGAATTACGACTCAGAACATGTTTAATGGTGTTCCGAAATTGGAGATTGACGTAGATCAAACTGGGCCGGGCACCCCACTGCAGCAGGCCAATATTCGCGGGATCGATCGGGACTCCCGGGCGAAATGCCGCGCGGCTACATGTCGCTGATCAGGTGCCCGAATGCCTCGACCTGCATCCAGTCCGTGAATTCGACCACGGTGCTCGAATCGGTCGGCCCCCTCGTCAGCAGCATGATGAAGCGGATGATCTGGCGGTCCCAAAAGCCGTATCTGGGATAGTCCAGCATCCCCGCGAACACGGCGAGCTGCCGCGGACGCCAGGAGATTTGCCTGATAAATTTCCTGACGTAAGGGTTTGTCTGCGGCGTGTTCTTGTTCGGTTTGCGCGCCACGATGTTGACCGAGAAGAACGCGTTCGGCTTGCTTTCGACGATTCGGCGGTTCGCGCGCATGAACTCGGCTACGCAAGGGCGATGCCTACCGTAGCGGATGCTCGCGCCGATCACGATCTTGGCAAAAGGCTCGATATCGATGTCGGGCCAGTCCTCAATCGGGGCCAATGTCACCCGATGCTCGGCCTGCTCGACGACCTGCTGCAGTCGCTTGCAGATCTTCAGGGTGTGTCCATCGATGGTCGAATAGAGGATAAGGATCTTGCTCATTGCGATCGGAGCGTGAGTTCCGCCGGGACACAATCTACACTGATCTGCCCAGGGATCATTGGTCCATTCAAATTGTTGGATCATTCAAAACTGGAGAACGACTCGCGGCGACGAGCGCCCCTTTCACCCCGGTGATCAGCGTGACGCCGATCAGTGGGCCTTCAAGTAGACCCGGGTCGGCGAGCTGCGGCGCAAACGGCATCACGACCATGAACAGCACGAGCGTGGCGAGGAATATTGCGGCGGAGCGCCGATAGAGACCTACCCCCAACGGCTGGGGCTGGCGGCTCGTATCGGGGCTGATCGAATTTCCCATCGCTGACTGGTTTGATTGGTGGGCCGGCTTGGATTCGAACCAAGGACCAAGGGATTATGAGTCCCCTGCTCTAACCAACTGAGCTACCGGCCCACGGATTGATTTACGCGGGCGCTGGCTGCTTGAGCACCTTGCGTACCGCTTCGGTGAGGATGCTCTTGCTGTAGGGCTTGGTCACATAACCGTCAGCGCCGAGCGTAAGCCCTTTCTTGATGTCGGTTACCGCGTCCTTTGCGGTCAGCATCACGATCGGCAGCAGGGCGAAATTAGGATGGCGTCTGAACTTCGCGAGTATGTCGAACCCATTGCCGTCGGGCAGCATCACATCGAGTAGCAGGATGTCGAGCTGCGGATCCTTCTTCAGTGCCCCCAGAAGCTCGGCCGCGTCGCGTGCAACGCGTACCGAATATCCGGCCATCGAGACACGCAAATCTGCCAATGCCATCTGATCCGGATCGTCCTCGACGATAAGGACCACGGTTTCCTCGGGTGTCTTGTTCGACGGCGAGCGGTTCTTGAGGCGCGCTTCCGAGAAGAATGCGCCGGCGCGCGACAGCACCGAGCCCGCAGCCTTGGCATCCTGTTCAAGCTTGCTGGCGTCCTCGGCCAGCACACCGGTCGCCTGCGCGGGACCCTTCGAGAAATAGGCCGTGAAATCCAGGTCGAGCGGATCGCTCGGCGCGGCGTGATCGAGGTAGCCGATTTCGACCAATTCGTCGAGCCACTCTTCGATCAGCTTGTCCGGGTATTGCCGCAGGCAACCGCGCACCACGTCAATATGCGTGTCGCCTTCGACCAGCTGCAGCAGGCGCCGGTAATCCGAGGGCACCGCGGCGTCGCCGCTCGCGAGCGCCTGTGCGCCGGCAGGCGTGAGGCAAAAGATGCGTTCCTGCGTGGCCATCGTGGCCCTTTGCGGCGGGTTGCTCGTCGATCTCTTCTACCCGCGACCGAGCGCGCGGTCAACGAAATCGAGCCGGTCCTGCCCCCAGAACAGTTCGTCGCGGTAGACATAGGTCGGCGCGCCGAATACCCCGCGTGCGCGCGCCTCTTCGGTCAATGCCGGGAACGCATGCCCGCCCGCCTCGATCGCCGCGTTCGCGTTCGCGACGCCGTGCTGCGCAGCGAGTTGCGCAAGCGTCTGCGCATCGGCGATGTTCGCCTCCCCGGTCCAAAGCGCCGACAGCACAGCGCCCGCAAGCGCAAAGCGCGCCGCCTCCGGGGCGCCGAGGATGAGGCAGGCCGCGGGGTTGCCGTCCACCGGAAAATACTTCGGCTGACTGTTGATCGGCACGCCGAGATGCTGGGCCCAGCGCGCCAACTCTACCAAGCGGTAGGCCTGGCGCTGCGGCGCACGCTTTGGCAGCGGCAGGCCGCCCGACTGTGGAAAGATGACGCCATAGTCGACCGGTTTAACGCGGACGGTCGCGCCGTGTCGCCGCGCGATCTCGCCAAATCGTGCGTGACCGAGATAGGTCCACGGCGAGGAAGTCGAAAAGTAGTAATCGATCACCTTCTGCATCTGCGTGCACTCCCCCAACAGGCTGCGGTACTCCGCAAATCAAAAGGGCCGCTTACGCGGCCCGCTCGACACCCCGTCGACGATCAACCCTCCTCGTCGAGGTAACTTTTCAGGCGTTCCGAGCGCGACGGATGACGCAGCTTGCGCAGCGCCTTCGCCTCGATCTGGCGAATCCGCTCACGTGTCACGTCAAACTGCTTGCCGACCTCCTCCAACGTATGGTCGGTGTTCATTTCGATGCCGAACCGCATGCGCAACACCTTGGCTTCGCGCGGGGTAAGCGTATCGAGCACATCCTTGGTCACGTCGCGCAGACCGGCATACATCGCTGCATCGTTCGGCGCCAGCGTCGCTTGGTCCTCGATGAAATCGCCGAGATGCGAGTCGTCGTCGTCGCCAATCGGCGTCTCCATCGAAATCGGCTCCTTCGAAATCTTGAGGATTTTGCGGATCTTGTCCTCAGGCATCTCCATGCGTGCCGCAAGGGTTGCCGGATCGGGTTCCTGCCCCGTTTCCTGAAGGATCTGCCGGCTGATCCGGTTCATCTTGTTGATCGTCTCGATCATGTGCACCGGGATGCGGATGGTGCGTGCCTGGTCGGCAATGGATCGCGTAATCGCCTGCCGGATCCACCAGGTGGCATAGGTCGAGAACTTGTAGCCGCGGCGATATTCGAACTTGTCGACCGCCTTCATGAGACCGATGTTGCCCTCTTGAATAAGGTCGAGAAACTGCAGCCCGCGGTTGGTGTACTTCTTCGCGATCGAGATCACCAGACGCAGGTTCGCCTCGGTCATTTCGCGCTTGGCGCGACGCGCCTTGGCCTCGCCGGTCGACATCTGCTTGTTGATGTCCTTCAACTCCTTCACCGAGATCCCGATCTTCTGCTGCACGCCCTGGACCTGGCCCAGCAGCTCCAGGATGTCGGGCTCGACGCGCCTGAGCATTTCGCCCCAGGGCTGATCCGCGTTGATGTCGGACGTGAGCCAGCGCTTCGAACCCTCGGTACCGGCGAAGATTTTGATGAAGTGCTGGCGCGGCATCCGCACCTTGTCGACGCAAATGCTGAGGATCTCGCGCTCGTTGCGCCGGACCTCGTCGACGAGGCTACGCACGCCGTCACACAGGCGCTCGACCGTACGCGCGGTGAACCGGATCGCCATCAGCTCGTTGGTGATCTGGTCGCGCAGCCGCAGATATTCCTTGTCCTTCGACCCCTTGTTCTCGAACACCCGCTTTTGACGCTCGAACAGGCGCCGGATGCGCGTGAATTTCTCGAGCGCTTCGGACCGCAGGCGCAACAGGTTCGCACGCTGCGCGGCGCCTTCATCGTCCTCGTCTTCGTCGCTGTCGCCATCACCGTCGCTCTCCGAGACCGATGAATCGTCGTCGTCGGATTCGCTTTCGACGCGCTTTGGATCGAATGCTTCCTTGGCGTTCAGATCGACGAGGCCGTCGACGACTTCGTCGATCCGCATCTCCTCTTTTTCGACCTTCTCGGCAAGCTCGGTGACCTCCCGAATCGTGGTCGGACAGGCGCTGATTGCCTGGATCATGTGGCGCAGGCCTTCCTCGATACGCTTGGCGATCTCGATTTCGCCCTCCCGCGTGAGCAGCTCGACCGAGCCCATCTCTCGCATGTACATGCGCACCGGATCGGTCGTGCGGCCGAATTCGGAATCGACCGTCGAAAGCGCTGCATCCGCCTGCTCCTCGACATCCTCGTCGGCAGCCGCCGCCGGCGTCGCTTCGTTCACGAGCAGCGACTCCTGATCAGGCGCCTGGTCGTAGACCTGGATTCCCATGTCGCCGAAGGTCGAGATGATGGCCTCGATCTGTTCGGCGTCGACCAGGTCGTCGGGCAGGTGGTCGTTGATCTCGGAGTACGTCAGGAAGCCACGCTCCTTGCCCAGCACGATGAGAACTTTGAGCCGGGTGCGCCGTGCCTCCGCGTCCTCTTTGGGCAACTGCGCGATCGACGCCAGCCATTCCTCGCGCCGCGCCTTGCGCCCGCCGCGCCCCTTCGCCTTGCCTTTTCCGGTTTTCAGCCCCTCATTGACCTGCGCCTCGAGCAATTCGAGTGCCTGCGTGGCATTCTTGAGTTTTGCCTTGGGTGCCTGTTCCTTCGCGCGCTTTCTCTCGGCTGCTTTCGCCGCCGCGGCCTGCTGCCTGGCAAGCACCCGCGCCTGCTTCTCGGCCGCTTTGGCGAGTGCCTTGAGCTGCCGTTCCTTGAGCTTCTGCGCCGCGGCCTTGGCCCTGGCGGCCGCTTTGAGCTTGGCCTCCTTGAGCTTGGCGACCTTGACCATGGCCGCCGCCTTGAGCTTGAGTGCCTTTTCCTTGGCCCTGACCTTCGCCTTCGCCGCGGCCGCCTTGAGCTTGAGCGCCTTCTCTTTCGCCCTGGCCTTGGCGAGCGCCGCCGACCGCGCGCTGGACGCCGTCTTGACGGGCTTGCGCACCGGGCGCGCGCTGCGGCCCGACTTCTTGGCCGCGGGACGCGCCCTAAGCGTCCCGCGCTTCTTGAGCGCCTTGATAACCTTGGATTTTGTCTTGGCCGCGGGGGACCGTTTGGACTTCGGCTTGCGCTTGACCTTGACCATTCTCGCCTCGCGTTACGCCCGGTTTCCCGCCCGATTGCGGATTGCCGGGAAAACCGTGAAGTATATCAATAATCGCGCCGTCCTCCAGCACGTTCGTCGTTACAGACGCTGCGACTTCAGTTCGGCCAGCTCCTTCGCGCGCCGGTCGAGCTCCAGCATCAGGTCGCGGCTTGCGCGCCCGTCCGCCACCTCACGCTTGAGGGCGTCGAACTCCTCGTGCCTGCGCTGGATTCGGAGCGCAAGCTGAATCTGCCGGAACTGCCGCTCCGCGTCGTCGTCACTCAGGCCCTGTTCGAGCGCCGAGGCCTGCGCCTGGTAAAGCACCTCGGCATGCACGCTGTCCCGGAACCGGTCGATCAGCACCGCGACGCTCATCGCCCCTCCATCGACCGCCGATTCGGCGATTGCCTGCAATGCCGCACTCTCGGGCATGCGCGTATCGAGCAGTTCGGCTTCGAGATCGCGCACCAACGCCGGATTGACCAGCACGCAGCGCAGCAGGTTCCGCTCCTGCGTCGCGGCAATCGGCGGTGCCGCCCGGCGCGGCGCCGAACGCCGTGGCGCACTTGGCGCCGCGAGCCCGAGCAACTGCTCGGCCTCCTCCTGCGATACGCGCGCCAGCGTGGCGATCTCCTTCACCAACTGCAGGCGCAGCGCCGGGGCTTCCGTGCGCTGCAGGTGCGGACGCGCCGCGGAGAGCAGCCCCGATCGGCCCTCGGGCGTCGCGAGATCGGCCGGCGCACGCAGTTCGGCGAGCAGAAAACCCGAAAGCGTCTGCGCCTCGCGCACCGCGCGCTCAAAGGCCTCGGCGCCGTGCGCCCGGATATGGGTGTCGGGATCGTCGCCCTGCGGCAGAAACAGGAACCGAATCGGCTTGTGGTCGAGCGCGAGTGGAAGGCTGACTTCAAGCGCACGCCAGGCCGCCTTGCGCCCGGCCGCGTCCCCGTCAAAACAAAACACCACCTCGTCAGCCAGGCGCAGCAGGCGCGATACCTGAGACGGCGTGGTCGCCGTGCCGAGCGTCGCGACCGCATAGCCGACGCCATGCTGCGCGAGCGAGATAACGTCCATGTAGCCCTCGACGACCAGCGCCCGGCCCGCCAGGCGGATCGCTTCGCGCGCCTGTACGATGCCGTAGAGTTCGCGCCCCTTCTCGAAGACCGGCGTCTCGGGCGAATTGAGATACTTCGGTTCGCCATCGCCGAGCACGCGCCCGCCGAATCCGATCACGGCGCCGCGATTCGACAAGATCGGAAACAGGACCCGGTCGCGAAAGCGGTCATAGCGCTTGCCCTCGTTCTCGATCACCAGTCCGGCCTCGACGAGCGCAGGATTCTCGTACTCCGGAAACGCCGCACGCAGGGCCTGCCAGTCGTCCGGCGCATAACCGACCCGGAATCGCGCCGCAATTTCCCCGGTCAGCCCGCGCCCCTTCAGATAGTCGATCGCGCGGCGCGAATTCTTCAGCTCGCCTCGGTAAAAATTCATCGCCTGCTCGAGCAACGCGTAAAGATCAACCTCGCGCTCCATGCGCGCCGCTTCCTCGCGCGTGCGCGGTCGCGTCTCGGGCAATTGCATGCCGACCGAGGCGGCCAGCTCGCGTACGGCATCGACGTAGCCGAGCCCGGCGTAGGCCATGAGGAATCCGATGGAATCGCCGTGCGCGCCGCAGCCGAAGCAGTGGTAGAACTGCTTCGCCGGGCTGACGGTGAACGACGCCGACTTCTCGCTATGAAACGGGCACAGACCGAGAAAGTTCGCCCCGCCCTTCCTGAGCTGGACGTAGCGCGACACCACGTCGACGACGTCGACGCGATTGAGGAGATCTTGCTTGAAGCTATCGGGGATCACGCGCGGATCCCGTTAGTGTAAGGGCTCAGCCCGCGAGCCTGGCTTTCACGCGCGCCGAGGCCGCGCCCATGTCGGCCCGGCCTGACAGCCGGGCCTTGAGCGCCGCCATCACCCGCCCCATGTCCTTGGCGCCCGCGGCCCCCGTTTCGGCGATGACTGCATCGATCGCGTCGCCGACCTCCGCTTCGCTCAGCTGTGCCGGAAGGTAGGCTTCGAGCACACCCGCCTCGAAGCGCTCCGCGGCGGCAAGCGCGTCGCGCCCGGCCTGGGTGAACTGGGCGATCGATTCGCGGCGCTGCTTGAGCAGCTTCTCGACGATCGCCAGTGCCTGCGCGTCGTCTAGTTCGATGCGCTCGTCGATTTCCTTTTGCTTGATCGCCGCGAGCAGGAGCCGGATTGCCGACAGGCGCGGTGCGTCTTTTGCCCGCATGGCGGCCTTCATGTCGTCGGTGACGCGTGTTTTGAGTGACATAGGTCTGTCAAAGTCCGAAGGGCTGCCTGGGTGGTGGGTCGGCGATCGCGGCAAAAACACGAACGCCCCGGCGTTAGTCCCTCTGCCGGGGCGTCCTGAGACGTGGCGTGCTGCGTCGCGCCGCTCAGTACATCTTCGGCGGCAGCGTCTGACTGCGCAGCCGCTTGTGGGTGCGCTTCACCGCCGCTGCAAGCTTGCGCTTGCGCTCGGTGGTCGGCTTCTCGTAGAACTCGCGCGCGCGCAGTTCGGTGAGCAGCCCGGTCTTTTCGATCGTGCGCTTGAACCGGCGCAGGGCCACTTCAAACGGCTCGTTCTCCTTGATACGAACGGTCGTCATCCAGTCTCCAGGTCGCTGAAAAGGGGCGGATTATAGCCGCTTCGGTGAAGCCGCCGCCAGTCCCCGTAGAATCGGCCGCCATGCTGATCCTCGGCCTGGAGACCTCCTGTGACGAGACCGGCGTGGCCCTCTACGACGCCGCAGTGCTCGCGCGCGGCGCGCCGGCCGCCGACGGCCTCCTCGGTCACGTCCTGCACTCGCAGGCCGCCATGCACGCGGACTATGGCGGTGTGGTCCCGGAGCTCGCCTCGCGCGACCATGTGCGGCGCATCGTGCCGCTGACGCGCGAACTGCTCGTGCGCACCGGGCGGCGGATCGAGGACATCGATGCCGTGGCCTATACCGAAGGCCCCGGCCTCGCCGGCGCCTTGCTCGTGGCGGCGTCGTTCGCACATGCGTTCGCCCTCGCCCGCGCGGTGCCGGCGATCGGCATCCATCACCTCGAGGGGCATCTGCTCTCGCCGCTGCTTGCGCGCCGCGCGCCGGCGTTTCCCTTCGCGGCCCTGCTGGTCTCGGGCGGCCACACGCAGCTCATGCGCGTCGACGGGGTTGGGCGTTACGCCTTGCTCGGCGAGACGCAGGACGACGCCGCGGGTGAAGCCTTCGACAAGACCGCGACGCTGCTCGGTCTGGGCTACCCGGGCGGGCCGGCGCTGTCGAATCTCGCGGACCAGGGCAGGCCGAACCGCCACCGGTTGCCGCGCCCGATGCTGCACAGCGGCGACCTCGATTTCAGTTTCTCCGGGCTGAAAACCGCCGTTTCCCTCCTCGTGCGCGATGCCAGGCCGAACGAATCGCCCCTCGAGGCGCCGACGCGGGCCGATATCGCGCGCGCCTTTCAGGACGCCGTGGTCGAGGTCCTGGTCGCAAAGTGCGCGCAGGCGATCGAGACCACGGGTCTCGGACGACTCGTGGTCGCGGGCGGCGTTGGCGCCAACCGCTCGCTACGCGCCGCGCTCGATGCCGAGGGCGCACGGCGCGGCTTCGATGTGTTCTATCCCGAGCCCGCGCTGTGCACCGACAACGGGGCGATGATCGCGTTCGCGGGCGCGCTGCGCTTGCAGGATCGCGCGCCCGAACGCAGCCCTCCCGCCGGGCACGGCTTCAGTGTGCGTCCGCGCTGGGATCTTGCGACGCTGCGTTAGCCCCGGGGTCGATAGCATCCGGCTTCGCGCCGATGCGCGGCTCGGTGCCGGCGAACAAGCGGGCGATGTTCGCGCGGTGGCGCCAGACGAGCATCAGCGCGATGGCACCGACGGCTGGCGTGACCGGCACCAGGCCGAACAGAAACCAGGCCCAGAACACCGCGAACGCCGCCGCAACGATCGAGGCGAGCGAGATGGTCCGAAAGAACGCGACCATGATGCCGAATGTCGCCAGCGTCCCCAGTCCGAGCAGCGGGTGGAACGCGAACAACACGCCCGCCGCGGTCGCCACGCCCTTGCCGCCGCGAAAGCCGTGATACAGGGGATAGAGGTGGCCGAGGAATGCCATCGCACCCGCGAGCGGCGCATCGACACCGAAAATCGGGCTTTCTCCGGTGTAGAGCACGGTGAGTGCCACCGCGACCGCGCCCTTGCCGGCGTCCCCGATCAGAGTCAGCGCCGCCGCAGGCTTGCTGCCCGAGCGCAGCACGTTGGTCGCGCCGGGATTTTTCGAGCCGAAGTTGCGCGGATCGGGCAGCCCCATCGCCCTGCTGACGACGACGGCGAAGGACACCGAGCCGAGCAGATAGGCCGCGAGCATGATCAGCGCGGTTTGCATTGAAGAGCGATTCTACGCGCCCGCGGCTCTCTATAATGCAGCCGAACCATGGATCACATCTTCATTCGCGACCTGCGCGTCGACGCGCGCGTGGGCTTTCACAAGCGCGAGCGACACGCTGCGCAGACCCTGCGGCTCGATCTCGAGATCGGCATTGCGGGCGACACGGTGTTCGCGAGCGACCGGGTGTCCGATTGCATCGATTACGACAAGATCGTCGAGCGCGTCCGCGCCCTGCTCGGCGAGGGACATTTCAATCTGGTCGAGACGGTCGCCGAGCGGATTGCGCAACTGTTGATCGGCGAATTCGGTGCGTCCTCGGCGCGCGTCTCGGTCGCCAAGCTCGGCGTGATGAAAAACGCCGGCCTGGTCGGCGTCACGGTCGAACGCAGGGGCTGAGCGCGCCGGGTCGTACGGCCGACGCCTAGTCGGCCAGCGCGACCTCGACCAGCACCGGCGCCAGACTGCGCTCGAGCGCCTGCGGCGCGAGGCGCAAGAGAAATCCGCGCCGCCCGCCGTTGATGTAGATCGCGGGCAACGCCAGGATCGAGCGCTCCATGTAGATTGGCAGCGGCTTGCGCAGGCCGAACGGCGAGGTGCCCCCGAGCGGGTAGCCGGAATGGCGCTGCGCCACCGCGGGCGCGCAGGGGACGATGCGCTTGCGCTGCGTCTGGCGCGCGAGGTTCTTCGTCGAAACCGTGCGATCGCCGTGCATCAACACGACCAGCGGCCGCGCGCGCTCGTCTTCCATGATGAGGGTCTTCACGATTTCGTGCTCGCGCACCCCGAGTTGCTCGGCACCGCGCGCGGTGCCGCCGTGCTCGACGTACTCGAAGACGTGCGCCGTGTATTCGACGCCATGCCGGCGCAGAAACTGCGTGGCCGGCGTCTCGCTCTGGCTCGGGCGGCTCATCCGCGCGGATGGTGCTTCGCGTGCAGCGCCTTCAACCGCTCGCGCGCCACGTGGGTGTAGATCTGCGTCGTCGAGATGTCGGTGTGGCCGAGCAGCATCTGCACCACCCGCAGGTCGGCGCCATGGTTGATGAGATGGGTTGCAAACGCGTGGCGCAGCACGTGCGGCGAGAGCGCCTTGCCGGGAATCGCGCGCGCGCCGTAACGGCGAATGAGATGCCAGAACGCCTGGCGCGTCATCGCCGCGCCGCGCGCGGTGACGAAAAGCGCTGCTGAATTCGTGCGCCTGAGGAGCATCGGGCGCGCTTCGCGCAGGTAGCGCTCGATCCACCCCACGGCTTCCTCGCCGAGCGGCACGAGCCGTTCCTTGGACCCTTTGCCGAACACGCGCACGACGCCTGCGTCGAGGTTTACCTCGACCGTCTTCAGCGCAGTGAGCTCGGACACCCGCAGCCCGCAGGCATAGAGCGTTTCAATCATCGCCCGGTCGCGCAGACCGAGCGGGTGCGTCACGTCAGGCGCTGCGAGCAGCGCTTCGACGTCGGCCTCGGAAAGGATTTTCGGAAAGCGCGGCGTGCGCTTCGGCGGTTCGAGCCGCAGCGTCGGATCGTTTGCGACGCGGCGCTCGCGCAGACAGTACTGGTAGAAGCGGCGCAGGCTCGAGAGCAGGCGGGCATCGCTCGCGCTGCGCGGCGTGCGGACCCCCGGACCTCGGCGGTGGCGCGCGGCGAGGAAGGCATGCAACGCCGCTTCGTCGACCGCGATCAGACCGCCGGCGCGCTCGCGCGCAAGCCAGCGCGACAACTGCTCAAGGTCCCGACGGTAGGCCTCGATCGAGTTGCGTGCGAGGCCGTCCTCGAGCCACAGCGCGTCGCAGAACGCATCGAGCAGGCCGCCGTCGGCGGCGTCGATCGCCGGCGTCATCCTGCCGCGAGCGCTTCGATCCTCGAGAGCAGGTCGTCCGCGACGTCGATGCCTTCGGCGGCGGCGCGGCGCGCGCCGTCAAAGCGCCGTGCTCCGGGCAGGCGCACTCCGGGATCGGCCAGCATCGCGGTGACCACGGTTTCGACGCGCTCGAAATACCGGTCACGCCCCGCGAGCGCACCCGGGTCGATGGCGACGAAGGCCTGTCCGACCCGCGGACGGTTGCCCTGCTCGGCGAAGAACGAATCCGCCTCGGGACCGATTGCCGCGCCCGTCAGCGCGGTACAGATCAGCTCGAACATGAGCGCCAGCATCGCACCCTTTGCGCCACCGATCGGAAACATCGTGCCGTGCTCGATGGCTTCGGTCGGGTCGGTGGTCGGTTTGCCGTCGCGATCGAGCGCCCAGCCTTCCGGGATCCGCTCGCCCTTCTGTGCCGCGAGCATGATCTTGCCGCGAATCACGGTGGTCAGCGCGAGATCGATGACCAGCGGGTCCGCGTCGGCGCGCGGAAACACTGCGGCCACCGGGTCGGTGCCGAACAGCGCCTTGCGCCCGCCCCAGGCCGGGATCGCGGCGGGCGTATTGGTGAAGGCAAAGCCGACCAGGCCGGCCTGCGCCACCGCCAGCAGGTGGATGCCGAGCACGCCAACGTGGCCGCTGGCGGTAATCCCCGCAAATCCAATCCCGTTGCGCCGGGCACGCACGATGATCTCATCGATCGCCCAGGCACAGGCCTCGTAGGGCAGCGCGTCGCGATTGTCGATGAGGCAGACCGCGCCGCGCTCGGACGCCAGCACCGGCCTCGCCTCACCGTCGGCGCGCCCGTTCCTCAGCATCGCGCAATAGAAGGGCACGCGCGATAGGCCATGCGTCGGCAAACCCTGTTCCTCGGCCTGCACCAGGTGGCGTGCCGCGCCTTCTGCCATCGCCGCGCGCGCGCCGGCGCGCTCGAGTGCACGGCGCGCGAGCTCGAGCAGCGCCACAGATCGCATTTTCATGCGCGCGATTCTACTCGCGCAGCCTACGCGGCCGAGCGGCCAGGTCGCTCGACCGCTCAAGTAGCCAAGTAGAATACGTGCCGTTCAAGCCGCTGTACTCACGGAGGAGAACATCATGGGCAAGTTCATCGAACTCGTCGCCAGCGACGGGCACAAGCTGTCTGCGTACCGCGCCGACCCCGCCGGCACGCCGCGCGGGGCCGTCGTCGTGATCCAGGAGATCTTCGGCGTCAACAGTCATATCCGGTCGGTCGCGGACGGCTACGCGGCCGATGGCTATCTCGCCATCGCACCGGCGCTCTACGACCGGCTCGAACGCAACTTCGATGTCGGCTACACGCCGGACGACATCGCCAAGGGCCGCGCGCTCAAGGACAAGGCGGCCATCGCACCTGCCTTGCTCGACGCCGAGGCCGCGATCAAGGCAGCGGCCGAAGGGGGCAAGGTCGGCATCGTCGGCTACTGCTGGGGCGGGTACGTGACGTGGATGGCGGCCGCCCGCTTGCCGGGCCTGGCCTGCGCGGCGCCCTACTACGGCGGCGGCAGCACGACCGACGAGTCGATCGCCGAAAAGCCGAAGTGCCCGGTGATGGCGCACTACGGGGAGAAGGACGAGCACATTTCGGTCGAGAGCGTGAAAAAGCTGGCCGCGGCCCATCCGACGCAGACCGTGCATCTGTACCCGGCCCCGCATGGGTTCAATTGCGATCAGCGCGGCTCCTACGACGCGCCGAGCGCGAAGCTCGCACGCGAGCGCACGCTGGCGTTCTTCCGCCAGCACATCGGCTAAGTACCGGGTACCGGGCGCCGGGCGCCGGGACGTCGCTTACTGCAGGTCAGCAGGATCGCCAAGCAGGGCGCGCCGAAAGCGCGCCTTGAGCAGTGCGCCATCGCGCGGCGGCAGCTCGATCGGGACCTTTTCCGCGCGCACCTTCACCGATGCGAAGTTCGGTCCCGGCTGCGCGTGAATCATGGCGCGCAGCGCGGCGAGCTCGCCCGCTGCGTTGACGGTGCGCGCATCGGCGAAGCCCGATGCGCGCGCGACCGCGGCCAGGTCAACGCCGTGCGCAGTGTGCGTTTCCTGCATGCCGGTCTCGCCATAGCGCCCGTTATCGATGACGACGAGCGTCAGGTTCTGTGGCCGCTGAACGCCGATCGTCGCCAGCGAACTCATGCCCATCAGCATTTCACCGTCGCCGGTGACCACCAGTACGCGCCGCTCGGGGCGCGCGAGCGCAAGGCCGAGGCCCATCATCGCCGCCTGCCCCATCGCACCCCAGAGCGGGAAGGTCAGGTCATGGTCGCCCGCGGCAGTGCAGTCCCAGGCCGTCGAGCCAAGACCGGCCACGACGAGCAGGTCGCCGCGCTCGTCGAGCAGCGCGCTCACCACGTCGCGCCGATGCAGGATCGCACTCATTGCGCCGCCTGTTCCTGGAAACTCTTGATTCCGATCACGCGCTGAGATACGAGCACCGCCGCCGCGGCGTAGCCGTTGAACGCAAGGCGCAGCGCCGCATCGACCGCCGGCGCCACCGCAGCCGCCTCGCGTGCAGGCTCGACGATCACGCCCATCGCCGCGAGCACCGCGGGCGTCGCCTGCCCCATCGGAATCTGCCAGGGATTGAACTCGCCGTACTCGCCGCGCATCGTGATGATCATCGGCAGCGGGATACGGCATTCCTTGATCGTTCCGAGCACGTTGATGATGTTTCCCACCCCGCTCGATTGCATCAGCAGGACCGACTTCTCTCCCCCGAGCCAGGCCCCGATCGCAAGGCCCAGACCCTCCTCCTCGGTCGTGAGGGCGACGCATCGCATCGACGGATCCGCAAGGCAAAGCTCGATCAGGCGTTTGTGGCCCGCGTCCGGCACGTAGCTCACGAGTCCGATGCCCGCCGCCTTCAGCGTGCGGTGGATCTCGAGCGGCCAGTCCACGCCGGCAGCCAGGGGTGCGCTCACGCCGCGTCCTTCAGCAAGGTCTCGCCGGGGCGCACGCGCGTGAACGCGACCGGCTTCGACGCGATCGTAAGCCGCTCGCCATCGCGCGACACGCTGGTGTAGGCGGAGTCTTCGAGCGCTCCGGCGACGGGGAAATCGGCGCGAAAATGCGCGCCGCGCGAATCCTCGCGCGCACGCGCCGCCGCCGCGATCACGCGGCTCACTTCGGTCAGGCTCTTCAGATTCATCCAGTCATGCCAGGATAGATTGAACGCGCGGCTGGCGTCCGCGAACGCATGGTCATCGAGCGCCGCGTCGATCGCGGCAAGCTCGCGTTCCGCCGATGCCAGGCCGGCGGCGTCGCGGATGATACCGACACGCTCCCACATCACGCCAGAGAGCGTTTCACGCAGCGATTCAAGCGCGCCGTGGGGATGGGCGACGCCAGAACCCTGCGCACCCGCACGGCGCGCGAACGGCCGCTCGCAGTGCGCAATCGCTGCATCGATCGCCGCCGGATCCGGCGCACGCAGCGCACCCTCGGCGCGTACCCAGGCCGCCATCGTGTCGCCCGCAACCCCGCCGTAAACGGTGGAATTCGCCACCCCGTTGCCGCCAAGTCGGTTGGCGCCATGCACCCCGCCCGCATCCTCGCCCGCCACGAACAGGCCGGGCAGCGCGGTGGCGCAGTCGGCGGCGAATTCGACGCCGCCCATCATGTAGTGCGCCGTGGGCACCACTTCGACCAGCCCGCCGGCGAGATCGAAGCCGCAATCCGCGCAGCGCTCGACCATGCCCTTGAAGTCGCGCCGCACCCGGTCCGGGCCAAGATGCGCCATCGCGATGTAGAGTCCGCCGTTCGGGGTGCGCTGCCCGGCGCGCATCTCGGAAAACATCGCGCGCGAGACGATGTCGCGCGTTGCGCGCTCGAGCTTCGGGTCGTAGTTCTGCATGAAGCGCTCGCGCGCACCATTCAGAAGATAGCCGCCCGCCCCACGCAGCCCTTCCTCGAGCACCGTGCCGGTCATGCGCGTGTGGGCTCCGGCGAGCAGCCCGGTCGGGTGAAACTGCACCATCTCCATGTCGCGAAGCGGCAAGCCCGCGCGCAGCGCCATGGCGAGCCCGTCGCAGCTCTTGTCGCCGGAGGGTGTGTGGTAGCGGTACATCGTCGGCCCCCCGCCGGTGGCGAGGAGCACCGCTTTCGCGCGCACGAGCAGGTACTCGCCCGTGCGCATGTCGATCATCAGCACGCCGGCAAGCGCATCGCCCGAGCGCGTTTTCACCAGCTCGACGGCGCGGTGCTCTTCGAGCCGCGCCACGCGGCGCGCCCAGACCTGCTCGGCAAGCCGGTTGATGATTTCGATCCCGGTCAGGTCGCCCTTGTGCACGGTGCGGTCGAAGGTCTGCCCGGCAAAGGCCTTCTGGTGGATCGTGCCGTCCGGATTGCGGTCGAAGAAGCAGCCGAGCTCGTTCTCCAGTTCGCGGATCCGCTCGACGGCGAGCGTCACGAGTTTCCAGGCGAGGTCCTGGTCCGGCAGCCATTTGCCGCCCTCGATGGTGTCCATGAAATGACGCTCGATCGAATCCCCGGCGGCGAGCGCGACGTTGAAGCCGCCCTGCACCATCCGCGTACAGCCCGACTTGCCGAGCAGGCCCTTGACCGCGACGGTGATCGACAGTTCGGGCGCCGCCTGGTGCGCGTGCAAGGCCGCGAACAGGCCCGCGCCCCCGGACCCGAGGATGAGGACATCGGTAGCGATCTCGCGCGGCGACGCGGTCACGTGATCATCTGTTCAGGCGCGCGAGTTACTTGATGCCGAGGCTGGCGAGCGCGCCCGCGCGTTTCGCTTGCGCTGCCGCATTGACCGCGTCGTAGAGGCTACCGCCGTGGCTGTCCATCGCGACGAGCAGCGGGCCGAATCCGCGCACGCGGAACTTCCACAGCGACTCCGGATTGAGGTCGTCCATATCCACGTCCTCGATTGCCTCGACCCAGGTCGTCTCGAGCGCCGCGGTGCCGCCGATGATCGCGAGGTACGCACCGCCCAGGTCCTTGAACGCGGCCGACGAATCCGCGCGCAAGCCACCCTTGCCGATGATCATGCGCACGCCGTACTGCTGCATCAGCGGGCGCGAAAAACGTTCCATCCGATCGCTGGTCGTGGTGCCGATGCACACCGGCGCGTAGCCCGTCGGATGCGTCGCGCTCTTGTCGACCTTCTTCACGTTCGGCGCAGTGTGGATCACCGCGTGCCCGGACAAATCGAAGCGCGTCTTGCGACCGCGGTCGAATAGGTGGATCTGCGTTGCATCACGAATGCCGTACAGCGTTCCGTTCAGGGTCACCGTATCGTTCACGCGCAGCGCACGCACCTGCGCCTCGGTCACCGGCATCGTGAAGTCGTGCTGCGCCATGTCAGGTCGCGTCCCGCAAGATCAGGGCTTGGCGCCGAGCAGCGCCGCCTTGAGGTCGTCCTGCACCGGACTCGGTCCGAGCCACACGCGCAGCAGCGCCGATAAAAACCTTCGCCCGCGATCGGCTTGTCCGGCCAACGTGCCGTTGATCCGCAGCCACCACGCTCTTGCCCGGCACCTCGTCCAGCTCGATCGCCATGCCTTCCTTGGCCTCCTTCATTTCGGCCATGATGGCGACGAGCTGCGAGACGCTGCGGCGCGAGCGCCACCATCTCGCGCGTCGGTATGGTTCTTGCGAAGGCCGTCGATCAGCGCCTCGGCTGAAGGTGTCGGCGTCGACGTCGCGCAGCATGTGGATCGTGACACGCTTCGGGCCCGGGAGCGAAAGCACCTGCGTCGGCGCTTGCGCGTGCGCGCCGCCAGATACAGCCCCATCGCGTAGACGTCGAAGACAAACGCGTGCGCAGCCCCGCCCCGTTCAGACGAGCAGCTTCGCGTCGTCGAACTGTCGATCGTTTTCAGCAAACGTCACGCCGGCAACCTCGGCCGCCTGCGCCAGGTTCAGCATCGAGAAGAACAAAATCGCGATCAGGATTCGCATCTCAGTACCCGTATTCGATTCCGCCTGGCCCGAACGTCGCCCGCGCGCGCCGCGCCGAGTGGCATTGCATGTTGACCGCGACGGGATTCATCGTGATGTGGGTGGCCGCAGTTTCGACGTGCACGGCGAACGCGGTCGAATCGCCCCCCAGCCCCTGTGGGCCGACGCCGAGTTGATTCACGGCCTGCGTCAGCGCCTTTTCGAGTTTCGCGCCCTCGCGGTCGGCGCAGCGCGTGCCGAGTGCGCGCGTCGCCGCGACCTTGGCCAGATGCATGCACAGATCGGCGGTGCCGCCGACGCCCACGCCGACGATCGTCGGCGGACAGGTCTTGCCGCCGGCAGCGAGCACGCAGTCGATGACGAAGGTCTTTATCGCGTCGACGCCCTCGGCCGGGATGGCCATGCGCAACCAGGAATTGTTCTCCGAGCCCGAGCCCTTCGGGATCATTTCGATCGAGAGCCGTTCGGCGTCCTCCGAGAAGTCGAAGTGGATCACGGGCACGCTGCGGCCGCAGGAGCTGTGCTCGTTCTTGCGCGTCACGGGATGCACCACCGAGGAACGCAGCGGGTGCTCGCGCGTGGCGCGTGCACAGCCTTCGCGAATCGCGGCCTTCAATCCGGCACCGTCGACCTCGACGCCGCTGCCGATGACCACGTTGTAGATCGGGATGCCCGTGTCCTGGCACAGCAGGTTGTCGTTGTCCTCGGCAACCGTGATGTTGGCGATCATCGTGCCGAGGATGCGCTTCGCGGTCGCGTCGCTTTCACCCGCGTCCAGCCCGGCGAAGCCCTGCTTGATGTCGGGCGGCAGCAGCTTGACGGCGCGAATGTAAAGCGTCTTCGCCGCCTCCTCGACTTGCTTCAGATCGACTTTCATCCCGGACGATTGTAGACCGCTAAAGCGCCAGCGCGAACGCAAGGCCAACGGCAAGCGCAGCGGCGGCCGCGGCTGCGGCGAGCGTTTTCTGCCAGTCGCGCCAGGGCAGGAATTCGAGTGCGAGGAGGCGAAGGCCCCCGCTCAGGTGCGCCGTGAGCAGGACGACGATGCCCCATTCGGCGAACTTCACCGCCGGCAGCGCCGTCCAGGCCAGGAAACCGTCGAACTGCGCCGCGCCCTGCAGCGATTGGCCAAGGGCCCAGAAATGCACCGGCAGGAACAGCGCCAACGCAACCCCGGAAACGCGGTGCACCAGGAACGCCCAGTACGCCGGATGATTGCGCGCGCGCGCGTCGTTGCGCCGCATCAGCCGAAGACCCCCATGACTGCCCGCAGCCCGAGCGTTGCGAGGCCGAGCGCAAACAGCGCGAGGACCACGTCGCGCGAGGCACCACGCCAGCCGAGCCATTCACCGAGCGTCGCGCGCAGGCCGATCGGTGCATGCACCGCAGCCGCGATCACGAAGGTCGTGTAGAACAGGAGCCCGACGACGTTGCCGCGCGTGCGATCGAGGATCTCGGCGGCCGACAGGCCGCCTTGAATGGCGACGATGATCGTACCGAGGTGGACGAGGACGCAGACCGCAAGCACTGCAGCACTCGCGCGCTGCAGCAGCCACAACGTCGATTCGCTGCGCACGCTCACAGCGAACCGTCCAGCACGGCGCGCGCCAGCGCGCGTTTCAGGCCGGCGATACCGGCGGTCGGTGAGAGTTTCTTCGGACAGTGCTCGGTACAGCCCATCTGGGTATGGCAGGCGTGGCAGCCCGCGTCGCCGCCGACCGCGCGCAGACGCTCCGCGCCCGCCACGTCGCGCGCATCGCGCACGAGCGTCCAGGCGCGGTTGAGCGCGGCCGGACCGAGATAGTCCGGGTTCCAGGACACGAGGTCGCAGGATGCGTAACACACGCCGCAGCCGATGCATTCGATGCCCGCATCGACCTCGCGCCGCGCGGGCGAATCCGGCGTGATCGACGCGAATTCGTCGTGACGCGACCGCGTACCGTGAAACTGGCCCCGGGCGCGCGCCCATTTGTCGAAAAAGAGGCTCATGTCGGCCACCAGGTCGCGGATCAGCGGCAGGTTGCCGAGTGGGGCGAGTTCGATTGCCCCGTCCTTCGCGACGGCATCGACATGGGTGCGGCAGGTCCAGCGCGCGACGCCGTTCACCGTCATCGCGCAGGACCCGCACATGCCGACGCGGCAGGCGAACCGGTACGCGAGCGACGCGTCGAGATGGCGCTGGATGTGCGTCACCACATCGAGCACCGTCTGGCTTGCATGACGCGGTACGTCGAAGGTCTGGAACGCGCCTTGCTCAGCGCCGCGCCAGACGCGGACCGAGAGCGTACTCAAGCCGATTCGTAGAGCCGCGTCAGGACGAACTCGCGGTGCCCGAGCGCCTCAGCCGCAGTCAGCCGGCCGTTGGCGGTGCGCAACATGCACTCGAGCAGCGCATCGCCGGCCTGGTCGGGTGTCATTTCCCTGCGCAGCAGCCCCGAGACGTCGACGTCGATGTGCTCGGCCATCGTGCGCACGGTACGCGGGTTGGCGCACAGCTTGATCACCGGCAGGATCGGGTTGCCGATGACATTGCCCTGCCCCGTCGGAAAGAAGTGCACCGCGAAGCCCGCGGCTGCGCACAGCGTCACCATCTCCGCCGCCGCCGAGGAGGAGTCCATGAACCACAGGCCGGGACCGGTCGGTTCCTCGGCCTTGTCGAGCACGCCGTCGACCACGCACTTGCGGCCGATCTTCTGAATGTTGCCGAGCGCCTTTTCCTCGATCGTGGTGAGGCCGCCGGCGATATTGCCCTTGGTGGGCTGGGAATCCGACAGGTCGCTTGTCTTGTGCCGATTGATCACGTCCTGATAGCGGTCGAACATGAACTGGAATTTCTTTCTGACGTCGTCGTTCTTGCAGCGCGCCGCCACGAGATGCTCGCCGCCGGTCAGCTCGGTGGTCTCGCCGAAGCACAGCGTCACGCCCTGCGCGGTACAGCTTGTCGAAGGCATTGCCGACGGTCGGATTGGAACCGCAGCCCGAGGTCGTGTCCGACTCGCCGCATTTGGTCGACACCCAGAGTTCCTTCAGCGGACGTTCCTCGCGCCGCAGCTCGCCCGCCGCCTGCACGAATGCCTTGGCCGCCTTCGAGGCGCGCATGATCGTGTCGTGATCGCCGTGCAGCTCGATGCCGAAGTACGACACCGGCTTGCCGGTCTCGGCGATGCCGTCGACCACCTTCTTGCCCCAGCTCTCCTCGATGCAGATCACCACCACCGCGGCGACGTTCGGATTCGAGCCGGTGCCGATCAGGGTGCGGAAATGCAGGTCGAGGTCGGCGCCGAACTGCAGCCGCCCGTAGGGATGCGGCAGCGCCATCGTGCCCTTGATGTTGTTGGCGACCGCCTCGGCCGCCGCATTCGAAATGTCGTCCACCGGCAGAATGAGCACGTGGTTGCGAACGCCGACGCGGCCGTTCTCTCGTTTGTAGCCCCAGAAAGTGGCTTTCGAAAGATCCATTGCCATACCCGTCTCCCCGGCCTACCAGCGTTTGGTCTTGACGTTGTGGACGTGCAGGTGCTCGCCCCGCTTGATCGGCGCGACCACCTTGCCGATGTCGACGCCGTATTTGATGACGGTGTCGCCCGGCTGGTAGTCCTTGAGCGCGACCTTGTGACCGATCGGGATGGCGCTCTTCGCCTGGACCTTGACGTCCTTGTCGTCTTCCATGATCCAGCCGACCAGCGCCTGACCCGCCTTCACGCCTTCGACGACGACCACACCGACGCCGTCGCCTTCCTCATGCACCACGAATTGAATCATCGCGAACCCCGCCTGGAATCGAGAATTCAGGGAATGCGGAATTCTAAGCGCAGGCGGCGTCCCCGCTTCAAGCGGTTTTGCTCATCCAGGCTGGTGCGGGGGATCGCCCCGACTACCGCTTGAAGCCGATGACCCCAGTAACGCCTTCCCCAGGCGTACCCGTGCCGCCAGAGATCGAGACGCCAGCGCCCTGACCCGCGGACCCCGCGATGAATCCGGCGAACCCTCCGCTGGAAGGCGCATTCGTGCCGCAGCCGCCGTTACAGGTTCCTGACAGACTGCCCTGAAAGCGCGTCGTCGTGACGCCGTACTGGGTCGAGCCGGTCCACTGGAATGTGTTGCCAACCGTGGGACTGGTGGAAGCGTTCACGTTGAGATCGATCTGGCGCGTCATGAAGTTTGCCGTGAGGCTCGCGCTGTTGAGGGACCCGTTCCCGTTGTTTAGGGACCAGCCGACCGGCGTGTAGGTCACTGTACCGAGACCCGATACCGCCGTCACGTTCGCAGGGTCGCCGTAGATCCAGTCGACTCGCTGCCCCCCCGTCGTCGGAAAGCTGTTGTAGTCCGCGTCAACGATCTGAGCCCCCGGGCCCGTCCACTTACCCCAAACCAGGTTGCCGGCGGAGGCGTCGCTACCGACGATGGCAGACGTCGCCGAGCCGCGGCTGCCTTGCGGGCCGCCGGCAAGCCAGCCGTAGCGCACGAGGCCGGAACTGCCGACGACATTGTCCAAACCGGAGGACTGCGTGACTTTGTTCCCGAACATGGACAGGTACGTCGGATAGGCGACCGCCGCAACCGGAGTCGTTGTCAGCGGCACGCTGGGCAGCACGACATTGAAGGTTCCAGAGTCATCCACGGTCACCCCGGTGAACGTCAGGTTGAGTGTATTACCGGAAACCGTGCCGCTCACGGTAAGTGATTCCAGCTCCGACGGCTCATTGAGGAACCCGCAGGTTTCGCAGCGCAGGGTCGCCCCATTGGCAGACGTCAGCGTGCCCGAAAAGCTGAGTACGCCATTGTTATTTACGAGCGGGATACCGGGGGAAAGGAGCCCGGTCGCGAGATTGAATGCACCTCGGACCGGAACCACCTCCGGATCCAAATCGATCGCGTTTATGCGCAGCCCCACGGTCTGAGTCTGCAAATTGATTGCGACGCGGATCTCGGCCACCTCGAGGTCACAGGGCGGTCCGCTCGAGCACACCCCTGAAAGCACCCCGCTCGTGATCCGGTAAAGGATCAGCCCTTCGCCAAGAACCGGGACGATCGGTACGATCGAGCCGATACGCCCCCCGGCGACCACGGAGTCGGTAACGACGAACGGGTTGATCTGGAGTACTTGGGAAACTGTTGAGCTGGTGGTCGACCCGGTCACGCCGATATCGCCCGAGCCACCGCCCGGTCCGGTTGGCGCAACCGTACTCGCCGATTCGCCGCCCGCGCCACGCGATTTCTGCTGCGCTCCCGACTGGGCACTTGCCGCAGACTTTTTCCCTTTGGCCGACGCACGCCCTTCGAGGGTATCGCGCAGGAAACCCGGCGGGGCGATCAACTGCTGCGCAGGTAAGTTGATGCTCGCGACGTGAAAATACTGGTCGGCGCCGAACACCGTCTCGCCCGTTTGATTTGTCACTGCAATGCGGCCGTCTGTCACCCCGCCATAGGTTCCATTAGGGGCGAGCGGTCCGGATTCCACCGCGGCTTGGGTGAGCGGTCCGATGTCGGCGCCACTCGCTGCGGCGACCTTTATTGGCTCAGCGCGCGTCGACGCCGTTCCGCCCTCGTAGCAATCGTTGTTGCAGTAGCGAAGCGCATAGTGCGTTCCGCGAATTCCGATCGTCGCTGTCGGTGTCCGCACGGCGTAGTTCTCTCTATTGGACCTTCCGATCAGGCCGGTCACGGTCCGCATTCCGCCTTTCAAAAGATCGAAGAACGCGCGGCGCAGCGTCGGTTCGCGCTTCTCGAATGCGTATTCCGTCAATCTAAACGTCGATCTGGAGTTGAGCGCGATGATCGACTCATCGGTCAACCGGATCTGTACGTTGCTCTTGTCGCCGACTTGGAAAATGTCTCCCGTACGCGCCTCGGTGCCGCGGCGCGCGGAAATTTTCTCGGCGCCGCGCTGGATCACGACGTCACCCGCCGCGACCAGGACGCGCCCTGCAATCTCCTGCGCTGATAGGGAAGTATTGGCCAGGAGCGCTGCCAACGGCAGCGCCAATCGAAGCAGACGATTCATCGTGAGACCCCCTACTGGAATTCGTATCGCACCTTGAAGGCCGCGATATCGCGTGGGTATGCGAAAAGCGCAATGTTCGAGTGGTTCTTCGAGAACAGGACCTCACCTTTGAACGAGAGGTTCTTCGTGTACAGGTAGGTGACCGCCGCGTCGACGGCGTCGTACTTGTCCTTACGCGTCACCCCGAAGAAGGGATCAGCACCCTTGTAGTCGGACTGCAAATACCCATAGGCAATCGACACGCCCCACTTCGCCTGCGGCGTAAAGCTCACGCCGATGCGGCCACCGAAAAGATTGCGCACCAGGTCCGGTCGATTGGTGAGCGTATCCTCCGTGCCCGCAGTAAGCGCCACGCTCAAAATCGGCTGCCAGGACTGCGTGAAAAGCTTACGGTACGTGCCGATCACGCCCCAGTAATTGGCGTCGCGCGGCGACTGGTTGCCCGAATAGTCCAGCCGCGCATACTGCCCGATCAGGCCTGCCGATTGCTGCTCGTCGATCTGGTAGAGCCATTCACCGGTCGCGCCGTAGGTCGAGCGGAAATCCCTGTCGTCCACCCACAGATTCGTGAAGTTGGCCCCAAGCCGATACAGGCTCTGCTCCTGACGGTACGAAACGCCGCCCGACAGATTGAGGTTCGCTTGATCGAAATTGTTGTCAGTGAAGTTCAACTTCGAGTCGACCTGCCCGTTGCCGAACAACGCCACGCCCGGCGCCACCGGATGGCTGACATAGCCGCCAGCGGCAAGCCAGCCGAAACCGGACTCCTGCTGCACCCCGAGTTGCGCGATCACGACGGGGCCGAGGCCGGGAAGCGTGATATTCGGGCCCGCCACGCCGCCGTTGACGTTGCTGTCGTAGCCGACGCCAACCTCGACGAAGGCGCCGCTACTCGTGCGATAGCGCGACTCGCGCAACCGGATCGCATCGAGGTAGCGCTCGATCGTCGCCGTAACATCCGACGACGGGTTCTGTTTCAGGATACCGCTGAACTCTTCCCGCGCCCGCGCGTCCTCGCCAAGCGCGAAATAGCCGCGCGCGAGTTGCAACCGTGCCGAAACGTTGTCGGGAAAGTTGAGCAGATAGCGTTCGAGCGCGAGCACACCCTCGCCCGCGCTCCCGGCGTCGATCGCAGCAATGCCGAAGAAGAAGTCGAATGCAGGATCGCCGAGCGCCTCGGGATGCTGCCTGCCAAACGCATAGGCGTCTTTGTTGCGCCCGGCCTCCATCAAAGTCTTGATCTCGTCAGCCGGCGCCGCCAACAATGCGTTAGGGAACAGTAATTGGAGGGCTGCAGCCGCCGCACCAATTACGACCTTCATATTGATGGACCGCATGCCTTTTCTCGCTTTTCGCGTAGACACGTCAGCTGGATCATCTGATTCGATATGCGAAAAAGTCAATAACCCCACGAGGTTAGAGTTGTAATTTGGCGACAGTGGTGGACATAGGCGAACGCTGGAATGTTTATCGAATCGTCCGACAAGCGAAGCTTTCTTCGAGCCCTCGCAGCATTTGGAATCATTGGGTTAGGGTCGGCAAATGCGTGGTCAGTACCGCGCCCGCGTTTTGCCCGTGACCCGTTCGCGCTTGGCGTCGCGAGTGGCTACCCCTGGCCGCGCGGAGTCGTGCTCTGGACGCGCCTGATCACCGATTTCGAGCAACCCGACGGCGGGCTCGGCGCGAATGCGATCCCGGTGCGCTGGGAAGTCGCGGCCGACGAATCGATGCGCCAGATTGTCGCCTCGGACGCCATCGACGCAACGCCGGACTGGGCGCATTCGGTACATGTCGACGTGAACGGCCTCGAACCCGACCGCTGGTATTGGTATCGCTTCATGGCGGGCGATGCAGTCAGTCCGATCGGCCGCACCCGCACGGCGCCGGCGCGCGATACGCGACCGCAACAACTGCGCTTCGCGTTTGCCTCCTGCCAGCAATATGAACAGGGCTACTACGGCGCCCATCGGCACATCGCTGCGGACACGCCTGACCTTGTCGCCTTTCTCGGCGACTACATCTACGAATCGTCCTGGGGCCGCAATCACGTCCGCGCACACGAGGCGGGCGAGCCGTACACGCTTGCGGAATATCGCATGCGCTACGCGCACTACAAGGCGGACGCCGATCTGCAATCCGCCCACGCCGCCTGTCCCTGGATCGTCACCTGGGACGACCACGAAGTCGACAATGACTATGCCGCCGACCAATCCGAGGACGGCATGGCGCGCGACCGTTTCCTTGCGCGCCGCGCCGCGGCGTATCGCGCCTACTACGAGCACATGCCGCTACCGGCACGCATGCGTCCCGAGGGGCCGTTCATGCGCCTCTACACGCAACTCGGCTGCGGCACGCTGGCGCGCTTCTACCTGCTCGATGACCGGCAATACCGGAACGCGCAAGTCTGTCCGCGCAAGGCTGGCGGCAGCAACGTCGTCGATCCGACGCGCTGCGCGCGCATGAATGATCCCGAACGCTCGATGCTGGGCAAGCGGCAGGAAGCATGGCTCGGGCGCGCGTTCGGCGATTCGCGCGCGCGCTGGAACGTCCTTGCCCAGCAAACCCTGATGGCGCAGTTGGACCGCGATCCGGGCGCGGGACAGCGTTTCTGGACCGACGGCTGGGACGGCTATCCCGCGGCCCGCAGCACGCTGCTGGCCGAGATTCAGGCGAAACAACTCTCGAACCCGATCGTGATCGGCGGTGATGTCCACTATCACGCGGTGACCGATCTCAAGCTCGACTTCGACAATCCGCGTTCGCCCGTGGTGGCGAGCGAATTCTGCGGCACCTCGATCACGTCGCAATCGTTTGCCCACGAGCGGATCGCCCGCGCCGCCGCCAACAACGCGCACTTCAAGCTCGCCGACGCGCGCTATCGTGGCTATGTGCGCGTTACGCTTTCCGAAAAAGCCTTGCGCGCGGATCTGCGTGCGATGGAAACGGTGAATACGCCGGACGCCGCGTGCAGCACCCTGGCGAGCTTCGTGGTTGAGGACGGGCGGCCGGGACCACGGCGCGTCTAAGAAAAGCGAACAAGGGGTCAGACCCCAAGTCGGGGTCAGACCCCTTTTGATAAACGGCTGCCCGAGAACATCAAAAAAGGGGTCTGACCCCTTTTCCTTGGGGTCTGACCCTATTTACTTACACCGCAAATTGGCGCTCGAATTCTCGATCGGCTTCGAGCAGTCCTGCTCGTGGATCGTGCGATCCTCGGCGAGCGGCGGAATGGGACGCCAGGGACCATAGCCACTACCCTCGTCCCAGTAGCCGTTCAGATGACCGTGGAATACGAAGCCGAGCAGCGCAATCCCCGCGAGCGCACCAGCGGCGGAGCTGCTGGCAACCGAGACATTGACGTAGCCGGACGACACGGTCGTGCCGGCCGCGGGCAGCGTGCCGCCGGCGAGCGAACCCGCCGAGACCCATGTATAGGAATTCGTCGCGCAGCCGGCCAGCGCGGCAATCAGAGGCAATATCAAAACGGCACGCCGGTGCATGGATCGATTCTACGCCCGCGTACAGGCGCGGCGCAGGCGGTCATTGACGGCGGACCACGCCGACGTCTGGGGCGGAACTTCGACCAGCATCGCGTCGCAGCCGCAGGCATCCAGCTCGCGCAGCGCAGCGTACAGCTTGCGCGCGTAGGCGCCCGGCGCGCGCGGCATGCGCCGCCACGCCTGCACCCGCACATCGGGGCGCGAGAACGCAAGCACGGCGAGCGCGCCCGCGGTCTCGGTGATCGCTTGATCGAGCGCGTGCGACGCGACGAGACGCGCCGGCGTTCGCGGCGCGTAGTGGCGCTCGAGGCCACCAGAATGGCGCGGCCCTGCACGGCGCGCGCCGTCTTCTTGAGCCACGCGCGCGCCGAGCGCGGCCTCGAGTTCGGCGACGCCGATCGCACCGGGCCGCAACACCACCGCGCCCTCGCGTGACAGCTGCGACAGATCGATGATCGTCGATTCGATGCCGATCTCGCTCGACCCGCCCTCGAGCATACAGTCCACGTCGTCGCCGAGATCGGCGCGCACGTGCGCAGCGCTGGTGGGCGAAACGCGCCCGAACCGGTTGGCGGACGGCGCCGCGATGCCCGCACCCGGCCGGCGCGCGGCATAGGCATCGAGTAGCGCATGCGCCACCGGGTGCGCGGGCACGCGCAAGCCGATCGTGTCCTGACCGCCCGTGACCTGATCACCGACGCCTGGCGCGCGCCGCAGGATGATCGTCAATGGCCCCGGCCAGAAGCGCTCGGCAAGGCGGCGGGCGGCCTCGGGCACGTCGCGCGCCCACGCGAAGGCATGCGCGGCGCAATCGAAATGGACGATGACCGGATGCTCGATCGGACGCGCCTTGACCGCATACAGTCGGGCGAGCGCGGCCGCGTTCGATGCATCGGCACCGAGCCCGTAGACCGTTTCGGTTGGAAACGCGACCAGCCCGCCACGCTCGAGGATTGCGACTGCGTGGTCGATGTCGGTCATCAAGATTGCGGCGCCCGGCGGCGCGGCGAAGCCTCAGGCGTCCGGGAGCGTCGCCTTGGCGACCGTGGCGGCCTGCTGCTGCCTGAAGTCGGCGAGTTTCGTCGCCAGCCCGGCATCCGAGAGTGCGAGCATCGCAATCGCGAACAGCGCCGCATTGGCCGCGCCGGCGTCGCCGATCGCAAACGTTGCAACCGGTATTCCTTTCGGCATCTGCACCGTCGAGAGCAGCGAATCGAGTCCTTGAAGATGTTTCGAGGGCATCGGTACGCCGAGCACGGGTAGCGTCGTGTGCGCGGCGACGACGCCGGCGAGGTGCGCCGCGCCGCCCGCCCCCGCGATGATCGCCTTCATTCCGCGTTTGGTCGCACCGCCCGCCCACTCGGCGACCAGGTCCGGCGTGCGATGCGCGCTCATTGCGCGCGCCTCGTAGCCGACACCGAAGTCCTTCAGCATCTGCGCCGCGGCCTTCATGCTGTCCCAATCCGAGGTCGAGCCCATCACGATTCCAACGAGCGGGGTGGCCATGCGCTGATCCTTTTTAGTCGAGTGTGCGTCCGGTGAGGCGCTCGAGCGCCTCGCGATATTTCGCTGATGTCCTGTCAACCACCGCCGCCGGCAGCGTCGGTGCCGGGGGGGTCTTGTCCCAGTCGAGCGTCTCGAGATAATCGCGCACGTACTGCTTGTCGTACGACGGCGGGCTGGTGCCCTCGCGGTACGCATCCGTTGGCCAGAAACGCGACGAGTCCGCAGTCAGCACCTCGTCGATCAGCACCAACCTGCCTTGATCGTCGAGGCCGAACTCGAACTTGGTGTCGGCGATGATGATGCCCTTGGTCGCGGCGAAATCCGCGGCTTCCCGATACAGGCGGAGGCTGACGTCGCGCACCGTCGCGGCCAGGTCCTTTCCGATCAGCGTCTCGGTGGCTTCGAACGAGATGTTCTCGTCGTGGCCTTCGGCCGCCTTGGTCGCCGGCGTAAAGATCGGCGCGGGCAGTTTCTGCGCCTGCTTGAGTCCCGCCGGCAGCGCGATGCCGCACACGCGACCGGTCTTCTGATAGTCCTTCCAGCCCGAGCCGATGATGTAACCGCGCACCACTGCCTCGATCGGCAGCGGCTTGAGCCGTCGGGCCACGATCGAGCGCCCGCGAACCTGCGCCTTTTCGTCATCGCCCTGGACGACGCTTTCCGGATCAACGCCGGTAAGCTGGTTCGGCACGATGTGGGCGAGCTTCGCAAACCAGAAATTCGCCATTTCGGTGAGCACCCGTCCCTTGTCGGGAATCGGGTCAGGGAGTACGACGTCGAAGGCCGAGAGCCGATCGCTCACCACGATCAGCAAGCGGTCGTCGCCCACCGCGTAGATGTCGCGCACCTTGCCGCGGCCGATCCGCGGCAGGCTCTTGAGTTTGGATTCAAACAGGGTTCGCACGGTTTTCGTTGGGGCTGGAAAATGGCATGGCCCGGCAAACCGGGCCATGGACGGGAGACGTCGCGCGTTGCGCGGGGATCAGTGGTCTAGGCAGTCTGGCGCTCGAGCGCGGGCTTCCATTTGCCCTGCGCCGCGAGCCCGTTCATGTGCGCGCGGTGATAGAACGCCTGCTGCGCGGCCTGCGTGTTCGCCGCGCGCCCCATCCATGCATTCAGCGCAGGATTCTGCAGTGCGCGCGAGTACGAGAACGTGAGCGGCCAGGGCAGCCCCGGCATTGCCGCCATCGCACTGAGATGCGCCGTCGCATTGAGGTCGGACTGTCCGCCGGACAGGAACACGACGCCGGGCTGTGCCGCGGGCACGGTGCGCTTGAGCACGCGCACGGTGCGCTCCGCCACCTCCTGCACGCCGGCCTGGCGTGGGCAGTCCTTGCCCGAGACCACCATGCTCGCCTTCAGGATCGTGTACTCGGGCGCGACGTTGTATGCGGCGAGCGCCGCGTAGGTCGCGCGCAGGGTCGCTTCGCTCACGGCTTCACAGCGCTCGGCCGTGTGGTCGCCGTCGAGCAGCACCTCGGGCTCGATGATCGGCACGATCGAAGCCGCCTGACAGGCGGCCGCATAGCGCGCGAGCGCATGCGCATTGGCGTAGAGGCAGGTATGCGACGGAATCGCCTCGCCGATCGTGATCACCGCACGCCACTTGGCGAAGCGCGCGCCCAGCTTGAAGTACTCGCCGAGCCGCGTTGACAGTCCGTCGAGACCCTCGGTGACCTTTTCGCCCGTCGAGAGCGGGATGTCGATCGTGCCCTTGTCGACTTTAATGCCCGGGAGGATGCCCTTGTTCGCAAGGTAGTCGGCGAACGGTGTCCCGTCGTCGGTCTGCTGGCGAATCGTCTCGTCGAACAGGATCACGCCCGAGAGGAATTTCTCCACCCCCGGCGTGGTGAAGAGCAGGCCGCGATAGCTGCGGCGGTTTTCTTCCGTGCAGGCGGCCCCGATCGACTGAAAGCGCTTTTCGCAGGTGCCGGCGGACTCGTCCGCGGCCAGAATGCCCCGGCCTCTGGCGACCATCGCAGCCGCCGTCTTCGCAAGCAGTGCCGTGTCCATAGAGTTCTCTGTGGCTGCAATGACAGAATTATTAGGGACGCCGTGAAGCGTGTAGCGCGCGCGTGTGTTGAACGAACTGGCGAGCGTCATTTTACGCCCGGTGCGCGAACTTCGGAACTCGCGGATCGCACGCTGGTCAATTGCACAACAATGTGTGGGACAATCGCGCCCGCCGCGAATGCCTGTGGGTTTTGGAGTTTGCATCCCTGATTCCCTCGTTCCGGCCGGGTGCCCCACCATCAAGGCGGCGGGATGCGGCGATTCCGTGCAGCGCTTGAAATAGTCGGGACCAATCCCCCACGTACTGCGACGCCTTGGACGCGGCACTGGCTTTGAAGATTTAACGCCATGATACGAATCGAGAATCTCGTTAAAACCTTCGGCGCAAAACGCGCCGTGGACGGCGTGTCCTTCGCCGTCGAGCGCGGTGAAGTGCTGGGTTTCCTGGGTCCCAACGGGGCCGGAAAGTCCACCACGATGCGCATGGTGACCGGATTCATTCCACCCACCGAAGGCACGGTACGTGTCGGTGGGCACGACGTTGTCGAATCCCCGCTCGAAGCCAAGCGCCTGATCGGCTACCTGCCGGAGGCTGCACCGTCCTATCCGGACATGACCGTCGAAGGCTTCCTGTCGTTTGCGGCGGACATGCGCGGACTCTCGGGCGACACCAAGAAGCGCGCGCTCGGGCGCGCGATCGAGCGCTGTTTTCTCGCCTCGGTGATCCATCAATCGATCGAAACGCTGTCCAAGGGCTACCGGCATCGCACCTGCCTCGCGCAGGCGCTGATCCACGATCCGGAGGTGCTGATTCTCGACGAACCCACCGATGGACTCGACCCGAACCAGAAACACGAGGTGCGCAACCTCATCCGTGAACTGGGCGAGAACAAGGTCATCATCTTCTCCACGCACATCCTCGAAGAGGTGGATGCGGCCTGCACACGGGCGATCATCATCGACCGCGGCAAGATCGTGGCAAACGGCACGCCCGAGGCATTGCGCGCGATGTCGGATCTGGCGGGCGCGGTCACCCTGCATGCGAGCGGCGCCGATCCCGAGACCATGGCGCAGCGCCTTGCCGCGCTCGAGGGCGTGGCGCGCGTAGAACGTGTAGAGGCGACGGACGGGGCCTTGCGCGCCTACCCGCACGACAAGGCAGAGACCGGGACGCTCGCGCGCGCGGTCGTCGAACTTGCCGGGCGCGAGGGCTGGCGGCTCGATCTCGTGCGCACCGAGGAAGGTCAGCTCGACGAAGTCTTCCGCCGCATCACGCTGCCGGACACGGTCAAGGCGGTGAACCAATGAACGCGTGGCACATGATTTCGACGATTGCGCGGCGCGAACTTGCGAGCTACTTCGCCTCGCCGGTCGCCTACGTCTTTCTCGTGATCTTTCTCCTGTTGACGGGATTCTTCACCTTCACCGCCGGCGCATTCTTCGAGCGCGGCGAAGCAAGCTTGCTGTCGTTCTTCATGTGGCACCCGTGGCTCTATCTGGTCCTCGTCCCCGCCGTCGGCATGCGGCTGTGGTCGGAGGAGCGGCGCGTGGGCACGCTCGAGCTGCTGTTCACGATGCCGATCACCCCCTGGCAGGCGATCGTCGGCAAATTCCTCGCGTCCTGGCTGTTCCTCGCGATTGCACTCGTGCTGACGTTCCCGGTCGTCGTCACCGTCAACGTCCTCGGCGAGCCTGACAACGGACAGATCTTTGCCGGCTATCTTCGGCAGCCTGCTCATGGCCGGCGCCTATCTCGCGGTGACCTGCATGACCTCGGCGATGACGCGCAACCAGGTGGTGTCGTTCATCCTGTCGGTGGTCATTCTGCTGTTCCTCATCCTCGCCGGATTCGCACCGGTGACGGACCTGCTGGTGCGTTGGGCGAACCCGGCCGTGGTCGATACGGTCGCGGCGTTTTCCGTCATGACTCATTTCGACAGCTTCCAGCGCGGCGTCATCGATTCACGCGACGTGCTGTTTTTCCTGTCGGTGACCGGTTTCGCGCTGTTCGCGACCGGCGTGGTCTTGCGCAATCATCGGGCGGGCTGACGTCATGAAGAACAACAACACACTGCTCATGTCCTTGATCGGGCTCATCGTCCTGCTACTGGTTCTCATCGCATTCAACTACCTCGCATCGGCCACGGCGGTACGCGCCGATCTCACCGCGGGCAAGCTCTACACCCTCTCGGACGGCACGCGGCGCATCCTGGCCGGGCTCGACGCGCCGGTGAAGCTGAAGCTCTACGTCTCGAAGGGCGAGGCAATGCCGCTGCCCATGCGCGGCTTCGCCAAGCGCGTCGAAGACATGGTGGCTGAGTACCGGGCCGCCGCAGGCGGCAAGCTGATCGTCGAGCGCTACTACCCGACACCCGACTCGGACGAAGAGGAAGCGGCGCAGCTCGATGGTGTCGAAGCGCAGAAACTCGCAAGCGGCGACGTCTTCTACCTTGGCATTGCGGTGAGCCAGCTCGACCGCAAGCAGGCGATTTCCAGCGTCAGCCCGCGGCGCGAGCGTCTGCTCGAGTACGATCTCACGCGCGCAATCGCGCGAGTCGGCAGCGCCACGCGACCAAAATTGGGCGTTATGGCGGGCCCGCCGGTACTCGGTGCGAAATTCAATCCGATGACGCGCCAGCCAGCCGAGCCCTGGGTACTCGCCGGCGAGCTCAAGCACGACTTCGACGTGACCGCCATCGACCTCGGCGTCACCGAGATCCCCAAGGACATCGATGTCGTCCTCGTCATCCATCCGCGCAACATCCGGCCGCAGGCCGAGTACGCGCTCGACCAGTTCGTGCTGCGCGGCGGAAAGCTGATCGCCTTCGTCGATCCCTACGGCTACTTCGACGCGCAGCAGGGGATCCCGGGCGCACCCCCGGTCGGGACGAGTTCGAGCCTGCCGACACTGTTCAAGGCCTGGGGCGTGAGCCTGCCGGACAACAAGGTGGTCGCGGACCTGGAATTCCGCTCGGGCGCTGGGCAGCGCGAAACGCTGACGGTCCTTTCGCTCAATCGCACCGCGCTCGATCGCGACGACGTTCTGACGAGCCAGATCGAGTCGGTACTGTATCCATGGGGCGGCGCCTTCGAGGTCGAGCCGGCCAAGGGCCTGCGGGTGCAGACGCTGATGCAGAGCTCGACGAACTCGATGCTCGTCGACAGCTCGAAAGCCACCGCCTCGGGCGACGAGGCGCTCAAGCGCTTTCTGCCCGACGGAAAAGCCAAGTCCCTCGCAATTCGGTTGAGCGGCGTTTTCAAGAGTGCCTTTCCCGAGGGCCGGCCTGCCGACCCCGCGGCGCAAGGCAAGCCGCCCGCAACGGCCGGGACGGGCGCGCCGCATCGCGCGCAGACGGACAAGGAAAACTCGGTCCTGCTGGTCGCCGACATGGACCTGCTTGCGGACCCGGCCGCGGTCGATGTTCAGGATCTGTTCGGCCAGAAGATCATCGTGCCCTCGAACGGCAACCTCGCACTTGCACTCGGCATGGTCGAACAGGTCGCCTCCGGCGACGCGCTGATCTCGCTTGCGCAGCCGTGCCGCGGCATTCCGTCCGCTAACCGTGGTGCGCGCGCTCGAGGCCGAAGCCACCAAGCAGTACTTCGGCAAGATCAGGGACGCTCGAAGACGCGCTGCAGAAGACCAGCGACGAAGCTGCTGGTCTGGAGGGCGCCAAGGGCACCCCCGGCGGTTCGCAGATCCTCTCCGCCGAACAGCAGGCCGAGCTGGCGAAGTTTCCGCAAGAGCGTCGCGCAGACGCGCAAGGAGCTCAAGGCGGTGCGCAAGAACCTGCGCAAGGACTCCGAGGCGCTCGCCTTCTGGACCAAGATGCGTGAACATCGCGCTGCCGCCACTCGTGGTCGCGTTCGTCGGCCTGGGCGTCGCGCTGCTGCGCCGGCGCCGCGCGCGGCGCAGCCTCGCCGCCGGGAGCGCACGATGAGCGCACGCAGCGCTCGCGATTCTCGTCGTCCTGCTGATCGCTGCTCGGCGGCGGCGCGCTGCTCGTACAACAGCAGCAGGGCGGACGCGAAGCGGCCAACGTCGCGACGCTCGGCCAGCCGGTGCTGAAGGATCTCACGGCCGCCGAGGTCGCGGCGATCCGCATCGAGGCGCCCGACGGGACGCTGTACGATTCGGCGCAACGGCGAGCGCTGGCGATCGCCGAGCGCAAGGACTTCCCCGCCGATCTCGACAAGGTGCGTGCCTTCATGCTGAAGGCGATCGAGCTGAAAGTCGGGCAGAGCGAGCCGATCGGCGAAGCCGACCGCGCACGGATCGCACTTGAACGAATCGGGTGAAGGCGCGGGCACGCGGTAACGTTCAGTGCCGGCCGACGGCAAGCTGCTCGCGCGGCTCATCGTCGGCAAGAAGTACTTCAAGCAGCGGCCGGACGAATCCGAAGACTGCCACCGCCGACGGCCGCTTCGTGATGCGCCCCGCAGATCCGAAGACCGTCATCATCGTGTCCGATCCGCTCGATCAGTCATGCCACTGACGCGCGCTGGATCGAGCGCGCGGCCTCGCCGCCGAAGGCGTGAAAACGCTCGAAGCACGCTCGCCGACGGCACGCGCTGGAAGATCTCTCGCGCGCAGCGAAACGCCGAGTGGTCGCTCGAGGGCGAGATCCCGGACGGTCAGCAGGTCGCGGTGACCAAGGCGCAACGCCGCGTCGTACTCGATGAGCCTGCTCGAAATCTCCGATGTCGCGCCGCCGGATATCACGCCCGGCGCGAGCGGGCTCGACAAGCCGAGCGTCGTCACCGCGACGACCTTCGACGGCCTGACCTACACGCTGAAGATCGGCAAGCTCGTCGACGACAAGCATTACGTCGCGATCACGATCGACGGCGACCCAGCCAAGACGCGCACGCCGGAACGCGAACGAAAGCGCAAGCCGACAAGGCGAAGCGCGACAAGGAACATTGCCGAGCGGCGGGCCAAGCTCGGCGAACGCCTCCCGCGCGAAAAGGCGCTCGCCGCGCACGTCCTGCTGATCGACAAGATCAAGCTCGACGACGTGCTGCAGAAGCGTTCGACCTTCCTCGAGAAGAAGGAAGTGAAGAAAGTAAGCTTGACGGAGTCGACACCCGGCCGCCGGGTTGACGCGCGATCAATCGCGATCGGCAAATCACAGCGCCGGCGGCCGGCGTCGCACAATGGCTGCCATCGGAGGTTCCGCATGGCACAGATCACCGACCGCATCGACAACGTCACCCGCATCCCGGCGGACTTCCTCAAGGCCCGCCTGCCGGCGCCGAAGAGCGTCAAGATCGAAATCTCGCCGCGCTGCAACTACCGCTGCGGATTCTGCGCGCTGCGCTCGCGCGAGGTGCAGCCCAAGTGGGACATGGACTTCGACGCTGTTCAAGCGCGTCACGCGCGAGATGCGCGAGGCCGGGCGTCGAGGAGATCGGCGTGTTCTACCTCGGCGAGTCGTTCATGAACCCTCGCCTCCTCGTCGATTGCATCGCGTACCTGAAGCGCGACATCGAGATGCCGTACGTGTTTCTCACCTCGAACGCGTCAATGGCCTTTCCCGGAGGCGGTCGAGGCCTGCATGAAGGCCGGGCTCGATTCGCTCAAATGGTCGGTGAACGCCTGCGACGAAGCGCAGTTCGAAGAGCGTCATGGGTGTGTCGGGGAAGTTGTTTCACCGCGCGCTCGACAATATCCGCACCGCGTGGGAAACGCGCCAGCGCGGCGGCTACACGACCGGGCTTTACGCGTCCTCGATCCGCTACGACGGCAGCAACAGGCAGAGCATGGAGCGGCTGCTCGCCGATCGGCGTGCAACCCTACGTCGACGAGCACTACTGGCTGCCCCTGTACTCGATGGGCGCCTTCGCGACGCAGCGCGAGGAAGAACTCGGCTACCGGCCAACGGCGGGCAACCAGGGGCGCATCGGCGCGCTGCGAGATCCGCTGCCGTGCTGGTCTGCATTTACCGAAGGCCACGTCACGGCCGAAGGCAAGCTGTCCGCCTGCTGTTTCGACGCGACGGCAAATTGGACCATGGGCGACCTCACCCAGATGTCCTTTGCCGAGCGCCTGGAATTCGCCGCCATTCGTCGCCCTGCGCGAGGCGCATCTCCGGAAGGACGTGCGCGGCACCGTCTGCGAATCCTGCCTCGCCTACAGTTAGACGCAGCGGCGGATGTTGATCCGCAGGCTTCCCCCGCCCCAAGAGATGCTGCTATAACGCTACGCGGGCCCCACGCGAGGGCCGTCCGGGTTTACCCACTTGTCGTGTCGTGTTGAAAGGGGAGAGGGGCGTGGGCAGCCATTCCAGCGAACATATCAGGACCATCGCGCTCGTCGGCCAGGCGGGGTCGGGCAAGACCTCACTGGCCGAGGCGCTGCTGGCGCAGGCGGGTGTTATCCCCGTGGCCGGCAGCGTCGAGCGCGGATCGACGGTGTGCGACTACACGCCGCTCGAAAAGGAGCTGCAGCACTCGCTCAAGCTCGCGGTGGCGAGCTTCGAGACCAAGGACGGCGACGCAGTCACCCGCGTGCACCTGCTCGATACGCCGGGCTACGCGGACTTCCTCGGCCATTCGATGCCCGCGCTTGCCGCAGTCGAAACCGCGGCCATCGTCATCAACGCCCAGAACGGCATCGAGATGATGACCGGACGCTTCATGCATTGGGCCGACCAGCGCGGGCTCGACCGCATCATCATCGTCAACCGGATCGACGCCGAAAACGTCGACCTGCCGGGGCTGCTCGCGTCGATCCAGTCACACTTCGGCAAGGAGTGCCTGCCGCTCAACCTGCCGGCCGGCGGTGCGAGCCGGGTCTCCGACTGCTTCTTCGCCCCGGCCGGCGAGTCGGATTTCTCCTCGGTCGAGGACGCGCACCGCCAGCTGGTCGACCAGGTGGTCGAGGTCGACGAAGACCCTGATGGCCGAGTATCTCGAGAAGGGCGAAGTCTCGCCCGAAGCGCTGCACGAGCCGCTCGAGCGCGCGCTGCGCGAAGGCCATCTGATCCCGGTGGTGTTCACTTCGGCGAAGACCGGCGCGGGCATCAAGCGAACTGCTCGACGTGATCGTCAAGCTGCTGCCCAATCCGACCGAGGGTAACCCGCCCACCTACATGAACACGCCGACCGACGGCGGCACCGCGACCGAACTCAGCCGCCGAGCCGGATCCCGCGAAGCACGCCCTCGCGCACGTATTCAAGGTCGAGATCGACCCCTACGTCGGCCGGCTCGCGGTATTTCGCGTGCACCAGGGCCGCATCGCGTCCGGCTCGCAGCTCTACATCGGCGAAGGGCAAGAAGCCGATCAAGGCGGCGCACCTCTACCGGCTGTGCGGCAAGACGCAGACGAGGTCACCGAGGCGCTGCCGGGCGACATCTGCGCCATCGCCAAGGTCGACGAGATCGCCTTCGATCACGTCCTGCACGATTCAGCCGAAGACGCGCATATCCACGCGCGCCCGCTCGAATTGCCGAGCCGCGGTATTCGGCCTGGCGGTGCAGCGCGAAGAAGCGCGGCGACGAGCAGAAGACCTCCGACGTGCTGCACCGACTGACGGCCGAAGATCCCTGCCTGAAGATCGAGCACAACACGCCAGGCGAACGAAACCGTCATCCGCGGCCTGGGCGAGCTGCACCTGAAGACGATGCTCGACAAAATGGCGGGGCAGTACAAGCTCGAACTCGACACCAAGCCACCGTCGATTCCCTATCGCGAGACGATCGTCGGCAAGGCCGAGGGGCACAGCCGGCACAAGAAGCAGACCGGCGGCGCCGGGCAGTTCGGCGAGGTGTACCTGCGCATCGAGCCGCTCGCGCGCGGCGCGGGCTTCGAGTTCGTCGACCAGGTGAAAGGCGGCGTGATCCCGAACCAGTTCATCCCGGCGGTCGAGAAGGGCGTGCGCGCGGTGCATGGAGTCCGGATTCGTCGCCGGCTACCCGTTGCAGGACATCCGCGTCATCGTCTACGACGGCAAGCACCACCCGGTGGACTCGAAGGAGGTCGCCTTCGTCTCCGCCGGCCGCAAGGCCTTCGTCGACGCGCTCGGCAAGGCGCGCGCGATCGTGCTCGAGCCGATCGTCAATGTCGACGTGCTCACCCCGGAGAGCAACATGGGCGACATCGCGGGCGACCTGTCGGCGCGCCGCGGCCACATCAAGGGACAGGATGTGCCACGCCCGGGCATCGTCCAGGTCGTGGCCCAGGCGCCGCTGTCGGAATTGGAGAATTTCCCCTCGCGCCTCAAAGCGCTGACCGCCGGCCACGGGTCCTACACATTGGAGTTCAGCCACTACGAGCCCGCGCCGCCGCCGCTGCAAACCAAGCTCGTCGAGCAGCACAAGCCGGCGCAGGTCGAGGACTGAACGTGCATCCCGCGTGACCGCAGGCGACGCTGCCCTACACCATCCGCGTCGGCGCGGGCGAACCGGCGCTCGTCTTCGTTCACGGCTTTGGGTGCAGCCACGCCGACTGGCAGGCCCAACTCGTGCACTTTGCGCCAACGCACAGCGCGATCGCCTGCGATTTGCGCGGACACGGCGCAACGCCGGGCCAACCCGCCGAGTGCTCGATCGAAACCTACGGCGCAGACGTCGCCGAGCTCCTGCGCGCGCTCGATCTGTCGAAGCGCCGTCCTCGTCGGGCACAGCATGGGATGCCGCGTCGTGCTGCAGGCGGCGCGCGATGCGCCCGGGCGCGTCGCGGGGATCGTGCTGGTCGATGGCAGCCGCATCGGGGTCGGCCCGGCGGCGGCCGCGAAATCCGAGGCCGAGCACGCGATCGCCGCGGCGGCTACGCGTCGTTCGCCGAGGGCCTGTTCGAGGGGATGTTCCTCGCGTCCAGTGATCCGGCGCTCAAGGCGCGCATCGTCGCGCGCGCCCGCGCGCTGCCGGAGGCGATTGCTGCGGCACTGTTTCCGCGCATGGTGGCCTGGGACGCCGAGAACATGGACCGTGTGCTCGCGGCCGTGCAGCGGCCGATGCTCGTCGTGCAGAGCTCCTATCTGAACAGCGCGCGGGTTCGCGTGCCGCTCGAACCGAGCGACACGACGCCCTGGCTCGATCTGGTGCGCGCGCACCGACCCGAGGCTCGCATCGAGATCGTCCCGCGCGTCGGCCACTTCCCGCAGATCGAGGCGGCGGCCGCGGTGAACCGCCTGATCGGCGCGTTCGTGGACTCGCTCTAACGCGCGCTGAACCAGCGCTTCGGCGCGCCGCGTACTTCAATCGCAGCGCGATCGACAACCTGCTGACCCTCGAGCAACTCGATCATATGTCGCCCCGGCCAGGGCATCCAGTCCACGGCTGCACCGCCCGCGATCACCCGCCCGTTCAGCCGCCATGCAAGGTCCTTTCCGCCGCCCTCGGCCGACCACAGGATGCGCTGACGCGCAGCCGGCACATCGGGATCGAGGGCAAGGATCACGCCATCGACCGGCGCAACAATGTGCAGGGGTCCGTTACCCGGCGCCGCGAGCGCCACCCGACTGCGTTCGGTACCGGCGATAAACCATTCGTCGCGCGGCGCCTCGATTCCCGCCTCGAAGCGGACCGCCGCTGCGTACCAGACCCTCAGGCGCCGACGGCGCGCGCTCGGGCGCGCCTGCGTGCAGCGCGCTGATGAGATCGAGCCACACCGGCGCCGCGCCATGCATTCCCGACACGTTGTGCATCGGCGCGCCTGAGGCGTTTCCAATCCATACGCCGACGGTATAGCGGCGCGAAAAGCCGACGCACCAGTTGTCGCGCATGTCCTTGCTGGTACCCGTCTTGACCGCACTCCAGAAGCGCGTCGCCATCGCATTGTCGAAACCGAAGGTGCGCGCACGCGCGACGCGGTCGGCAAGAATATCGGCAACGATGAACGCCGCGCGGGCGTCCATCACGCGTACCGGCTTTGCCCGCGGCGTATTCGTGTTCGGTCTGCGCGTACGCGCAGCGGCGTGTGGCGCCCGCCGTTCGCGAGCGTACGGTAGGCGTTCGCCAGCTCGAGCAGCGTGACGTCGGCCGAGCCCAGTGCCAGGCTGTAGCCGTAGTAGTCGGCCGATTCGGTGAGCGTCGATAGCCCGAAGGCGCGAAGCACGGTACGCAGGCGCTCGGGCGTGACCAGCATCGCCGTGCGCACCGCCGGCACGTTGAGCGAGCTTGCGAGCGCGGTGCGCACCGACACCGGCCCCTTGAAGCTGCGGTCGTAGTTGCGCGGCATGTAAAGCGCTGCGCCCGACTCGAGCTTGACCGGCGCGTCCAGGATAAGCGAGGCGGCGGTCAGCCGTCGACTCTCCAGCGCGAGGCCGTAGAGGAACGGCTTGAGCGTCGAGCCGGCCTGGCGCGGCGCGAGCACCGCGTCGACCTCGTGCGCGTCCGACAGGCGCGCGCCGCTCGAACCCACCCAGGCGAGCACCTCGCCGCTACGATTGTCGAGCACGACGACCGCACCGTCCTCGACGTTGCGCGCCGAGAGCGCCGCCAGGTGGCGGCGCAATATTGCGTTCGCGAGGCGCTGGGTCCCCGCATCAAGCGTGCTCGTCACCGAATCTCCAGCACGCCCGAGCAGGCGGCGCGCAAGATGCGGCGCGAGCGACTCGACCGGCGCATAACGCGTCGGTGCCCGCCGGCCAAGGCGCGCCGCGACAAGCCCGGGCAGTTCGGCGCAGGCGTCGCCCATGTTCTGCGCGCGCAACACGTCGCAGGCCCGCCGCACCACCACTGTATCCGACGCATTCGGGGCACGCACCAGCGCGGCGGCAAGCGCCGCTTCGACCGCGTCGAGTCCGCTCGGGTGCTTGTCGAACAGCGCCGCCGACATCGCCGCGACGCCGACCAGCTCGCCGCGGAAGGGCACGAGGTTGAGGTAGGCCTCGAGAATTTCGTCCTTGCGCCACTGCGACTCGAGCTGCGTCGCCCCGACGACCTGGTGCAGTTTCTGCGCAACGCTGCGCGCCCCCCTGCGCGGCCGACGCGCCGACGCGTCGAGCAAGCCGGCGAGCTGCATCGTGATGGTGCTCGCACCGCGCGTGCGCGTGTGCCAAAGATTTCCCCACGTCGCGGCGGCCACCGCGGGCCAGTCGACGCCGCTGTGCGCGTAGAAGCGCCGGTCCTCCGAATAGAGCAGCGCGAGGCGCAGCGCCTGCGACACGTCATCCAGCCGGACCCACTCGAGCCGCCGCACCGTGTGATCGAGCCGCAGCTGCGCAATCGGCGTGCCGTGACGATCGAGCAACCGGGCATCCGATGAACGCCAGGCGCCGCGCACGGCATCGAAGGATGGCGCGGCGTGCGCAGCGCTTGCGCACCACACGACGGCGGCCAGCGCGCAGGCGATGTGCGCAAGCCTTACCGCGCGTCCTGTCTGCGCGCGTCTCATCGCGCGACCTCCCAGCGCGGGTTCGGTGACTCGCCGAAAACCTCGGGCGCGTACATCGCCTCGACGCGCGTCGGCGGCAGCGCGAAGCTGCCAGGATTGTTGATGCGCAGCGTGTACTGAAGGCGCAGCTCACCGCGCGGCAGCATCGCGTAGTAGGCGCGGTAGACCTCGAACGTGCGCTCGGTGTAGGCGCGCCAGCCACGCCCGCGACCCGTTTCGCCGCGCGTTGCGATCAGCGAGTCGCGGCCGAGCCCGCTGCCGAGGATCGTCGATCCCGCAGGGATCGGATCGGAGACCACCACCCAGCTCATGTCGGCGTCGGCCTGCACCACCAGCGTGACGCGTGCAAGGTCGCCCTTCGACCAACGACCGGCCGTGCGCCGATCGACCGGCTCGACCGTCTTTTGCACGCGGTAGCCTGCGGCGACGGGCGCCTTCGCCGCGACCGCCGCGACCGAAAGCAGCGTCGCCCAGGGCTTGCCCGAGCCGTCGTGCCGCAGCTCGAGCAGCGAAACGTCCTGCGCGCCGCCCGCCCAGGGCAAGCGCCCGAGCGCACGCGCGACGATTTCGTCGCCCGTCCAGTCCGCCTCGAGCGTCGGTCCGGTTGGTGACGCGAAGCGCGCCGTCGTCTTGCCGCGCACCGGTTCCTTTTCAAAGGCGGCGCTGAATCGCTCGACCGCAAGCGAGCCCCACAGATTCGCCGTCGTCGTGTGCCAGGCGCCGCGCTGCTGCCGATCGAGCAGCCCCAGCAGCATGCGCGGCACCTCGACCTTCCATTCGGGCTCATCCATCACGGCAAGCATCAGGCGTGCGGCGTTTACGTCGCCATTCACCATCAGCCACCACAGGGTATCGTCCCGCTCGCTGGAAAACACGAGCCGGGTGCCCTGGTAGGAGAGCCGCGCGCGCAGGATGTTCTGCGCCTCGTCGATACGCTCGGCGCGGCGCGCAACCGACGCCACCCGCTTGAGCACCGCCAGCCAGTCGATGACGGCCGAGGTCGGCCACAGATTCGGCGTGATCGCGAACGCGGTGAGCAGGCGCGCGGGGAGCGCGCCGTAGCGCGACAGTGCCTCGAGCGCGGCAAGCTTGCGCAGATCGAGGTCGCGCCGCGGCGACCAGTGCGTCCGCTGGATCTTGCCTTCGACAAAGGCGGTCAGGCCCCCGAGCATGCGATCGCGCTGCGCCTCGGGAAGCGCGAAATCCGCGCCCGCCGCGTGCGCCGCCGCGAGCAGATAGGCGGTCAGCACGTCGCTGCCCACATGGCCGCTGCCCTCGCCGAGCGGAAAGTAGGCCGCCAGTCCATCGCGGTCGAGGTAGACCGGCAGTTCCTCCATCGCGGCCTGCCAGAGCCTGCCACTGCGCAGGCCGATCGCTTTCGATGTCTTTTGCTCTAGGCAGACGAACGGGTAGCGCTCGAACCAGCGCCGCACCCCGGGGAGCTCGCCGCCGAGCCGCGCCTGCATCGACACCGATACGCCGCCGCGCGTCCTCCCCTGTGCATCGCGCATGGCATCGGCCGGCGGCGCGACGGTGACCGAGCGCGGCGCCTCGAGTTGGGCAAGCATCGCCTGACGCACCGTGAGAGGAACGGCGGGCACCACGCGCTGGCGGACCTTCAGGCGGTCGCGTGCTGCGCCGCCGTTCTCCTTGACGGCGATTTCCCAGTCGAGCGATCCAGCCGTCGCCGCATCGAGCGGCACGGCGATCGGCCAGGCGGCTTCCACCGACGATCCCGCGGCGAGATCGAGCCGCTGCGGCGCGAGCACGATCTCTGCCCCGCTCGAAATCTTCGCGCTCAGCGCCAGCGTCATTGCACGCGTCGTGGTGTTGCGCAGCGTGAGAAGCGCCGTGAACCGATCGCCTTCACGCACCAGCGGCGGCAGGCCGGAAATCAGCTGCAGGTCCTGCGCGCTGCGCAACTGGCCGCGTCCGGTGCCGAAGCGACGCGTGCCGGCATCGGCAATCGCGGCAACCGTAAACGTCGTCAGCGAATCGTTCAGCGGCACCTCGACCCAGGCCTCGCCGTTGCGCGTCGAGCGCGACCCGCGCCCTCCACAGGAGCAGCGTGTCGAACAGTTCGCGCGTCGGGGCCGTGCCGCCACCGCCGCCCGCGGGCAGGGCCTTGCGACCGAAATGGCGTTTGCCGATCACCTGCATCTGCGCGCTCGCCGTGTCCACCGCATAGCGCCGGTGCTGCAGCATCGCCTTCAATAGGTTCCAGGAACCGTTTGGTTCGAGTTCGAGCAGCGCCTGGTCGACGGCCGCCACCGCGACCTCGGTGCCCGGCGGCGCTGACGCCCCGCCCGGCAGCGTGACTTTCACCTTCACGCGCGCGGTCTCACGCGGCGCATAGACCGGCCGCTCCGGCGTCACCGCCACCTCGAGTTCATTCGCCTGCTTGCCGACCTCGATCTCGGCGATCCCGAAGCGGAACGCGGGCTTCGACAGGTCGACCAGCGCTGTGGGTGGCCGGTATGCCGGCCGCTCGGTACTGCGCGCACGCCACCATTCGAGCGGCGAGCGCCAGCCCCAGGTGAAAAACGAATGTCCAGGGCACTTCGCGCAGGCGCCCGCGCACTGCGAGCACCGAGATATAGACGTTCGGCGCCCAGTCGTCGCGGATCTTCACCTCGACCGTGGGGTCGCGGCCGGAGAGCCGCACGGTGCGCGTTTCGATCACGCCTTCGCGTTCCACCGCGACGAGCGCGGTCGCCTCGCGGAACGGCATGCGCACCTGGAAGCGCGCGGTATCGCCGGGTCGATAGGCGCGCTTTTCCGGAATGACGTCCATGCGATCGTGACTCTCGACGTCGAACCACAACTCGCCGTGCCGCGTCACCCAGACCGAGGCCACCGCCTGCGCGGGCCGTCCCGCCGGATCCCTGCGTGACCGCGACGAGTTCGACTTCACCCGGCGTGGCAAGCGGGATTTCGCAAAAGCCGAGGCCGCGGGCGTCGGTCGTGGTACGGCACAGAACGCCGAGATCCTTGGTCTCGGTGCGGTGCTCGTAGGCGTAAAAGCCGCCGATCACGCGCTTGCGATGCGAGAAGGTCTGGCGGTGCCGTCCGCGAATTTCCAGGGCGCGCCCGGCCTGCGGCGCACCGTCGGTCGAAAGTACGACCGCCTGCAGCGCCGCGCGCTTCGAGATCGAAGTCCAGCCCTCGGTCTTGACGCCCACCACGACCCCTGCGGGCCACAGTGGGAAGCGGCGCGAGATCGTCTGCGTCTCACCGGTCGGGTCGTCGAAGCTCGCCTCGGCAACGAGATCGTAGTGATGCGGCGTGCGCGGCAGGTCCTTGACCGTCACCTGGCCGCTGCCATGCGCATCGAGCTTCAAGGCGAGCTTGTCGGCGACGACCTTTTGATTGAATCCGTCCGCGTCGCGGCGTCCGGTCGAAAACGAGAATCCACGGTAGGCGGGAAAATGCGGGTAGCGATTTTGCAGCATCGCGGAGACGCGCACCGGCGCTCCGCCGGCGCTACCACCGGCGAGGAAGCGCAGCTGCACCGCGACCGGCAGTTCGCCCGCGTTGATCGCGGCGTCGGCCGGCGCCGCGAGGCTTCCCGTGAACACCGGCAGGCGAAAGTCCTCGACGCGAAATCCGCCGGCATGGCGATCGCCGAGAGAAATTGCGTACACACCCTTCTTCGCCGCCCTGCGGCAGCTTGAGTGTCGATGCGCCCGAGCGCGCGCCGTCCCAGGCGATCGGCAGCAGGAATTCGTCGCCCGAACCCAGGTGGCGAACCTTCGCCTGCGCGGGCAGTTCCTTCGGGCTCGACCATGGCGAGGCCGTCGACGGTCTCGCGGCGCAGGTAATGCTTCATCGAGACCGTTTCGCCGGCGCGATACAGCGGCCGATCGAGCACGCTATGCACGCGCAGGACGGGTGTCGAATCCCAGGCGGTGGCGATGTCGAAGCGCCAGGGCTCGATGCCGTCGCTCCAGTGACTCCAGGCAAACGAAAAATCGCGGCGCCCGTCGGCGCGCTGGCTGCGCGCGCTGACGAACCAACCGGTGGTCCGACCGCAGCGCGGCGCCTCGCCGAGTGCCTGTTCGACGGCGGCAACGCCATCCGCACCGCTGCGTCCGTGCCAGACTTCCTCGCCGTTGCAATCGATGATGCGGATCTCGGCGCCGTCGACCGCACGGCCGCGATCGAGGCTCGTCACCCACACGGCCGAGCGTGCGTGGCCGATCTTGGGATGCACGGCGAGATTGGTGACCAGCGCCGAGCTGCGCACGTACATCGGAACATCCTTGCCGAGGAGCGACGCCCCGAGGCGGCGCGACGCCGCCTCGAGGACGTAGTAACCCGGCTCCGGCAGAGGAATGCCAATGACCTCGAACGGGCGCCTCGGCGTCGCTGAGGGGTGCGCGCTGCTTCGCGCGCGGCCGGCACCGTCAGGCGCCGCACGCCCGCTTGGCCATTGAGCAGAGAGACTTCGCGCGTGCTTGATTTCCTTCTTGTTCTCCCGAATCGTGCGCTGGTCGTAGCGCTCGAGGCGCGCCATCCATTCGATGATCGCGCGCTCGTCGGTCAGGCTGCAGCAGGCGTACTTCGCCCGCATTCGCCGTCCTTCGCGTCGGTCGCTGCTCGCGAACGCAGGCTCGATGTGCCGTACGGTGACGGGCAGCGCCGCATCCTTCGCCAGCTCGACGATGCCGAAGGTCGCCGACGGGAAACTTGAGCAGCGGCGGCAGATCGCCCAGCTGCACGCGCAGCGGGAAGGCGCGCGCATTGGCCAGCCGCCGGCCATCGCGATCGGCGAAATCGGGCGGCAGATCGAGCGTCGAGCTCGGCGAGCCCCGGAAACGGCGCCTTGAACCGGACTTCGTGCACGAAGGCTTCGCGATCGTCGCTCGAGAAATTCGGCCGCCGCAGGCCCTGTGGCGTTTTCAACACGATCGCGTCGGCGGTCGCGCGCGTCATCGGTGTCGTGAACTCGAGGCGCAGGGCTGCCACCGGCACGCAGGGCGCCGCTGGCGTTCTCGCGCTCGCAGCGCAGCGTCGCGCGAAACGCCGGCCGCACGTCGTAGCGCACGCGTTGCACGTCGCGCGAGACGATGCCGGTCGGCTGCGCCGTCGCGCAGCGCCTCGATGCCCTGCCCCCAGACGATGGTCACCTTGGCGCCTGGCGCGAAGCGCTGCGTGCAGCGCGCGACCACCACCGTCTCCGCGGCCGCCTGCAGGTGCAGGTGTGCGAGCAGCGTCGTCGCGCTCGGCGTCGCTGACGAAAGCGATCGGGATGCGCTCGGCAACCCCCTGCGAACCTGGCACCAGGCGTGTGCGAGCACGCTTTCGCGCGACGCCGGCCCGGTGAGGACGAGAACGAATGGCTGTTCCTCCTCGATGCGCGCGCCCTCGCGTGGAATGCTGCGCACGATCGCCGGGCCGCCGGTGCTAAAGGCGAAGAACGTGCGGCCGCGCACGCGGCCGCCAGCCAACGCCCGCAGATCGTCGTTCAGCGTGAAGCGGCAGTCGCGTCCCGGGCGGCAGGCTGCGCTCGAACTGATAGACCCATTCGCGCGCATTCAGCCAGCGGCCGTTGCCGCGCGCGGCGCACTCGCAGCGCGAACGGCGCCGGCTGGTCCTGCGCGCCGAAGGTGATCATCGCCTCGCTGAAGCGCGCGTGCACCTGGTTGACGCGCGCAACCTCGCCGCGCGGCGTGAAGCGCTCAACCTGGAAGGCCTGCGCCGGCGCGCTGAACGCAAGCAGGGCGAGCCAGAACAGCGCGAACGAGCATGCCGAGGCCGGTGCAGCATTGCGTCACTGTCGCCAGGTGCGACAGCGGTCGCTGGTTCTCGAGCTGCGTCTCGGTGCCGCCGAAGCGCTGGCCGACGATGCGCGGCATGGCGAGAAAGTCGTGCGGGAAGCCGAGCTCGATCCGGCTCGCCGCGTCCAGCCGTGCGAGTTCCGAGTCGGACAGCGGGTGCGCGAGGCAGCCGAAATTCTCCTTGGCCTGGGCGAGCGTGCGCGCGCCGACGATCGGGATCACCTGCTGACCCTGCTGGCGCGCCCAGTTGATCGCCACCTGGGTCATGGTGCAGCCCTTTTCCGTGGCGATCTCGTCCACCAACCGCGCGATCGCCAGGTTGCGCTCGGTGACCCGCCGCGCGCTCATGCCGGCGCGCAGAGTGTCCGCAGGCGCCTTGGGATCGGCCGCGCGGTGGAACTTGCCGGTCAGGATGCCCTGACCGACCACGCCCCACAGCGCGACCGCAAGACCGAAGGCCTTCGCCATCGGCAACAGCTCGCGCTCGGACGTGCGCTCGATCAGGCTGTAGTCGATCTGGATGCCGGCGAAGGCGCTCCAGCCGCGCAGCTCGGCCAGCGTGTTGGACTGCGCGACGATCCAGGCCGGCGCATCCGAAATGCCGAGATAGAGCACCTTGCCCGCGCGCACCAGGTCGTCGAGCGCGCGCATCACCTCCTCGACGCGCGTGGTGAAGTCCCATTGGTGCAGCCAATAGATGTCGACGTAGTCGGTCTTCAGCCGTTTCAGGCTCGCTTCGAGCGACTGCACGATGCTCTTGCGGTGGTTACCGCCGGCATTGGGATCGCCTTCGCGCATGTTGAGCGAGAACTTGGTTGCCACCACGAAGCGGTCGCGTTCGCCCGCGATGAATTCGCCGGTCCAGGCTTCGCTGGTGCCGTCGTTGTACTTGTTCGCGGTGTCGAGAAAGTTTCCGCCCGCCTCGGCGTAGTGGTCGAACACCCGCCGACTTTCGGTCTTGTCCGCGCCCCATCCCATTTCCTCGCCGAAGGTCAGCGTGCCGAGCGATAGTTCCGATACCCGCAGGCCGCTCGGGCCAAATAGCTTGTAGTTCATGTCATCCCCGCTCTCGTTGGTCGAGGTACCGATTCTGCCCCAGGCAGCATCGGCCTCGAAAATGGCTTCCCGCGGGCGACGCGCGGGCGGAACTAAGTCACGCAATGGCACGGGAAGGTGCGCGGTGTGGGCTGTTCGGGTTGACCTTTGGAGCCGCCTTCGGTACCGTTCGGCCCCTTGCGCCACAAGCAGTTATCGACGCAGACGGCGAAAGTGCTCGAAGTGCCCAAAACGATTCGGACAATGCCGACCATGTTTTTCAATTGCCTCCCGGAGCACTGCAGCGCATGTTGAGGATCCTCTTCGCCACCTTGTTCGCCTGCGCCTGCGTGGCTGCGCAGGCGCAGGCGACCAACGGCGCCGCGCGGGACCTGAGCGCGGCGATCGATCCAGCAGCTGCAGGCGCGCGTCGAGCGCATCGTGCGAGATCTCGATCTCGAGCCGGCGGTCGTGACCGGGCGACTTGCGCTGGCGCTCGTCGACCTGACCCGGCCCTCGAAGCCGCGCCTCGCCATGCTGAACGGCGATCGCATGATGTACGCGGCGAGCCTGCCGAAGATCGCGATTCTGCTCGGCGCCCTGGTCGAGGCCGAACGTGGCCGCCTGCCGCTGAACGACGAGACCGTCGGCGCAATGACCAACATGATTCGCTACTCGAGCAACCAGGACGCGACGCGGGTTCTGCACTGGGTCGGAACCGACCGGCTGCTCGACATCCTGCAGTCGGCGCGGTTCAGGTTCTACGACGCGAAGGGCCGCGGCGGCCTTTGGGTCGGCAAGGCCTACGGCAAGGCGCCCGCCTACCGGCGTGACCCGGTCGCAAACCTGTCGCACGGCGCGACCGTCTACCAGGTTGCGCGTCTGTACACCATGCTCGAGAACGACGCCTTGTTGAGCCCGGATCTGAATGCGCTCATGAAGGAAACGCTTTCCAAACCGGGCATTAAGCACAAGTTCGTCAAAGGGCTTGCCGGTCGGCCCGGGGCGCGGATTTACCGCAAGTCGGGTACCTGGCAGGACTACCACGCCGACGGCGCCCTCGTCGAGTATCACGGCTACAAGTACGTGATCGTCGGCATCGCCAAGCATCGCGACGGCGGAAAGTGGCTGGTCAAGCTGGCCGCGCCGCTGCACGACGCGATCGTGCCCCCGGTGCACCAGGCCATGGCGCCGCGCTGAGCGGCCGCCCCAGGCCGCGTTACTGCGGCTTGTTCTGCTTCAAAATCAACCGCTGCAGCTGGGTCGCAAGCCCCTGGTGCGCGCCTGCCGAGTTCTTGCGCAGGACGTTGGTGATCAGCGTGCTCATGTAGTAGACGTTCCGCTCGCCCGCGGGCGATTCGATGATCGCGGTCGAGTTCATGTAGTTCTTCACATTGCCCGCGTACTTCTTGCACGTATACCCGGGTTCGGGTGCGCACTTGTACAGGGACCCCGACTTGAAATAGACGGCCGCCCCTCTCAATGCGGGCGACGACGCGTAGCGGATTCGGCGCTCGGTCACATAAAGCATGCGCTTGATCTCGCGACTCGACCAGACGTCGACCAGCCGCCCCTGCTCCATGCGCAGCATGTAACGCATCAGTTCGCGCGCCGTGCCGTAGCTGCCGCCGGGCCCGGGGACTTTACGCTTGCCGGTGGCCGTAAACAGGCTCCCCTGGCGCAGCTGATCGAGGTCGAGGCCGTTCTTCGTCACCGGCGCGAGGAACGTGCGCTCGAAGAGCGCCGTGAGCTCCTGTTTCGGCGTTTCGTCGAAGAAGCGTTCGATCTCGGCCTCGGCGGGGGGATACGCCGCGCCAAACTGCTTGATCAGCATCGCCTCGCGCATCACCATGCCGGCCGCCGAATTCGAACTGGGCGACATCATCCAGTCGAGGTATTCGTAGAGCGAGGCCTGATCGCCGATGCGGATCGTCCGGCGCACGAGCTTGCGGGTCGCGGGGTCGAACATACGCACCGTGTGGTGATCGGACTGCGAGAACCCGTCCGCGGTGACGATCGTCGTTTTCAGGATTCGTTTGCGCGCCTCGAGATCGTTCGGATAGGTATCGGCGAGCGCCTGGAACAGCGCGAGCGCGACGACGATCTTGCCGACGCTGCCGACGTTCTGCCGGTAGGTGCCGTTGCGCTCGGCGTAGCGCGGCCGTTTCGGGTCCGTCAGGTCGAGCACGGCAAATCCGTAGCTGCCCGCGGTGCCGGCCATCAGCCCTGCGATGCCTCGCGCGAGTTCCGGATCGGCTGCAGGCAGATCGAAGTTCTGACCGACCAGGCGCAGATCGACCTCCCGCAGATTGAGGAGCGCCCCCGGCGGCTGCTTGACGTCGCGCACGACGCCTGTCTGGGCGAGCCGGATACCCTCGAGGCGGCGAATCCCGGTTTCCTCGTAGCCATCGAGGGGGTAACCCGTCGCGACCGTCGTAGCGAACGCGCACGCGGCAGAGGCGAGCGCGCGAAGGACGTCAGTTCTTGTCATCGGAGCGCCTCGCGCATGTTCACACTGCGATTGAGATTGGCTTCGAGCGCCTTGTCCATCCCCATCAGATAGCTTGACCCGCGCGCCCGGCGGCTTTCGTTGAACGGCCTGATCTGCAGCAGCCACAGCTTACCTTTGAGGAACGCGAACTCGACGTCCGCGGCCACTGGCTGACCGTCTTCACCAAGCTGCGGGAACTGTTTCGGAATCTCCCGAGAAAATGCAATCAGTTGGCGGACCTCGTTCTCCCCGAGCAGCGTTTCGGCGCCCGAGACGGGTAGCTTCGCGATGCCTCCCTTGGCCTGCGGCACCATGCGCCGCGGCGCCGTCGCGGACCCCATCAGGCGCACCGCGCCGCTCCGGCTGTCGATGCGCACCGACTCGGCCGCCTGCCCCTCGACCGCACCGCCGACGCCCTCGTTCACCGCCACCGAGAGTACCGCGGGATCACCGCTGTCGACGTCCTGCGTGATCATGACGCCCGAAATGTCGGCCGGCACCGTCTGCAGCAGCAGCACGGCAGGATAGACGTGCTCCGGCCCCCTCATATGCGACTGGCGCCAGGCCCAGGCGCGCCGCGTGTAGGGCGAGGCCCAGACTTTGGAGATGCCCTTGACGATGTTGTCGAAGCCGACGACGTGAAACAGCGTGAGGTTCAAACCCGCGCCGGTGAATCCGGGCAGGTCCTCGACGTTGGTATCCGAGCGGATGAACACCCCGCCGCGGAATCCCGCACCGAAGGTCTTGCGCATCGCAGCGCGCAACTGCGTGCGGAACTGCGGCCCCGGGTCGGTGGTGCTGACGATCGTGAAGATCTCGGCGCGCAGCTTCTCGCCAAATTCGCGCGCTGCAGTCGAATCGGCGGGCAACGACTCGAGCGTGCGAAAGCTCTCGACCATCCATTGATAGACGGTCTTGCCGCTGTTGCGATACGGCCGGTCGAGCACCGTCGCGCGGTACAGCCCGAACGGGATCCCCACGCCGGGCACGACCCGGCCGGGAAAGCGCGCGTTCAGCTCGCCGAGCTTCGCCGCCTTCGGACCGACGATGCGACCGGAATCGGCAGCGCGCAGCGCGCCCAGGTCGACGAAATCTCGCTTGGAGAGGTCGAGCTTCTTGACGTCAGGTTCGAATACGACGTTCGTGTCCGTCTTCGCCTCCGCGCCGAGCGCGGCGTCCCAGCGCGGTCCGTCCGCGTTGACCTCGACCAGGCCGGCGCGGCTGACGGCGAGCACGATCCGCCGCCCGTCGGCCTTGCGCAGCGCACCCAGCAGGGACTCGTCGACCGCGACGTTGGGGATACCGAGATTGCGCGCCAGCAGCTGCACGTGCGACAGCGGATTGCCGGCGCCGGCGGTCAGGATGCCGCCCACCGGCGGCAGGTCGCCGACCGTCTCCGGCAGCAGGTAGATGCCGCCCGGATTGAATGCACCCACCTGCTTCATGTCCGGCGCCGCGTGAAGCGTGCCCCGCGCCAGGCCCGGGTTGAGCGCGTTGAAGCCGGTACCGACGTCCTTGCCGAGAAGTTTGTGCTGAACGCCGGCCAGCCGGTTTGCGTCGCGCGACAGTCGATCCAGTATTTGAGAGTAGAACAGCAGCGGGCTGCCGCGCAGCTGGTCCTGGACGAATAGATTCGCAAGTGGCTCGATTGCGCCGAGCGTCTCCATCGCTTCGGCGAAATGCAAATGCAAGCCCTGCGAACCCCAGCCCGGAACGAGGCCGAGGTAGCGCAACTCGCCCCGATAGGCGGCGAGCCCGATCGCGTCGACCGAGAGCTGGGCGAAGCTATTGCGCAACGCCATGCGCTCGCGCGCATTGATCATCCCCGTGCCGTACGCCGCCTCGACTCCCGAGGCGAGGATGAGCACGTGGCCCGCGCGCGTCGTTTTGTTGGCCGTGGATCGCAGGATCGACGCCAGTCGGAAGTTCTCCGCCTCGACGGCGAGCGAGAGGTCGAGCACCGCCAGCCGTGCGGCGGGTGATCTGACCTTGGGCAGCGCGTCGCGCAGGGCGGCGAGCAGGTTCGACGTGACGAGGTAGTGATGTGCCGGTCCGGTCTTCTTGCCGAGGGCAACGGCCGCGTTGCGCAGCAGCTTCTGCAGCCAGGGCCCCGCGCTGAACGCGCGGGCGTTTGCCTCGAGCTGGGCGCCGAGCGGGCGCGGTGTATACACGCGGTCGATTTCCGTCGCGAGGGCCGTGTATTCCTGCTTCAGTTCGGCGTCGGCAACCGTTGCCGCGTATTCACGCACGCTCTTCGCGTCGGCCACCTCGGGGCTGCCGTGGATCTTCACCCGCAGCGAATGAAAGCCCGGGTCGCGATCGGACAGCGCAGCGGCCTTGTTTCGCACCTTCTGCGCCGAGGCCGTATCCTTTCCGTGCGGCAGCAGGCGGACCCCCGCGCGCAAAGCGGGAAAGCGGATGCCGATCCACTCGGTCCGCGCGGCCATCGCCGTAAGCAGCTTGCGCGCGCCCTCGCGCTCGTCTTCCTCCTGGATCGCACCGCGGTAAAAGCGCGCCTTGCGGAAAATCCAGCCGTCATCCGACGCGACGAGGAACTTCTCCAGCAGCAGCTGCGCGTAGCGATCTGTGAAATCGGGCGCCGCAACCGCGGCCGTCGCGTCGATCCCGGCGAGTACGTTTCCAATTACGTAGCCCTTCGCGCGCAGCTGCTTCGTCCGTTCGCTCCACTCGCCGTGCTGCCAGCCGTCGTCCTTCTTCGCGCAGGCGTAGTCCCTCGGCTCAAGTACGCGGCCGTCCTTGCAGAACCATTTGATCGCCACGAAGGGTCCGCGCGGATTCTGTTTCATCTGCACGATCCACCCGCGCAACTGCACAGTGCTCGCGGCGGGCGCGGCGGTGCTCGCGGCGCGGGCGACTGCCACAGCCGCGCAGGCCTGCACAAGAACTAAACCCGCCAATAGTATTCGCGAAACGTGCATCAATTGACTCCTCATATCTTCAGGCCCCCGCCGCTCCTGGCACGGGGTCGCGGCTACGCCCACGCCGGTCGTGCGCAACAGCTCGGCGCTGGAATTCGCGCCCGGCGGCGATCGACACGCCCAGCCAGACCACCACCACGCCGACGTTGATCCAGGCGAATTGAGAGATGCTCAGGCTGAACACCGCGGTACCGAGGTACACCGTCCCCGCGGACAGGACGTCGCCGGCGCGCACCACGAAGCAGTCGATCACCTGCTTTGCCTTGAATTTCTCGTTGCGCCGCGTCGGCAGGAAGAGCAGTTGGCGCACCGTATTCATGAGCGAATAGTCCACCGAATTCTCCGCGACCTTCACCCAGCGCAGGATCAACAGCGACGGGATCAGCGCGGCGACCATATAGCTCGCAAGCGCGACCACCGGCAGGATGCAGAGCGCCACCGGCACGCCGAGGTATTTGATCGCGCGCGACACGACGAACAGCTGCAACAGCATGCCGACAATGTTCACGATCTGGAAGTAGTCGGCGAAGAATGTGCCGATGAAGCGGCCCTCCTCGCCGAACGTGATGGCTCCGGTTGCGATCGCCACATTGGCCGCGTTCTTGACGACGGCAGACAGAATGTACTCGCCGGCCGAATTGACCCAGTTGAGAAACAGCGTGATCAGGGCGATGAGCAGCAAGTAACGGTCGCGCATCACGAGGGCGAAGGCGCCGCCCTCGCCAATGGCGACGTCTGGTCGGCGCTGCGCCACACCCGGATCGGGCACGCCGCCGCGCGCCCGGGCGCCGCCGCGGCGCTCGCGCATGTCGATGACGTTGAACAGCAGCAGGCTGATCGCCAGGATCGTCGTCGCAACGAGCAGCAGCGGATTCACGCCGAGGCTGCGAATCAGCTGGCTCGCGATCGACGAGCCAAAGACGGCACCGGCCGAACCGCCGAAGGCGATGATCGCGAACAGCCGCTTGCCCGCGTCGGGCGAATAGATATCGTTCGCGTAGGACCAGAACTGCGCGATCACCATCAGGCTGAAGACACCGATCCAGAGGAAGAACACGATGCCGATCGGCGTACGGTTTTCAGCCAGCAGGTAGAAGGCGGGCAGGCAGGCGATGAACAGCAAGGTGACGACGTTGATCAGGCGGCGGCGCGGCAGGTTCGTCGCCAGCGCGCCGTACAGCGGCACCAGCAGCACGAACAGCGCGGCCTGCGCGGCGTAGGCGTAGCTCTTGACCTCCGCGCCACCGGGCTCCGCGAGGATCAGCGCCTCGCGCACCGGCTTCATCACGTAGTAGGCGGTGAGAATCAGGAAGACGTTTAACGCGAGGAGGACGAGCTGCACGCCCTCGCCGGCGCGCACTTCGGCGAACAGATTGAGGAACCGCTCGAGCGGTCCGCGCTGGGGTGGGGTCGCCGGAGCGACGGGTGAATTCGCGGGCATCAGGACTCGGCAAATTGCGACGGCAGGCCAGGCGCTGACCCGGAACGGGCGATTATCCCGATCTTGGCCCCTCACCGCCAGCCCGCAAAACCTGCGCGCGCGGGCGATCCCGGTGCGATCACTGCGCTCGTCGCCCGGGAACGCGATTTGGTCGTCCGGTCGATTGACCACTATAGTGTGGGCGGGAACCCCTGCGACGTCGATCGCGCCTTGGCATGCGCCAAGGCGGGTCGAAGCGAGGGGCGAGCGTCAACCCTGACGGCTCAAACGAGGAGGAGGATCAACGATGAGGAACACCCACACTGTATTGGCTTCCGCGATGGCGGCGACCCTGTGCGCCACGGCCATGCCGGCGCTCGCCGCAGAAGTGACGTTGAACGGCGCGAGTTGCTTTCCGGTCGGCAGCCCGGTGAGCAAGCCCTTCGAAGCGGTCGTTAAGGGGATCAACGAAGCAGGCAAGGGTCAGGTGCAAGTCAAGCTGGTCGGCGGTGCGCCGGCGATCGGCAGCCCATTTACGCTGACGCAGAAAATGTCGAAAGGCGCCTACGACCTTGTCGGCTGCACCGAGGCCTACTTCGGCAACGTGCTGCCGGAAGCGCCTGCATTCCGGTTGGCCGAGCGCACTTATGCGGCACTGCGTAAGAACGGGGGCATTCCCTACATGCAGCGCCTGCTCGCGGCCAAGGGCGTGCACTACATCGGCCGACACCATGACTTCGGTCCGTTCCACCTCTGGCTCAGCAAGCCGATCAGCAGCACAGACCTGACCGGCCTGCACCTGCGCGTCTCGCCCGTGTACACCGCGTTCTTCAAATCGATGGGCGCGACGGTGCAGACGACGAACCTTGCGCAGATCTACACCTACATGGACAACGGCACCGTGCAAGGCTACGGCTGGCCTGCGCTGGGCTGGATACCGTCGTGGGTCAAAGTCACCAAGTACCGGGTCGAGCCGGGTTTTTACAACTCGACGTTGCACACCGTGGCAAACCTGAAGAAATGGAAGACGCTGACCGCGGCGCAGAAGGCCATCATCACCAAGGTCGTGATGAAGTTCGAAGCGGACTCCGAGCCCAACAGCACATACCTCAGAGAGGGGCTCAAGAAGCAGAATGCGTGGACCCTCAGCAAGGGCCTGAAGCCCATCACCTTCACGGGCGCAGACCGCAAGAAATGGCTCGATTCCGCGAGCGATGCGGCCTGGACCGAAGTCATCAACCGCAGCCCCAAACACGGACCGAAGCTCCAGAAGCTATTCACAAAGTAACGGACTGACGCTTCGAATGACGGGGGTCGCCGGGAGTCCGGCACCCCCGTTCTGTTATGCGGACTCTCTGACCGAAACCAACGGCTGATCGCGCCATGCGCAGGCAACTCGAACTGTTCGAGACGGGATTCAATCGCCTGACCGTCTTCCTCGCCATGCTGGTGGCCGCGTCGATCGGACTGATCACGCTCCTCATCCCGCTCAACCTGTTTCTCATCAAGTTCGAACTGGGCAGCATGTGGTGGCTCTACGAGGGGGTCGAATACGCCCTCTACATCGGCGTATTCATCGGCGCACCCTGGGTGCTGCAGCAAGGTGCTCACGTGCGGGTCGACGTCCTCGTCACCGCGCTGCCGAGATGGATCTCCGATCGGCTTGAACGGACCCTCGACATTGCAGGCGCTGCCCTTTGCTTGCTGCTCTGCTACTACGGTGTTCGCGCCACGCTCGTCGAGTTCGAAGACGGGACGCTGCCCGACAAGGGCCTGCGCATCGCCAACTTTTACATGACGGCGGTGTTCGCGTTCTCGTTCCTGACCCTTGCCGTCGAGTTCGTGCTGCGTTTCCTGCGCGCCGGGAAGCCTGCCACCGGTACCGCGACCGCACGATCGAAAGCGGGATTCTGAGCGATGGTCTGGTATCTCGCCCTGAGCCTGCTCATCGGTACGGTGTGCCTGGCGATGTTCCTCGGCATGCCGGTCGCGCTTGCCTTCTTCGCCGCCAACGTGCTCGGCACGGCGCTGTTCATCAATGGCGACATCGGCCTGGTGCTGATGCCGATGGAATTCCATTACGCGATCAAGTTCACCCTTTCGCCGATCGCGCTGTTCCTGCTGATGGGCGAAATCCTGCTGCGTACCGGCGTTGCGTTCAAGGCAATCGGCGCGATCGACCGGCTGATTGCACGCGTGCCCGGGCGCCTGGCGGTCGTCTCGATCGTTGGCGGCACGGTGTTTTCGTCGCTCTCGGGATCGACGATCGCCAACACCGCGATCCTCGGCTCGGTCCTCCTGCCCGATATGGTCAAGCGCGGCTACAAGCCGTCCATCGCCATGGGACCGATCATGGCGGTCGGTGGCATCGCGATGCTGATCCCGCCCTCGGCACTTGCGGTGCTGCTTGCGAGCCTCGCCGAACAGTCGGTCGCGCAACTGCTGATTGCCGGCATCGTGCCGGGCATCCTGATGGCGGTGCTGTTCTTCGTGTACGTGATCGGGCGCTGCATCCTCGACCCCTCGCTCGCGCCGAGCTACGAACCGGACGAAAGCCATCTCGATTTGCCGATCACGGTCGCGCTGAACTTCCGGGGCCGTACACGCTGGACCCGGACCTACGCGGGACGATTCCGCCGCGTAGTGAACCGTGTCCTGCCGTTCCTGCTCTACATCCTGCCGTTGTTCATCATCTTCGTTGTCGTCGTCGGCAGCATCTTCTTCAAGATCGCCGCGCCCACGGAAGCAGCGGCGTTGGGCTGCCTGGCGGCGCTTGCGGCCTGTTACTTCTTTCGCCTGTTCAAGCGCACGTTGACGATATCGGGCATCGAGGGCGCCGACTTCACCTGGCGCGCAATCGTCCAATCGCTGATGGAAACGGCGAAGGTCAATACGATGATCCTGTTCATCATCGCCGGCTCGCTGGTGTTCAGCCAGGCGCTGGCGAACTCGGGCGCGACCGACGGTCTGCTGCGCGCGGTCACCGCGCTCGACCTCACCCCGCTGGGCGTCGTGATCATGATGATGGCGGTGCTGCTGTTTCTCGGCGCGTTCATGGATCAGGTCAGCATGCTGCTGCTGACGCTGCCGTTCTTCCTGCTCGGCTCGCAGTCGTTCCAGGTGGTCTACGACATCGACGTGATCTGGCTGATGGTGCTGATGCTGATCACCATGGAGATCAGCCTGCTCACCCCGCCCTTCGGCCTGCTGCTCTACGTCATGAAGGGTGTCGCACCGTTCGATGTCACGCTGGGACAGGTGGTGCGCTCGGCGCTGCCGTTCATCGTCATCGAGCTGTTCGTGCTCGCGGCGCTGGTGATGTTTCCAGAGGTCGCGATCTGGCTGCCGAAGAAGATCACCTAAATGGGGTCAGACCCTGAAGTTATCCACAGGGGTCTGACCCCAGGCCGTAGAGTTCCGCCGGGTTGTCGACAAGGATCCGGCGCCGCGTCGTTTCGTCCGGCGCCCAGTCGGCGAGCAGGTCGAGCAACGCCGCGCCGGCCGGGACGCTGAAGTGCGCCCCGCTCATTTCTTCTTCGCCTTCGAGACCGCCGTTGCCTTCTTCGCCGTACCCACAGTCCGGCGTTTCTTTGCCGAACGCCTGCGCGCCGTCGGCAGCGGTGCCGGGTTTTCGATCATTTCCGCGTGCACGAATACGCCGCCCTGGTAGATCTCGGCGCGCGGATCGCCGGGCTGTTCGCGCGCGAGCAGAGCTTCGGCGAAGCACCTCGCTGTCGTCCTGCGGCAGATAGCCGAGGCGAAAGGCATTCTCATTGTCGTACCAGCTGCGCGCGTTGCCCGACACGCCGTAGACGATCTCGAACTGGATCGCCGGGTGCTCGATGCCGATTTCGACCAGCTGCGCCATGTCGCGCGGACTGATCCAGATCGAAAGGCGCCGCTTGTCGAGCGGCGCCGGATTGACGTTGCCGATACGCATGCAAAAGACCTCCATGCCGTACTTGTCGGCATACAGACTGCCCAGCGCCTCGCCGAACGCCTTGGCTACGCCATAGCGGCTGTCGGGCTTGACGACCGCACGATGATCGATGACCTCGTCGCGCGGGTAGAAGCCCACTGCGTGATTCGAGGTCGCGAACAGAAAGCGCTTGACGCCATTGCGCCGCGCCGCCTCGAAGGCGTTGTAGCAGCCGACGATATTCGCCGGCAGGATGTCCTCCCAGGCCCCTTCGACCGAATGGCCGCCGAGATGAATGACCGCATCGACGCCCTTGGTCGCGCGCAGCAGCTCGCCGAGCTGCGTGATGTCGGCGCGCACGAAAGACTCGCCGTCGGCAAGCGGCTTGATCGGCCGGATGTCCGAGAGCCGCAGGTGATACTTGCCGGCCAATGCATGCCGCAGGTGGGTGCCGATGCCGCCTGCCGCACCGGTCATCAGAATCGTTTTCATGGTCCGACAACCTCCGATGGTTGAATTCGCGCGGTGCGACCACCCCAGCGCGCGCGAAGGTCCTCGACCCACATCGCGAGCGCCGGGGTCAGCAGCATCTGCAGCACCGTGCCCAGCAGCACGCCGACGCCGATCGACACCGCCACCGGGATCAGGAACTGGGCCTGGATCGAGCGCTCGATGATGAGAGGGAAGATGCCGAGGAATGTGGTCAGCGCGGTGAGCGCGATCGGCCGGAAGCGCCCTTTGCAGGCGTCGATGATCGCCTGCTGCGCCACCTTTCCTCGCGCGAGCTCCTCGTTGATGAAGTCGACGAGCACCAGCGAGCTGTTGACGATGATGCCGGCAAGGCCGACCAGGCCAAACAGGCTCGTCAGGCCGAAGCTCAAGCCCATCAACAGGTGGCCGATCGTCGCGCCGACGAGGCCGAAGGGAATCGATGCGAGCACGATCACCGGTTGCACGTAGGACCGGAACGCGAGCGCGAGCAGCGCGTACATGCAGAACACCGCGAGCAGGAAGTTCTTCGCCAGCGACGGCAGCGTGCGGCCCTGTTCGCGCTGCTCGCCGCCCATCGAATACTTCAAACCTGGAACCTGTTCCTGCAGTCGCGGCAGGACACTCCCGACCAACCGCGTGTTCACCTGCTGACCGGTCACCCGGGCAGTGTCGACCTCGGCAAACACCGTGGTCATCCGCCGCCCGCCGCGGCGCACGATGGTCGAGGGTCCGTAGCCGAGCGCGAGGTCGGCCACCTCGTGCAGGGGCACGAAGACCCCGGCCGGCGTGCGGATGCGGTAGCGCGCGAGGTCGGCGAGCGACGCGCGCTCGCCACGCGGCAGCCGCACGTAGACGCGGACTTCGTCGCGCCCGCGCTGCACGCGCAGCGCCTCCGCGCCGAAGAACGCGGCGCGCACCTGCTGCGAAAGGCTCTCGAGCGTGAGGCCAAGACGTACGCGCCGAGGGCTTGAGTTTGAACTGCACTTCCTGCTTGCCCGGTTCGCGGTCGTCGCGCACGTCGATCACGCCGTCGATGCGGCGCAGTTCATCCTGCAGGGTCTGCACTGCCTGCGCGAGCCCTTCGCTCGAGCGCGCCGAAAGCTGGACCTGAACGGGCGAACCGAGACTGATCACGTTCGAGGCGAAGGTCAGCTTCTTGACGTCGGGCAGCGCGCCGACGGCCTTGCGCCAGCGCTGCTCGAATTGCTTCGAGGTCACCGTGCGCACCTCGGGGTCGAGCAGCTCGAACACCACCGACGCCTTGTTGCCCTGCAGCAGATTGAGCGCGCCGATCGCGCCCGGGCCGGCGACCGCCTGCTGCCCGACCGAGAGGAACACCGCGTTGACCAGGTCGCGTCCGCTCGCATCCGGCAGCGTGCGCGCTGCCGCGTAGCCGGCGCGTTCGATCGTTTGCGCCGCGGCGAGCGTCGTTTCGGCCGTCGCACCCTGCGTCAGCTCCAGCGAGGCGGTCACATAGCGGCCCTCGACCTGCGGAAAAAACACGAAGCGCACGTAGCCCCCCGAGATGACGCCGAAGCGTCACGATCAGCACCGCGACGCCCGCGGCCATCGCAACGACGTAGTGCGTGGTGACGAAGCGCAGCGCGCGATCGAGTGGACCATTGACGAAACGCCGCAGCGCCCGGTCGGTCGCATGGCGCAGATCCGCAAGCAACGCACCGATGCGGGTGCGCGGCGTGAACCCAGCGATATGCAGGTGCGCCAGATGGTGCGGCAGGATGAACATCGCCTCGATCACCGACACCAGGAGCACGATGATGACGACGGCCGGAATCTGGAACAGAAACTTGCCGATCGTCCCCGGCGCGAACAGCAGCGGCACGAACGCGGCGATCGTGGTCAGCACCGCGAGTGCCACCGGCAGGGTGACGCGCTGCGCGCCCCGCACTGCGGCCTCGACTTCGGGCGTGCCGCGCTCGTTCTCGGCGTAGATGTTTTCGCCCGTGACGATCGCGTCGTCCACGACGATGCCGATCGCGAGGATGAAACCGAACAGCGACATCATGTTGATCGACAGGCCGACCCAGGGCATCACCGCAAACGCGCCGACGAATGAAACAGCAATCCCGGCCGAAACCCAGAACGCAAGCCGCAGATCGAGGAACAGCGCCAGCGCGCCGAGCACCAGCGCGAGGCCCAAGAGACCGTTCTTGACCAGCAGGTTCATCCGGTTCTGGAATTCGACCGAATCGTCGCGCCACACCTCGACCGTGATTCCAGGCGGCAGCCCGGCGCGCAGAGTGCTCGTCCAGATAGCGCTGGACGACGCGCACCACATCGAGCACCTTCTCCTCGCCGACGCGGAACACCTGCACGAACGCCGCGGGCTTGTCCTTGTAGCGCATGATCAGATCTTCGTCGCGGAAGCCGTCGTCGATGCGCGCGATCTCGGCGAGGCGCACGCTTGGCGCCGGTCGCGCCCGAGACGACGACGATGTTCTCGAAGTCGGCGCGATCGTAGTTGCGCCCCTTCGCGCGCAGCAGGATCGACTCCCCGGCGGCCTTGATGTCGCCGCTCGGCAGGTCGAGGCTCGAGCGGCGCACCGTCGCCGCGAGGTCCTGCAGAGTAAGGCCGTAGGCGCGCAGCGCGTCGCTCGACACCTCGATCGACACCTCGTAGTCGCGCACCCGCGCGACCTGAACCAGCGATATCCCTGACGTAGCCGCAAGCTCGTCCTTCACGCGATAGGCCAGCTCGCGCAGCACCGACTCGCTTGCATCGCCGTACAGCGCGAGCTCGACCACGCGCTGGCGCGACGCGAGCTGCTTGACCTCGGGACGTTCGGACTCGACCGGAAAGGTCGTGATGCGATCGATCGCTGCCTTCACCTCGTCGAGCTTCGCGGAGACAGGCACGCCACGGGCGAGCTCGATGCGCACGACACCAGTGCCCTGCACCGCGATCGAGGTCACCTGATCGATGCCGTCGATGCCTTCGATCTGTTCCTCGATTCTCTGGACGATCGCTTCCTCGACCTCGTCGGGCGCCGCACCCTGGTAGGTGACGCGCACCTCGAGCACATCGAGCTCGATGAGCGGAAAGACCTCCTGCTTCATCGTCAGCATGTTGACCACGCCGGCGACCAAAATGAGCCCCATGAGCAGATTCGCCGCCACCGGGTGGCGGGCCATCCACGCAATCAAAGCCTTCATTGCGTGCTTCGAACCGTCGCGCCGACGTCAGACGGCTTGGCCGGATCGCCGGTTGTCCCGGCGCGCGCCTGCGGCGGCGACTTCGACTGCGGCGCGCCGGCCGTGCCCGCAGGCGGCGTGGCGCCGTCCTGCACGACCCGCACCGGCATGCCTTCGGTGACGATCCTCAAATCGCTTACGACGACCCGCGCGCCCTCTGCGACACCGTCGGCCACGACCGTGGCCTGGTTCCCGGTCTCGCTCAACAGGCGTACCGGCCGGATCGACACCACGTCGTCTGCGCCCACCAGCCACAGCGTGCTGCCATCGCGTACCGCACGCCGCGGCACGACGGCGTAGCGCCCCTGACGGCGGCCCTCGATCTCGACCGTCGCGTACATCCCCACGAGCAGCGGCGGCGCGGCGTCTGCCGGGCCGCTGAGCGGCGTGCCGCGCTCCCCCGGTGCGTCGACGCGCACCACGATGTTGAAGGTGCGCGTGCCGCTGTCGACCGCAGACTCGACTCGGTCCACCTGCGCCGGCCAGCGATAGGTGACGCCACCATGTTCGACCCGCACCTCCGCGCGCGCGCCTTTTCCGCTCGCCTGCGTTCCCCAGGGATCGGCGGCGAGCGCGATGTCGCGATCGCTGAGCGACACCACGATCTCGAGCGCGTCGTCGGCGTATATGCGCGCAAGCTCCTTGCCCGGCTGCACGGTCTCGCCGGGGTCGACCTTCTCCGAGAGCACGCGCCCGCGGAACGGTGCGTGGATGACCGTGCGCTCGAGATCGATGCGCCGGCTGCGCTCGATCGCCACCGCACGCGCAAGCGCCGCCTGCGCCTGATCGCGTGCCGCGGTCCGCTCGTCGAGCGTCTGGCGCGAAAGAAAACCTTTCGCGATCAAGTCACGGGTGCGCTGGAGCAGCTGTTCGGCCAGGCGCAGGCTGGCCTGTGCCGACTGTCGATCTGCACTCACCTGCGAAAGCATCGCGCGAAACGGCTCGGCGTCGATCCGCACCAGCGGCGTGTCCTTGTCGAACGCGCCGCCGCTGACCAGTAACGGGCTGACGAAACTGACCCGGCCCGACACCTCGGCAGCAAGCACGACTTCCATCCGTGGTTTGACCAGGCCATTGCCGGTCACGGCGAGCGCGCCGCTGCGAAATTCGACCGGTGCGACACGCACCAGCGGCAGCTGTTTGGTCGGGGCGCGCACCGCGGGACGCGGCTTGAGCACGTTCAATGCGACGAACGCAGCAACGCCGGCGCCGAGGATGCCGAGCGCGACGAGGCGCCAGCGCCAGCGCGAAACGGCTGAAGGCTGCGAGTCCGGGCTCAAGGGATGGGTCAAAATCGGTTTGCGATTCGCCGCAGAGAGCGAAGCCGTAATTTATCCGCTGGGGCGGTCGAGACCGTTTCTTGCGCGTAAAGCCGGAATCCTCAGGTCACCCGGCGATAACGCGCCTTGCAGATGGCGAGCACCTCGTCCGGATCGCGTTGCCACCAGTTCTTGGCCGAGAAGATCTCGACCTCGTGAAATCCGCGATAGCCCGCGCGCATCATCCAGCCGCGAATCCGCTTCAGGTCGATGACGCCGTCGCCCATCATGCCGCGATCGAGCAGCAGGTCGGTCGTCGGCACGAGCCAGTCGCAGATATGGTAGGCCAGCAGGCGGCGCTTACCGGCACGCCGGATCTGGGCCTCGAGTTGCGGATCCCACCAGACGTGATACGCGTCGACGGCGACGCCCAGGGCGCCGGTCCTGCCGCGATCGAGCGCGTCGCACAGGTCAAGCGCCTGCGCGAGCGTGTTGACACAGGCGCGATCGGCTGCGTACATCGGGTGCAGCGGCTCGATCGCGAGCGGAATTCCCGCCGCCTTCGCGTGCGGCAGGATCGCCGCGATGCCGTCGCGCACCTGCGCGCGCGCACCGGCGATGTCCTTCGAGCCCTCTGCGAGGCCGCCGACGACGAGCACCAGGCATTGCGCCTCGAGCGCGTGCGCCTCATCGATCGCGCGCAGGTTGTCTGCGATATTGGCCTTGCGCGCTCGGGCGTTGCGCGCGGAAAACATGCCGCCGCGGCACAGGCCGGTCACCGTCAGTCCCTGCGCGCGGATCGCGCGCGCCGCGTTGGCAACCCCCATCGCGTGCAACAGGTCGCGCCAGGGCGAGATGCCGCGGATGCCGTGGCGCGCGCAACCTTCGATCGCCTCGGCCAGGCCCCAGCGGCCGCGCGTGGTCGCGGTATTGATCGAAAGCAGCCCGGCAGGCGGCGCGGCCATTTCAGCGCTCCACCTTGCGGATGAGCAGGCCGCTCGTCGACACGCGCAGCTCCAGGTTCGCCGGCGCATCGACCGGAACGAAAGTCGCCGAGCCGTACTCGGCGTCGAACAGCGGCGCGAGCCAGGCGTGACGCTGACGCAAGCGCGAAAAGATCCACCGGCCGAGCCGTGCCGAGCGCGAGCACGGTGCGCATTGCGTCGCGCTCCTGTCCCGATCGCGCGGTAGCGACCCGCGATCCGATCGAGCTCATAGGCGGTGTGCAGGCCGATCACGTTCGCCGTCGGCGTCCATTTGAGAATGTGCGCGTCGACATAGATCTCGTCGCCCGCGAGAACAAAACGCGCAGTACGTCCATCGGGAAAGCGCAGCGCGCATCGAAGCGCTGCGCACCGCTCGGCGTGACCGTGATGTGCGCCGCCACGACCTCCTGCGTCAGCGCCGTGTAGCCCTGGACTCCGAGCACGAGCGCGACCGCGAGCAGCGCCGGCGAGTGCGAGCGCGAGTGCCCGAACGAGCAGCCGCATCAGGAAACCGAACGGACGGCGGCGCAGCAACCGCACGAAGCCGAGCAGCACGACGATCATCCCGCCGAGCGCCGAGCACGACGCCGGCGATGAACAGCGGGACGCTGGCGAGCGCGCCGATGGACGTCATCTGATCCATGCGCGCCGAGGCCCAGGCCCCTGCACCCTGTGCAGCGCGCGCCGCCCTGTCATCGCTTGAGCCGCGGCAAGTCGACCCATCGGCGCGCCTTCCAGCTCTTCAAGCCGGCTTCGGCGAGTTGCACGCCCTTGGCGCCTTCGAGCAGGCTCCAGCGGAAGCCGCCCTCGCCGGCGACGATGGCGCAGGAACAGCTCCCACTGCACCTTGAAGGCGTTGTCGTACACCGCATTGTCCGGCACTTCCTGCCAGCTCTCGGGCGCGAGAAAGTCGATCGGCTGCGCAATGTCCGGGTTCCACACCGGCTTCGGCGTGTTGACGCGCGCCTGCGTCACGCAGCGTCGCAGGCCGGCGACCGCCGAACCGTGCGTGCCGTCGACCTGCAAGCGTCAGCAGGTCGTCGCGCCGCACGCGCACGCACCACGACGAGTTGAAATGCGCGATCACCCCGCCGTCGAGCTGGAAGGTCGCGTAGGCGGCGTCGTCCGCGGTGGCGCGATACTTCGTCGCCGTCTTCGTCCCAGCGCGTAGGGAATGTGCGTCGCGCCGAGGCAGGACAGCGACTTCACTTCGCCGAACAGGTTGTCGAGCACGTAGCGCCAGTGGCACAGCATGTCGAGGATGATGCCGCCGCCGTCCTCCTTGCGGTAGTTCCACGACGGGCGCTGCGCGGCCTGCCAGTCGCCCTCGAACACCCAGTAGCCGAACTCGCCGCGCACCGACAGGATGCGGCCGAAAAAGCCGGTGTCGCTGAGCATCTTCAGCTTGAGCAGGCCGGGCAGCCAGAGCTTGTCCTGCACCACGCCGTGCTTGACGCCCGCCTTTTTCGCCGCGCGGTACAGGTCGAGCGCCTCGGCCAGCGTCGTCGCCACCGGTTTCTCGCAGTAGATGTGCTTGCCGGCCGCGATCGCCCGCTTGAGGATCTTCGGTCGCAGCTGGGTCGATGCCGCGTCGAAGAACACCGTGTCCGCAGGATTCTTCAGCGCCTTGCCGAGGTCGGTCGTCCAGCGCTCGACGCCGTGTTCGCGCGCGCGAGCGCCTCGAGCTTGTTGGCGTTGCGCCCGACCAGGATCGGGTCGGGCACGACGCGCGTGCCGTTCTTCAGCGCGACGCCGCCCTGCTTTCCGAATCTCGAGGATCGAGCGCACCAGGTGCTGGTTCGTGCCCATGCGCCCGGTGACGCCGTTCATGATGACGCCGATACGCTTCGTCTTCACTGTTTGGCTCCCGGAATCTCAATGAATTCGACCGTGACCCCGTCGGGGTCGCGCAGGTAGACCACGCGGCGCCCCGTATTCGGCCCGTCGTTGATCGACACCGGCGGCGCGATCGGCATCACCAGGTGCTTCTGCGCCTCGGCAATCGCCGCGTCCACGTCGTCGACGTCGAACGCCATGTGCGCGAAGCCCGCGTCGCAGGGGCGCGCCTCGACGCGGCCGCGCGAGGCCGGGGCCTTGTATTCGATCAATTCGATCGTGCAACCGGGGCCGCGCAGGAACGCGATCTCCATGTCCGCGCCCTCGACACCGGTGATCTGCGAGACGATCGCGGGATCGCGCGGCGCGCGGTTCAAAACCTGGAAACCGAGGCATTCGCGGAAGAATGCGATCGTGCGATCGAGGCTGGAGACCGTGAAGCTCGTGTGGTTGGTACCGAGCACGCGGTAATTCATGAGGCGAAGACTCCTTTCGGCGTAGTAGCCGGCATCGATTGCATCGAAAACCAGTCGGGTTCGGCGCGCGACGCGAAACCCGGGCATCCGAGCGAGGCGATCGAAAGGCGACCGGCGCGAATCGCGACCCGCACCGCACCGTGGCTGCGCGTATACAGGTCGTGGTGCGCGGCGAGGAAGGCCGCCTGCTCCGCTTCGGGCAAGGCCGCCATGCCGTTCACATAGTGATGGCCATTGCGCTCGACGTGCGCAATGCCGAGCGTCGACACCAGCGCGAGGTCCTGCTGCAGCGCGAGCCCGGCCTGGATCGTGAGATCCTCCGCGGAAAGGAAGAACCCGGGCGCAGCGGCCGGCAACGTCCGGCTCCACTGCGCGCAGCGCGCGGCATTGACGATCGACTTGTACAGGCCCTTGCAGGTTTTCGAGGACACGCCCGCATAGCCGAGCGCGCGGGCGCGCGGAAAGGCATCGAGCGTGGCGTCGGACTCGTCGATGATCACCGGCTTGAGCGCGGCGAGTGCGCGGCAGTCAGCCGAGAGCGCGTTCGCGCGCTTTACCGGCTGCTCGATGAACACGACGCGCTCGGCGAGCGTCGCAAGCGCGGGCGTCTCGAGCAGCCGCTGCCAGAGCGCGACCACCCCGTCGACGTCGGCATACTGCTCGTTGCCGTCCAGCGTCGCTGCGTAGCCGCCCGGAATCCGGTCGAGCACGGACGCGATCGCGCGTAGCCGTTCGAGATCCGCTTCGAGGTCGCCGCCCACCTTGAGCTTGAACCAGCGATGCCCGTAGGCGGCAATCACCTCCTCGAGCGTCTCGGGCAGTCCGTCGTTCACGCGCGCGTGCGCATCCGCGCCGGTGATCGGATCGACGAGGCCGACGGTATGGCGCGCGGCGATCATTGGACCCGGCGTCAGTCCGGCGAGAAACCCCTCGAAGGCAAAGCCCTCAAGGTCTGCAATCGCCGGATCCGCCCCGATGCCAAACAGATTGCGCTGCAGGGCTTCGGCGAACGACAGGGCCTGCGCGCGGCACAGCGCATCGGCGATCGCTTTGTCGATGAGCGCCGCACCGTAGCCGGCCTCGAGCCCGTTCGCACCGAGCGCGGGGTAGTGCGCCATGCTGTGGCCAAAGGCACTCGCCGCCGATCCGCTCAGGTAGGCCGCGCGTGCGTTGCGCAGCGACGCACGCAGCGCCTCGACGTCCGCCTCGTTCGAGCGCGCAGGATCCTTCTCGAACCATTTCGGCACCATCATTTCGGCGCTTGCACCCCAGGCCTCGCTGCCGTCCTCGAGCCCGATGCGCACGCGTACGAACGCCTGCGGCGCGCGTTCGAGCGTCACCATGCCGAAGCGAAACGGCAGGCGCAGGTCGACCGGACGCTCGAAAAGTTCGATCGCGCGCACGGTGATGCGCGGCGCGCTCATGCCTCGAGCGCCTCAAGAATCCCGCGCAGGTAGCCGATCGCGCGCGCCGCGGCGCTGGGCCCGTCGGGCACGTAGTCGAAGGGCTCGACTGCGACGTCGCCCGTATAACCGGTGCGCTTCAGCGCTGCGAAGAGCGGCGCGAAGGCCTGCTCACCCTGTCCCGGGCCGCGTCGGTTGCGGTCGTTCACCTGCACATGGGCGATCAAGCCCTTCGGCACCCAGCGCGCAACCAGTTCGGGCAGCGACTCCCGTTCGGCGCGCCCCGCCGCACTGCAATCGAGCATCGAGCGCAACGCCGGATTGCCGATGCTCTCCACCAGCGCACCGGCCTCCGCGAGCGTGTTGATGAGCGGGGTCGCATCCGGTGCGAGCGCCTCGATGCAGTAGGTCACGCCCGCCTGCTGCGCCCGCTCGGCCACGGCCGCGAAGCATTCGCGCGCCCGCTCCGTGGCTGCCGCCCGCGTCTCGCCCGGCTCCACCCTGCGTTGCTGTGGCGAGCCGTGCACCAGATAGCGCCCGCCGAGCGCGGCGCAGAGGTCGACCAGCGCGAACATCGCATCCAGCGTACGCCGGCGTACCGCCTCGTCCTTGGTACTGATCGACAGCCCGGCCGGCTTGACCAGCAGCCAGTGCAGCCCGGTAATTGCGATGCCGGCGTCCTCGGCCGCCGCGCGCGCGACCGCGATCTGCGCCGTGCCCATGCGGTGCGGCGCGTCCGACAGGGTGTAGGGCGCGACCTCCAGTCCGTCATAGCCAAGCTTGGCGGCGTACTCGCATTGCGCCGGAAACGGCATCGGCGCGATCACTTCGTTGCAGAGCGCGATTCGCATGGCGCTATTTTCGCACTGCGTGCACCATCACGTCGCACAGCTGGCGCACACACGGCGCTGCGACCGCCGCCCCGCCATCGCCCGCGTCGCCCTGCGTTGCCTAGAGCGCAAGCGCCATCGCCGCGATCTTGTTCTCGTCCATCACCACCCCGATGCCTGGTCGTTCGGGCACCAACGCACTTTGGCCCTCCATTGGCAGTGGCTCGGCGAGGTAATCGTCCTTGATGTGCTGCGGCCCGTTGAGGTCGCAGGGATAGTCGATACCGTAGGCCGCGAACAGCTGCACCGACGCGGCGAAACCGATTGGCGCATCCATCAGACCACTGCCGATCAGCTTGAATCCGGCATTGCGTGCGAGGTCGCATAGCTGGCGGGCGTAGAAGATGCCACCCATCTTGTTGACCTTGACCACGAGTCCCTCGACCGCGTCGCGGCGGATCAGCTCGATCACCAGCGGCAGCCCCATGGCCGCTTCGTCGAGCGCGATGTTCATGCTCGTCGCCGAGAGCAGCTTCTTCATGCCGTAGAACTCGGCCATCGGAATCGGCTGCTCGAACAGATCGATGCCGAGCGCCTCGAAGCCGCGCGCGGCGCGTAGCGCCTGGTCAAGCGTGTAGCCCTGGTTCGCGTCCGGCCATACGGTGCAGCCCTTGGCCAGCGCCATCACCGTACGCACCCGTTCCACGTCGTCCTTCGGGTCGTGTCCGACCTTGACCTTGAACGCGCGATAGCCCTCTGCAAGGCCTGCCTCGACCGATTTCGCGAGCGCATCGAGCGTGGGTGCCGAGACCAGATAGGACAGCTCGATGCGGTCGGCGCCCTTGGCGCCGAGCCAGGTCTGCAGATTGATGCCGAGCTTCTTGCAGACGAGGTCGTGCGTGGCGAGATCGAGCGCCGCCTTGGCGATCGGTTGCCCTGGATCGAGGCCCGGCGCAAGCTCGCCGTTCATCGCCGCATGCAGGCCGGCAATGTCGAAGGGATCGCGCCCGATGAGCACGGGCGCAAGCACATGCTTGATCGAGCTGTAGCAGGAGTGCACCGTCTCGGCCGACCAGCGCCGGCTCGGTCCCGCTTCGCCCCAGCCGACGGACCCATCGTCGGCGGTCATTTTCACGAGGACAAGCTGCTTGCCCTCTTCGATCGTCCGCGACACGCCGCGCGACAGCGTCGCCACCGCCTTCAGCGGCAGGCGGACCGGCAGCACCTCGATGCGTTCAATTTTCATGCAGCGTCTCCTTTGGTGGCGCGGGCCGCGCGCCATTCGCGCCAGGCGACCGTCGCGATGGTCACCGCAGCAATCGCGAGGAACACAGCCGAAATCGGTCGCGCGAAAAAAATCTCCAGGCTGCCGCGCGACATGATCATGCTCTGGCGCAGCGCGACCTCGATCAGCGGACCGAGGATGAATCCGATCAGAAGCGGCGCGACCGGGAAGCCCGACTTTACCATCACGTAACCGAGCAGACCGAAGCCGAGCATCGTGAAGATGTCGAAGCTGCTGTTGGTCGCGACGAAAACGCCGGTCACGGAGAGCACCATGACCGCCGGAAACAGCAGCTTGTTGGAAATGCGCGTGGTCTGCACGAAGAGCGGCAACCCGATACGGCCGATCACGAGATGAAGCACCGTCGTCACGATCATCATGACGAAGAACGCCGCGACGAACGCCGAGTCGCTTTCGAACAGTGCCGGTCCCGGCACCATGCCGTGGACGATGAAGGCGCCCAGCATGATCGCCGTGATGACGTCACCGGGCACGCCAAGCGTGAGGAGCGGAATGAAGGTCGACGCCGTCACTGCGTTGTTTCCTGTTTCGGCCGCGGCGACGCCTTCGATCGCGCCGTGGCCAAAGCGTTCGGGCTGTTTCGACAGATTGCGCGTGATGCCATAGTTCAGGTACGCGGATACGGCCGCACCGACGCCGGGGATCGCACCGATCAGAACGCCAATCGGTGCGCTGCGCGCGATCACCGGAAGCGAACGCCGCCAGTCGTCGCGATCGAGCCGATGCGCGGGCTCCGACAATCGCACGGGGCCGATGGCAATCGCTTCGGCGGCACGCCGCTCGACCTGGATGAGTGCCTCGGCCACCGCAAACACGCCGATCACCAACGCGATGAACGACCAACCGCCCGAGAGCGCGTGAAAGCCGAAGGTGAGGCGAAAATCGCCCGTCAGCGGGTCGACACCGAAGGTCGAAAGAAAAAGGCCCAGCACGCCCGCCATCAGGCCCTTCAGCATGTTGCCTTCCGACAGCACGCCGATCAGCGCCAGCGCGAACAGACCGATCGAGAACGTCTCGGGCGGTCCGACCTTGAGCGCAACCAGCGCGATCGGGACCGCGAACAGAATCAGCGCGATGTCGCTGACGAACTCGCCGATGATCGACGCATAGAGCGACATGCGCAGCGCCTTGCCGGCCTTGCCCTGGCGCGTGAGCGGCGCGCCGTCGAGCGCGGTCGCCGCCGCTGCGGGCGTACCCGGCACGTTGATCAACACCGCGGCAATCGAACCGCCGTAAGTGCCGCCCTTGTAGATCCCGACCAGCATCGCGAGGCCGCCAATCGCCGAGAGTTTGAAAGTGATGGGCAGCGCAATCGCGACGGCAAGCGGCACGTTCAACCCCGGAATCGCGCCGATGACGATGCCGACGACCAGGCCGAGCGCGATCAGGCCGAGCGTTTGCAGCGTGAGCACCTCGCCGAAGGCGCCGAGCGCGAGATCGATCACGCGATCACCCGAACAGCCGTGCCGACGGCAGCAACACGATCATGTATTTCTCGAAAAACAGCATCAGCGCGAGCGGCAACACGATCATCGCGGCGACGATCGACAGCGGGCGCCGGTTGCCGAACTGGAGCGAGAGTGCGCCGAAATAGAGCGCGCTCGACAGCAGGTAGCCGGCCCAGGGCAGCGCCGCGATGTAGAGCACGGTGAGTCCGAACAGGGCGGCGACCCGCATCCGCGCCGCGCGTCGCGCAGGGTCCGGTGTCGACGCCGGGGCCGCGACGCGCCGCAGTAACGCGGCACCGAGCAGCACCAGCGCCAGCACCAGCATGGCCGCCGCAAGCGCCATCGGAAAGGTCGTCGTCTTGACGAAGGCGCCCGAGGCGGGCGTGCGCGACAGGTCCCAGAGTGCACTCGCGCTCGCCGTCGCAACGACGAGCGCGATCCACGCATCCCGCGGCATGGCGCCGGCCCCGCCCGCCGCTTACTTCGCTTTCAGCACCGGCTCGTAGGCCTTCCAATCGCGCGCCCACACTGCGCCGAATTCGTCCGCGGGCAGATAGGTGATCACGGTCGCGGTCTTCAGCGCCTTGGCCTGGAAGTCCTTGTCGTTCGCCACCTTCTTGACCGCGGCACGCAGCGTGTCGATTGCGCCCTGGGGAACGCCCTTCGCGATTGCGACGCCGACAAAGGGGCTGCCAAGTACCGCGTAACCCTGCTCGGTCGCGGTCGGGACGCCGGGGAAGGCTGCATCGCGCCTTTTGCCGAACATCGCGAGCGCGCGCATCTTGCCGGCTTTCAGGTTGGAGGCCACGGTCGATGCGTTTGCCGGCAGGGCGTCGACGTCACCCGCGAGGAGCGCCTTGGCACCCGGCGCGCCGCCTTTCTGCGGAATGTGGACGAGCTTCAGGCCAGCGGCCTTCTCCAGGCCGCGCAGCGTCAGATACGGCATGCCGTTCGGGACTGCGCCGAAGGTGTACTTGCCCGGATTCGCCTTGGCATCCTTGACGAAATCGTCGAGCGTCTTCCACTTCGAATCGGCGCGCACCGCAAGCATGACCGTCGCCGCCACCAATTGGCCGATCGGCACGAAGCTGTCGTAGCGATAGCCGACGTCCTTTTTCAACGGCGTCAGCACGTGGTTGCCGCTCGTCGTCATCAGCACCGTGTAGCCGTCCTTCGGCGCTTCGAGCGCGGCCATCGTGCCGAGCGATCCGCCGCCGCCCGCGCGGTTGACCACCGCGACCGGTTGGCCGAGCGCCGTGCCGAGTGGGTCGGCGAGCAGTCGCGCGATGACGTCGGTGCTGCCGCCCGCGGGCCAGGTCACGATCAGCGTGATCGGCTTCGACGGATAGCCCTGGGCCTGCGCGGCGCCGAGCCACAGCGCCGACGACAGAAATACGACACGCCACAACAGTTTTCCGAGTTTACTCATGGTTGCCACCCTCCTTTGCGTTTGACCTGCTTTGAACTGCGTTGTACTGCGATGGAATCGAATGCCCGCGGTTCGCGCGCCATGCTCAATGACCGCCCTTGACGAGTGCGCCGACGTCGTAGCGCGTGCGCAGCGCCTCGCGGCCGCGTGGGCTGCGCACGAAGCGCCGCGGCACGAGCGCGTTGAAATCGACATAGCGCTCGGGATCCAGATCGGCGGCGCGCAACGCGGGGTCGTCGGCCGCGTAGCGCACGCAGCGGAACACCATGTTGTTGGTGCCGAAGATCGGATGCTCGTAATAGAACGGGCTCACGTACTCCCAGACGATGTCGCCTTCGACGGTCACCTCGAACAGGCGTCCCTTGGTGCATTCGCAGATCAGCGTGGTGCCGCCCGCCATGCGCTGCGCGCCAGAGCAA
>CAVQQK010000017.1:0-3391 GCA_963714925.1 uncultured beta proteobacterium | reverse complement strand
GCAGCCGACACAGGCAGCGTCACGCTGATCCAGCGCTTTGGCTCGGCCGCCAATTTGAACATTCACCTACATTGTCTGGTGCTCGATGGCGTCTATCGGCGCACCGAGGGTGAGCCGGTCTTCCAGGCGGCGCGCGCCTCCACCGGCGATGAGCTCAAGGGCCTGCTCGACAAGATCATCGCGCGCCTGATGAACATGCTCACTCGCCAGGGCTATCTGGCCGAAGAGCAAGGCATGACCTACCTGGCCGACATCGGTCCCGATAATGCGCTCAAGCCCTTGCAGGCTGCCTCGTGCACGTATCGAATCGCCTTTGGTCCACGGGCCGGACAGAAGGTGCTGAGTTTGCGCACCGTCGTCAGCCGAGACGAGAAAACCACGCGGGCCCTGTGCGCCGATGCGCATGGGTTCAGCTTGCACGCTGCGGTGCGCTGTGGCGCGCATCAGCGAAAGCGACTCGAACGGCTATGCCGGTATATCACCCGCCCAGCGATTGCGAACGAACGGCTCAGCCGCAATAGCAAAGGCCAAGTCGTGTTGCAACTGAAGAGCGCCTATCGCGACGGCACCACGCACATCGTCATGTCGGCGCTGGAATTCATGCAACGCCTCGCCGCGCTGGTGCCGCGCCCGCGGCTACATCTCATCCGCTTCCACGGGGTGCTTGCGCCCCATGCCAAGTTGCGGGCTGTGATCGTGCCGAATCCAGTGGACAAGACAAGCGCGCCCGCGGAAGGCCACGCGTACGGCCAGTCGGCGCGCATGAGCTGGGCGCGGCTACTCAAACGCGTGTTCGACATCGATATCGAGCGTTGCGAGTGCGGCGGTAAACTGAAGATCATCGCCGCGATCGAAGAGCCTAAGCGTAATCGTCAGAATCCTCTCGCATCTGGGCCTGCCCGCGCGTGCGCCGCCGCGCTCACCGGCGCGGTTGCCGCAGCTCACCGAGGCGACCTGATCCTCACGAGCACAACGGTTTTGCGACCAGACCGGCGATCTGGCTCGGCCCGCGTTCGGACAAAGGCCCGGGACTGCCTTGAAATGCGCTGCCTTGGGCCGTCGACGGACTCTAAATATCATCGGGCGGTCCAAATTTTCGGCGAGCACTTTGCGATTGACCACTTGCAGGCCCGGCGATACAGTGGCGGCTGGAAAAAAGGTGCTTTGAATTTCTTATAGGCGCAGGCATAGGCAACCCATGGCCAAGTTCGATCGAATCACCTGCATCCCTACGGTACTCAACGGCCAGCCAACTATTCGTGGCATGCGTCTCTCGGTGCGTCGGGTCGTCGAGGCGCTCGCACTTTATCCGAACTGGGACGATCTGCGCCGCGAATACCCTGAGCTGGAGCCAGAGGATATCCGACAAGCCCTTGAATTCGCCGCGCAGAACCTCGACGACAGCGTGCAGCCGTTTGAGGCGGCGTGAAACGGCTGTTGCTCGACCAGGGACTGCCGCGGTCCACTGGCGCATTGCTTGCACAGACAGGCTGGGACGTAATTCACGTGTCCGAAATCGGCATGAGCCGCGCTGACGATGCCGAAATCCTGAATCGAGCCAGAGCGGAGCAGCGCGTCTGCGTCACCCTCGACGCCGATTTTCACGCATTGCTCGCGACGAGCGGAGAGCCTGGGCCATCGGTCATACGCGTGCGGAAGGAAGGTCTCGACGCCGGTGCGCTCGCTGCGCTGCTGCAAGCAGCGTGGCCGAATATCGAGGACGCACTCGAGGGTGGCGCCATGGTGACGGTTTCAGATCGATCGATCCGCATTCGCCGGCTGCCGATTGTCAAGAGGTGATGCCCTATCGCAGTCGTGGGTCCTGCGGTGTTCAGTGTCCTCCGGAGATGCGGGCGGCAATCTGAATTTATTCGCTGCGACTTGCGTGAACCGTTTGAACGACTTCGCGCCAACAGTGCCCAGATTCATCCTGCCGGGCGCGCCAGCGGCCGAACCGGTGTCTATCCGGCAAGCGCGCCGGGGACAGGTGCACCAAGCGTATCGATTCGCCAGCGCGCATGGCCAATGGCCGTGTCGCTCGGATCCGGTCGGACCGACAGCTCGAGCACCGTCTCGTGAGCGCGCAGCGCACCCGCACACAACCCGAACCAGCAGGCCTGGACAAGCGCGCGTTCGTCGCCAGCCAGATTGCGCGTGAGCCGCGATTCGCTCGACTCGATTGCGCAGCCTCGAGCGTCATCGTCGAACTCGACACGCACCTCGGCCTCGACGCCCGCGGCGATTCGCGAAAGGAAGTCCACAGCCTGCGCGACGCCTCCATCGCGAGTCCCAAGCAGCTTCGCGATCTCCGGGTAGAACTGCATGCCAATCAGCCGACCCGCCAGCGACCCGAGCTGCGTCGCGTCGTCGAAGCCAATCACGGCGGCCAGCTCGCACAAACCATTTCGAACGTATTCGATCGCATAGTTGCGAGCCGCTCGTCGCCGGCGATCCTCGTCCCATTCAGCGGCAGGAAGCACCGGCTGCCTGTTCGCGTCGGCGGGGGGTGGAATCTCCCCGGGGCGAAACTGCAGTCTCTCGCCTTCGCTCAGATCCTGGTCGAACTCGCGAAAATACCCGCAAAGACCGTACTCGCCGGTCATGTCCTCGCTGACACATACGAAGCCGAGCCGCGGGTTGCCGAGCGAAACCCCGTTGTGCGCATACCAACCGTTCAGGAAACCACGGCTGACCTCAACCGGCACCCCGCAGATCGCAACTCCGTCGTACATCCAGCGCGGATATCGGAAGCGCACCCAGGCCTTGCGATCGCTCTCCTCGATGTATTGCACCGCGACCCCGCCGACGCCGTTCGACAGGACGTGATAGCGCGCACAGGCGACGGCGTGCGGCAGCCCCGACAGACCCAGCTTGCCGAAACTGGATAGAAACTTCTCGTGATGCTGACGGCGGAAAAGCCGAAACATCCATTCACCCATGACGGCCGCACCCTTGCGGGTCGAAACCATCAACTGCAGGCCCAGGAAGTACGCATGCTGAAGTCTGGCCTGCGCGTCGATCGCCCGGACCAGTGCATTGTCAGCGGCATCACTCACCAGATTTGTCCCCGGTTGACACGGCGCGCGATGCACAGCGGCAATCCGACCGCGCGCTCAGGATTCGTCGACGACGAACTGCCCCGGCGTCAGGTGCAACGGTGCCTTGAGTCCCTCGGCCGCCGCCTGCAGCCGCATCTCGCGCGCGCGCGCCCGCGCCGCTTCAGGCAGCCAGCTGCGCTCGTGGCCCCACAGACTCGGCCCACTCGCCAGCTCGACCGGCGTCCAGTCGGCGTCGTCGATCAACCGGCCTCCCCATCCGAATTCGATCAGGAAATCCGCTGGTGTGTTCATGTAGAAAGAGGTCATGAAGTCGTTCGTATGCCGGCCGAGCG
>CAVQQK010000016.1:0-207229 GCA_963714925.1 uncultured beta proteobacterium | reverse complement strand
TTTTTTAGGTTGGGCTCTTGCTTTTGCCAGCACTCCGAGACTCCAGTACTCCAAACAGCTCGCAATCTTTACCGGCAAAGCCATCAACTCTGACCCGGCCCTACGTACCAGGTTTTCGATGTTGAAAAAAAGACGTCACCACCCTAGCCCGGATATTTCACGAATTGATGTAGCGAGACCTAGAGACGGGCGTGCCACCGGGTCGACGATCGCGAAATTCGAAATGCGGAATGCGGAATGCGGATTGAAAATCTACTAAGAAGCTAGTGAGAAGCGGAGAACGAATAGCGAAATCTGAACTATTAAGTTCTGTATCATCAATTGCAGTAATAAATCCGAGATCCGAACTGGGAACCCGCCCGAAGGGTGGGAGTCCGAAGGACAAATCCGAAATCCAACATCGAAGCCGAGGCGTACCTAGAACGGTGCGTCGCAGGGTGAGCTTGTCCTGCCTGTCCCGCCTGTCCCGAGCTTGTCTCGGGGAGCGTAGTCGCGGGGAGCGGAATCGAAGGAACACCCGAGGACGCCCGGCTTCCGGCTCCGCTTCCAGCCCGTAGGGCTTACAGGCCGGAGGGTAGAGCCTACAGCTCGGAGAGAAGGACGCCCTAATCCGTAGTCGCAGTCACGCCGGGGCGTGAGGAAATATCCGGGCTAGGATCCTGCGAATCGGCATTTGTTGCTCGACATCCCAAGGCTCTCTTGACTGAGTTCCCCTTTGCTATCACCTCACTTTCTCCCTGGTTGCCTGAAGCCAGAGGAAGCATACAGGTTTTCAGCTACTCAAACCTTGCCTTTGATAAGGAATCACGGTGATCCTTGGCAGTGCTAAGACAAAAGTATCAGCATCGTATCCTCAGATGAAACTTGTCTCAGACACAGAGGTGCATCCAACAGTTAACCCTAATGTTGCATTCAAATCGTCCTTGGAGCAGTTCTTGTTATATGTCCGGATCCTTTGCTCTAAGAAAGAAGAGTAAGAGGTGGAAATGGTGAAACAGCTATTGAAGAAACACGTTTGGGACAACTGGCAGAGGTCCATGCTATGAGAGAGAAAGCGAAGGTACTTTGTTTTCTAGCAATTGCTCATTGTATATACAACTGCTGCAGTAAACTCGACACCTGATCTCTACTATTACGGCCAGGGGCATCTCTTCGCAAAAACCTTTGCTAAGTATTTTGAAATAAGTCCCAGGTTTATCTTTATTGGTAATAGCTTTTCTGTTGGTTCATGTTAGTAGGTTACTAGTTGTTCCCTGCTGCACTGCTTCTACCGGGTAGGATGAGCATATGCTACGAGTACATAGACATAGCATACCCCCCCCCTCTTAAAAAAACACCACCCATTGCCAGACCTACGGCCCCCGACGATTTGCCTTGCAAGCACCTTGAGCTGTTGGTCCGGAACAGGGCCACTGGTGACAGCCCAGGTGGCCGGCATGAACCCTTCGGCGTGCTGCTGCTGGGCTCACCGTGATCCTGTTCATGGTGTGCCCGAGCTATGCGCCGCTCATGGAGGTTCCGTCGACCAGCGGGTCGTGGTGATGGGCGACCCCTCGCTGCGGCTATGCTCGTCGACGAGTACAAGACGATGATCGAACAGTTCCTGCAATCGCGGAGCCCTCCTGGCCAAGGCGATGGAGAACTTCGAGCGCACGTATCCACTCGGCGATCCGGTGAAGCTACGCAGCCACGACGCCGATCTGATTGCCGGCAATCGCGGCGGCGACGGTCGGCATCCTGTCGAGGTGTACGACGACGCCCTGCTCGAAGTGATGGGCACGCCATCGTCCTCGAGCACCTGCTGCAATACACCAACGGCGACGGCGACGCACTGTTCGAGATGTTCGTCGAGCGATCATGCGGTGATCGGGCTCGCCGACGGAGGGATAGGCGCATCAACCTGATCTGCGCATCGACGCCCACGTGGAGGCCACCCACTGGTGCCGCGTCCGCAACGGTCCGCAGCTGGCGCTCCCCCAGGTGATCCAGAAAGATGACCGCCGAGACCGCAGCGCTGTTCGGGTTCGACGATCGGGGGGTCCGGATTGGTCAGGTTCGGCCTGCGCGCCATGAACGTGATCGATCACGAGCACCTGACACTGCGGGCACCGACCATGGTGGCGGACCTCCCCGCCGGCGGCACCCGCTTCCTGCAGGACGCCGAGGGGTACCACTACACGATCGTCGCCGGGCAGGTACTACGACTACCGGTTCACCGCGCCACCCCGGGCCGCCCCGCGCGCCCCGACCGTGCCGCGGTTTCCCGGCTTCAGCGTCAGCGACAACCGCGTTTCCGACGTTGTTGCCAGGCTGATCCCCGGTTACTGATGGGCGGACTTCGATGGGGATCTGCTCACCGCGACGCCGCCAACTAACCCACAAGACCGCCGTCATCGACGACCGCAATGGTGGATGTCTGCGAGTCACTTATGCCCAATTGGAGGAGACATGAACTGAGCCGAGGCGCCCCCCCCCCCCCCCCCCCCCCCCCCCCCCCCCCCCCCCCCCCCCCCCCCCCCCCCCCCCCCCCCCCCCCCCCAGCCGAATCGCCGACGATCATCGCGAGCCAGGTGCCGTATCCGGCCTGCCGAAGGACAACGCGCCTGCAGGCGCTCGCCGTACCCTCGGCGCGGCAGCTGGTTGCATCGGCGTCGGGGCGGCGACCGTTGCCGCGATGCTGCTCGCGCCGCGCGTCATCAAGGCGATTCCGGCCCGACCAGTTCGGCCTGGGCGCGGGCGTGGGGGTGTACTTCGGCCTCGCGCTTGCCGAACCCACGATGGTGACGCTGGAGGGCAATGCGCTGGTCGTCGGACGTTCGGCGGCGCCGAGGGCGGCTTTCTCGATGCGGTCGGCACGCGCTGACCGCGATCGGCGGAGTCGGCCTGGACGATGTCGCCGAGGTCCTGGTACCCGCCGTGACGCTGGCGGCGCCGCTGTCGATCGATACGCTCAAGACCTGCGTCGTGCCGATGCGCTCACCCGGACCGGCATGACTGAATCGGGGGTGATCGCGCAGGGCGCGGCCAACCTCGCCTCGACCGCGATCGGCGGCGTCCCGGGCGCGGCCGGATGGGCGCCACCCTGGTCAATTTGTCGAGCGGCGGTCAGACGCGGGCGTCGGGGGGATCGCTGGCGTGCTGTCGCTCGTCGCCTTCCTCGCGCTCGGCAGCCTGATCGCCTGGGTGCCGCTCGCCGCGCTCGCCGGCATCCTCATCGTCATCGGCGTGCGCATGATCGATCGGCATAGTTCTCCGTTGCCGCGCAACCGCTCGACGATTCTGGACTTCGCGGTGGACGCGGTGGTGGTCGCGGTCGCCATCGGCTACAGCCTGGTCGCGGCCTCGGGCGTGGGCGTCGCGCTGGCGGTGATGCTGTTCAACCGCGAGCAGGTGGGCGGCGCGGTCGTGCGGCGCAAGGCCTTCGGCAACGAGATGTTCTCCAAGAAATCCGCGCGCCCGAGGAGATGGCGGTGCTCGAGAAGCGGGAAGCAGGCCGCGATCTTCGAGCTGCAGGGGAGCCTTCGGCACCGCCGACCAGCTCTACATCCGCGCTCGAACCCGAGCTCAAGACGCGGCGCTACATCGTGCTCGACCTGCGCAGCGTGCAGTCGGTGGACATCACCGCCGCGCACATGCTCGAGCAGATCGAAGACCTGCTCGCCGAGCGCGAGGCCTATCTGCTGTTCAGCGGCCTGCCGCGCAACGTGCCGAGCGGGCGCGACATGCAGCAGTACTTCGACGAGGTGGGCCTGGCGCGCACGTACTACGACGCGCGCGTTCTGGCGAACTGGACGAGGCGCTCAAGTGGGTCGAGGATCGCATCCTGCAAGGAGGCCAAGCTCAGCCGCACGCTCGAGCAGGCGCTCAAGCTGCACGAGATGGACCTGTTTACCGGGCGCAAGGCGGAAACGCTGGCCGAGCTGAGCTGGATGGCGAACGTTCGTTCAAGGCGGGCGAAAAGATCTTTGGCGCGCGGCGAGACTGGCGACGAGCTGTTCCTGATTCGCCGCGGCGCGGTGCGCATCTGGTGCCGCCGATGACGAAGCAGCACCACCATGTGGCGACCTTCGGGCGCGGCAGCTTTTTCGGTGAAAATGTCGTTTCTCGACCAGGACAAGCGCTCGGCCGATGCGGTGGCCGAAACCAATGCCGACCTGTTCATGCTCCGCGCCAGCGCTTCGACGAGGTGACCGTGCACCACAAGCGGCTCGCGATCCAGCTGTTGGGGAACATCGCGCGGATTCGCGCTGCGGTTGGGATGCGAATGCCGAAGCCGCGCAGCTTGCGCGACGCGGGCGCGGGCTGAGCGGGCGTCGCTTTCGGGTTGGACCGCGCGATCGAAAGCACAAATCGTCCTTGATCAGACGCGGCTGCCGGCGGGCGGCATAGTTTATCCCGTGTTCTCCGCATCAACTGACCCGTGGTGTCCTCCTGCGGCCTGGTGTTCCGATGTGACCTACTGAACTAAGGCGCGCAGCGCCGCCTGTCCCGCCTCGAGTTTGTTCGAGATCAATACGCTGGGCGCGCAATCGTGCCAAAAAGAAACGAGGAAGCTGGGTTCGGACGCAGGGTATGGCGCCGCCTCGGCGGCTTCGGTGGCAGGGCGTTTGTGTACCAAAAATCGCGTCCTTCTGACGTGCTGCTTTCTCGTCTGAGCCCAAAGCCCGGGGACGACATCCCTGCGCATCGGTACGCTTATCGCGGGCCTGCTTCTCGCGTTCAACGGCATCGTGAACTCTGTTCCCACGCTGGGAGCGATTGCGGGTCCGTGTCGCAGCGGCAAGCGCGCGCGACGTCGCAGCGCAGTCATATTCACACGTCCAGGCAGTCCGACTGCGAACTGTACCGACGTTCCCGTCGACGGGATCAGCTACACGAGCGGCGTCACCACCGTGATGTTGGGGACGGCGCGGCAGGTGAAACGGTCGTGGCGCCCGGCAGGAATCCGCATTGAGCTTACGCGAATTGGCGAGCCGGTCATGATGAGGGGTCAACGTAGAGTTCCAGGTTATTAAATCAGCACGGACCCCAAGACGAGCGGGCAACCGTCCGGATCGGCTGATGGTGCGTACGCCACCGTCTAGCGATGGCAACTCGAATTTCGTTGCCTCTCCCCCACGACCTTTACGATCGGCACGGTCGTCTACACGGGTGAGGCGCTGAACGGAGACTCCTGGCGACGACAAGGACGTTGCCGGGGCGGATCCATCAGTGGGCCGGCCTCACGGTCAACAACAATGCCGGCGGCCCGATTTCGGCGCCGGCGCGCCCTTCGCCACCACCAATGCGCACGGCATCCGGCGGTCTCCACCAGCAAGACCAAAATCTACGAAGAACAGGACACAACAGCTACGTATTGCTGGTCGAATTCACGCGGATGCCGTGCGCATTGGTGGTGGCGAAGGGCGCGCCGGCGCCGGAAATCGGGCCGCCGGCATTGTTGTTGACCGTGAGGCCGCCACTGATGGATCCGCCCGGATCGTCGCTTGTCGTCGCCAGGAATTCCATCAGCGCCTCACCCGTGTAGACGACCGTGCCGATCGTAAAGGTCGTGGGGGGAGGGCCGCCGGTAGCAAAAATGAAGTTGCCATCGCTCAACAGTGGCGTCACGCCGTCGGCCGATACGACGTTCCGCTCGTCTTTGGGGTCCGTGCTGAACTTAATGACCTGGAACTCTACGTTGACCCCCTCATCATGACCGGCTGCGCCAATTCGCGTAAGCTCAATGCCGATCCTGCCGGGCGCCACGACCGTTTCACCTGCCGCGCCGTCCCCGACATTCACGGTGGTGACGCCGCTCGTGTAGCTGATCCCGTCGACGGGAACGTCGGTACAGTTCGCAGTCGGACTGCCTGAACATGTGGAATTGACTTGCGCTGCGACGTCGCGCGCGCTTGCCGCTGCGAACGCAACCGCAATCGCTCCCAGCGTGGGAACAGAGTTCACGATGCTGCCGTTGAACGCGAGAAGCAGGCCCGCGATAAGCGTACCGATGCGCGGGATGTGGTCCCCGGGCTTTGGGCTGGGACGGAAGCCGACGCGTCGAGAAGGACGCGATTTTTGGTACACAAACGCCCTGCCACCGAAGCCGCGGCAGAGTGCGCCATACCCTGCGTCCGAACCCAGCTTCCTCATTTTTCTTTTTTTGGCACGATTGCGCGCCCAGCGTATTGATCTCGAACAAACTCGAGGCGGGACAGGCGGCGCTGCGCGCCTTAGTTCAGTAGGTCACATCGGAACGCCAGGCCGCAGGAGGACACCACGGGTCAGTTGATGCGAGGACACGGGAACGACTGCTGCCGCCCGCCGGCAGCCGCGTCTGATCAAGGACGATTTGTGCTTTCGATCGCGCAGTCAGACCCGAAAGCGACGCCCGCTCAGCCCGCGCCCGCGTCGCGCAAGCTGCGCAGCTCGGCATTCGCATAACGCAACCGCAGCGCCAGAATCCGCGCGATGTTCCCCAACAGCTGGATCGCGAGCCGCTTGTGGTGCACGGTCACCTCGTCGAAGCGCTGGCGCGAGAGCATGAACAGGTCGGCATCGGTTTCGGCCACCGCATCGGCCGAGCGCTTGTCCTGGTCGAGAAACGACATTTCGCCGAAAAAGCTGCCGCGCCCGAAGGTCGCCACAGGTGGTGCTGCTTCGTCATCGGCAGCACGATGCGCACCGCGCCGCGGCGAATCAGGAACAGCTCGTCGCCGGTCTCGCCGCGCGCGAAGATCTTCTCGCCCGCCTTGAACGAACGTTTCACCATGCAGGTTTCGAGCTCGGCCAGCGTTTCCGCCTTGCGCCCGGTAAACAGGTCCATCTCGTGCAGCTTGAGCGCCTGCTCAGCGTGCGGCTCAGCTTGGCCTCCTCCAGGATGCGATCCTCGACCCACTCGAGTGCCTCGTCCAGTTCGCCGAACACGCGCACGTGGTGCGTCGTGCGCGCCAGGCCCACCTCGTCGAAGTACTGCTGCATGTCGCGCCCGCTCGGCACGTTGCGCGGCAGGCCGCTGAACAGCAGATAGGCCTCGCGCTCGGCGAGCAGGTCTTCGATCTGCTCGAGCATGTGCGCGGCGGTGATGTCCACCGACTGCACGCTGCGCAGGTCGAGCACGATGTAGCGTCGCGTCTTGAGCTCGGGTTCGAGCGCGGTATAGAGCTGGTCGGCGGTGCCGAAAAAGAGGCTCCCCTGCAGCTCGAAGATCGCGGCCTGCTCGCCCCGCTTCTCGAGCACCGCCATCTCCTCGGGCGCGCGGATTTGCTTGGAGAACATCTCGTTGCCGAAGGCCTTGCGCCGCACGACCGCGCCGCCCACCTGCTCGCGGATGAACAGCATCACCGCCAGCGCGACGCCCACGCCCGAGGCCGCGACCAGGCTGTAGCCGATGGCGACCGCGACCACCACCACGATCACCGCGAAGTCCAGAATCGTCGAGCGGTTGCGCAGCAACGCAAAACTATGCCGATCGATCATGCGCACGCCGATGACGATGAGGATGCCGGCGAGCGCGGCGAGCGGCACCCAGGCGATCAGGCTGCCGAGCGCGAGGAAGGCGACGAGCGACAGCACGCCAGCGATCACCCCCGACGCCCGCGTCTGACCGCCGCTCGACAAATTGACCAGGGTGGCGCCCATCTGGCCCGCGCCCGGGACGCCGCCGATCGCGGTCGAGGCGAGGTTGGCCGCGCCCTGCGCGATCAGCACCCGATTCGAGTCATGCCGCGTCCGGGTGAGCGCATCGAGCACGACGCAGGTCTTGAGCGTATCGATCGACAGCAGCACCGCCAGCGTCAGGCCGGGTACGAGGACCTCGACGACATCGTCCAGGCCGACTCCGCCGATCGCGGTCCAGCGCGTGCCGACCGCATCGAGAAAGCCGCCCTCGGCGCCGCCGAACGTGCCGACGACCAGCGCATTGCCCTCCAGCGTCACCATCGTGGGTTCGGCAAGCGCGAGGCCGAAGTACACCCCCACGCCGGCGCCCAGGCCGAGGATCGCGGCCGGAATCGCCTTGATGACGCGCGGCGCGAGCAGCATCGCGGCAACGGTCGCCGCCCCGACGCCGATGCCGAACCAGCTCCACGCCGAGGGTACGGCGAGCGCCTGCCAGGGCGCATTGTCCTTCGGCAGGCCGAGAAACTTCGGCACCTGGCTCGCGATGATGATCGAGTCCGACGCCGCTCAGGTAGCCGCTCACCACCGGATAGGGCATGTACTTGATCAGCCGGCCGATGCCGACGACACCGAACAGGAGCTGCAGCACCCCGCACATCACCGCGATCAGCGCGAGGCGCACCAGCACCGCCTCGGGCGCGAGGCCGTCCTGCGTGAATTCGATCGCCACCGCGGCCAGCACCGCGACCGCCGGCGCGCAGGGCGCGGTGATCAGCCGCCCGGCGCCGCCGATCGCCGGCGCGACGAGGCCGAGTGCGGTGGCACCGAGAATGCCCGCGAGCGCGCCGAGCGCGGCGTAGGACCCGCCGAGCGGCGCGAAGATGGTGACACCGAACGCGATCGCCGATGGCAGGGCGACCAGCATCGCACCGAGGCCGCCCCAGAAATCGCCCACCAGGGTCGCGATCTTCATGTCGAAATCATACGGCGCGCGGGCTGCGGCGGTTGGCAGTTTCGACCCTGAATCAGCAAAGGTTCGTGCCCGGGCCCGAGCAGCCGTTGCATCGAATCACTTCGCGCGCAGCAGCAGAGGACCGATGCGGTGAGTCTCTCCAAGTATGTAGGCCGTCAGCTCGTCGAGCGACTTTTCTGCAATTGCCTCCGGCACCAATTGGTGCTCCGCCATCCCGAACCGCTCGACATTGCGCGTGCGCAATACGATTCTTCCGTTCCCGAAATCGCCTTCCAATATCAGGCTGGCCCTTACCTCGCACGGCAAAACGAAGGTCGTCTTGTCGGTGTACCCCTTTTCGTTGCGCGACCCGCTCTCCTGAAACTCCATCTTGTTGTCGCGTAGCACCTGCCGCAGCCGATCGCTCCCCGGGTTTTCGCGCGTCACGCGGATCTGCTTGTTGGCGGACAGCCGGAAATGCATCGCCACCTGCTCGTACAACTTCTTCGTCGGCGAAATTTCTCGTGACCGGAAATCGATGCGACCAGTCTCCCATGCGAGGTTGCCGAATTCCGGCACGCCGACGATTCGATAGCCCTTGTCGTAGGCAGGCTTCACGACATTGAGCTGCTCGGTGAGATCCTTCAGGTATTGATAGGCCCGCTGCAACGCGTCGCTTACGCGTTGGTCGATTTCCTCCTGCGGGTCGGGCCGCTCTTCCTCGTCCAGCTTGGCCTGGGCGAGCCGCTTGAGTTGCGCGAGTCGGCCGCCGCCCGCGGCGGCACTCGAGGGTGAAGCCCCCGGCGCAGGCCCGGGCGCCGCCGCCTGCGCCATCTCCACGTGGCCGCCAGAGGCGACGACGTTCAGCACCTTCTCGAGAATCTGCAGGTCGTCGCCCGGCATGCGGATAAAGCTGAGTCCGTAGCGGAATCCCTGCGCGTTCATCGCCTCGACCGCCGACACGACCTTGGCCGATGCCTTCACCGTCTTCGGTGCATTCTTTCCATCAGGCAGCGGCTGAGCGAGCAGCACGGTCACGACGGACCCTGCCAAATCGTCGGCCTCGCTTAAAAACGCGGAACCCGCAACGGACAGATCAATCGTCCGCGTATGCAAAACGGGGCGTTTTTCGGCATGACCAAAGATCACGGCAGCTTTCCACTGCACTGGATAGCGCTTGAACTTGCGGTTCTCCCGACCTTTCATGGCTTCATCCACGGTTCTCGTCGAACCCGAAGTCGAATCGTATACGAGCACGCAGGCCTTGCAAGCCAGCGCAATTCGGGGTCGGTACGCGATCGTACCCGGCCGACGAAGAAATCAATCTCAGCCTGCATAGCCTCCAGGTGACGCGGGCTGGTTCCAGCCCGTTGCTTGCAGTGCGGCCGCCGCAATCGCGCCGAGACGGTCCGCGCCCGAACCTACGCCAGATTCGGTCACGATTTGCCTGAGCGCGCGCGCGAGCACTTGCATGTCCTCGTGCCCGGTTGTACCGCGGACCAGGAATTCGCGTGCCTCGTTTGCCGCCTGCCAGGCCGCGGGCTCGTTTTCGTGGACCCCGTCCATCAAGGTCACCTCATCCTGCGCCCGCACGCTCCATTGATAGCCTTCGCGCGTTCGCCGAACGTGAATCACGAGGAACCCCTTCGCGGCACCGACATTGCGCGGACGCCGGCCGAGTTCGACCACGTTTTCGCTCATGAAAAACCTCTTCGGTTACGGGGCATCGATCGACCCTGGGGCGAATCATGCGCCGTACGCGCCGTCCGTACACAGCCTTGACAACATTTGATCGTTCACCCCGAACATTTCCAGCCGATTGGAACGCACGCGGTCCGTTGCACGCCTTGCAGACATTTACATCGCGGAACGAAGTTTCGGAGTTGAATCGGCATGTGGAATTACGCGCCCCCATGAATGACCGGACCGGAGACTGTCATGACGATCACAGAAAATACTCTCGACTGCCTTCCCGGCATGAATCGCTACCTGAGTTCGATGCGCGCGGCTTCCGGGCCAGAAGACATCATCGACACGATGCGTAAATACCTCGCGGGTTGGTCCACGCACAAGATCGACAATCTGCAGAAGATCGACGGCGGTTGGGGTCCGTTCGACAGAAACCGGCAGCCGACACGGCTCAGAACCGTGGCTGATGTTCTCTGGATAGGCGATACGGTGCGCAGACATCGCGCCGCCTTGAACGAGGCCGGCATTGCGCCGAATCCTGAGCTCATTGAACTCGACCTGTTTTGCAATGTTGCGAGGCGGGCGGTGGAAGATCGCGTGGCAGCCAGGTCGCGGGCGACGTCAGCCGCCCCGCGTCGGGGCACCTATCCGCTATGGGGCAACGATCAACGCATCGACCACCCTGTTTGAACGTAACTGGGGCGCGCAGATCAGAAGGATCGGGCGCTTCGCGGGCAACGATGCAACGCTGCGTCACCCGCAGGCCATGGGCACCCGCTCACTTCAGGGTGCCGGCGGTCGCTCACCCCGCGCCCGCCATGCGGTAGTTGCCGGGAAACATGGACCGTTTGGACTCCTCGTCCATCTCGGTCTTGAACGCGTGACGCTCTTTGAGGGCGATCGCGCGCTGGGCCGCCGGACGGGCGCTGATTTCGTCGACCAGCCGCTTGAGATTGACCAGCTTCGCAGCCGCTTCCTCCCCGAGCACGAACGGGGTGAGCCGCGCCCAGCCCCAGAGCGCCATGTCGACCACGGTGTAGCGGTCGCCGAGCATGTACGCGTTCTGCGCCAGGTGCGCGTCGACGATGCCCCAGTGGCGGTTTGCTTCGAAGTCGTAGCGGTTGATGGCGTACGTGTTCTTTTCCGGCGCGTAGACCCTGAAGTGCACCAACTGGCCGGAATACGGCCCGGCGCCGGAAGCGATGAACAGGAGCCACGACAGCAGCCGCGCGCGGTCCGCGAGCGTATTCGGCGGCAGGAACGTGCCGGTCTTTTCCGCCAGGTACAGCACAATGGCGTTGCTGTCGAATACGACGATGTCGCCATCGACGATGGCCGGCGCCTTGCCGTTCGGGTTGATGGCGAGGTACTCGGGCCGGTGCTGCTCGCCCTTGCGCGTATCGAGCGGCATCGGCTCGTAGGGCAGCCCCATCTCCTCGAGGCACAGCGCCACCTTCATCGGATTCGGCGCCGTGTTGTAGTAAAACTTGATCATGTCGGTCTCCGCGTCGTTGGTCCGGTTGGCCCGGGCGCGCAAGCCTACAGGAAATTCGCTGCGCCGATCGTGGCGCGCCATGAACGCGCTCGGCGCGCGCCGCCTATACTTCCCCGATGGCGAACAACACGGCATTGATCGCAGGCGTCGGCGGCATGTGCGGCAGCAACATGGCCGTCACGCTGCACGCGCTCGGCTGGCAGGTGATCGGCATCTCGCGCAGCGACCCCAAGCTCGGGCCCTGGCTGCGCCACCAGGCCGTCGACCTGCTCGACGCCGAGGCCACGCGCGCGCGCTCGCGCGGATTGCCGGCATCGAGGACGTGACGCACCTCTTCTATACCGCGCTCCTGAACGGCCGCACGCTGGACGAGGAGAACGACCTCAATACGCGCATCTGCGTCAACTTCCTCGACGCGGCGATTCCCCGCATCCGGGCGCTGCAGCACGTTCACGTGCTCGAAGGCGTGAAGTGGTACGGCTACCACCTCGGCGCCTACAAGACCCCGGCGCGCGAGGACGACCCGCCCTGCCGGCCGCCCTACTTCTACGAGGCGCAGCACGCGCGCGTCCTTCACCACCAGAAGGGCAAGAGCTGGACATGGTCGACCACGCGCCCGGGCGCGGTGTGCGGCTACGCACCGCGCGCGCGCATCCACCTGATGGGCGTGATCGCCGCCTACGCCAGCGTCATGAAGGCGCTCGGCGAGCCGCTCGTCTTCCCCGGCGACGAGGCGACGTTCGACGCGCTCACCTTCGTCACCGACGTGGGACTCCTGAACCGCGCGATGCTGTGGGCCTCGACCGAGCCGCGCGCCGCGAATCAGGCCTTCAACGTCGGCAATGGGGACGCCTTCCGCTGGCGCCACCTATGGCCGCGCATCGCCGCGATGTTCGATATGCCTGCGGGCCCGGTGAAAACCATGGGTCTGGTCGAGTTCATGGCCGACAAGGCGTCGCTGTGGGACGAACTCGTGCGCCGCCACGACCTGCGCGACGCGGCGTTCTTCCGCCTCACGCCCTGGGCCTACGCCGACACCGTGTTCTCCAGGCACTGGGACAACGCGATCAGCAGCGTGAAGATCAATCAGTACGGCTTCACCGAGATGATCGACAGCGAGGCCATGATGCGGTGCATCGTTCGACGATTTCCGCGCGCGGCGCGTGATTCCGTGACGGCCGCGCGCGTCGCAGACAACGATAGTCGGCTACTTCACCCGCACGAAATGGGCGCCCTTCTCCATGTAATGCCGCTTGTCGATGGTGATCATGTTGTCGCCATAGGGGCTTTTGGGTCCCGCCGAAATGTTCCTGCCGCACACCGGCTGCGCGAATAGCGCGTAGTACAGCCCGGCGCGCGAACGATCGTAGACATCGAGTAGTTTCCCGTTCTTGCACCGTGGCGAGGGCGCCGCGACGACGATCTGCAGGCGGTCGCTCGGGGTGAGCTTCATTTCCCCAAAGCAGGCCTTGGGGTCCATGCCGAGTTTCAGGTTGTTCTGCCGGGCAATCGCGCGTGCGGCGGCCACCTTCTTGCCGCTACAGGAAAACTTCGTCGCGCCGGCACTCGCCGTGGTCGCGGACAGCGCGATCGATGCCAGTGCGAGTGCAGCAACGGTCTTGATTGTGTTCTGCATGACTTTTTCCTCCTCGGGGTACGCGCTCACTTCAGGGTGGCCGCAATCTTCCGAATTTCGTCCGCGCTGTGTTCGCCCGCAAGCGGCGTTCCCGGGATCAGATACCTGCCCATTGCGAGCGACCCGACCAGGACCGGCTCGAAACCGATGTCGCGCACCAGGCGCGAAGCCACCGCGATGGCGTTGGCGTCGTCGCCGGCCATCGGCATGCCGATACGCTCGCCGTCCTTGCGCGCCGCGATGGTCGGCAGCCGCGCGGCACCGATCGCGTTGAACGCGCGCACCACCTGCGCCCCGGGCAGCAGTTCCGCCGAGGCGAGGCCGGCGCCCTTCTCGCGCGCCCAGGTCGCGATGTCGCCGTCGCGCCCGACGAAGGGGTTGCAGGCATCGAGCACCGGTTTGCCCTTGAGCTCGGCCGCCAGGTCGCGGCCCAGCTGCGGCAACGCGCGATAGGGAACCGCCATCAGCACGACGCTGCCGAACGCGGCCGCCTGTTTGGGCGTGCCGGCGTGGGCCTTGGGTCCCAGGCGCGCGGCCAATGCCTGGTCGTCCTCGAGGTGGCGCGACGAGAACATGACCTCGTGTCCCGCCTGCAGCCAGATCTCGCCCAGGTTGCCGCCGATCCGGCCCGATCCGATGATGCCGATCTTCAAGCCCGCATCCGCGGCGTTCGCGGACCGCGCCGCGAACGGCACGACGCCCAGGGCGACGCCTGCCGCGGCGAGCCGCAGGACAGTGCGCCGTCCGACTTTCAGTCCGTCATTCGATGTCATCCCATTTCCTCAAGTGGTGGCGTGGTTGATCCCCGACCTGCCCTGATCCGCAACCGCGCCGGTCCGCCGCGATCGAAATAATCTACCTCAGTCCGTCGCGTTTGGAAGAAATCTGACGTTCCGCCGACGTCCGCGTCTAGTGCCGATGCCGATGATGCGCGTCCGGAACGTGCGGATGGGCGTGCGTGAGCTGCTCGTGCCGGTGCGGATGGCGGTGTTTGGTGCCAGGCGCGACCTTGAAGTCGTGCGCGTGCTGATGATGTTCGTCGTGAGTATGCTCGTGGTCGTGGGTCGTTGCGTCATGCAAGTGCACATGTTCATGACGCTCAGTCAGATGCAACCAGACGCCCAGTGCCATTAACGCGCCTGCGACGAGAAGCGGCAGCGTTACCGACTCCCCCATCAGCACCGCAAGGATGGCGCCGAAGAAGGGCGCGACGGAAAAATATGCGCCCGTGCGCGCGGTACCGAGATGGCGCAGGCCGACGATGAATAGTGCCAAACTCGCCCCGTAGGCCAGCATGCCCACGCTGAGCGCGCCCGCCAATCGGGGCAACGCCGGCAGTGCCGCGCCCAGCGCAACGGCGAGGCCCAGGTTGACGGTGCCGGAAGTCCAACCTTTGACTGCTGCAATCCAGCTTGCATCGGTGAGCGACACCTTGCGGGTCAGGTTGTTGTCGATACCCCATGCAAAACATGCACCGAGGACCGCCAGCGTCGGCCAGAGCGCATCAAAGCGCACCTCGCCCGGCCCGCTCAGGATGACGGCACCCGCGAGGATCGCGACCATGCCCAACGCGATGCGTCGATCAAAATTCTCCTTGAACGCAAACCAGGCCAGCAACACGGTAAACGCGCCTTCCGCGTTCAGCAGAAGCGAGGCGCCGGATGCGGGCATTTGCGTCAACCCGACCATCAACAACACCGGGGCGACAATGCCGCCCGCCAATATCGCGCCGGCGAGCCAGGGGACTTCATTGCGCGCAAGCCTGGCCGGCGCAAGGCGGCGCAGGCCGCGGTACACCGTCAATCCGGCCCCGGAACCCAGGTAGAGCAGTCCGGCCAGGAGCCAGGGATCGACTGCGGCGAGCAACCACTTCGCGAGTGGCGTTCCAGCGCCGAACAGCAACGCAGCCCACAGTACGGGCGCCACGCCGGGCTGGCGCGAGCGCCGCGGTCCAAGTCATCGCTTCAATCTCAGCGTGGTGACCCGCTCAGCATGAACAGTCACTTTGCAAGCGGTCAAGACCAATCAGGTCGCGGGCGCGTCGAATGCGATGACGGAACTGCCGGTCCTATGGATCAACGCGCTGTCAGCAAGTAAAAAAAACGCCTCCCGAAGGAGGCGTTTTGACCGAAGAACCGTGTGGCTCGTCAATCCGTACGGCAGGTCGACGGGCCGTATTTCTGCGGCACGACGCTGCACGACCAGATGACGGTGTTGGCCGTCGCATTCCAACTCGGGGCAAGCGTCACGGTGATACCCGTGGTCCCCATGATGTTGGCATCTTGGCCCGTGATCGAGATCGTGCCGGTCATGGCAATCACCGATGTCTTGACCTTGCCGCCAGGCTGGATCGTGAGCCCCTCGCCCGCACTGGTCATGCCGTTCAGGTTCTGGGCGCTCTCGGTCACAGCCGTCCGCGCAGAACTCGCGGCCAGGATCAGTTCAGACACCTTCGCGCGAATGGTGTAGTCCTGATAGGCGGGCAATGCCACTGCTGCCAGAATACCGATGATCGCGACCACGATCATCAGCTCGATCAGCGTAAAGCCTCGTTGCATGCGCTTCATTTACGTCTCTCCTGTCTGAATTGCGGAAATACCCCGCAGCCCTCTCTGACGCACGATGCATGCCAGCACCGTGCCGATGCCCCCACGGCATTGCTCAAAGAATGTGTTGCGCCTTGAATATCAGGCTGTTAGAGCACGGCCACGCGGATCCTGCGCACGTACTGAGAATCGCTCACCGACGCGCGTGAAATAGTGCGCGGCCCGGCCCGTCGGCCGGGTGACGAAATTCGTCAACCGGGTGACAATTTGTGTCACCCGACGCCCCGATTGGTTAGTCCAACCTAATCCAAACGGGTGAGTCCAGATCACTCGATGCTGTATCGGATTCGCGCACCCGCCTCGGCCGACCCGAACTGAGAAGTCTGGTTCACGTATCGAGCACCCGAATTCGCGTGGCGGAACAGTCCACGCCGTGTATCGCCAATCAATTTTCGATCGCGAATAAATCGATTCGTCGGACAAATACATAACAAAACGCGACTAGAGTGGATAAAGGGACAAGTGCGTGAGTCCAAACCGCGCACGAATCTCGAGCACATCTCAAAAAAAAGAATATCGGGAACATTGATCTGCATGGAGAGTGAAAAGATCTACTCATTGACCGAAGCGGGCGCGAAGGCGCAGGCGGCGCCCAGCACGACACTCGACAAGCACTTCCTGCGCATCCTGCGTCTAATCGATGGCGACACGCATATCGGTGTCATCCGTGGCTGGCTGCGCCACTACACGAACGCGCAACTGTCTGATTGGTTGGGAAAACTTGAAACCTCTGGCCTGCTCACGGCGCAGGCTTCGGGCTCCGTTCACGACCTGGATTTCACGGATGCGTTCCCCTCGGTCCCGCGCTACGACGCCGCGCTAACCGACACCGACGTGGTGCGAATCAACGCCGGTACCATCGCTGCAGGCACGGCGCTCAGAGCGCACGGCGCCTATCTCTCGGAGGAACGTCTCAAAAACCGGGCGCCACTCGCGAAATCACCCGCGGAAATCGCGGTGCTCGTGGTCGAGGACGACCCGGATCAGGCCGCGCTCGCGGAACGCCGCCTCGGCCTGGCAGGTTACCAAGTGCGCGTGGCCGACACGCATCGCGCTTTTCTCGACGCGCTTCGCACCTACGGTGTGCCGAGCGCCCTGTTTCTCGACGTTGAACTGCCGGATGGCGACGGCTTCGACATTCTCGTTTACGTGCGCTGCCATCCTCGTCTTTCCCTCCTCCCGGTGATCATGCTCACCGTCAAGGGCGAACCCGAGGACATCCGCAAAGGCCTTGCCCTAGGCGCAGACGGTTACATCCCCAAGCCCTACTCCAAATCTCTCCTGACGGATGCGCTGCGCCAGGTACTGAAGCACGCCTAGTCTGCGACAACACTCACGATGCACTAGAACCCCGGGTCGGTCCCGGATTGACTGTTGTCAACGCGCCCCCGGCCCGTTTGAGCAAAGCTCGACGGGTTGCTGGCGTTGACCAGCGGGTTCTCCGCGTGGAAAGCACCATGCGTGCGCGGCTTCGTGGCTGCGCGAATTGTTTCAACTCATCTCTTTCTCGTGAAGGAGGCAGCATGAAACTAGACCTCACCGCACTCACGTTGACGGCCGGATTGTTTTGGGGCGTCGCGATGCTTACGGTTGCGTTCGCGAATCTGCTCTGGCCGGACTACGGCCGCGCCTTTCTAAACGGCGTCGCCTCCATCTATCCGGGCTACCAACCTGGCTCGGGCATCGGCTCTGTCGTTACCGTAACGCTCTATGGGTTGGTAGACGGGGCAATCGCGGGCGCCATCTTCGGCTGGCTCTACAACGTGCTGGCACGACAGCGCCCAGGCGGGGGGGGCCGCTGACCTGTGTGCTGCGGCCGGAACTCGAGCGATCAGCGAGGCGCGCTCAGTTCGGATCCAGGGATTGCGCTTCGTGCAGCTTCGCCTGCGCCGCCGCGAGGCGTGCGATCGGCACGCGCGGGCCGGAGCAGGACACGTAGTTGATGCCGATGTGGTGGCAGAAGTGGATCGACGCCGGGATCGCCGCCGTGCTCGCCGCAGATGCCGACCTTCAGGTCCGGCCGGGTCTCGCGCCCGTTGTTCGACCGCCATTTTCATCAACTGCCCCACGCCCTTGATGTCCAGCACCTCGAACGGATTGTCCTGCAGGATGCCGGTCTCGTTGTAGGCCGGCAGGAACTTGTTCTCCGCATCCTCGCGGCTGAACGAGAACGTGGCCTGGGTCAGGTCGTTGGTGCCGAAGGAGAAGAACTCCGCGTCCTGCGCCATGCGCCCGGCGCGCAGGCAGGCGCGCACCACTTCCAGCATGGAGCCGAACTTGAATTTCACGTTGATGCCGTGGGTCAGCTCCACCACCTTGTGGATGCGCTCGACGTAGCTGTGGATGCGCATCAGCTCTTCCACCGTGGCGACCTGCGGCACCATGATCTCCGGGATAGATCTCGATGCCTTCGCTGGCGCACAGGGCGGCGGCTTCGAGAATCGCCTGGATCTGCATCGAGTAGATTTCCGGATAGGTGATGCCCAGCCGCACGCCGCGATGGCCCAGCATCGGGTTGACCTCGGCCAGGGCGCGCACCTTCTTGAGGATCGTTTCCTTCTTGCTGGATCACATCGTCTTCCAGATGCGATTCCTTGAAGGTCTGCAGGCCGCCCATCAGCTTGGTCAGGCCGTCGGCATATTGCTGGTAGAGCTTGGGATTGAGCAGCTTCAGCGTGTCCGGCAGTTCTTCCAGCCCCTTGATGGTGTCGCTCAGCTGGTGCAGGTGGGCGATTTCCAGCTCCAGCTGCGCGGCGGTGGGCAGAAATTCGTGCATCGGCGGATCGAGCAGGCGCATGGTCACCGGCAGCCCTTTCATGGCCTTGAAGATGCCCTTGAAGTCCGAGCGCTGGATCGGCAGCAGCCGGTCCAGCGCCGCCTGGCGCTGCTTCCGGCGTCTCGGCCAGGATCATTTCCTGCACGATGGGCAGGCGGTCGGTGCTGTTGAACATGCGCTCGGTGCGGCACAGGCCGATGCCCATGGCGCCGAATTCGCGCGCGCGTGACGGCGTCCTCCGGCGTGTCGGCGTTGGCCATCACCTTGCAGCCGCGCCACCTCGTCCGCCCAGGCCAGCAGCGTGGCCATTTCCTCCGAAAACTCGGCCTCCACGGTCGGCACCTCGCCGGCGTAGACATGGCCGGTGCCGCCGTCGATGGTGATGACGTCGCCTTCGTGCAGGGTGGTTTCGCCGATGACGCGCGCTGCGCGCCTTGTCGTTGATCACGATCTGCTCGCAGCCCGAAACGCAGGGCTTGCCCATGCCGCGCGCCACCACCGCGGCGTGCGAGGTCTTGCCGCCGCGGCTGGTGAGGATGCCCTGCGCCTGGAAGAAGCCGTGGATGTCCTCCGGCTTGGTTTCCTCGCGCACCAGAATGATCTTCTCGCCGGCGCGTGCCGCGCGCTTCGGCGGTGTCGGCGTCGAACACGATCTTGCCGGAGGCCGCGCCGGGCGAGGCGGGCAGGCCCTGCGCCAGCGACTTGCCGTGGAAATTCGGCGACAGCTGCGGCACCAGCAACTGTTCCAGCATCGCCGGCTCGACGCGCAGCAGTGCGCGCTCCTTGGTGATCAGTCCTTCCTTGAACATTTCCACCGAGGTGCGCACCATGGCGCGCGCGTTCATCTTGCCGTTGCGGGTCTGCAGGCAGTAGAGCGTGCCTTTCTCGATGGTGAACTCGAAATCCTGCACTTCGTGGTAATGCGACTCGAGCCGGTTGTGCAGTTCCAGTCAACTGGCGGTAGATCTCCGGCATTTCCTGTTCCATCTCGGCGATCGGCTTGGGCGTGCGGATGCCCGCCACCACGTCCTCGCCCTGGGCGTTGATCAGGTACTCGCCGTAGATCACGTTCTCGCCGGTGCCGGGATTGCGCGTGAAGCCCACGCCGGTGCCGGAATCGTTGCCCATGTTGCCGAACACCATGGTGCAGATGTTGACCGCGGTGCCATTGGCCTGCTCCTTGGTGATCTTGAACTGCTTGCGGTAATCCACCGCGCGCTTGCCCATCCAGGAGCGGAACACCGCGCCGACCGAGATCTCGAGCTGCTCGTACGGGTCCTGCGGGAAAGGCTTGCCGGTGTGGCGCTTCGACGATGGCGAGAAATTCGCCGGCGAGCGCCTTGAGGTGCTCGGCGTCCAGATCGACGTCCAGCGGCGCGCCGTATTTGCGCTTGATCGCCGCCATGCGCTCGTCGAAATGCTCGTCGGCGATGCCCAGCGCGATCTTGCCGAACAGCTGGATGAAGCGGCGGTAGGCATCGTAGGCAAAGCGCTCGTTGCCGGTCTGCTTGATCAGCCCCTGCAGCGAGGTCTCGTTGAGGCCGAGGTTGAGGATGGTGTCCATCATGCCCGGCATGGACATCGCCGAACCGGAGCGCACCGAAACCAGCAGGGGATTGTCGCCGCTGCCGAAACCCTTGCCGGTCTTCTTTTCCAGCGCCGCCATGTGCGTCCTTGATTTCGTCCATCAGGCCGTCCGGCAGCTGGTTCTTTTCCAGATAGGCGAGGCAGGCCTCGGTGGTGATGACGAAGCCCGGCGGCACGTTCAGGCCGATCTGCGTCATCTCGCACAGATTGGCGCCCTTGCCGCCCAGCAGCATCTTGTTCTTGCCGTCGCCTTCTTCGAACGCGTAGACGTATTGTTTGACGCTCATTTCGAATCACCTATGAATTGGAGTGACCGGGCGCCACGGGCAGTCGCGCCTGAGACCCGATATTAGCCGCCAAATGACCGCGCCGAGCCGGTCACCGCCGATCGGGACCGGTTCCTGGCGACCCGTCGCTGGCGTACGCCAAGCCCAATACCGACCCGCCGCCAGCCTACTGCATGAAGATGTCCTTCATGGACACGCCCATGCGGCCGAATTCCAGCGTGCGGTGAATCCGGTAAGGCTCGTCCTTGGTCGCCATCGGAGCGCGCGCCAAATCGATCACCTTCTGCGGTCGCAAGTTGTTGCCGTTTGCGTCCCGGATCACCATGACGCGGGGCTGCAGCCGCCTTTCGTAGTTCTGCGAGAAAACGATACCGACTTCGCCGGAGTTCAGTTCGACTACGCTGCCGACCGGGAACACGCCAATGCAGCGGATGAACTGCTCGACGAGCGTGCTGTCGAAGAACGCGCCGCGCCACTTGTACAGCATTCCGAGCGCAGCGGAAGGCGTGACCGGATCGGCGTACGGGCGCTTCATGGTGAGCGCATCGAACGTGTCGACGATGGCGGCGATTGCGCCGATCCTGCCGATCTGGCTGCCTTTAAGTCCTTTGGGGTAGCCGCTGCCGTCATGGCGCTCGTGGTGGAGAAGCGCGAGCGCGCTCAGTCCATGCGGCAGATTTGGCGTCTCCTCGATGAGGTCGGACGAATATTGCACATGCATCTTGGCTTGCTCGAATTCCTCGAAATTCAGACGGCCGGGCTTTTCGATCAGCGTGGTGGATACGCGCAGCTTGCCGACGTCTTGCAGCAACCCGAGATAGCCGAGCATGGTGATCTCATCGAGCTGCATTTCGAGAAAGTGCCCGAACGTCGTCATGTAGACGGCGACATCGAGCGCGTGCGACTGGGTGTGCTCGCCCTTCTCCTCGAGGCGCGTGAAAAGCTGAAGCGCATCTGGATTTCGCAGCACGCCTTCGGTGATCCCTTGCACCGATTCCTTGACTCGGCTGGCTTCGAGCAGCTTGCCTGCGCGCACCGAGGCGAACACGTCCGTCAGCGTCCTCCGCGTCTGCGTAAGGGCCTTCGCCGCGGATTCAAGCTCGCGCTCGACCACGATCTTCGGCGCGGGCGCGCGTTTCATGACCGTTGCCTGTGTCGCGACCAGAACGCTGCGCTCCGCGTCCGCGTCCAGTTCGCTGCGGTCAAAATCGATGTAGACCGTTCTGCAGTATTTCTTGATCCCGTCGAGCTGCTCCATGTTGCGCAGAAGGAAGCCCTGAAAGGCGAACGGCGTGTCGGTCCAGGGGCGATCCAACTGGTGGATGAACATGCCGAACTTCAGCAGGCTGACCGGCACTTCCTTTTTGCGCATCGTCCTGGCTGTCTCGCGAAGTGCGCAAGTGCGCGGGAAATTATACAAAAGGAATAAGAGAATCAATCCGGCCGCGAAGTCGGCGCAGCCTGCCGATCCCCCTGCTGTTCAACTGAACACACGATTCTCGTATAGCTCTTTTGAACTCGCCCGAACGGGTGACGCGCGATGCTTTGCTATCGCGGGCAGGCGAAATCGGGCCAGAAATCGTCCGGCAGAGCGCCGAAACGCGGTCAGAATCTCTGGGACCACCTCTTTTCCCGCTGCTCAAATCCCGCTTCGGTAGGCCTCGTGTTCTTTAAGTGCGCGTTTCATCACCTGCCCCTCGTCAATGCAGGGTCCTGGCGAAGGTGCGCCCGCGCAGCAGCGCCGTCGCTTCCGGCCGCTCGTCCACGAGGTCGAAAAGCGCCTTCGAAATCTCGTCGACGAGCGCATCGGCCTGCGCGCCGCTCAGCGGCGAGTGCCAAACAACGTCGGCGAGACAGAGGTCATCCTGCAGACCCTGGACCACCCGCTCGCGGCTCACGCTTGCGCCGCACTGCACCGAGAAGCCGTGCAGCGCGGGACAGCGCCGGAACAGCGTATCCATGCGCGCGGCCAGATCGGATTCCAGCCGGATAAACTCGGTACTGTGCTGTAGCGCGTTCATAGGCCGCCCGTTCTCATATGCCACCTCGTACGCCGCAAGCATCACGCGCGCGGCAACACGCGGCGAGGAAGAAATCCCGGCCACGACGGTCTTTGACCCCGGGATGCGACAGGTGGCGCCTGCCGCAGGACGAGCGGTGCAGCACCGTGCGACGCGCCATGAGCTGGCAGGCCATCCGCGCCAAGTCAAACCGGGCGCGGCGCATCCGCAATCGGCCCGTGCGTGTAGATTCGCTACCCACCGGGGTTGACTCGGCGCACCGCTTGCATCTCACCTCGGTAACATTGGCCGACACCCCCCGAGTCCTTCCGGAAATACACCCTCGCGCTTCGACTGGGTTTGTGGCGACGGGCCCTAAATCAAACTTCCACCCAAACGGGAATCACGTCGATGGCAAAGAGCATCGAGATCGACCGCGAGAAACGCCTGCGCGACGAGCCGCACAAGGGACATAACCGCTGGCACCCGGACATCGCGCCAGTGATCGAGGTTGACCCGGGCGAAGCGGTAACCCTCGAGACGCGGGACGCGAACGATTTGCAGATCCATGCTGGAACGACGGCAAAGGATCTGGAGCGGCTCGAGCGCACCGTGGCGCATCCACTCACCGGGCCGGTGTACGTGAAGGGCGCGGCGCCAGGCGACCTGCTGGAGATCGAGTACCTGGATATCGTACCGGAGCGCTACGGCTGGACGCGCTTTGCGCCCGGCGGCGGGTTTCTGCCGGACCTGTTCGACTATCACTTCGTGGTGCACTGGGACATCACGCCCGAGTACGCGACGTCGCCCCAGCTACCGGGGGTGCGCATTGCGAACGGCGCGTTCATGGGGACGGCGGGCGTGGCGCCATCGCAGGCGCAATTGCACCGGTGGACGGCGCGCGAGGCGGCGTTGCTGGCGCGGGGCGGTCGCGTGTTCCCGCCGGATGCGACCTGCGCGGTGCCGGCGCATGGCAAGGTCGCGGCTGAAGGCCTGCGCACGATTCCACCGCGCGAGAACTGCGGCAACGCGGACGTGAAACAACTGACCAAAGGATCGAAGCTCTTCATACCGGTGGCCGTGGACGGCGCACTCTATTCAGTGGGCGACGCGCACTTTGCCCAGGGCGATTCGGAGTGCTGTGGTACCGCGATCGAGATGGGCGCCACGGCGCAGGTGCGCTTTCGCCTCCACAAGGGCGAGGCGGCGCGCCACGACATCGTCTGGCCGCGCTTCTCGCACCCGGGCTTCTTCCAGGATCCGAAGCACGCGATGCCGCGGAACTTTATCGCCACCATGGGCATGCCGATCACGGGCGAGGGCCGCAACGAGAACTGCGATATCTCGCTCGCCGCGCGCAATGCAGTCATCGAGATGATCAAGCTGTTGCAGGAACGAGGTTGGACGCGTGAGCAGGCCTACGTGCTGTGCAGCGTCGCGGTGGACCTGCGCGTGAGCAACGTGGTGGACGTTCCGAACGTCACCGTCTCGGCGCTGCTGCCGGAGGACATCTTCGGCAGCGCCCAGCCACGGGGTGGAAACATCGGGGCCTGACGCCGATTTCCCAGTCCGCCAGCCGCGCATTGAATGCATGCGTTGCACATAACGGAGTACCAGGAACATGATCGACGCTGTTTCCTACACGCCGCCCGCTGTTTGGGTCTGGAACAAGGCCAACGGAGGGCGCTTTGCGAACATCAACCGGCCGACCGCGGGCGCGACGCACGACAAGGCCCTGCCCGTCGGACGCCACCCGTTGCAGCTCTACTCGCTCGCAACCCCGAACGGCGTGAAAGTCACGGTGATGCTGGAAGAGCTACTGGCCTTGGGCCACGCAGCTGCCGAGTACGACGCCTGGCTCATCAGGATCAACGATGGCGACCAGTTTGGGTCCGGTTTCGTCGCGCTGAACCCGAACTCGAAAATTCCCGCGTTGCTCGACCGCAGCACGCCTACACCGACCCGGATTTTCGAATCCGGGGCAATATTGATGCATCTCGCCGAAAAGTTCGGCGGCGCTTTCCTGCCGAACGATGCGAGCACGCGCGCCGAGTGTTTGTCGTGGCTGTTCTGGCAAATGGGCGCGGCGCCCTTTCTCGGTGGCGGGTTCGGCCACTTCTACGCGTACGCACCGACGAAGATCGAATACGCAATCGACCGCTTCGCGATGGAAGTCAAGCGCCAGCTCGACGTGCTCGACCGCCAACTCGCGACGAACGAGTACATCGCGGGCGCCGACTACACGATTGCGGACATCGCGATCTGGCCGTGGTACGGCGCGCTGGTGAAGGGCGTGCTCTACCAGGCAGGCGAATTCCTGGGCGTGAGCGAATACAAAAACGTCCTCCGCTGGACAGACGCCATCGCCAAGCGCCCGGCCGTCCAACGCGGCCGCATGGTCAACCGCAGCTGGGGTGACCCTGCGCACCAACTGCCGGAGCGGCATGCGGCGAGCGACTTCGAAAAGGTCAATGCGGCGGGGTGAGATGAAGGCAAACGGCGGGCGGCGCCTTCATCTCCGCTCGGGATCCATGATCCCGAGCCGCCATCGCTACAATACCTTCAACCCGGTCCAACAATAATCTCTCGCTGATCGCAAAGGAACATCCCATGTCGAAAACCGTGCTCATCACCGGCGCCGGCAGCGGCTTCGGCCGCTTCGCCGCCGTGCAGCTCGCCGGGCGCGGGCACCGCGTGATCGCCACCGTCGAGAATGACACGCAGGCCGCCGAGCTCTCGGCCGCGCAGCCGACGCTGACGGTCGCAAAGCTCGACATCACGAACGCGAACGACGTGGCAACGCTCGACCAGTGGGCGCTCGACGTCTTCATCGCCAACGCCGGCATGGGCCAGACCGGCCCCTTGAGCGTCATTCCCATGGCGCGGCTGCGCGCAGTATTCGAGGTCAACGTGTTCGGCACCTTTGCCGTCACGCAGCGCGTCGCGCAAGCCATGCGGCGCAAACGCGCCGGCCGGATCCTGATCGTGTCGTCGATTGCCGGCGTGCGCGCCGGCATCGGCTCGGGACCCTATGCGATGACGAAGCACGCGCTGCAGGCCTTCGGCACCGCGCTGCGCGCCGAGCTGGCGCCCCTCGGTGTCGACGTCGCGCTCATCAACCCGGGGCCGTTCGCCACCGGCTTCAACGACCGCATGGCGAACGATCCGGGGCCCTGGTTCGATCGCAAGACGGCCGACCCCGAAGACGTGAAGATCATGGACGCACTCGTGAAGCGCATCACCATCGGCCAGTTCGACCCGGCAGACGTCGTCAAGCGCTACGTCGAGCTGGTCGAAGCCGACAAGACCGAGCTGGTCAATTTCATCCCCGCAGACATCCTCGAGCGCCTGGCCAAGGCCGCGCGCAGCTGATTCAGGCACGGATCGGATCAATCAGGCTGCGATCGCGGCATGTTGGTACCGATTCGGATCGGGCACAATCGCGTTTTAGACAGAGTCCTACCGGGAGCGCACTGATGACTGAACGTTCACTGTCCGGCAGCTGCCTGTGCGGCGCGGTTCGTTTCACGGCGACCGGCGAAGCACAGCGCTTCTATCACTGCCATTGCAGCCGTTGCCGCAAGGCCTCGGGCGCCGGGCACTCGAGCAATCTGTTCGTCAAGGGCACGTTGACCTGGGACAGCGGCGAGGAATTGATCCGCGACTACAAACCGCCGCAAGCCGAGCGCTTCACGAACAGGTTCTGCACGGTCTGCGGATCGCGCGTACCGCGTTACAACGCGCAGCAGGGCATGGTGTTGATTCCCGCGGGCTCGCTCGACGACGCGCCGGACATTGCCCCCCAGGCGCGAATCTTCCAGGGTTCGCGCGCCGCCTGGTCCTGCGACGACGCGACGACTCTGCCGCAGTTCGACGAATACGCAACCTGAGCCGATCCGGCGGATCTGTCGCCGGCCGGCCTAGCGGCTGCGCGCCGCTTTCACGAACTCGAGCGAGTCCCGAAACAGCTGGAGATCCTGCTCGTACTCGGCCGCGTCGGCGCGGTCGATCTGGATCCATTCCCGCGTGCTCGTTACACCACCAGGCTGAAACGGGACCACGTTGTCGCGCGAAAACTGCAGATCGGTCGCGGTCGTCACGGGCAGGCGCAGGCCGATGCCCTGGCCGCTGATGCAGGCGAACATCTTGTCGCTGACGAAGTAGGCGTCAAGGTCGTTTATTTTCCTGGCGCTGACGCCGGGAAGTTTCAGAAGCAGCGCGTCGATCTGCGCCTTGCGGCTGGGCTCGGGTGCATCGGTCATCATAGAAAATCCGCTTCGGTTGTCATGAATACGGGAATCGTCGGCGCCACGTCCGCGGCCGTCCCCATGCCACGGGACGTCCGTCAGAACAAGTACGCGGCCCGATCCTCGCCGCCAGTTTCTGCTCTGCGCGCGTCAGGCGCCGGCGACAGAATGCCAACGCGAAGGACGATGATGACGGCGCAATAGTGGATTCTATCCCCGGTCGCGCGCGCCATGCACCCGATTCACGCAGGTTTCGCCGGGAGCACCTGGATCGCCTCGACGACGTCGCGGCTGCGCGTAACCTTGTCGCCCCATACGCGATCAAACTCCGCCACCAGACGCTTGAGCGCGTCGGATCCCTGGATCGCGCGTGCGCCCGCCAGGTCGGCAAACTCGTAGACCGCGTAGTGCACCGACGCATCGACGTCGCTCCAGCCACGCCAGGCGCGCTGCGCATTGAAGGCCTTGAGCGCATCCGGCAGGTGCTCGTCCTGGTACCAGCGGTCGAAGGCCGCCTTCACGGCCGCATCCACAACCTGGGCCCGCACGATGAAATGCGTCGTCATCTCGTTTTCCTCCTTGGCGTCCGGCGCCTGTGCTCAACACCCATTGTTCGATCGTTCGGTTCGAGAATTTCCGGCCGTCGCCGTCGACGCTACCGCGTGCAGGGATACGCCTTGTCGAGCGCCGCCTGCACCAGACTTTCAGCCGACAGCTGCCGGGATTCGGCGTGTTGTTCCAGATACGTCCTGACCACGTTGACCACCTGGCCCCGGGTGAGGCCCAGCGGTTTGTCGAAGCAATACCCCGTCGACGGGTTTCGCAACCCGTCTTGCGCATCCGCAATTCCAACGATGAATCCGAACGCGTAACCGCTGTACCAGCCACGCAATTCGGCATCGACGCCGGCCCCGGTCAGGTAATTGAGCAACGCACCCCCGCTCTCGAACGTGCCGTCGTCCGCCGCAGCCGATACACAACATGCAGTAATCAATCCCGCGACGAAAACTCTCATCGTGCGCCTTCGATCGCGCCCCCAGTTCCCAACAGGGACGAGGCAAAGCGCCCGCGCGCGTACGCCACGCGCGCCTCGGGATCTTCCTTGTCTACGCCGTCGCGCAGCACTGCCTCGAGCCGGTGGCGCAGGCCGGCGCGATTCGCGATCTGGATCGCGAGCCCCGGGCGCGCATTCAGCTCGAGCACCAGCGGCCCGAGATCCTGGTCGAGCACGATGTCGACGCCCTGATAGCCCAGGCCGGTCAGCTCGTAGGCGCGCGCGGCGATCTCGAGCATGCGCTGCCAGTGCGGGATCTCGATCCCGAACACGCGCGCGCCGGTGTCGGGGTGCGTCTCGACCACGCCGTTGCCGGACACCGCGGTCAGCGTCGCGCCGGTGGCGATGTCGATGCCGGCGCCGATCGCGCCCTGGTGCAGGTTCGCGCGTCCGCCCGAGCGCCGCGTCGGCAGGCGCACCATCGCCATCACCGGAACCCCGAGAAAGACGATGATGCGCAGGTCGGGCACGCCGCGGTAGGTCACCGCGTCGAACACGCTCGCGAATCGCACGCGGTATTCGATCAGCGCCTTGTCGGTGACCCCGCCCAGGCTGTAGATGCCCGAGAGGATGTTCGAGACGTGGAAGGCGAACGCCTCCTCGCTGATGAGGTGGCCGTCGATCGTGCGGTAGCCGCCCGCCGTGCGCCCGGTGATGACGAGGATGCCGTCGCCCTGGCTGCCGCGCGCGGGCTTGACGACGAACTCCTCGCGCGCGGCGAGCAGCTTCGGCAGATCGCGGATCTGACGGTCGATCTCGACCATGGCATAGAGCTCGGGCGTCGCGACGCCGTGCTCGCCGGCGAGCGTCTTGGTGAGCGCCTTGTCGTCGACCAGCGGATACCGATGACGCTCGTTGTAGACCAAGGTGTAGTCGGCGTTACGCTGGTTGATGCCGAGCACGCCGCGGCTGTGCAGCGTGCGCGCGGTGGCGAGAAAGGTTCTCACTTGGCCAGCACCCGGAAGCGCAGCACCTCGAGCACCCGGTAGCCGGTGTAGCGCCCGAGCAGCAGCGTCGCCGCGAGCAGCACGAGGAGCAGTTCCGGAAATACGAACAGCACGTGCTCCACGGTCTGGTGGCTGATGATCAGAAAGCAGGCCGCGGCGACCGCGAGGCTGCCCGCCGCCTGCTGCAGCGCCTCGCCCGCGCCGCGCTCCTCCCAGGTGATCGTCATGCGCTCGATCGTCATGGTCAGGATCACCATCGGGAACAGGCCCACCGACAGGCCGACGTCGAGCCCCATGCGGTGGCTCAGTATGGTCAGCATCCCGATCATCCCGACGACGACGATCAGCACCGCGCCCAGGCGCGGCACGAGCAGGAGCTTCAGGCGCTCGACGTACAGCCGCACCGCGAGGCCGAGCGCGAGCACGATGACGAAGAACACGATCCCGGCGCCGAGCCCGGTCTGGCGAAACGCGAGCGCGATCAGCACCGGCATGAAGGTGCCGAAGGTCTTGAAGCCGATCACGTTTCGCAGCACGACGAGCAGGAAGACGCCGAGCGGGATCACGAGCAGGGTGCGAAACAGCGCCTGCGACTGCAGCGGCAGGCCGAAGAGCGAGAACTCGATGAGCCCCTTTTCCTGCGCGCGCTGCTGCGCGACGGCCGCGCGCACGCCAAGCTCGTAGGAACGGTTCACCGTGACGTCGGTCTTCAGCGCGCGCCCACCCTCGAGCTCGATCAGCGGTCCGGGCCCGCGCCACCACGGCAGCAGGGTGCGCTGCGCGATGCGCGTGGTTTCGGTCGGATACACGGCGAACCACTGTGTGCCGTCGTAGACCTCGAGCCAGCGCGTGAAGCGCGCGTCGCGCCGGTCGGGCAGCAGCGCGAGCCCGTTGACCATGCGCGCCGGCGTGCCCGCGAGGCGCAGCAGTTCGACCGCGACGCCGACCAGCCTGTGCGGAGACGGATTCTGACCGAGCAGGTAGGCCGCCGGGTCGCCGGGCCGGGCCGCGCGCAGGCGCTTGACGATCAGCGCCGCGAGCGAGCGCGCGTCGGCCGACTCGGCCTGCGCCACGTCGACCAGCGTCTGCGCGGCCGGCAGCGCGTCGGCGCCCAGGCCGTGGCTACGCAGGAGCGGCCTGCCCTCGTCGGGGGGCTCGGTCGCGCGCCCGACATCGATCACGACGCGGTAGTAGATGTCCTGGCGCCCGCGCGCCTCGCGCCGGGCGTAGATCGCGCTGCGGTTCGTTTCGCCGCGCTCGGTGGTCAGGCCGTAGCCGCGCGCCGAGAACCCCTGGTCGATCACGGTCGCCTGCCCGGTCCGCGCGGGCAGCTTGAGCACCGCCTTTACCGCGCCGCCGCCGGCCTCGAATTGCGCATGCACCTCGACGCGCCAGACTTCGGTCTGCGCCTGCGGCAGGAGCGGAAATTCGAGCACCACCAGCTTGTACGCGGCCGAGGCGAGTCCGGCGGCGGCGAGGATGGCGCTCAGCAGGTACAGGTGCAGCCGGCTCATCGCGGCTTCGCGCCGCAGGCGGGAACCGTCAGGCGCTCGCGTGCCGAATCGACGAGGAATCGGTCGCGCAGGAAGCGCCGGCCGATCAGCATGCGGTAGCGCATCGTCCTGCGATCGACCAGATTCACCTGGGCCTGCGCGTGGAACGTCCCGAGGCAGAGCGCAAGGTGCACGACCGGGCGACGCTGCACCCCGCCGGCGACGCGCTTGACCTGCGCATAGCGTTCGACGCGCCGCTCGAGCGGCAGCGCCGGGCCGCTCGCCTGCGGCACCGCGAACACGGCCCAGTCCTCCTCGCCCCTGCGCTCGATGCGCAAGCCCTCGACGTGCAGCGACGAGACGTCGGCGCCGGTGTCGATCTTGGCATCGACGACGACGCGCCCGTCGGCGACCGCCACCGGCTCGATCCAGCCGATCACCGGCAGCGGCGCGGCCTGCGCGGCGACGCAGCCGGTGCCAAACACGGCGAGTGCGGTGCGCCGAAGTGCGTGATTCATCTTGCCTCCTCCTCGCGCAGGATACCGCGCGCGATCGAGCGCGCGAGCCTGAATGCCGGACCCCGGCTAGTACGTTCCCCGAAACGCGTCCTGTCCGCGCACATACGCGGTATTGGTCTGCGCCGGGTTGCGGTTGACGAGCGGGCGCGCGTAGAGCGGGTGCCTGAGGCTGCGCACCTCGTGCTCGACCTCGAACAGTTCCTTGCCGTCTTGCGGATCGACAATTTTCCGAAATCGCCACTCATGCGCGCCAGCGTCCAGCGCAATCAGCCCGCGCGCCAGAAGCTTCTCATACGGAGCCGAGAAATCCGCGATGTAGATCTGGATGTGGTGACCGTCATACTTCGGCAGCGTTGCCGGGGTCTCCTTGAACCGCAACGCCTGCCCGCGCCCGACGGGCACATGGGCGCAGCCGTCGATGACCGACGCCGGCGCGCCCATGATCTCGGTGTAGAACCGCGCGATGCCCGGGGCCGCGCCCTGCGGCACGTCGAACTCGACATAGGCCAGCGCGAGTTCGGTGTCGCCGAATTCAGGCGCCGGCGCATGGCAGCGCACGCGGTTGCCCCAGGGGCAGGTCGCCTCGACATAGCTGCCGTAACTGCGCCACAGGAATTCGGTCCGCGCGAGCCGTGGCGCGACGCGCTCGAGACGCGCCTTGAGCGCCGCCAGGTCGGGCACGACGAATCCCATGGTGCCGCGCAGGCGCTGCGGCTGCGGGTCGCGGCTCGGCATGTGCAGCTGGTTGCGACCGAAGTTGATCCACATGTTGTCGAGCCCGACCATCATGTACGGGTCGCGCGTGCCGCCGAGCGCCACGACGTAGAACAGCGTGGTCGGACGCTGGTCGGGCTGCGTGACGTTGACGTGCTCGAGCGCGACGATGTTGCCGACGTCCTCGGCCGACCGATCGAGGCTTTTCGATTCCGCTTCGCTCATGCCGCAATCCCCCAGACCTTGTGCGCGAACTCGGGATAGTTCGCCGCAATCTCTCCCGCCACCGGCCCGCGCAGCAGCGCGAGTTCCGCGGCCGTCGGTTGGGCGGTCCGCGCAACGTCCTCCGGCGCGTCGTAGTCGAACCCGGTGTTCGCCCGCACCGCCTGCGCCGTCTCGCCCGGATGCACGCTCGCCAGGCGAAAGCGCCGCGCCTCCGCGTGCCAGAAAAAGAGCGCCTTGCCAGTCAACAACGCCTGCGGCCCGCCGCGCCGCCAGACCTGCGGCGGACTCGAGCCCGGTGCCGAGACGAAGTCGACCTTCGGCACCAGCACGCGCAGCGAATGTTCCTCCCGAAACAGGATCGTGCGCCGCGCGGCGAAGTACATGAACGCGGAGCCGAAGGCGCCCGGAAAGCGCCGCCCTTCGGCCTCGACCAGATTGATGTTCGCCGCGCCGTCGATCTGCGCCCCGCCGAGAAAGAACACGTCGATGCGTCCCTGCCCGGCGAGATCGAAAATCTCGCGCGAACCGTCGGTAAACGGATTGCCGCGCCGCCGGTGCAGGAGCGAAAGCCGCGGCCGCGACCCCTGCTGCGCACGCAGCAACTGACACCCGGTCGCCGGGATCGGCGATGCCGCGCCGACCGCGACGTGCGCCGCATCGCCCACCAGGCGGGCGATCGCGCAGGCGAGCAGTTCCTCGCGGGCGTAGGGCATGGGGCTCAGGCCGGCTCGGCAGCCGGCTGCAGCACGAATTCGTCCAGGTAGCGCGCAAAGCCTTCACGCGTCTTCGCCATGCGCGCGTACTGCATGATGTGCGCATCGTCGATCGCGTATTCGTCGATGACGCCGAGCGGCCAGGCGCCACGCGGGGCCGGCGCAATGCCGGTCACGTACACCGATCCCAGCACGCCGGGCGCGAGCAGTTCGTCCTCCAGCATGTCGCCCTCGCGCATCGATTCGTAGCTCGCGTAGCTGGCCTGTGCGGCATGCGCGAGCGTCACCAGTTCGCGTCGCCGCCCGAGCCACAGGTTGCCGCACGCGTCGGCCCAGCGCGCGTGAAACAGCGCGACATCGGGCTGGATCGCGGCGGCGATGATGATTGGATCGGCCTGCGCGGCGAGCGGGTTGTCGATCACCTTCCAGTCACGGCGCCGCGCGACCAGATCGGAGCCGATCACGCCGCGCAGCGGCATGAACGGCACGCCCTTCTCCGTGGCCTGCAAGCCCGCATGAACCATCGGGCAGGTCGCGTCCGTCACGCGGATCGCGCCGCGCTCGGCGGCCTCGGTGAAACGCGGTGCGAGGCCGGCTTCGCCAAGCGACACGGCGCTGGTTTCGACTTCGTCCACGCAACCCGCACCGATCAGGAGATCCGCGCACAGGCCGAGGACCGGGACGCCCAGCAGGCGCAAACCCTGCGCGCGGCGCCGGATCAACGCCCGCACCACGGCCATCGCGGGGAGCGAATAATCCGGCGGCAACGCGAGCCGCGCGCCATCGGGGATGCGCGCCGCGATCGCCTCGGCGTCGAGCAGAAATTCCGGTTCGTTTGCGGGCAGCGCATCCATCGCGGTCGCGCCCGTCATCCGGTACCGCCGACCGTGAGCCCGTCGATGCGCAGCGTCGGCTGGCCGACACCCACCGGGACGCTCTGGCCTTCCTTGCCGCAGGTGCCAATGCCCGGGTCAAGCTTCAAGTCGTTGCCGACCATCGCCACCCGCGTCAGCGCGTCCGGCCCGTTGCCGATCAGCGTCGCGCCCTTCACCGGATGGGTGACCTTGCCGTTTTCGATCAGGTAGGCCTCGGCCGCGGAGAACACGAACTTGCCGTTGGTGATGTCGACCTGGCCGCCGCCGAAGTTGGTCGCGTAGATGCCCTTCTTGACGCTCGCGATGATCTCGGCGGGGTCGTGCGCACCCGCGAGCATGTAGGTGTTGGTCATGCGCGGCAGCGTGACATGGGCGAACGACTCGCGCCGCCCGTTTCCGGTAGATGCAGTCTTCATCAGGCGCGCGTTCAAGCGATCCTGCAGATAGCCGCGCAGCACGCCGTCCTCGATCAGCACGGTGCGCTGCGCCGGGGTGCCTTCGTCGTCGACGGTCAACGACCCGCGCCGATGCGGAATCGTGCCGTCATCGACGACGGTCACGCCCGGCGAGGCAACCCGCTCGCCCAGGCGTCCGCCGAAGGCCGAACTGCCCTTGCGGTTGAAGTCGCCCTCGAGACCGTGGCCGACCGCTTCGTGCAGCAGGATGCCGGGCCAGCCCGGACCGAGCACCACCGTCATGGTACCCGCCGGCGCCGGTCGCGCGGCGAGGTTGACGAGCGCCTGCGCAACCGCACGCTCGGCGTATTCCGCAAGCACGGCGTCGGTGAAATGCGCGTAGTCCCCGCGCCCGCCGCCGCCCGCGCTGCCCACCTCGCGCCGGCCGTTTTGTTCCGCGATCACCTGCACCGACAAGCGCACCAGCGGCCGCACGTCCGCGGCGATCGCGCCGTCGGCGCGCGCGATCAGCACGACCTCATGCTCGCCGCCGAGATGCGCCATGACCTGGGTGACGCGCGGATCGCGCGCCCGGCACAGGCGCTCGAGCCGCTCGAGCAGCGCCACCTTGGCCGCCGCATCGAGCGAGGCGATCGGATCGTCCTGCGAATACAGCGGCAGCGGCGCGGCATGCCGCGGCACGACCTGCACCCGTCGGCCCTGGCCGGCGCGCGCGATCGCGCGCGTGGCCCGCGCCGCATCGTCCAGCGCCGCGAGACTGATTTCGTCGGAGTACGCGAACGCCGTTTTTTCGGCCGAGATCGCACGCACGCCGACACCGCAGTCGATCGAGAAGCTGCCGGATTTGACGATGCCCTCTTCCAGGCTCCAGCTCTCCGCCTGCGTGGCCTGGAAGTAGAGATCCGCGTCGTCGATGCGGTGCGCGCCCAGCACGCCAAATACACGGCCGAGCGCGCCGGCCTCGAGATCGAAGGGCGCAAGCAGGCGGCGCTCGGCGGTCTCGAGCAGCAGATCCTGGGGCGCGGCGAGTTGGGTCATGGTTCGGGTCTCCAGTGGGCGCGTTCGACGAGATCGGCCCCTGCCGGCAGCCGTAGGGCGAGCGTAGCAGGTGCCCGTGCGCGCCGCCTCACGGCGACTCGACGTGCGCGCCACCGCCGGGCTGGGGCACCACGCCGAGCTTCTCGACCTGGGGATCCGCCCAGCTGCCGGTGATCGCGTATTCGTAGGCCAGAATCTGTCCGAGCGGATTTTCCAGCAGGCGTTGCATCACCAGCGCCGCAGCGCCCACGATCGGGTTGAGCAGCGCCACCGCCGCGGAGGCCGTGTCGCCTACACTGGGGATGATCTTGACGCGCAGATCCTGGGTTTCGGCCGCGAGGTCGGTGCGCCCCTGCATGTCGACTTCCGCCGCGGGACCGCTCATCTTGAAATCCGTGGTCGACATGACCCCGCGCTTCGCCTCGACCGAACCGCTGATGAGGTCGAATTTGAAACCATCCGAAAACACGTCGCGATAATCGAGCGTGACACGCCTGGGCAGCGCCTGCATGCTGATCAGCCCCACGAGCTTGCCGAGGCCGGGCTCGATTTGGAGAAACTGGCCATCGTCGACGCGCAGCGTCAGCTTGCCGTCGAGCGAAGGGTAGTCGACGACCTGCGGATCACCCCGCCAGACGAGCGATCCGTCGAGCCGTGCACTGCCGCCCGCCACCATCTTCGGGTAGCCGATCCGGGCGAGAAACTTTCCGACGTCGGTGACGTTCAGTGCGAACACGACCGCCATGTTCGAGTCGCCCTGCGTCAGCGTGCGCAGTCCCGTACCGCGCAACTCCGCGTCCGGGTTGAGCACCACCAGCTTGTCGATTTCCCACTTGCCCGGCTCGGGTCGCGCCGTGATTTCGGCGCGCCCGAGTTCGCGTCCAAACAGCGTGAAGCGCTCGGCGATCAGGTCGACCGCGGGCAGCGCCCCGGTGCGCTTCGGCGTACCCTGCGCGTCGCCCGCGCTCGGCGCGTCTGCGGGAATCCGGAACCGCTTGAGCCGGGCGACCAGCCGACCACGGCCTTCGGTACGGTAGGCAACAGTGCCATCGAGTTCGGCCGCGGTGACCTGCGCCGACCAGCCGCCGACGTCGCTGCCGGCACGCACATCGACCTCGCGCAAGCGCTTGCCGAAGACATCCAGCGTGCCCGCCTTGAGATCGAATGTGCCCTGCCCGAGCGCAGGCCAGCTGGCGTCGGGCAACGCGCGCCAGGGATCCAGATCGAGCGCATCGAACGTGCCCCGCAGCGTCAAGCCGTCACGCGTCGACGGTGGTAGCGTCGCCCCTTCGGCGGGGTTGAGCACGATGAGCAATCGCGGGCTACGCGTCGTGTCACCGGTTTCAGCGGCGTCCTTTTTCGCACCCGTTTCGCCCTTGGGCTTGCCGTCGGCTGGACGCAGGAGCTCGGCGCGCAGGATTCGACCGAGGGTGACCGAGACGCGTTGCTGCTCGCCGCCCACGCCGGGCAGCACGCGCAGGCGCAGCGGCAGGCCGTCTTCGGCACGCTTTGCGAGCGGCGCCGGCAGGGTGCTTTCGAGTCCCTTCAGATCGCTCGAGAGCGTCAGCGTCGGAACGCCGCGCGCGATGTCGACGACGGCTTCATACGCGGCACCACCGCGCAGGTAGGCGAGCCAGGGATGCGCGAGCAGGCGACCGAACTCGCCCGCCTTCGCCTCGCCGCGCGCGACCACCCGCGGGCCGCCCTGTGCCGTGCTGCGCCCCGCAATGACCACCGGCCCGCCCAGCAGGGTTCCACGCACGTCGAGCTGTCTGAGCCCGGTCTCGCCGAACGCCACCTTGCCCTTGACCGATTCGACCGGCGGCAGCGCCGTGTGAAGCAGGATCCGCTTCGAGGTGAACTCGAACGCTCCGTTCACCGTGGTCTTGGCAAGATTTGCGAGCGGCAACTGCAGTGCGAGGTGCAAGCGCCCCGCGCCCTCGGCACGCATGCCGACGGTGAGCGCGTCGGTCATCTGTCGCACCGGACTCGCCTCGATGAACTTGAGGAATTCGTTCGACGGTCCAGTGGCGTCGCCTTCGATCAACAGATCCGTTTCCGCAGACCGCAGGCTCGGAATCGCGACGCGTATGTTCGCGAGCTGCGTGCCGAGGACACGCGCGCTGCGCCCAACGAGTTCAATGCGCTCGCCGTCGAAGCGCAGGGTGCCGTCGATCGCCTCGACTTTCGGCCAACCGTCGGCATAGTCCAGCACCACGCCGTCGATGCCTGCCGCAACCAGCATCTGCCCGCGCGCCGGATCGGTGAACGGAAATTCGCGCAGGTCACCCTTGATCTGGAATCGGACGTCGGTCGCGCGTCCGTCGACGATTGCCCGCTCGATCCAGGCACGCGCCTGCTCACCCATGATCGAGGCGAGCGGCAAATAGCTCGCCGTCTGCTTGCCATCGGCGTGGGTCAGCGTAGCCGACAGATCGATGACGCCCGGCCCTTCGCGCCCGAGCGTGTACGTTCCGAGCGCAGTACCGGCGAGGTGCGCGTTGCCGAAGGCGAGTGAGGACAGGCGCACGCGCATGGTTTCGGCTTCGCTGTCCGGCCGCACCCAATCGATCTGCCCGCTCAGCGCATCGAGCCCGATGCGGGGCTGCGAAAACACCTTGGGCAGATCGAGCGCAACACCGCGCGCGAGCAGCTCCATGCTGCCGCGGCCCGGGCGCGCTTCGATCCGGCCCGTCAGGCCTGTGAATCCCGGCACTTCGCCCCATGCGTTCATGCCGAGCCCCTCGAACCGCATCTGCGCGTAATAGTTGGTCGCGTGCGGCAGCGTTCCGGTCCAGTCGAATGCGACGTCGCGCAGGTGACCGCGCGGCGAAAGGTCGGCGAGCAACCGGCGCAGGTCCTGCGGAAAAGGCAGGAACTCGCCCAGGCGCGCGAGCGGCGCGAGATCGATGCGCTGCGCGATGAGCGCACCACGTTCAGTCTGTGCCGGATCCGCGTCAGCCGCCGGCGTCCAGCTCAGGTGAAAGTTCGTCGGCTCGAGCGCTTCGCCGTCGGCGAGGGTGAGCGCGAGGTCCCGCGCCGTCAGTTCGAGCGTACGACCTTCCGCGCGACCCTCGAGACGCCCGGCCAGGCTGGCGAGTTCGAGCTGGGGCAGATCGGCGGCGAGTTGCATGACGACACGCGAGAGTTCTACGTCGAGCGTGGTGCGTACGCGCCGGCCCGCACCCAGCGTTACCCACATGCGCAGCGCGCCGCGCCCCTGGCTCAGCTCGAAGGGGTAATCGACCCACGGCTGCCATGCCGCGAGGTCGGTTTCGCCGAATTCCGCGTACAGCCGCCCGCTCCATTTGTCGGGTAACGAGATCGGCCCGCCCGTGAGCTCCGCACGCACGACGAGCGAGGTGCCGAACCCCTTGGGCGGGCGGGCCGACAGGCCGACGGAATGGGTACCCCCCGCGTTGCGCAAGCGCAAATCGAGTGCGCTCAGCTTGAGCGGCGGCGCCTCGCGCAGCAGATCGGTCCACTCGATCTCGGCGTTGCGGATCAGGATTTCGCGCTGCCCCAGGATCCATTCCGCCGCGCCCCCGCGTCGTCCGTTGCCGGTCGAGACGAGCTCCAATCCCGCCACGTAGAGGCGACCGGCGGCGTCGCGGCGCATCGCCAGGCGCGGCGAGTCGATGATCAGCGAGCGCAGGCGCAGATCTCCGAACAGCAGCGAGCGCCAGGACACGACGTTGTGGACCGCGGGCAAGACCAGCGCCTCGCGACCGTCCTGGTCGTAGATGCGAACGTCCGACAGGCTGATGCGCGGGCGCAGACCCGGCCAGTCGGCCTGGATCGCCCCGACTTTGATGGGCAGCCCGAGTTCGCGCACGAACACGCCAACGATCAGGTCACGATGCTGCTCGATGTTCGGCAGGACCCAGTAGCGCAGCGCAAGCACCGCCGCCACAGCGAAGAACACGACGCACCAAGCCAGCGTCTCGAGTATCCGCAGCGCCCAGCGCGTGCCTCCGACGACGCGTTTGCCTGACGCCACGTCGGCCTGGGTCGAAGTCTCGGATTGCATCGCGGCCTGTGTTGCCCCAGTATTCCCTGTGCGGCGCTGGCGACGCATTGCGTCGGGCACCGATGCCACGACTCCAAGACCATTTGGTGCGTCGCGGCGAAAGAAGTTCTGCCTGTTTCGCCGTGCATCGTGCGACGCGCAAGGCACGACGTGGTTTCTGGCCCGCATTTTAAACCCTAACCCCCTGTCTGCCCTCGGAATTTCCCACCGTGCGTGACGCCGTACGATCCCGCCTCGAAGCCTCGCGCTATGCGGTCGCGCTGCTGACGCGCCGACCCGAGTTGGCTGGCGAACTGGACGATCCCGCGCCGTTTTCGCGCGCCGAGATCGACGCCGCCCTCGCCGGGGCGGCCGCGGACGACGAGGACGCCCTCAAGCGGCGCCTGCGCCAGTTGCGCCAGCGCGTGTTGCTGCGGGTCATGGCACGTGACCTCTCGGGCCGTGCCGACCTGGCCGAGGTCTGCGGCACGATGAGCGTGCTTGCCGACGCGGCGATCGCCATCGCGCAGACCTGGAGCGAAGCGCAGCTGGCACCGACGCACGGCGTCCCGCGTGGCGCGACGGGCGCGGGGCAACCGTTCATCGTCGTCGGCATGGGCAAGCTCGGCGGCGGCGAGCTGAACGTGTCCTCCGACATCGATCTGGTGTTCGTCTATCCGGAGGAAGGCGACAGCGACGGTGCGCGCCCGCTGTCGAACCACGAATACTTCGCGCGCCTCGGGCGCAAGCTGATCGCGCTGCTCGCAGACATCACGCAGGACGGATTCGTGTTTCGGGTCGACATGCGATTGCGGCCCTACGGCGAATCGGGCCCGCTGGTGTGCAGCTTCGAGGCACTGGAGAACTACCTGATCACGCAGGGTCGCGAATGGGAACGCTATGCCTGGATCAAGGCGCGACCGATCACCGGCTCGCTGCACGAGGCGCTCGAGCCGATCGTGCGCCCCTTCGTGTTCCGCAAATACCTCGACTACGAACGCTGGGTGCGATGCGCCGCCTGCATGCCGAGGTACGCCGCGAGGTCGCACGCCGCGAACTGGCCGATCACATCAAGCTGGGCCCGGGCGGGATCCGCGAAATCGAGTTCATCGCCCAGGCGCAGCAGCTGATCCGCGGCGGGCGCGACCCGGCGCTCGCCGTGCGACCGACACTCGAGGTACTCGCCCGCCTGGCCGAACGCGCCCTGATCAGCGCAACCGCCGCGGAAGAACTGTCGGCGGCGTACGACTTCCTGCGCCGGCTCGAGCACCGACTCCAGTATGTGGACGATCGCCAGACCCACCGCCTGCCGACCGATGCCGACGACCGCGCGCGCGTCGCGGCGATGTCGGGCGTCGCGGACTGGGCCGCGCTCGAGACGGCGCTCGACGCGGTGCGCGCCACGGTGACACGGCATTTCCAGGCAGCGTTCTCCGAATCCGACGACAGCACCGGGTCGGCGGTCTGGCAGGACGATCGCGAGTCGATCGGGCGTGCGCTCGCCGAGCTCGGCTACCGCGCGCCCGACGCGGGCGCGGCGCGCCTGCTGTCGGTGCGCCAGAGCCAGCGCTACGCGCTGCTGCCCACCGACTCGCGCCGGCGCTTCGATACGCTGGTGCCCGCGCTCGCGTCGGCCGCCGCGCAGACCCCGGATCCCGATGCGACGCTGGTGCGCGGGCTCGATCTCATCGAGGCCATCGCACGTCGCGCGTCTTATCTCGCGCTGCTGGCCGAGAACCGTGTCGCCCTGGAGCGCGTGGCGCGCATCGTGGGTGCATCGAGCTGGGCGGCGCAGTTCATCACCCGCCACCCGCTGCTGCTCGACGAGTTACTCGATGATCGCGTGCTGTACGCGCCGCCCGACTGGCCCGCGTTCGGCCAGACGCTGCGCACGCAGATCGCCGCGCAGGCCGACGATACCGAGGCGCAGATGAACGGCCTGCGCGAGCAGCACCAGGCACAGGTATTCAGGCTGCTCGCGCAGGATCTCGGCGGGCGGCTGACCGTCGAGCGGCTTGCCGACCACCTTTCGGCGGCGGCCGATGCGGTGCTCAACGTCTGCCTCGAGACCGCCTGGTCGCAGCTGCGCAACCGCCACCGCACGGACGCACCGCGCTTCGCGGTGATCGCCTACGGCAAACACGGCGGCAAGGAACTCGGCTATGCCTCCGACCTCGACATCATCTTTTTGTACGACGACGACGACGCGCGCGCACCCGAGGTGTATGCGCGGCTCGCGCAGCGCGTGAACCACTGGCTGACCACGCACATGGCCGCCGGCGTGCTGTTCGAGACCGACCTGCGCCTGCGACCGAGCGGCGCGAGCGGCCTGCTGGTGTCGTCGCTCGCCGGGTTCGAGGAATACCAGGAGAAATCCGCCTGGGCCTGGGAGCACCAGGCGCTGACCCGCGCGCGCTACTGCGCGGGCGACGCGTCGGTGGGCGCCGCCTTCGAGGCGATCCGCACGCGGATCCTGCGCCGCGCACGCGATCCCGCCGCGCTCGCGCAAGAGGTGCTCGCGATGCGCGAGAAGATGCACGCGGCGCATCCCAACCGCTCCGCGCTGTTCGACGTCAAGCACGACCGTGGTGGCATGATCGACCTCGAATTCATCGTTCAGTTTCTGGTGCTCGCGCACGCGCATCAACACGCAGAACTGGTCGGCAATCTGGGCAACATCGCGCTGCTCGGCATCGCCGGGGACCTCGCACTGATTCCCGCGCCGCTCGCCGAGCAGTGTCAGGGCGCCTACCGCGAATTCCGGCGCCTGCAGCACGGCCTGCGCCTCAATGGCGCGCAGTACGCGCGCGTCGCGCCCGAGGCCGTTGCGCCGCAGGTCGACGCCGTGCGTGGATTGTGGACCTCGGCGTTCGCGCCGTACGCCTGATACGGCCTCAGGCCGTCCAGTGTTCGAACAGCGGCCCGCCGGCGCCGAACACCGGATCGCAGGCCGGCAGCGGCACGCGCGCCACCGTCTGCGCGGCGTGCGCGGCATTCGCGACCCTGGCGACACAGGTGTCCGGATGGCGTCCGTCCGGATAGGCACCCACCACGCCGAGGCGTCCCGTCGACGCCAGCTTCTTGTGACCGGTGCCCGCGGGCAGGACGATGACGTCGCCCGGGCCGGCCGTCAGGGTCAGGCCACCCTCGCCGCCGAACAGCACCGTGACTTCGCCGCGGTAGATGCCGAGCACTTCGTGGCCGTCGCTGTGGTAGTGGTGAAACGGATGCACGCCGTTGCGCCAGGCGGCCGGCCAGCGATTGCGCGCGAACAGCGCCTCGAAGATCGACGCCGGATCGGCGCCCGAGAGCGCGACCGCCCCCGGGTAGACGAGCAGCGGCCAGCGCGGATGGTTCGGCACCGATCCCACGGCGGGCAGCAGATGGGCAATCACGCGGGGATCGGTCACGGCGCGGCGTGCAGGGTGATGTCGCCGTAGTATGCGCGCGCCCGGCTACGCGTGTTGTCGGTGTCGGTCATGACGCCGATGCCGACGATGTCGCCCGGCGCCTCGCCGAACGCGCGCCGATAGTCCTCGACCAGATTGCGCCGCACCGCGACCCAGCGCCCGAGCCGGCGCGCGCCGCTTTCGACCACGATCATGCGCACCCGGCCGGTGTGAAAGTTCCTGACCACGGTTTCGGCCGGCACGTTGTCGGCCCAGAGGTAGAGCAGCGTCGCATAGGGCATGGCACGCCCGGCGATCGCCTTCGCCATACGCAGCGTGCTGCGCTCGACCATGTCGAGCTTTTGCGCATCGCCGTGAAACGCAACCAGGATGCGCGCCGGCGCATCCTCGCGCGTCGCCACGCGCGGGTCGGCGCCAGCGATCAGCGCCGGTACGCGCCAGCGCCATTCGATGATCGGGTGGCGGTTCGGATCGATGCGTATCGTGCGCACCACGCCCGAGGCCGAACGCTCGGCATCCGCCTCGAGCACGACGACGCCGGCGTTCTCCACCAGCCGGTAGCGGGTTTCCAGCTTTTGCGGAAGAACCCGATAGGGTTCCCAGCCCGCGGGCAATGCGCCGCCCGGCGCCGCCGCGGAGAAGCGCCCGACCTCGACCCGGTCGCCGGTTTCGAGCGGCAGCGCGGCGACCACCGCGCTCGAGGCGAGCAGGCCGTCATCATCGGGGCCCTCGGGCACGCTCGCGCAGCCCGCGACTGCGAGCATCACGATGCGCGCAACGACGCGCAGCGCGGCGCGCGCGGGCACTAGATCGCCTCCCGCGGTATGCGCGCGAACGGCGTCTCGCGCCGCAGGGGCCCGTCGACCACCGAGGCGAATCCGGCCAGCGCGTCGAGCAGGGCGTCGCGATTGAGTCGGTACAGTACACGCTGGCCCTGCCGCTCGGGCGACACCAGCCCCGCGCGCTGCAGCACGCCGAGGTGACGCGACACCGCCGGCGCGCTGATGCCGAAGCGCTCCGCAAGGTCGCTGGTCGAGAGCGACGTTTGGGCGAGGAACGCGATCACCTGACGCCGCGGTGCCGAGGCGAGCGCGGCAAACACGCGTGCCTGAGGATTAACGGTCATGTTAATAGTATGGCGCAGGTCCGGGGCCCGCGGTTAGAATTCCGCGAACCTCAAGGAGACGCTCTGCATGGCGAAGGCAAACACCCCGCTCTCGATGGCCGACCGCGACGGCTGGATCTGGCACGATGGCACGCTCGTGCCCTGGCGTTCGGCCACCACCCACGTGCTCACGCACTCGCTGCACTACGGGCTGGCGGTGTTCGAGGGTCTGCGCGCCTATAAAACCGTCGACGGCACCGCGATCTTCCGCCTCAAGGAACACACCGATCGCCTGTTCACCTCGGCCCACATCTACATGATGAAGATCCCCTACACGCGCGAGCGGCTGATGCGCGCGCAGGTCGAGGTGGTTCAGGCGAACGGCCACGCGTCGTGTTACGTGCGCCCGATCGCGTTTTACGGCTCCGAGAAGATGGGCGTCTCGCCGGTCGGCGCGACGGTGCATGTCGCGATCGCGGCGTGGCCCTGGGGCGCCTACCTCGGCCCCGAAGCGCTCGCCAAGGGCATCCGTGTCAAGACCTCCTCGTACTCGCGTCACCACGTTAATGTCACGATGGCGCGCGCGAAGATGTCGGGCACCTACCCGAACTCGGTCCTTGCCACACTCGAGGCGACGCAGCACGGCTACGACGAGGGCCTGCTGCTCGACGTCGAGGGCTACGTCGCCGAGGGCGCGGGCGAGAACCTGTTCATCGTCAAGAACGGCAAACTGTATGAACCGGAGATCACCTCGGCGCTCGTCGGCATCACGCGCAGCTCGGTGATCGAGCTCGCGGCGGGCCTGGGCTACGAGGTGACCTCGCGGCGCCTGACGCGCGACGACGTCTACATCGCCGACGAGGCATTCTTCACCGGGACGGCGGCGGAAGTCACGCCGATTCGCGAGCTCGACGGCCGCAAGATCGGCGCCGGCCGCGCCGGCCCGATCACCAAGAAACTGCAGAAGGCGTTCTTCGACGTCGTCACCGGGCGCGACCGCAAGCACAGCCACTGGCTCACCAAGGTCGACATGAAGAAGCCCGCCGCGCGCGCCAAGGGGAAAAAGAAATGAGCATCCAGGGCGCCGACACGGCGCGCCACGTCGAAGTCGACGCCGCGGACCTGCCGCTGTACTGCCCGACCGCGGCGGCGCCGCTGTGGGCGCGCCACCCGCGCGTGTTCCTCGACGTCGCAAAGGCGGGCGCGGTGCAATGCCCGTATTGCGGCACCAAGTTCGTCTACACAGGCCCGGCACCCAAGGGGCATTAGTCAACATGGGGGATCTGCGACGCCGCTTGATCCCCCCGAACCCCCCGGTATCTGAGCTGACCGACGCGCCAGTTCGTCCGCCATCCGTGCCAAAAATCCTCGTCGTCGCCCCAAACTGGATCGGCGATGCGCTCATGGCGCAACCGCTTCTCGCGCGCCTGCGCGAGAAGCGTCCGGGCCTGCGCATCGAGGCGCTCGCGGCGCCGTGGGTCCTGCCGCTGCTCGCGCGCATGCCGGAGATCGACGCGACGATATCGGCGCCGTTCGCGCACGGCGCGTTGCAGTTGCGCGCGCGCTGGCGCCTGGGGCGCGCGCTGCGCGCACGGCGCTATGACCAGGCGATCGTGTTGCCGAACAGCTGGACGTCGGCGCTCGTCCCGTTGTTCGCCGACGTGCCGGTGCGCTGCGGCTACGTCGGCGAATCGCGTTTCGGCCTGCTCAACGTGGTCCATCGCACCCCACGCGCGCCGCAACCGATGGTCGAGCACTACGCCCAACTCTCCGAGCCGCCGGGGCGCCCGGCGCCCGCCCCGCTGCCCACGCCGCAACTGCAGGTCCACGCACAGGCGGTCGCCGCAACGGCGCAGGCCTTCGGCTTCGCGGCACCGCCGCGCCGCAACGCCGTGCTGTGCCCCGGCGCCGAATACGGTCCGGCCAAGCGCTGGCCCGCCGCGCGCTTCGCCGGACTCGCGGCCGCGCTGCACGCGCAGGGCATCGGCGTCTTTCTGCTTGGCTCCGCGAACGATGCAGCGGACTGCGATGCGGTGGTGCGCGCAAGCGCGGGCGTTGCGCGCAGCCTCGCCGGACGCACGACGCTCGGGCAGGCGATCGAACTGATCGCCGCCGCGGATCTGATCGTCAGCAACGATTCGGGGCTGATGCATGTCGCGGCGGGGCTCGAGCGGCCGCAGGTCGCGCTGTTCGGCTCCTCGAGCCCCGAGCACACGCCGCCACGCTCGCCGCGCGCACAGGTGGTCTGGCTGCGGCCGGACTGCAGCCCCTGCTTCAAGCGCGTCTGCCCGCTGGGGCATTTTCGCTGCATGAACGAACTCGAGGTCGCGCGGGTACTCGCCGAAATCGATCAACTTGCTGTGCTAGGCTCCGCGCGAACCCATTGACCATCACACGCGCCGCGTGGCCGAGAAAATCTTCCCGACGCCGCAGGACGCCGAGGCCGCGTTCTACGAGGCGCTCGAGCGCAGCGACTACGACGCCATGGCCGCCGTCTGGGCCGAGGACGAGGAGGTGGTCTGCGTCCACCCCGGCGGTCCGCGCCTGTGCGGCACCGAGCAGGTCCTCGCGCAGTGGAAGCGTATTCTCGCGAGCGGCCAGCAGTTGCGCGTACGCCTGTCGCATGAGGTCATCGTCTCCAACACGATGGTTGCGATGCACAGCGTGCACGAAAACATCATCATCGAAGGCGAAGGACCGGCGCCGAATCCCGTGATCGCGACCAACGTGTATCTGCGCGTGGGCCCCGGCTGGCGCATGGTGGCGCACCACGCCTCGCCGGCGCCCGGACCGGCGCGCGGCGACGGTCCGGTGCCAGCGACCGCGACCCTGCACTAAAGAACCACACTGTTCTGCACCGCGGGACTGCGTCCCGCGGTGCAAGGCAAATGAACTAAGACTAAGCGGACATGGCCTCGACATACCGTGCTCCCTGGTGGCTGCCCGGCGGCCATGCGCAGACCATCGTCGCCGCGCTGCGTCCGCCACCGCGCCCGATGACGACGCGCGAACGCTGGGACACGCCCGACGGCGACTTCATCGACGTCGATTTCGCCGGCCCGGCGCAGGCGCCAGTTACGCTGGTCGTGTTTCACGGCCTCGAGGGCGGCGCGGACAGCGCATACGGTCGCGCGCTCGCCGCGGCCGCCGTGGCCGCGGGCGCGCGCGTCGCCCTGCCCCATTTCCGCGGCTGCTCCGGCGAACCGAACCGCCTGCCGCGCGCCTACCACTCCGGCGACAGCGACGAGATCGACTGGATCCTGCGACGCATCGCGCCGAGCGCTGAACGCCTGGTGGCGACGGGCATTTCGCTCGGCGGCAACGCGCTGCTCAAGTGGCTCGGCGAACGCGGCGACGCCGCGCAGGCCGTACTTGCGCGCGCGGCGGCCGTCAGCGCACCGCTCGACCTCCAGGCCTCGGGCGACGCGCTCGATCACGGCCTGAACCGCCTCGTGTACACACGCATGTTCCTCAAGTCGATGAAGGCGAGCGCGCGCACGAAGCTCGCGGCGCACCGGCTGAACATCGATGCCGCGCGCATGCAGGCCGCGCGCACGCTGCGCGCGTTCGACGACGCCTACACCGCGCCGCTGCATGGATTTCGCGACGTGGACGACTACTGGACGCGCGCCTCGAGCGCCCCCTGGCTTGCCCATATCCGCGTGCCCACGCTGGTGCTGAACGCGAAAAACGACCCCTTCCTGCCGCGTGCGACCCTCGCCGCGGCGACGCGCGAAGCGAGCGCAAGCGTGCTGCTAGAATCGCCGGAGACGGGCGGGCACGTCGGATTCCTCGAGGGACCGTTCCCGGGACGCCACGGCTGGCTCGCCCGCCGCCTGCTCGAATTCCTTTCCGAGGACGCATGAAGGTACCGGCAGAAATCTTTCGCGCCTACGACATCCGCGGCATCGTCGACAAGACGCTTACCCCCGAGGTCGTGCAGGCGGTCGGCCGTGCGCTCGGCTCGCTCGGGACCGAGCGCGGCGCGGCGACCTTCGCGCTCGGCCGCGACGGCCGCCACTCCGGGCCGATGCTGCTCGATGCGCTCGCCGCCGGCATCACCGCCGCCGGCGCGAACGTGATCGATCTCGGCATGGTGCCGACGCCGGTCACCTATTTCGCCGCCCATCACCTCGGTTGCGCGAGCTGCGTCTCGGTGACCGGCAGCCACAATCCGCCCGACTACAACGGGCTCAAGATGGTCGTCGGCGGCACCACGCTCGCCGGCGACGACATCCAGCGCCTGCGCGAGCGCATCGAAACCGACGCCGTCTCGAGCGGCGTGGGCAGGCGCGAGAAGGCCGAGGTGCTCGCGGCCTACCTCGCGCGCATCGTCGGCGACGTCCGGCTCGCGCGCGGCATGAAACTCGTGATCGATTGCGGCAACGGCGTCGCCGGCCTGATCGCGGCGAAGCTGTTCCGTGACCTCGGCTGCGAGGTCGTCGAGCTCTTTTGCGAGGTCGACGGCGATTTTCCGAACCATCATCCGGACCCCTCGCATCTCGAAAACCTCGCCGACCTGATCGCCGCGCTCGCGCGCGGCGAGGGCGAACTCGGCCTCGCCTTCGACGGCGACGGCGACCGTCTCGGCGTCGTGACGCGCGACGGCGAGGTGATCTTCCCCGACCGTCAGTTGATGCTGTTCGCCGCCGACGTGCTGGCGCGCAACCCGGGCGCCGAGATCATCTACGACGTCAAGTCGACGCGGCTGCTCGCACCGTGGATCGAGCGCCACGGCGGCCGCCCGCTGATCTGGAAGACCGGGCACTCGTTCATCAAGGCCAAGCTCGCCGAGACCGGCGCGCCGCTCGCCGGCGAGATGTCCGGCCACACCTTCTTCAAGGAGCGCTGGTACGGGTTCGACGATGCGATGTACGCCGGTGCGCGCCTGCTCGAAATCCTTTCGCGCACGCCCGATGCGAGCGCCGCGCTGAAGGCGCTACCGAACGCGCCGTCGACCCCGGAACTGCAGTGGACGCTCGACGAGGGCGAACCGCACGCGCTGGTCGCGAAACTGCAGGCGGCGAAGCCGTTCCCGAACGCGCAACAGGTGCTGACGATCGACGGCGTGCGTGCCGAGTACGCGGACGGCTTCGGCCTCGCGCGCGCCTCGAACACGACGCCGGTGATCGTGCTGCGCTTCGAGGCCGATACGCCCACGGCGCTGAAACGGATTCAGGAAGAATTCCGCGCCGCGCTCGCGCCGCTCAAGCCCGGGGCGCCGCTGCCGTTCTAGTCGCGATGCGGCCGTCCCCTCAGGCCGGCGCGCGCACCAACCGCTTGCGATAGCGCGAGAGTGCCTGCAACGAGCCGATCGGTTCCTCCAGCAGCTTCGACAGGTTGAGCAGGATCATGTCGATGACCTTCTGCTCCCAGCCGCGGTCGAACCGGATCTGCTCGTCCAGCCAGTACTCGAGCCACTCGGGATTCGGCAGGCGACTCTGCACCGTGTCGTTCGGGAACAGCGCCGCATTGACGTGCAGGTTCGTCGGGTGCATCGGTTTCCCGCTGCGCATGCTCGCCGCCATCAGTACGCCCATCTTCGCGAAGGCGCCACGCGCTTCGTTGCCGAGGCGATCGATCGCGCGCTTCATGTATTCCAGGTACGCGCCGCCGTGGCGCGCCTCGTCGCGCGAGAGCAGCGTGTAGATGCTCTTGATCACGGGTTCGGTATGCCATTCGGCGGCGCAGCGATACCAGTGGTTGAGGCGGATTTCGCCGCAAAAATGCAGCATCAGGGTTTCCAGCGGCGGGGCCGGATCGAACGCGAAGCGCACCGCATGGAGTTCTTCGTCGGTCGGCACCAGGTCCGGGCGAAAGCGCCGCAGGTACTCGATCAGCGTGAGCGCGTGCTTTTGCTCCTCGAAGAACCACACCGACATGAAGGCCGAGAAATCGCTGTCGTCGCGGTTGTCGCGCAGGAACATCTCGGTCGCAGGCAGCGCGGCCCACTCCGTGATGGCATTCATCTTGATGGTGAGCGCCTGCTCGTCGGACAGGCGCGCCGGGTCGAACGACGCCCAGGGAACGTCGTCGGCCATGTTCCAGCGTACGCGTTCGAGTGATTTGAAGATTTCGGGGTAGAGCATTGCGGATAGGACGCGTCTCAGACGCGTGCGATGTTATCAGGCATTCGTTTCAGGCCATCGAGGCGCCCATGGCGCCGCGTTCTCCGGTTCAACTGTTCACCGTGCCCGCGTGATGCGCGCGCCAGGCTGCAAGCGTGATGCTGACGTCGTCGAGCGTATTCAGCCGCTCGACGCCCTTGCCCAGGCGCTTGAGACGCGCGGCGCCGGCGCCGCCACACCATAGTGCGACCGGCGGCGCGAGCAGGCTGCGCAGCAGCGTCACGCTCTCGCGCACCTCGGCGGGTGCGGCGTTCGAGCTGATCGAAAGCGCCACGACGTCGATCTTGTGCGCGACCGTCGCCGCAACGATATCGCGCACCGGAGATTGGGTGCCGAGCGACACGCATTGCGCGCCCTCGAGCGTCGCGATCGCCTCGGCCATCAGCAGGCCGAGGCCGTGACGCTCGTCCGGCAGTGTCGTGAGCAGCACCACGGGCGGCTCGAAGGTGCCGCCGATCTGTGCGATGGCCTGGCGCAGGACCGACTGGAGCGCTTCGCTCAACAGGTGCTCCTCGAAGACCTGGATCTCGCCGCGTGCCCAAGCGTCACCGACCTGCACCGTGAGCGGCGCCGCGGTATCGAGCACGAACCGCTTCACGCCATCGCGCATCAGCACCTGCGCCAGCTCGCGGCGCAGCTCGGCACCCTGATGGGTTTTCAGCAGAAACAGCACAAGATCGTGAAATGCGCTGCGTGGCGGAACCTTCGGGTCCGGGCGCTCCTCGGCGAGCGCGGCCAGCGCGGGCGCATCGAGCCCGAGCAGGCGTCCCGGACGCATGCCGCGGTCGAGCAAGCGGCTGACCAGACGCAGTTGCGCGACCTGCGCCGCCGGGTACACGCGCTCGCCGTTCTCGTCGCGCGCCGGCCGCGGAAAGCCGTAGCGCCGCTCCCAGACCCGAAGCGTGTCCTTGGCGAGCCCGGTCTCGCGCTCGACCCCCGCGATCGACATCAGGGGCTCCGATCTCAGTTTCTGCATTTGTCCTAGACAAACTGTTGACAATATCGATATTGGCCGTCATTATGGCGCCCGATTTCGACTTTGTCTAGGACAAACTATGGATAGCTCCCTTTTGAACCTGCTGCTCTCGGGCGTCTCGAGTGTCATGTTCGCCGCCGAATCCCGCCCAGGGCCCGCGCCCGCCGAGCAGGAACGCCAGCTCGAACCGCTGATCCACATGCACCGTGCCGCAACCGGCGGCACCCGGCTGCTGCCGGTTGCCGCGCCGCTGACTGCCAGCGAGGTCCCGGCGCCGCGCGTGTGTGCCGCGCCCGCCGAGCGCTAGGCGGGGGCCGGCCCATGCGCATCGCCGTCGTCGGATCCGGGATCTCCGGGCTCGCTGCCGCCTGGCTGCTTTCGCAGCGCCACGCCGTGACCCTGTTCGAATCGGCCCCGCGCGCAGGCGGGCACACGAACACCGTCGAGGTCATGCTGGACGACGTCTCGCACGCGGTGGACACCGGCTTTCTGGTGTTCAATGAGGCCACCTACCCGAACCTGATCGCGCTGTTCGCGCATCTCGGCGTGCCGAGCGCGGCGAGCGAGATGAGCTTCAGTCTGGCGCTCGAGGCGCCACAGCTGGAGTGGGCGGGCAGCGATCTCGGCGCCGTGTTCGCCCAGCGCCGCAATCTTCTGCGCCCGGGCTTTCTGCGCATGCTGCGCGACGTCCTGCGCTTCAACCGCGAAGCCGCGCGCCCGGCCGATACGCAGGCGCTCGAATCCCTCGGCGCATTTCTCGCACGCGGGCGCTACAGCGCCGAATTCCGCGACTGGTATCTGCTGCCGATGGCCGCGGCGATCTGGTCCTGCCCGACGCGCGCGATGCTCGATTACCCGTTTGCCAGCTTTGCGCGGTTTTTCCGCAACCATGGCCTGCTCAAACTGACCGATCGTCCACAGTGGCGCACCGTCGCCGGCGGCGCGCGCCAGTACGTGGACCGCCTGCTGCAGGGATTGCGCGACGTGCGCTTATCGACCCGCGTGCTGCGCGCGCAGCGCGACGCCACCGGCGTCACGCTCGATTTTCTTCACGGCGCGCCCGGTCTGCGGTCGGGCAGCGAGCAGTTCGATGCCCTCGTCCTCGGCTGCCATAGCGACCAGGCACTGCGCATCCTCGGGTCGCAGGCGAGCGCCGAGGAGCGCGCGCTGCTCGAGGCGATTCCTTACCAATCGAACCGGGCGCTTTTGCACACGGACGCCGCCGTGCTGCCACGCAACCGGCGCGTCTGGTCAGCCTGGAACTACAGCGCAAGCGCCGAAGGCCCCGACGGACGCGCGGTCAGCGTGCACTACCTCCTCAACAAACTGCAGCCCCTGCCCTTCGCCAGACCGGTGATCGTCTCGCTCAACCCGCACCACGCGCCGGACCCCGCGCGGGTCATCGCCGAGTTCGACTACGAACATCCCGTGTTCGATGCGCGCGCCGCCGGGGCACAGGCCGCGCTCGCGCGCCTGCAAGGCGGCAACCGCACCTGGTTCTGCGGCGCCTGGACGCGCTACGGCTTTCATGAAGACGGTCTGCGCTCAGCGCTTGCGGTGGCAAACGACCTCGGCGTTCATGCGCCCTGGCAGGACGCCCAGCCGGCGCGACTGCAGGAGGCCGCGTGAGCACCGCCGCTCCGGAACTGCTGCTCGGAACGGTGATGCACCGGCGCCTGCGTCCGGTGCAGAACCGTTTCGTCTACGGCGTGTTTTTCCTGCGCCTGCCGCTCAGCCGCCTGGCGGCGATCCGCCAGCCGCTGCTGTCGATCAATCGCTGGAACCTGCTCGGCTTCAGCTTTCGCGATCACGGCGCGCGCGACGGCTCGCACCCGCTCACCTGGATTCGCGCCCTGCTCGCACGCGAAGGGCTGACGCAGGCCGACGGCGAAGTCTGGCTGCACTGCTTTCCGCGCGTTCTCGGCTATGTGTTCAATCCAGTGAGCTTCTGGTTCTGCGAGGACCGTGCCGGCAACACGCGCGCGATCCTGGCCGAGGTCAACAACACCTTTGGCGAGCACCACGCCTACCTGCTCGCCCACCCTGACGGGCGGCCGATCCACGCCGGCGAGACGCTCGCCACGCGCAAGATGTTTCACGTGTCGCCCTTTCTTCCCGTCGCGGGCAGCTATCGCTTCCGCTTCATCGCCGCGGGCGCACAGCGCGTGGCGCGCATCGACTATGCGGACGAGGCAGGTCCGTCGCTGCTGACGAGCCTGTCCGGCCGCGCCGTGCCGCTGACCACGGGCGCGATCCTGCGCGCGGTGCTGCGCCACCCGATGATGACGCTCGGCGTCATCGCGCGCATTCACTGGCAGGCGCTCAGGCTCTGGGCGAAGCGCGTGCCGTTTCATTCCAAACCCGCGCTGCCGCTCGAAGAGGTCACGCGATGAATGCAACCACCCTGGTCCGCGCCAGCGTTCCGTTCGCCGCGCGCGCCGTCCTGAGAACCCTGGAGGGCCTCGCCCATGGACGCCTGAAGGTAGCGCTGCCCGACGGCGCCGTACTCGACTTCGGTCCGGGCGGCGCGAGCGCCGCGCTCGCGGTGCGCGACTGGCGCGCATTCAACCGCATCGTGTACTCGGGCGACATCGGCTTCGCCGAGGGCTGGCTCGACGGCGACTGGACCAGCGACGACCTGCCCGGCCTGCTCACGCTGCTCGCACGCAACCGCACGGCGCTCGACGGCGCGCTGCGCGGCAGCGGACTCGGGCGCATCGCGCATCGCCTGATGCATGCACTGCATGCGAACACCCGGGGCGGCAGCCGGCGCAACATCGCGGCGCATTACGACCTTGGCAACACGTTTTACGCGCTATGGCTGGATCCGAGCATGACGTATTCGAGCGCGTTGTTCGACGGCGATGCGACGCGCACGCTCGAGCAGGCGCAGGAGGCGAAGTATCACCGCGTATTCGAGCGACTCGACGCGCCAAGCGGCAGCCACGTGCTCGAAATCGGCTGCGGCTGGGGCGGATTCGCCGAACGCGCAGCGCAGCGCGGCCTGCGCCTGACGTGGAATCACGCTGTCGGGCCAGCAGCTCGCCTACGCGCGCAGCCGCATCGCTCGCGCCGGGCTCCGGCCAGCCGTGTCCGCCTCGCGCTGCGCGACTACCGCGACCTGCACGCACGCTACGATGCGATCGTCTCGCTCGAGATGCTCGAGGCCGTCGGCGAGCGCTGGTGGCCGAGCCTATTTCGGCAAGATCGCAGCCAGCCTGCCGCGCGGCGGCAAGGCGCTGATCCAGTCGATCGTGATCGACGACGCCCTGTTCCGCGCGCTACCGGCAGGGCAGCGATTTCATCCAGCAGTACATCTTCCCTGGCGGCATGCTGCCTTCGCCGGCGCGGGTGCGCGCCGAGGCGACGAACGCCGGACTCGTGGTCGTCGGCGCGTATTCCTTCGGTCTCGATTACGCGCGTACGCTTGCGCTGTGGCGCGCGCGCTTCATCGCCGCGCTGCCGCAGGTACGCGCACTGGGGTTCGACGAACGCTTCGAGCGGCTGTGGACGTTCTACATGGCGTACTGCGAAGCCGGATTCCTCTCCGGGTCGACCGACGTCGTGCAGTTCCTGCTGAGAAAGCGCTGATGCGCACGGCGCTGATCGCCCTCGTCCTCGCGCTCGCGCCGCAGACCACCGCGGCGCGCGAGGTCGGCCCCGTGCCGGCGCCGCCGGCGCGCTACGCGCTGCAGCCGGTCGGCCAAGGCACGCTGACCTGGTTCGGATTGCGGGTCTACGACGCCGCGCTCTGGTCGACGAGCGGACGGGCGAAATTCAATCAACCGATCGCGCTCGTCGTGCGCTATGCGCGCGCGCTCGACGGCGCGGCGACCGCCGAACGCGTACTGGAAGAGATGGCGCGCCTCGGTGCGGGCGGCGCCGCGCAGCGCGACACCTGGGCGCGCCAGCTGCACGGTTTGCTGCCCGATGTCGATGCCGGCGACGAGATTGCAGCGGTGGATCGCCCGGGTGCCGGCGCGCGCTTTTACCTGAACGGGCGATTGCTCGGCGAGATTGCCGACGCAGCGTTCTCGCGCGCATTCTTCTCGATCTGGCTCGATCCGCGCACCAGCGAGCCGGAATTGCGCGCTGCCCTGATCGGGCAGCACTGAGATGGCCCCGACGCAGGCGCTCCCGCGCAGCGCGCTGGCCGCCTACGGCGCGCTCGGCCTGCCGCTCGCCAGTGCCGCGCTGCCGATCTACGTGCACCTGCCGAACCTGTACGGCGGCCTGCTCGGAATGAATCTCGCGCTGCTTGGCGCCTTGTTGCTCGCCGCGCGCCTGCTCGATGCCCTGGTCGATCCTCTGCTTGGCGTGCTCAACGACCGCATCCAGCGCCCGCGGCTGCTCGCCGGCGGCGGTGCGCTCGTGCTCGGCGTGGGCATGCTGCTCGTACTCAACCCGCCGCGCAGCGGATTCAATCTTGCCGCATGGCTGGTGCTGGCACTGATTCCTGTGTACCTTGGCTTCAGCGTCGCCAGCGTGAGCTATCACGCCTGGGGTGCGCTGCTCGGCGAGAGTCCCCATGAGCGCACGCGGGTGACCGCGAGCCGCGAAGCCTTCGGTCTTTTCGGCGTCGTGATCGCGAGTGTGCTGCCCACGATGCTCGCGCCAACGCTCGACGCCGGCCTGGCCCGCTTCGCCTGGGTACTCGCCGCCTTGGTCGTCGTCGCCGCAAGCGTCACGCTGCTGCGCGCGCCCCATGCCCCGCGCCCGTCGCGCGCCTTGCACGCCGGCCGCGTGACCTTAGGCGCGATGACTGCCCCGTTCGCCAGCCCGGCCTTCCGGCAATTGTTCGCCGTGTTCATGCTGAACGGTATCGCGACCGCGCTGCCCGCGACGCTGGTGCTCTTCTTCGTCAGCGACGCATTGCAGTTGCCGCGGCAGGCGGGCCTGTTCCTCGCCGCCTACTTTGTTGCGGGCGCACTCAGCTTGCCGTTATGGGTCGCGCTGTCGCATCGCGTCGGCAAGCCGCGCGCGTGGTTCGGCGCGATGCTCGCCAGCGTGGTCGCCTTCGTCGGCGCATTCGTCCTCGGCCCGGGCGACGCGCTCGCCTTCGGCGCGATCTGCATCGTATCCGGACTTGCGCTGGGCGCCGACCTCGCGTTGCCGCCGGCGCTGCTTGCCGACGTAATCCATGGACGCGGCGAGGAGGCACGCGCCGGCGCCTATTTCGGACTGTGGAATTTCGCCACCAAGCTCAACCTCGCTCTCGCCGCCGGCCTCGCGCTGCCGCTACTCGCCTGGCTCGGCTACCAGCCCGGCGCCGTGCCGACCGTGGCGCCGCTCTATTACGTGTACTGCCTCGTACCGTGCGTGCTCAAGCTCGCGGCCGCCAATTTGCTTTGGCGCGAATTCTGCCACTCACCGGAGACCCGCTATGCGTAGGGTGATGACTGTCGTCCTGGCCTCGTTGCTGCTCGCGGCGTGCTCGAGCGTCGACCCCGCGGTGTACCGCAACCAGACGCCCAAGCTCGACCTGTTTGCCTACTTCGACGGCACCGTGGACGCCTGGGGCCATTTTGCCGATCGTTCCGGCGAAGTCGTCAAACGCTTCAAGGTTGCGATCCGCGGCCGCGCCGTGAACGACGCGCTCGTGCTCGAGGAGGACTTCCGCTACGCGGACGGCACGACCTCACGCCGGGTGTGGACCATCACCCGCAGCGGCAGCGGGCGCTACCGCGGCACCGCCGCCGACGTCGTCGGCGAAGCGCGGGGCATCGTGAGCGGCAACGCATTGCACTGGTCCTACGTGCTGGCGCTCGAGGTCGATGGCACCACCTGGAACCTGGACGTAGACGACTGGATGTACCTGCAGGACGAGCGCATCATGCTCAACAAGTCGGTGCTGAGCAAGTTCGGAATCCGCATGGGCGAAGTCATCCTCGCGTTCCGGCGCCGGGGCTGAGCAAGGCGCGGCGGGAAATTCACGATGCCTCTCAATCCACCCATCCATGAATGGCGCGGCCGTCGCGTGTGGGTCGTGGGCGGCTCGACCGGCATCGGCGCGGCGACCGCCGGGCGCCTGCTCGACCTCGGCGCCCGCGTGGCGGTGAGCGCGCGCGCCGCGGAAACGCTCGAAGCGCGCTTCGGCGCCTACGAAGACTGCCTGCGCCTGCCCGCCGACGTATTGGATCCAGCCGCGCTCGCGCGCAGCCGCGACACGATTGTCGCGCACTGGGGCGGCGTCGATCTCGCCCTCGCCTGTGCCGGGACCTACCGCGAAATGCGCGCCATCGCTCCCGACCTGGACGCCGCGCGGACGATCTGGCGCACCAACTTCGAAGGCGCGTTCAACGTCTACACGACCTGCCTGCCGCAGTGGAAAGTGCAAGGCACGGGCGCACTCGCGCTCGTTTCGAGCGCGGCGGGCGTGCTCGGCTTGCCCAACAGCCTGGCCTACGGCGCCTCTAAGGCGGCGGTGGCGAATCTCGCCGAATCGCTCTGGCTCGATCTGGCCCCGCACGGCATCGCGGTGACACTGGTGACGCCGGGCTTCGTCGACACCCCGCTGACGGCAAAGAACCGCTTTCCCATGCCCGCTTTGATCAGCGCCGACGAGGCCGCGAGCGAAATCCTGCGCGGCCTCGAGCGCGGCGCGTTCGAGATCCACTTTCCGAAGCGCTTCACGCGCAGCCTGAAGACGATCGCCCTGCTGCCGCACGCGATCCGCTTCTGGTGCATCCGCCGCTTCACCGGCGCATGATCGCAATCGCGATGCCGCCCGATCACTCGATTCCGGCCGCGCCCACGCCGCGCGGACTCGACCTGCGCTACCGGCTGTTCATGGCCGGCGCGGGGCTCGTCGATCTCCTGTTCACGGGGGCCTTCCTCGTCGTCGCCGGGACCGACTCGGCGCCGCTTGCGATGCTCGGTCTCGAGCTCGCCGTGTTCATGGCGTTCAACGCCATCGCCGCCGGCGTGTTGTTCGCGCCGGTGCGCGCGGCGCTCGAGGGACGCGCGCCTGCGCGCCGCGCCTACCAGCGCCTGCACCGGCTGCCGCTGTACTCGGCGCTGTGGGTCTTCGCGCTCGGCTTCGGCTACGCCGCCTGGGTGTTCTCGAGCGGCGCCTATGTGCCGGACGCGACCCTGCTCGGCGTGCTCTCGCCCGCCTACAAGGCGCGCGCGGCCGCGTGGTACGCGCTGGTCTATGCCATCTATTTCGCGCTGTATGCGGCGTTCGCCGCGAACGACTGCGCGCGCCTCGCGCGCCGCGCGCTCGGCGCGCTCGGAGCCGAGGCGATGCCGCGCACGCGCGACCTGCCAGGACACCTCGTCCCCCGACTCTGGCTCGTCCTCGCCATGCTCGCGATCCTGCCGCCGCTGATCATCGTCATGGACCTCACTGTGTTTGCACCGCTGCGCCGGGTACAGGGGCTGTCGACAGAAGACGTGATCGTGCTCGACTTGCTCGCCACGCTGGCTGCCGGCACGCTGGCGGCGGTGTTCGCCGCGCGGCAGATCAGCGAGCCGCTCGAGCAACTGCGGCGCGCGGTGGCGCGCGTCGCGCGCGGCGCTTACGGCGAGCCCGCGCCGGTGCTGGGCGACGACGATCTCGGCCGCCTGACCTTGCACTTCAATCGCATGAGCGAGGGATTGCGCGAACGCGAGGTGATCCGGCGCGAGTTCGGGCGCTTCGTCAGCCCCGAGATCGCCACGCGCATCCTCGACGACGCGCTCGGGGACGGGCTCGAATCCCCGGTGCAGGAACTGCGCGAGACGACGATTCTGTTCAGCGACCTGAAGGGGTTCACCGCGCTGGCCGAGCGGCTGCCGCCGCCGCAGATGATCGCGCTGATGAACCCGTATTTCCGCATCATCGACGAAACGATCCGCGAACATGGCGGGATGATCCATTCCTTCATCGGCGACGCGGTACACGCCTCGTTCAATTTCGCCGACGACTGCCCCGAGCATGCCCGGCGCGCGCTCGACGCCGCGCTCGCGATTCAGGCTCGGCTCGATGCGGCGCAGTTCGCCGACGGCGGGGCGATGCCAACGCGCATCGGTGTGCACACGGGGTCGGTGGCGGCGGCGGCCATCGGTAGCGAGGAGCGCATGAACTACGCGATGTTCGGTGACGCGGTGAACGTCGCCATGCGCATCGAGCAGCTCAACAAGGACAAGGGGACCCGCGTGCTCGCCAGCGCCGAAACCGTCGCCGCCTGCGCGCCGCAGGACCGCGCGCGCCTCGGGCTGCATGCGCTGGGCGAAGTCCGCCTGCGCGGACGCATTGCGCCGATCAGCATCTACGAAGTCGGCACCGGAGCGCCCGCATGAGCGCACGACCGACACAGGCGGCGCTCGACCGGCTGATCGATTGGTACGAAACGCTCTCGCCGGAGACGCTCGAGCGCATCACCGAGCACTACGCGCACGATGCGCGCTTCAAGGACCCGTTCAACGACGTCAGCGGACGCACGGCGATCCGGCGCGTGTTCGCGCACATGTTCGAGACCACCGAGGCACCGCGCTTTCGGATCGAATCCCGCGTCGCCGGCGAGGGCGAGGCCTTCGTCACCTGGGTGTTCCGTTTCCGCGCCATGCGGCGTGAGTTCGAAATCCTCGGCGCCACGCATCTGCGTTTCGACGCCAGCGGAAACGTCGTCATGCACCGCGATTACTGGGATGCGGCCGAAGAACTCTACGCCAAGCTGCCGCTGCTCGGTCCGGTCGTCAGACTGCTTGGTCGGCGTTTCGCCGTGCGCGGCTAGCGCGCCGGGCACGCGGCGCTAGCTGCGCCGAAACCGCCGCCACAGTCCGCGCTTGGCGACGGGTGCCGCGAACCCCGGCCCGATGCGCTTCACCGCATCGGTCACCAGGCAGTCGACGCCCCAGCGCAGGAGCTTTTTCGCCGTGCGCCGGTCGTTCACGGTCCAGCACAGGATCGCGTAGCCCGCGGCGTGGATGTCGGCCGCGAGCGCGGGCGTCAGCGCACGATGGTGGCAGTGCAGCGCCGCCGCCTCGAGCGCGCCGAGGGTCTCGCGCCAGTTCTTCGGAATGCGCCCCACCAGGTAGCCGCGCGGCAGCTCGGGCACCGCGCGCTTGGCGGCGAGCAACGCATCGATGGAGAACGACGACAAGAGCGGCGCCTGCGCGGCATCGCGCCACAGCTCGCGCGCCATGCGCGCCACCGCCGCGCCGGTGCCGCGCGCATGCCCGATCGCCGGCTTGATCTCGACGTTTGCCCACAACCCCAGCTCGCGGCACAGCGCACCCGCGGCGGCAAGCGAAGGAATCCGCTCGCCGCGCCATTTGCGGCCGCGCCAGGCACCGGCGTCAAGCAGTTCGAGCGCCTCGAAATCCGTCTGCGAGACGCGCCCGCGCCGCCCGGTCGTACGCTTGAGCGTTTCGTCGTGGATCAGCACCGGCGTGCCGTCGCCGGCAAGCATGACGTCGAATTCGACGCCGCGAAATCCGAGCGCGGCGCCGAGCCGGATCGCGCCGAGCGTGTTTTCGGGCGCGAGGGTTCCGCCCCCACGGTGGGCGACGATCCTCGGATACGGCCAGCGCGTCACGACGTCGCGGGATCGACGCCCGCCTCGATGCGCATGCCGCTCGCGGCGTCGAACCAGTGCATCTGCGCGGGGTCGTAGCGCAGTGGCAGCCGGCCCGTTTGCGCGTCGAGCGACGCGTGCAGGCGCGCCGCGACGCGCACGCTGTTGCCGTCCTCGGCAAGATGGCCGTAGACCAGAGTATCGGCACCGAGCGGTTCGATCAGGTCGACTTCGACGACGAATCGCGCGTCGGCTTCCGCGCAGGGCTCGAGGTGCTCGGGGCGGATGCCGAACAGGACTTTGCGCCCGTCGCGTTCGGCAGGAATCAGGTTCATCGCCGGCGAGCCGATGAAGCCGGCGACAAAGGTGGTCGCCGGCCTGGCGTAGACCTCGAGCGGCGCACCGATCTGCTCCGCGCGGCCCGCGTTCATCACGATCATGCGTTGCGCAAGCGTCATCGCCTCGACCTGGTCATGGGTGACGAACAGGCTCGTCGTGCCCAGACGGCGATGCAGCGCCTGCAGCTCGGCACGCATCTGCACGCGCAGCTTGGCATCGAGGTTCGACAGCGGCTCGTCGAACAGGAACACGGCGGGCTCGCGCACGATCGCACGCCCCATCGCAACGCGCTGACGCTGGCCGCCCGAGAGCTCGCGCGGTCGCCGTTCGAGCAACGCCCCGAGCTCGAGGATTTCGGCGGCGCGCTGCACCCGTGCGTCGATGTCGGCCTTCGACAGGCCGCGGATGCGCAGGCCGTAGGCCATGTTGTCGTAGACGCGCATGTGCGGGTAGAGCGCATAGTTCTGGAACACCATTGCAATGTCACGGTCCTTCGGCTCCAGCCGGTTCACGACGCGGTCGCCGATCACGACTTCGCCCGAGGTAATCAGCTCGAGACCCGCAACCATGCGCAGCAGCGTCGACTTGCCGCAGCCCGAGGGACCGACGATGACGATGAACTCGCCGTCGGCGACGTCCATCGAAACGCCGTGAATCACCTGCAGCGCGCCGTACGATTTGCGCACCTCGCGAAAGCTCACACTCGCCACGTCATTTCTCCGTTTCCACCAGACCCTTCACGAACCACTTCTGCATCAACAGCACCACCAGCGCGGGCGGCAGCATGGCCAGCAATGCCGTGGCCATCACGAGGTGCCATTCGGTGGCGGCATCGCCGCCGACGATCATGCGGCTGATGCCGATCACCGTGGTGTACATCGACTCCTCGCTGGTGATCAGCAACGGCCACAGGTACTGATTCCAGCCGTAGATGAACTGGATCACGAACAGCGCCGCCATGGTGGTCTTCGACAGCGGCAGCACCACGTCCCAGAAGAAGCGCATCGGGCCGGCGCCGTCGATGCGCGCCGCCTCGGCGAGTTCGTCGGGCACCGTCATGAAGAACTGACGGAACAGGAACGTGGCGGTGGCCGACGCGATGAGCGGCAGCGTCAGGCCGGCATAGGTATTGAGCATGCCGAGGTCGGCGATCACCTGGAAGGTCGGAATGATGCGCACTTCGACCGGCAGCATCAGGGTGATGAAGATCATCCAGAAGAAAAAATTGCGCAGCGGAAAGCGGAAGTAGACGATCGCGAACGCCGAGATGATCGAGATCGCGATCTTGCCGACCGGGATCACCAGCGCCATCACCATGCTGTTGAACAGCATTCTCCAGACCGCGGCGCCCGAGCCTTTGGTCGAGCCATGCAGCAGCACCTGGCCATAGTTTTCCAACAGCTGGTCACCAGGAATCAGCGGCATCGGTACCGACACGATGTCCTCGTACGGCAGCGTCGAGGCGACGAATGCGACGTAGAGCGGGAACGCGATCACCAGTGCGCCGAGAATCAGCACGGCATGCGCGACGAAATTCAGCAGCGGGCGGTTTTCGACCATTGCGCGCCTCAGTACTGGACCCGGCGTTCGATGAAGCGGAACTGAATCACCGTCAGCGTGATGACGATGAACATCAGCACCACCGACTGGGCCGACGAACCGCCCAGGTCGCCCGCCTTGACCCCGTCGTAGAACACTTTGTAGACCAGAATCTGGGTCGCGCCCGCGGGGCCGCCCTGCGTGGTCGCATCGATCACGCCGAAGGTGGCGAAGAAGGCGTAAACGATATTGATGACGAGGAGGAAGAACGTGGTCGGCGAGAGGAGCGGAAAGACGATCGACCAGAACCGCCGCAAGGGACCGGCGCCATCGATCGCGGCAGCCTCGATCAGCGACTTGGGAATCGACTGCATCCCGGCGAGGAAGAACAGGAAGTTGTAGGAGATCTGGTTCCACACCGCGGCGATCACCACCAGCAGCATCGCCTGGTCGCCGTTCACCACCCAGTTCCAGTCGACGCCCAGCTTTTTCAGCGCGTAGGTGACGATGCCGATCGAGGGCGCGAACATGAAGGCCCACAGCACGCCGGCGATCGCCGGCGCCACTGCGTAGGGCCAGATCAACAGCGTCTTGTAGGCCAGCGCGCCGCGGATCACGCGGTCGGCCATCGCCGCCAGCACGAGCGAGATGGCGATTCCGCTGCCGGCCACCAGCACGCTGAACACTGCCGTGATCTTGAACGACTGCAGGTAGTGCGGATCGTTGAACAGCGTGACGAAATTCTGCAGCCCGACGAACTGCGACTTCAGCCCGAACGCGTCCTGCAACAGGAACGAATACCACACCGCCTGCACCGCGGGCCAGAAGAAAAACACCACGGTGATGGCGATCTGCGGCGCCACCAGCAGGTAGGGCAGCCACGCCGATCGAAAGACGACGCGTTTTTCCATTTCAGTGCGCCAAAGGCTGCGGAGTCAGACGCCCGCCCGGGCAGCGTTCGTTCCGAAACGAAGCCACCCGGGGGGATCTGAAGGGGGGCTCTACCCCCCTTCCTTCTTGCTTACTTGTTCGCCGCCTGGAACTTGCGCAGCACCGCGTTGCCGCGCTTCACCGCGTCGTCGAGCGCCGCCTTGGCGGTCTTTTTGCCGGAGAACGCCGCCTCCAACTCCTCCTTGATAATGTCGCGGGTCTGCACGAAATTGCCGAAGCGCAGGCCCTTGGAGTTCGCCGTCGGCGCCTTGTGCAGGTGAGCTGCTTCACCGCCATGTCGTAGCCCGGGTTCTTGTCATAGAAGCCCGACTTGCGCGTGTCCTCGTACGCAGCCAGCGTGATCGGCACGTAGCCGGTGCCCGTATGCCACTCCACCTGGGTCTCGGGCTTCGACAGGAAGCCGAGGAACTTCGCCACGCCCTTGTAGTCGCCCTTGGGCTTGCCGGACATCACCCACAGCGAGGCGCCGCCGATGATCGAATTCTGCGGTGCGCCCTTGACGTCGTCATGGTAGGGCAGGAAATTGACCGACCAGTCGACCTTGCCCGCCTTCTTGATGCCGCCGATCGCGCTCGCGCTGCCGGTGAACATCGCGCACTCGCCGCCGGCGAACTTGGCGTCACCCTGGCTGGTGCGCCCGGCGTAGACGAACAGGCCCTCCTTCGCCATGTCGGAGAGCATCTGGATGTGGCGGACGTGCAGCGGCGAATTGAACTTGAACACGGTGTCGAATCCGCCCATGCCATTCTGTTTCGTGCCGATCGGCACGTTGTGCCAGGCACTGAAGTTCTCGACGTGCACCCATGACGGCCAGCTGGTCGTGTAGACGCAGGCCTGCCCGGCGGCCTTCAGTTTCGCGGCGACCGCGCGCAACTCTTTCCAGGTCTTCGGCGCCACCGGCTCGAGCCCGGCCTTGGTGAACGCGCCCTTGTTGATGTAGAACAGCGCCGTCGAGCTGTTGAACGGCAGCGACAGCATGTTGCCCTTGAGGTCGGTGTAGTAACCCGCCACCGTAGGCAGGTAGGCCTTCGGATTGAACTTTTCCCCGGAATTCTTCATCACTGAGGCCACCGGGACGATCGCGCCCTTGGCGGCCATCATGGTCGCGGTGCCGACCTCGTACACCTGGACGATGTGCGGCGGGTTCTTGGCGCGGAAGGCGGCGATCGCGGCGGTCATCGACACCGGGTAGCTGCCCTTGTAAACGGCGACCACCGTGTAATCCTTCTGGCTCGCATTGAACTTGTCGGCGATGGCCTTGACCCGCTCGCCGAGCGCGCCACCCATCGAATGCCACCACTGGATCTCGGTGGCGGCCTGCGCCGAGCCGAGCGTGAACAGGCCGGCGCCAATGAGCGCGGCCGCGATTGCCTTGCGTTTCATGTCGATCCCCTATGCAGAATGAAGGCCGGTCCGCGCCCCCTCCGGGCGCCGCCTAGCGCGCGAATATTACGCTTTTTGCCAGCCTCGCAACCGACGGGCTACTCGCGCGAGCGGGATGCGGGCGCCGAGCGCCCGCCGGCCGGTACATTGGCGCGCCCGAACTGCTCGAGCAGTGCGTTGCCCCGCTCGACCGCAGCGTTCAGCGCATCGATCGGCGTCTTCTTGCCCGCCCACACCGCCTCGAGCTCCTCTTCGATGATGGCGCGGATCTGCAGGAAATGGCCGAGGCGGATGCCCTTGGATGCACGCGTCGGGTTGCGTAGCAACAACTGGCGAATCGCGATTCGGTGGCCCGGATTCTTGAGGTAAAAGCCGCTGTCTTCGGTGCGCTTGTAGGCCGCCTTGGTGATCGGCACATAGCCGGTCGCCTGATGCCATTCGGCCTGCACCTCGGGCCGTGCAAGGTAGGCGATGAAGCCCGCCACCGCCTTGTACTCCGCGCGCGTCTTGCCGCCCATCGCCCACAGCGCCGCGCCACCGATCAAGGTGTTCTGCGGCGCCTCGGGATAATCGTCGTAGTACGGTAGCTGTGCAACGCCGAAATCGAAGCGCGCAGCGCGCCGCAGATTGGCGTAGGACGACGATGACGCCGTCAGCACCGCACATTCGCCCGAAGCGAAGCGCGCCTCGGCCTCGTCGCGCCGTCCGGCCCAGGTGAAGTAGCCCGACGTCCGCCACGACGCCAGAATCGAGATCCAGCGCACCATCAGGCGGGTGTTGAAATTCAACCGCGCGTCCGTGCCGCTCATGCCGTTGTCCTTGGTGGCGAACGGCTGGTTGTGCCAGGCGCCCATGTTCTCGAGCAGCACCCAGCTTGGCCAGGTCGTCGTCAGCGCGCACTTGGCACCGGCGTCTAGGATTGCGCCCAGCATCTTCGGCATTTCGTACCAGGTCTTGGGCGGGCGCTCGGGATCGAGCCGCGCTTTGCGAAACGCGTCTTTGTTGTAGAACAGCACCGGCGTCGAGGTGTTGAAGGGCAGCGCGAGCAGCCGGCCCTGCGGGTCCGAGAAATACGTCGCGACCGCCGGCACGAAGTCGTCGTGTTTCAGCGGCGTGCCCGCCTCGACCATCAGCCGCCACACCGGCTTGATCGCCCCGCGCGCCGCGATCATGTCGGCGGTGCCGACCTCGTAGATCTGCACCAGGTGCGGCGCCTTGCCCGCGCGATGGGCCTGAAACACCGCCCGCTGCACCTGATCGTAGGGTCCTTTGTAGGTCGCGACCACGCGCACGTTCTTCTGCGCCGCATTGAACCGCGCCACGAGTGCCTCGATCTCGGCACCGCGCGCACCATCCATCGCGTGCCAGAACTGAAGCTCGGTCGCGGCACAGGCGATGCTCGCCGCCAGCGCGCCCGCCACTGCAATGACACTGCGAAACATCATGCACCCCGATTTCACGCCCGCCATTGCGCGTCCCACCCCGTCTCGAAACTGAAAGTATCGCATCCGCGTCGCCGGCCCCACCTGAACGGGCGCTGTTCTGCAGATCGCCCCCACGCTATGATCGGTCCACGACGCTTCGAGCCAATCGCATGAGCACAATCCATGAACTGAGCGCCTCCGAACTCGCGACGCGCTACGCCGATGGCACGCTGTCGCCGCTCGAGGTCACCGCCGATTTGCTCTCGCACATCGATGCCTGGGAGCCGAAGATCAACGCGATGTACCGCGTCAAGCGCGACAGCGCGCTCGCGCAGGCCCGGGAATCGGAGGCGCGCTGGCAATCGAAAACGCCGCGCTCGGCACTCGACGGCGTACCGGTCACGCTGAAGGAAAACATCGCCACCCGCGGCGACCCGTCGCCGATCGGCACCCGCGCCAACGAGGACCTCCCGCCGGCCGCCGAGGACGCGCCACCCGCGGCCCGGCTGCGCGAGGCGGGCTGCGTGATCCTCGGCAAGACGACGATGCCCGACTACGGCATGCTGTCCTCGGGCCTGTCGAGCCTGCACGGCGTCACGCGCAACCCGTGGCGCAGCGACCGCAATACCTCGGGCTCGAGCTCGGGTGCCGGCGCCGCCGCCGCGGCGGGCTACGGACCGCTGCACATCGGCACCGACATTGGCGGCTCGGTGCGCCTGCCGGCAACGCATTGCGGCATCTTCGGGCTCAAGCCTTCGCTCGGGCGGATCCCGGTCTACCCGCCCTACATCGGGCGCGTTGCGGGTCCGATGACGCGCTCGGTCGAGGACGCGGCGCTGCTGCTGAACGTGCTGGCCAGACCCGACGCGCGCGATTTCATGAGCCTGCCCTACGACGCCACCGATTACGCCGCCGCCCTCGAGGGTCGCGACGTCACGGGACTGCGCATCGGCATCCTCACCGACATGAACGTGGGGTTGCCGGTGCATGCCGAGATTCGCGCCGCGACCGAGGCGGCCGCGCAGGCGCTCGCGGCTGCGGGCGCGCGGGTCGAGGCCATGGGCACGTTCCTGAGCGCCGAACTGCTCGATGGCATGACGCGGTTTTTCGAAGCCCGCTCCTACAGCGACATCGTTGCGCTCACGCCCAAGCGTCGCGCGAAGATTCTGCCCTTCATCGTCGAGTGGTGCAGCCATCGCGCGAAAAAATTCAAGGGCCGCGACGTCATGGCGGCCTACAACGCGTACGTCGCGCTGCGCGACGCCACGGTGCGCGCGACGCAGCCCTACGACTACGTGATCTCGCCCACCTCGCCCATCCTGCCCTATGCAGCCGAACTGCCCTGCCCCGGCAACGATCCGCACGATGCGTTGCCGCACATCGCCTTCACCGTGCCCTACAACATGTCGGAGCAGCCCGCGGCATCGATCAACTGGACGGCAAGCGAAGACGGCCTGCCGATCGGCGTGCAGGTGATCGGCCGGCGCTTCGACGATCTTGGGGTGCTGCAGCTCGCGCGGGTGCTGGAGGGCTTGCGCCCGGCGCAGCGCGCCTGGCCCGAGCACTGAGGGCCGCGGGCCGTGGCGCAGTACGACCTCCTGATTCGCGACGCGCTGCTCTACGACGGCAGCGGCGCCGCACCGACGCACGGCGATCTTGCGATCAAGGGCGACCGCATCGTCGCGGTCGGCACGGTCAGCGGAGGCACCAAGCGTACGCTCGACGCGCGCGGCCTCGCGCTGGCGCCCGGCTTCATCGATGTCCACACGCACGATGATTTCGCGGTCCTGTTGCATCCGGACATGGCATTCAAGACGCTCGGCGGCGTCACCACCTGCGTCGTCGGCAACTGCGGCTTCGGCCCGGCGCCCTTCCCGCAGGCGCAACGCATGGCCGCGGCCTTCCAGAGCGCCGGCGGCGTCGCACCATGGGAGGGCCACCGCGGCTATTTCGAGGCACTCGGGCGCCAGGCGCCGAGCCTGAACGTCGCGATGCTGATCGGCCACGGCACCGTGCGCCTCGCGGCGATGACCGACGCATCGCGTCCGGCACCGAGCGACGCCGAGCTGGCAACGATGAAGGCGATCGTGCAGGAGGGCATCGAGGCCGGCGCGGTCGGGCTGTCGACCGGCCTCGTCTACGAGCCCGGCCGGCATGCGGCGACCGACGAGATCGTCGAACTCGCACGCCTGCTCGCCGGCAGCGGGGCGCTTTACGCGACCCACATGCGTGACGAGAGCCTCGGCCTGCTCGACTCGGTAGACGAGGCGATCGCAATCGGCGAGCGCGCGGGCGTGCCGGTGCAGATCTCGCATCACAAGGCCTCGGGCCGGCGCGCCTGGGGCAAGGTCACCGAGTCGCTCGCGCGCATCGACGCCGCGCAGCGCCGCGGCCTCGACGTGCATGCCGATCAGTATCCCTACACCGCGGGCAGCACGATTCTGTCCGCGGTGGTCGCCGACGGCCGCTTCGGCGGCGGTCTTGGCACGCTCACCGCGGACGACGTGGTGATTGCCTCGGCGCCGGGGCACGCCGAATGGGAGGGCCGCTCGATCGCGGTGCTCGCAGGCGAGATGAAGCTCGAGCCGCTCGCCGTGGCGCAGCGCATCCTCGAGGCCGTGCCGGGCGCCACGGCGGTGCTGCATGCGATGAACGAGGACGACGTACGCACGGTGATGCGCCATCCGAGCACCATGATCGGCTCCGATGGCATCCCGACGCTCGAGGGCAGACCGCATCCCCGGCTGTATGGAACGTTCGCGCGCGTGCTCGGGCACTATGCGCGCGACCTCGGCCTGTTTTCCCTCGAGGAGGCGGTGTATCGCATGACCGGCTTTCCGGCGGCGAAGTTCGGCTTCAAGGATCGCGGATTGCTGCGCGCGGGGATGATCGCCGACCTGGTGCTGTTCGACCCCAACACCGTGATCGACGTCGGTACCTACGAGGATCCCAAGCACCCACCCAGGGGCATCGCGCAGGTGTTCGTGAACGGGTCAGTGGTCGTCGAACAGGGCCGACCCACCGGCGCGCGGCCGGGACGCGCACTGCGCCGCGCGGGTTAGCGCACCGTCTTCACCGCTGCACGATCGTGTTGCGCAGCAGGCCGATCCCCTCGACCTCGGTCTCGAGAATATCGCCCACGGCCATGAACTCGGGCGGCGTACGCGCATGGCCGACACCCGCCGGCGTGCCGGTCGAAATGACGTCGCCCGGCTCGAGCGTCAGCCCGGCCGACAACTCGGCGATGATGCGCGGAATGCGGAAGTACATATGGCGGGTGTTCGAATCCTGCTTGGTCACTCCGTTCACCCGGCAACTGACGCGCAGCGCCTGCGGGTCGGGTACTGCGTCGGCGGTAACGATCCACGGTCCCATCGGGCAGCTGCCGTCCAGGCTCTTGCCCTTGAACCATTGCTGGCCGTGCTGGCGCTGGATCTCGCGCGCCGAGACGTCGTTGACCACCGTGTAACCGAACAGGTGCTTCATCGCGTCCGCCTCGGCGATATTGCGCCCGCCGCGACCGATGATCACACCGAGTTCGACCTCCCAGTCGAGCTTCGCGGTGACGCCGGCATGCAAGGGGACCGGATCGTAGGGTCCAATGACCGTGGTCGGCACCTTGGTGAAAAAGGTCGGATGCAGCGGCATCTCCTGCACCTGCGGCCGCGCTTTCGCGCCCTCCTCGAAGTGCTCGAGATAATTCCAGCCGACGCAAAACACGTTCTTGCGCGGGCGCGGGATCGGCGCCAGCACGCGCAGCGCGGACAGCGCCGTGCCGTGCCCGCGGTACGCCTTCGCCAGCCCGCGCAGCGCTGCGCGCCCCCGCGCGCCGGATTCGATCAACGCGATCATGTCGCCGGCGTCGAACGGCAGGCGCTGGCGCGCACGCGTCGCTGCGGCGCCGATGTCCATCACGCGACCCGACGCAAGCAGCAATCCGACGCGCACCGTGCCACCGCGTTTGGGCTTGAAACTGAGCAATCGCATGCCTGCCCTCAACCAGTGTGGACCGGGCCGAGGGGGCGCAGGCGCACGCCCTTGCGCAGCTTGGTCCAGTGAAATTCGGCCGGATCGGCGAGCGCCGGACCGGGCGACTTGACCACCAGCACTTGCTTCGCAATCGGCTGAAAGTCGGCCCGAAAGTGCACTGAACTCTTCAGGCCGAGGACCCGCTGGCTGCGCGGCTCGATGCCGACGTGACGAAACATTTCCTGGTCGGCGGCCTGGCATTTCCGCGACGCAAGCACGACGCACACGCCGGGCGCCGCGCGGCTTCTGAGCAGCGCCATGGTCCCGAGTTGCATCCGGAATCCCTTGAACATCGGTCCGGTGCAGGTAAAGCGCCCGTCACCGATGCGCTCGACCGTGAATTCGCCTTCCAGCGGCGCATCGCCGGGGACGTTGGAGCGTCCACCGAGCGCAAACGCAAGGGTCGCGCCCTGCCCCGCGTCGCGCGCGCGCTCGGCAGACGCCGGATCGATCAGCAGTCCGAGCACGGCGTCTTCGGCGCGCTGCTCGATCAACGCCGCCAGCAGGCCCGTGGTGTCGCCGTTGCCGCCCGCGCCCGGATTGTCCTGGGTGTCGGCGAGCACCACCGGGGCACCCGGCACGCCGAGCGCGCGCGCACGGCGCACTGCGTCCTGCGGCGCATGCAGTTCGAGCGCGAAATCCTTCTCAGCCCCCGCCACCTGCTCGCGCAATTGTTCGACGCAGGCCTCGACCTCGCGCCGCGCCGGCCCGTAGCCGAAAACGGCCATCCCGCACTCGTCGAAATCGGCCATCGGAAATCCGGGCGTAAATGAAAGCGACACATCATGGCGGTTTTCCAGCTCGCCGAGGCTCGCGTAAATGCCCTTGCAAGGCTCGATGAACGAGCATTGCGACGGCAGCCCGGTGAGGAAATCCAGTCCGCGATCGGCGCCCTCGAGGCGCGCGCCCGTCTTCAGCATGCGCTCGAGCAGGCGCGCGGCGCGCGCGCCGGTGTCGGCCATGTCGACATGGGGATAGGTGCGGTAGGCGACCAGCGCGTCGGCCGATTCGAACATCGCGCGCGTCACGTTGGCGTGCAGATCGAGGCTGGTCGCGATCGCCACGCGCGGGCCCACCGTCTCGCGCACGCGGCGCAGCAATTCCCCCTCGCCGTCGTCGAATTCCTCGGCCACCATCGCACCGTGCAGGTCGAGATAGACGCCGTCGACGCGACCGGCCGCGCGCAGCCGCTCGACGATTTCGCCGGCAATCCGCTCATAGGCCTCGCGCGTGACATGGGCCGACGGACTCGCCGCCGCCCACGCGGTACCGACCAGGTCGTGGCCGTTTGCGCGCAATGCCTGGATCGCGCCTGCGGCCGGAATGTTGGCGCCCTCGACCGCAGGAAAAATCGCCTCCGCAAATTGGACGCCGGGCCAACCGCCGCCGGCTTCGAACGCCGGGTAATCCGCCTTCGACGGTGCGAAGGTGTTGGTTTCGTGCTGGAAACCGCCGATTGCGATGCGTGCCACACGCCCTCTCCTTTTGCGGCGAATGCGCGAGCCTAAAGTGCGAAATCGTCCACCGCAAGCGCGCGCGCGAACCGAACCTGTGCTTGCCGCCGCCTCGCCCTTGGGCTATCGTGGCCGCGCAGTTATCCGATCTTCCAAGGGAGGAGACCCATGAAGATGCAACGCACTTTGGCGGTGTTCGCCGTCGCCGCGGCATGTGCCGCCACGCTCACCACACCGATCGCACGCGCCGAAACCGTGCTCACGGTGGTGCCGCATTCGAACCTTTCGATTCTCGACCCGATCTGGACCACGGCGTACATGAGCCGCAACCACGGCTACATGATCTACGACACGCTGTTCGCGACCGACGAGAACAGCAAGATCCAGCCGCAGATGGTCGACAAGTGGACCGTGTCGAAGGACCAGAAGGTCTACGACTTCACGCTGCGCAGCGGACTCGAGTTCCACGACGGCGCACCGGTGACCGGCGAGGACGTGGTGGCCTCGCTTTCGCGCTGGGGCAAGCGCGATGCGCTCGGCGTCGCGCTGATGACCTTCGTCGACAAGATGGAGGCCACCGGCAAGAATTCGTTCCGCATCACGCTCAAGGAGCCCTGCGGCTTCGTGCTGGAGGCGCTCGGCAAACCGTCGTCGAACGTGCCGTTCATCATGCCCAAGCGCATCGCCGACACCGATCCCAAGAAGCAGATCAGCGAGTACATCGGCTCCGGGCCCTATATCTTCGCCAAGGACCAGTTCAAGCCCGGCGACAAATCGGTGTACCTGAAGAACCCGAAGTACCAGCCGCGCAAGGAAAAGCCCTCGGGCACCGCCGGCGGCAAGCATGTCTACGTCGACAAGGTGGTGTGGAATCTGGCGCTGCGGGACTACCAGGCGCAGGTCAACGCCCTGATCAATGGCGAGATCGACATCCTCGAATCGGTGCCGTTCCAGCATTACGCGACCGTCCTGAAGGACAAGAACATCCAGGTGCGCAAACCGAAGATCGGCCTGCAGTACATGTGCCGCTTCAACCACCTGCACAAGCCCTTCGACAACGTCAAGGTGCGCCGGGCCGTTCTTGCCTCATTCACCCAGAAGCCCTTCCTGCAGGCGCAGGTCGGCGTCAAGGACCTGTACAAGCCCTGCACGTCAATGTTCACCTGCGGCACGCCCTATTCAAGCAACGCCGGCACCGACGTCCAGTCCAAGGGCAACATGAAGAAGGCGCGCGCAGCGCTCAAGGCCTCGGGCTACGACGGCACCACGGTGGTCATCATGAAGCCGACCGACCTCGCCTCGATCGACAAGCTGCCGGAAGTCGCCGCGCAGCTCATGCGCCAGATGGGCATGAAGGTCGACCTGCAGGCGATGGACTGGCAGACCCTGGTCTCGCGGCGCGCGAAGAAGGATCCGGTCGACAAGGGTGGCTGGAACATGTTCTGCACCGCCTGGACCGCACCCGACATCTGGAACCCGATCAACAACGCGGCACTGCAGGCGCGCGGGGAAGCCTCGCCCTGGTTCGGCTGGCCGACGGATCCCAAGCTCGAGGCACTGCGTGCTTCGTTCATGAAGGAGACGAACGCGGCGAAAAAGAAGAAGCTCGCGCAGGAAGTCCAGGCCGAGGCCTTCGCGGTCGCGACGCATGCGCCGCTGGGCGAATATACGCAGCCGGCGGCAGGCCGCAAGAACGTCAAGGGCTGGATCACCTCGGGCCTTGCCCACACCTATTGGAACATCAGCAAGTAATAGGACGAATCCGGACGGCCGGGCCGGGCGGGCGCCCGCCTTGGCCGCCGGTTCGTCTCCGCGCATACGAGCGACCGCGGATGACGCTCTAGCCTGAATCACTCTGGCGCGCGGCCGCTCAACGCGCGGCGCGAGCCCTGCGCACATGTATCAATTCATCGCTCGCCGCCTGCTGTCGACGATCCCCGTCCTGGTGATCGTCGCGGTGCTGGTGTTCATGCTGCTGCGCCTCACGCCGGGTGACCCGGCGGCGATCCTCGCGGGCGACGCCGCGAGTACCGAGCAGATCGAGGGCATCCGCGAAACGCTCGGCCTCGATCGGCCGCTGCCGGTACAGTTCGGCATCTGGGTCGGACAGCTGCTGCGCGGGGACCTCGGCGAGTCGTACTACTACAAGGTGCGCGTCACCGAGTTGATCGCCCAGCGCCTCGAGCCAACCCTATCGCTCGCCGTGCTGACGATCATCATCGCGATCCTGGTCGCGGTGCCGCTGGGCGTGGTGGCCGCCTGGCGTTTCGGCGGCTGGTTCGACCGCGCACTGATGGCGTTTTCCGTGTTCGGCTTTTCGGTTCCGATATTCGTGCTCGGCTACCTGCTGGTGTGGCTGGTCTCGCTCAAACTGGGCTGGTTCCCGGTGCAGGGCTACAAGCCCATCGCCGACGGTTTCGGCCCCTTCCTGCACCATCTGGTGCTGCCGGCGATCACGCTGTCGGTGATTTACATCGCGCTGCTCGCGCGCGTCACCCGCGCCTCCGTACTCGAGGCGCTGGGCGAGGATTACATCCGCACCGCGCGCGCCAAGGGGTTGGCCGAATCGCGCGTACTCATTTCGCATGCGCTCGCCAACGCGGCGGTGCCGATCGTGACGATCATCGGCATCGGGATCGCGCTCCTGATCGGCGGCGTGGTGGTGACCGAATCGGTCTACGCGATTCCCGGGCTCGGGCGACTCACCGTGGACGCAGTGCTGTCACGCGACTTTCCGACCATTCAAGGCGTGATTCTGTTTTTCTCGTTCATCTACGTGGTGGTCAACCTCCTGGTCGACCTGTCCTACGTCATTCTCGACCCGCGTATCCGCTACTGACATGGCAGCGATCGACGCCAAACGTTACGAAGAATTGTCGGTCGAGGCGGCCGACATCAAGCCGCAGGAATCGGCCTGGCAGCGCGTCAGGAAGAGCGGTTCGGTCCGCCTGGGTGGCGCCGCGCTCGCGATCCTGATCCTGATCGCGTTGGCGGCGCCGTGGCTCGACACGGTCGATCCCACGATGTTCGACGCCGGCAGCCGCGACCTGCTCCCGGGCAAGGTCGGCGAAATGCTCACCGACGAAGGCGACTCGATCCGGCACACCTTCCATTTCGGCTCGGACTCGCTCGGGCGCGACATCTACAGCCGCGTGATTTACGGCACGCGCGTGTCGCTGTTCGTCGGCCTGGCGACCGCGCTGATATCGCTCGCGATCGGCATCGCCTTCGGCCTCGTCGCCGGCTACATCCGCTGGATGGACGGCATCCTGATGCGCTTCATGGACGGCATCATGGCGATCCCCGCAATCCTCATTGCCATCGCGCTGGTCGCAATGTGGCGCGCAAGCCTCACCACCGTGATCATCGCGATCGCGATTCCCGAAATTCCGCGCGTCACCCGCCTGGTGCGTTCGCTGGTGCTGACGATCCGCGAGGAACCCTATGTCGAAGCGGCGATCTCGCTCGGCACGTCGACGCCGAAGATCATGTTCAGTCACATCCTGCCGAACACGGTCGCACCGCTCGTGGTGCAAGGCACGTTCGTCTGCGCCTCGGCGATCCTGATCGAGTCGATCCTGTCTTTTCTCGGCGTCGGCCTGCCGCCCGAGATTCCCACCTGGGGCAACATCATGGCCGAGGGGCGCATCCAGTTCGTCGAGTATCCGCACAACGTGTTCATCCCCGGCGTCTTTCTCACGATCACGGTGCTGGCGGTCAACATTCTGGGCGACGGACTGCGCGACACGCTCGACCCGAAGATGGCCAAGCGACTATGACCGCCGCCGGCCCCGTCCTCGACGTGCGCGGCCTGACGATCGCGCTGCCCTCGAGCAGTGACCGCAAGGAGGCAGTAAGCGACGTGTCGTTCACCGTCGAGCGCGGCGAAATCGTCTGCCTGGTCGGCGAGTCAGGCTCGGGCAAGTCCGTGATCGCGCAGGCCATCATGGGTCTGCTGCCCGACGCGCTGCCAGTGACCGCCGGCGCGGCCCTGCTCGAGGGCGAGGACGTCGCCAAGGTGAGCGTCGAGCGGCTGCGCCAGTTGCGCGCGACACGCATGTCGATGATTTTTCAGGAGCCGATGACCGCGCTCAACCCGGTCATGCGCTGCGGCGACCAGATTGACGAAGTGCTGCGCGAACACACGACCCTCGGCCCGGCCGAACGCCGCGTCAAGATACTCGACATCGTGCGCGAGGTCGCGCTGCCCGACCCCGAGCGCCTCATCATGGCCTACCCGCACCAGCTCTCGGGCGGCCAGCGCCAGCGCATCATGATCGCAATGGCGCTGGTGCTGGAACCGGCGCTGCTGATCGCCGACGAGCCGACCACCGCCCTCGACGTGACCACCCAGGCGCAGATCCTCGAGCTGATCAAGACCCTGCAGGCACGCCACGGCATGGGGGTGCTGTTCATCACGCACGATTTCGGCGTCGTCGCCGAGATCGCACGCCGGGTGGCGGTGCTGCGCCTCGGGCGGCTGGTCGAAACCGGCGCCAAGGACGCGGTGCTCAAGCGGCCGCAGCACGACTACACGATCATGCTGATGGCCTCGGTGCCGGACCTCAAGCCGCACGGCCGTCCGCTTGCGGCCGACCAGCCGATCGTCCTCGAGACCAAGAAGCTGGAGAAGACCTACGCCGATCGCGGCTGGTTCTCGGCGCGCCGCGTGGTGCACGCCGCAGCCGACGTCTCGCTCGAAGTCCGACGCGGGCAGACGCTCGGCATCGTCGGCGAATCGGGCTCGGGCAAGTCGACCGTGGCACGTTGCATCGTGCGCCTGATCGACCCGACCGGCGGCGAGGTGTTCATTCACGGCGAGGAAATCGCGCGCCGCTCGCGCCGTGCGCTGCGCCCCCTGCGCCGCCGCGTGCAGATCGTGTTCCAGGACCCTTATCGCTCGCTCAATCCGCGGCGCACCGTCGGCGACGCGATCATCGAAGGCCCGATGAACTACGGCCTCTCGAAGTCCGAAGCGCTCGAGCGCGCCAGGCGCCTGATGGACCTCGTGCGCATGGACGCCGCGGCGCTCGAGCGCTACCCGCACCAGTTTTCGGGCGGTCAGCGCCAGCGCATCTGCATCGCACGCGCGCTCGCCATGGAACCCGACCTGCTGATCGCCGACGAGGCGGTCTCCGCGCTCGACGTCTCGGTACAGGCGCAGGTGCTGGCGCTGCTCGAGGAAATTCGCGAGCGGCTCAACCTCGCGATGCTGTTCATCACCCATGACCTGCGCGTCGCGGCGCAGGTCTGCGACCACGTCGCGGTCATGTCCAAGGGCCGCGTGGTCGAGTACGGTCCGGCGAACGACGTTTTCGTGTCGCCGAAGCATGAATACACGCGCGCGCTGTTCGCCGCCGCGCCCGGGCGCGACTTCGCCTTCGGGCGCGCCTGACCCGCATCGGCCGCGACCGATCCCGCCCCCGGTCCAGGCTTTACGCCGCGGTCTCGCCTATACTTGCGCGCGTGCTGGCCGACCCGCTGAACACCGTAGAGATCGAGCAGGCGCTCGCCGCGATGAGCGCCTGCGGCGCATCTGCCTCGAATATCGCGCATACCGCGTACGCCGGCGACGCAGCGCGCGCGGCTCGGTTGGTGGTTCACGTCGTCGATGCCTGCCCGTCCACCAACGCACGGCTGCTGGCCGGGGCCGCGGCTGTGGGCGAGGACCCGACGCTGCTTGCCGCCGAGTTGCAGACCGCGGGCCGCGGGCGACGCGGGCGGCGCTGGATCTCGCCACACGGCGCGGGACTCACCTTTTCGCTGCGCCAGGTGCTGGCCTGCGGGGTACGCCAGACCGTTGGCCTTCCACTCGTCGCGGGCGTCGCCGCGGCACGCGCCCTGCGCGGACTCGGCGCCGAGGGCGTTGCGCTCAAATGGCCGAACGACCTGATGGCCGGCGGCGCGAAGCTCGGCGGTGTCCTGATCGAAACGCGCCCTGTCGCGGGTGGCACGCTTGCCGTCATTGGCATCGGCATCAACTGCGGCGCCGTGCCGCAGACCGCGGACCGGTTGCGGCGCCCGGTCGTCGCGCTCGAGCAGCTCCTGCAACCGATGCCTTCGCGCAACCTGCTGGTTGCGCGCCTCGCTGCGGCGCTGCTGGCGCAGCTCGAGCGCTTCGAGCACGGCGGGCTCGACGCGGTGCGCGCCGACTGGGAAGCGATGCACGCCCACGCCGGGCGGCGCCTGCGCGTGCGGGTACGCGACGGGCGTCGCATCCGTCAGGTGACCGGCGTCGCGCAGGGCCTCACCGCGGACGGCGGCCTGCAGCTGCGCACGCGCGCCGGCCTGCGCAACCTGGACGGTGCACGCGTGGTTTCTGCGAGAGCGGCGTGAACCTGGTCATCGACGCCGGAAATTCCCGCGTCAAGTGGGGTTGGCACGACGGCCAACGCTGGGCCAGCATGGCGACGGTCTCATTGATCGAATTCGCCGCCGCGAGCGACAACATCAATCCCTTTGCCGCCACGCACGAAGACCCGGAACGCATCGTCATCTCGAACGTGGCGGGTGAAGGGGCGCAACAACTGATCGTGAACTGGATCAGCATCTTCGACGCCGTACCGCTGTGGCTGCGCGGCGAGACCGAACGCTGCGGGGTGCGCAGCCGCTACGACCAACCCGGCCAACTCGGGCCCGACCGCTGGGCCGCACTGATCGCCGCGCGCGCCCTGCACAAAGATGCCTGCATCGTCGTCAACGCAGGTACGGCGACCACGGTCGACCTGCTGTCGGCCGAGGGCGAATTCCTCGGTGGCCTCATCCTTCCGGGCGTCGAGCTGATGCGCTTCGTTTTGCACGAGCACACCGGCACGCTGCCGATCCAGGAAGGCACGTTCAGCGCGACGCCGACCTGCACGGCGGACGCGATCGAATCAGGCTGCCGCCATGCGCAGGCGGGTGCGGTCGAACGCATGGTCAGGCGCTCTGCCCCGGGCGCGCTCTGTCTGGTAAGCGGCGGCGCCGGTCCGGCGCTCATCGCGCAGCTCGAGGTTCCTGCGCGCTATGTGGAGAACCTCGTGCTCGAAGGTCTCGCAGGCATTGCCGCCAGCGAGCCGCCACGCCTGTGTGCGGGCGGCGCGCGTGCCGCGGCCGGGGGGGTTTGAGCGTATGCGCGTGCTGATGCTGTTCCTGGTGCTCCTGAACGTGGGATTCTTCGCCTGGTCCAAATTCATCGCGCCCGTCGAATCCGGCGCCGATCCGCAGCCGCTCACGCGCCAGCTCGAACCCGACCGCTTGCGCATCGTGCCGACTGCGCCGACGGGACCGAACGCGCCGGACCTGCCGGGCGCCGCGCCCGGCGCCCCCGTGCCGGCGACGGCCGCCGCGACGCCCGCGCCCACGCCGCCCGCACCGAGGCCGGCGCGAATCGCCTGCCTCGAATGGGGCAGCTTCACGCTCGCCGACGCCCCCGCGGCGGCGCGCGTGGTCGAATCGCTCGGGCTCACGGACCGGCTGACCCAGCGTCGCACGGAAGAAACTGCCGGCTGGTGGGTATTCATTCCGCCGCAACGCGACAAACGCCAGGGCGCGCAGCGCAAGGCACGCGAACTGCGGGCGCTCGGCATCAAGGACTACTTCATCGTGCAGGACGAAGGCCCGAACCGCTGGGCCGTATCGCTCGGCGTGTTTCGTACCGAGGCGGGCGCGCGCGCACGGCTCGAAGCGCTCACGCAGAAGAAAGTGCGCAGCGCCGAGGTCGGTCCGCGCGAAACGCGGGTGCCCAAGCTGTGGCTGCAGCTGCGCGACGTCGAGCCATCGACGAAGGATCAGCTCGAAACCATCGTGAGCCGGATTCCGGGTACCGAGCTGCGCGTCTGCGACTCGGGCTGAGCGCGCCTAGCGCCCCGGCGCACCGCCGGGCAGGTGCCGCGCCACCACCGCGAGCAGTGTTTCGGCCCGCACGGGCTTGATCAGATAGGCCACTGCGCCCAGTTCCTTGCCGCGTAGATCGCCGTTCTCGCGCGACGTCAGAAAGATCACCGGAATGTAGGGCAGGGTCGAATCCGCCTTCAGCGCCGCGACGAACTCGAAGCCGTCCATGTAGGGCATATTCACGTCGCAGATGATCAGGTCCGGTGCCTCGTCGAGCACCATGTACCCTGCGGCGATCGCGTCTTCCGCAACACGCACGTTGTAGCCGGCCGCCTTCAGGTGCAGGCGCAGCAGGTCGCCGATGTTCGGATCGTCATCGACGACCAGGATGCGGGCGGCCATGGGGTGCGTGAATGTGCGTGAGGCGAGGCGGGCAGTCCGTTGAGAAAATGGTGCTGGTGCGCAGACTCGAACTGCGGACCTACTGATTACGAATCAGTTGCTCTACCAACTGAGCTACACCAGCGCGCCGTAGGGCCGAGAGTATACGCCGCGGCGCAGCACGAACGTGAATTAGTTCCGCATTGCGAGTCCCTGCTGCGCCGCTCGGACCAGGATATCGGCCGTTGGTCGTGCCTCGATTGCGGCCGCCCGCGACGCACGCCTAGCATCCTCAGCATGCGACAGGGGGTTCCGATGAATTCTGCAAGCAGGAAGAGCGCGAAGGGCTTTACGCTGATCGAAGTCATGGTCGTGGTCGCGATCGTCGCGATCCTTGCCGCGGTGGCCCTGCCGGCCTACCGCGACTACATTTTGCGCGGCAAGATCACCGAAGCGACCTCGTTGCTCTCGGATCTGCGGCTGCGGGCCGAAAAGCGCTTTGGCGATGCCCGATCCTACGTGGGTTTCAACACGGCGACCCCGGACGCGCGCTACTTCACCTACGCCTGCGACGACGGCGCGGGCGGTGCCGTGACGGCCACCGCATTTCGTTGCACCGCCACCGGCGTGGCGGCCCAGGGCATGGCGGGCTTCGTCTATACGATCAACCAGGCGAACGTGCGCACGTCCACGTTCACAAGCCTGCCCGGCTGGAATAATTCCACCTCCTGCTGGGTGTCGAAGAAGGGCGAGTCGTGCTAGGCGGGGACATCCGGCGCATGACCCGCGCGGCGCAGCGCGGCGTGACGCTCATCGAGTTGATGATCGCGCTGGTCATCATGTCGATCGTGCTGTTCATCGGCGTACCCGCGTTCACGATCTTCCTGCAGAACCAGCAGATCAAGAACGCGGCCCAGACCGTCATGATCGGCCTCGACACAGGCACGCGCCGAGTCGATCCGGCGCAACACCGCGGTGCGCTTTCAGTTCGTCACCAACCTCACCGCGGGCTGCACGTTGGCGAACAACTCGCTCGCCTGGGTGGTGAGCCTCGCCGACCCCGACAGTGCCTGCGACGCCACGCCCGGCAGCACCGCCGCGCCGCAGATCATCGAGAAGCGTTCGGCCACCGAGGGCACGCGCAACGTGGCGATCAGCACCGTCGGCGGCACGACCGCGACGTTTTCGGGGCTCGGGCGGCTCACCGGCGCCGGGATCACCAAGATTCGCGTCGTGAATTCGACCGGCACCTGCGAGCACCTCGACTTGGTGAACGGCAAGATGCGATGCCTGAACGTTGAAATATCAACGGGCGGCGAAGCGCGCATGTGTGATCCCAAGGTCATTGACGCGACCGACCCTCGTTTTTGCAAGACCGGGATATGAGGACGAACGGCATGAACATTCAGACACCATCCAGACAGCGCGGCGTGATGCTGCTCGAAGCGCTGGTCGGCATCCTGATCTTCTCGATCGGCATCCTCGCCATGCTGGGCATGCAGGCCATCGGCATGCGCAACACCGTGGAATCGAAATACCGCTCCGAGGCGTCGTATCTGGGCACACAGATCATCGGCGCGATGTGGGTCGATCGCGCGAATCTTGCGAATTACGACAGTACCGTCGGGACCTATGGCCCCCGCGACGCCTGGGTAGGTCAGGTCAATGCGCGACTTCCCATGTCGACCACCTACACGCCGGTAATCGTCGTCGCCGGCAACCAGGTCACTGTCACCGTGCGCTGGTTGCGTCCCGGCGAAGACCCCGGGACCGGCGACATCAACGTCAGCCAGCACCTGGTCATCGCGCAGATCAACGGATCGATATGAGAACCACCATGGTCGCCAAAACGCGTCTCCGACGCGCCGCCGAGCGCGGCATGAGCCTGATCGAGGTGCTGGTCGCGGTCGCGATCGGTCTGATCGGCATCCTCATCATGACCCAGGCCTACCTGACGAGCGACGAGTTCAACCGGGCCACGCTCGGCGCGGGCGGCGCGCAGACCAACGGCAACGTGGCGCTGTTCACGCTCGAGCGCGAGGTGCGCATGGCCGGCTATGGCATCAACCATGCCGGTGCACTCGCCTGCGGCAACATCAACTACTACTACGACCCGGACTACTCGAGCAACCTCCCCGGGGGCACACTGCCCAACATCACCCTCGCGCCGGTGGTCATTGCCCACGTCGCGGGCGCCCCCCCCACCGTCCCCGACCAGATCACCGTCATGTATGCGACCGGCGAGGTGCGTTCGATACCGTCGAGTTTGTCCGACACCATGCCGGCCGCCTCGTCCGAACTCGATGTCGACGGCGTCGATACCTTCAAAGACAACGACCTGGTGTTGATGGTGAACGATGCGACGCCCCCCGTACTGCACCATGGTTCAGGTAACCGCGGTTCAGAGCGTGCCGCAGAAACTGCAGCACAATCCGGGCGTCAGCGCGCCGTTCAATCCGCCGGGGGCCGGCCCCTATCCGGCCTACGTCAAGGACGACCTGCTGTTCAACCTTGGCAACCCGATCGTGCGCACCTATTCGATCGCCAGCGATTCGCTGCACGTTCTGGAAATGCCGTTTAGCAACCCGGGGCGCCGGTATCACGCCAGTTCGACCTGGTCGACGGGATCGTCGATCTGCGCGCGCAGTACGGCAAGGACACCAATGCCGACGATATCGTTGACACCTGGGACAACACGACGCCGGCGACCGCGGCCGACTGGCAGCAGATCCTCGCGCTGCGCGTCGGCGTCGTCGCACGGGTTGGCAACTACGAAAAGCCGACCGGGGCGAACTGCGACGCGACGACCGCGCAGCCGACCTGGGTGGGCGGCGTTTTTGGCTGGACCGACCTTGGCGTTGCCACCAATCAGGCGCGCTGCTACCGCTACCGGGTGTTCGAAACCACGATCCCGATCCGCAACATGATCTGGAGGTACATATGAGCCAGGGTCTGCGGCCGCTGGGCAGGGCGCTGCGCCGCGCGCAGCACGGCGCGGTGTTGTTCATCGCACTGATCGTGCTCGTCGCAATGTCGCTCGCCGGCCTGGCAATGATGCGCGGGGTGGAGACCGGGGCTCTCATCGCGAACAACCTAGCCTTCAAGCAGGGCGCGACGATGGCGGCGGACGCCGGCGTCGAGGCGGGCCGCAACTGGCTGCTGGCCAACGGTGGCGCCGCCCTGTTGAATTCGAACGCCGCCGGCGGCTACTTTGCGCAGTGGGACGGGGGTGCAGTGGGAGGCGTCCTCGACCTGTATCAGAGCGATGCGGATCCGGCGAACGACTTCGACTGGCCGAGCAATTCGGTGGCGCTGACGACGGATGCCGCGGGCAACACCGTGCGCTACGTCATTCACCGCTTGTGCAAGGCGAGCGGCACCGCCGTAGCAAAGAGCTGCGTGCAATCGACGGAAGCTGCCGCAGCAGCTGGCAGCAGCACCAAGGGCGCCCCGGCCTTCGGTGGCGGGGCGCTTGCCACGACCACCGACGCCTTTTACCGCATCACGGTGCGCGTGATCGGACCGCGCAACACGGTGGCCTACGTTCAGGCGGTCGTCTATTGACGCTCGCGCGATTTTGGAGACTCTCCTCATGCACACCCAATCATTACGATTGACCCTTCGGACTGCGGCACGTTGCGCTCGCGCTCGGCCTGCCGGCGACTGCGCTCGCGGCGCCGACCGACATCGGCAGCGAACCGCTTGCGCAGCCGGCGTCCAACGTCAAGCCGAACATCATGCTGATCCTCGACGATTCCGGATCGATGCGCCAGCAGTACACGCCCGATTACATGGGCAGCCTGTTCGGCAGCGCCGAGGAGTCTGTGCTACGACAGTGCCGACGGCGACGGGGCGATCACCTCGAGCCTGTGGGACTGCGAGGTGGGCGATCCGCCCATGATGTCGCCCGAAGTGAACTACCAGTACTACAACCCGGAGATCCGCTACTTTCCCGCGGTGAACTCCGACGGGACCTCGAAGGGGGAAATGAACGCCACAGCCACCGGGTCCTGGACCGCGGTACCGACTGACAACGTGACCACCGCGGGCACCGACACGTTTCGCGTCAATATTCTCGAGATGAACGGCAGTGGAAGCTCGCAGACGACATCGAACCTCGTCACGGGCTTCCCGGACCGGGCATGGTGTACCAGCCAGGGCGCGGACGAAAACAACGCGGCCAACTATCCGAGCGTCTGCCGACTGAACAGCGAGTACACCTACCCGAACCTGAACTACGGCTTTGGGCGCGACTCCGGTACGACCGGATCGATCAAGTACGTCAACGGCGCGCCCTATTACTACCGCCTGCTGCCGACAGAATACTGCCTCGATAGCACGCTGAAAGACACGCCGACGACGCCAAACTGCATCGTTGCCACTGCGCCGACCGGGCCCTACACGGTCCCAGGAACACTGCGCTTCTGCGCCGACACCGGGCTCACGAACTGCCAGGGCAAGCTGACCGGCAGCTTCACGCGGCCAAAGTACACCGGTTTCGTCGTCGGCGCCGGCGGGCCCGGGACCGCCGCCCCGGCAACGGCGACGATCACGGTCACCAATCCCCAGGGGGACAGTTTCGGGGGCGTCATCCAGAGCATCAACGTCAACGGCGTAAACGTGATTACCGGGACCATCACGACGGGCACCCCGATCGTACCGAACGCCGCCGCGTTGCAAATCCGCGACGCGATCAACGCCAACAGCGCGACGAGCGGGTATTCGGCGACCGTGAACAACAACGTCGTCACGATCATCGCGGATTCGACACCCGCCGCGCCGTACGCTTGCGTTGCCGCAGCACCGCAGCTCTGTACGGTAACGAACGGCTACGCGGTTTCGGTCGGTTCGGTCGGCATGCCGATTGCGCCGGCGAGCGTAACCTTCGACGTCGAAGACGCCGATCAGGGGACTCCGGGCGACCGGGTCACGAGCATCCGGCTCGGGCTCGTCGAGGTGCTCGGGGCCACCGTCTACTGCAACGGCGCGTTCGGCTGTACCAGCGGCAACCAGAACACGCGGAACAACCAGATGGGTAATGCGATTGCCGATCAGATCAACGCCAACGTTGGCGGGCATGGCTACATCGCGACCACTGCGAGCAACGGCAGCCAAATCACGATCACCGCCCCGGCGGGCACCGGCGGCGAGCTGAATGGCCTGCCGCTCGTCGTGACCGAGGTCGGTCTGACGAACAGCGGCCATACCGGCAGGCAGCTTGCCGGCGGGTCGAGCAATGGCGACGTCGAAACCGTGACGGTCAACTTCTCGGGTGGCGTGGACGACAACGAGGGCCGTGGCCAGGTCGGTAAATTCGTGCGGGTAAACATCGTTCCGGGCGCGACCTTCACCAAGTACGCCAAGCGCACCGACTGCGCAGCTGCGTCCTGCACCTACGACGAAGAGATGACCAACTTCGCCAACTGGTATGCCTACTACCGCAGCCGCATGCAGATGGCGAAGACCGCGATCGGGCGCGCGTTCGCCGGCATCGACGACAGCTATCGGGTCGGCTTCATCACCATCAACCCGGGCGGCCCGGTCGTTTCGGGCCGCTTCCTCGCGGCCGCGGACTTCGACTCGACGCAGAAGGCGTCTTGGTATACACGGCTCTACGATCAGGAAGACCACGGCTCGACGCCGCTGCGGCAGGCGCTTTCGCGCGTCGGACGCTACTATGGCGACGTCACGACCGGGATCAACTCCGGCATGCCCGGGACCCCGATCCAGGTTTCCTGCCAGCCGAACTACGCGATCCTGACGACCGACGGCTACTGGAACGGGTCCGACCCACCTGCCCTCACCGGCAACATCGGCAACCACGACAACCAGGACGTGGGCAATGGCAAGAGCCCGCCATGGTCGTCGCGCGCCAACGCGACCTATGACGGCGGGGCGGCCACCAATGCGACCAAAACGCTCGCTGACGTCGCGATGTACTACTACCAGACCGACCTCAGCCCCCTTGCCGACAACTCGCCGTTGACGCAGGAGGACAACGCCCCGCACCAGCACATGGTGACCTTCACCGTGGGCCTCGGCCTCGCCGGCCTGCTCAATTTCGACAAGAACTACAAGGAGCAAACGACGGGCGATTTCGCCGACATCAAGGCCGGCTCGAACTGGCCGGTGCCGGTGTCCGGTACCGAGACGACGCTCGACGACCTGTGGCATGCGGCGGTCAACGGGCGCGGCACCTTCTTCTCGGCGCGCGATCCGCAGCAGCTCTCCGACGGCGTCGCCGAGGCGCTGACGGCCGTGCAGTCGCGCGTTGGCGCGGGCGCGGCGGCGGCAACCTCGAACCTGCAGCCAGTCGCGGGCGACAACTTCGCCTTTACCGCGCAGTATCAGACGGTCATCTGGACCGGTGACCTGAAGGCGCGCACGATCGACCTCACGACCGGTATCGTCGCGACCGCCGAGCTCTGGTCGGCCGCGAACCTGCTCGATCAGCGTTCGCACACCGACCGCAAGATCTACACCTACGACGCGGCTGACCGCGCCCCGCCGCTCGACAACGGCAACGGGCTGAAGGCATTTTGCTGGCCGGGGACCCCCGCGCTCTACACGGGCTGTGCCGGGGAACCCGGGCTGTCGGTCGCCGACATGGGCTTTTTCGACCCGTCGCTGCTCGCGCAGTGGGCCGGATGGGCGGCCGACCTTCCCGCACCCACGCGCCAGGATCCCGGCGGCGCAAGCGCGCAAAAGCTGGTCGACTTCCTGCGCGGGGACACCGCCAACGAGTCGAGTGGCGGCACCACGCAGACCGACCTGTTCCGCAACAGGGCCGGACTGTTGGGCGACATCGTCAACGCGCAGCCGGCCTATGTGAAGAGCTCGCCCTTCACCTATGACGACGGCCTAAACCCCGGTTACGCCGCGTTCAAAGCCGGACTTCCGGCCACCCGCAAGGGCACGGTCTTTATCGCGGCAAACGACGGCATGCTGCACGCGCTGGAAACCGACCCGGACGGCAATCCCTACTATCAGACTGCCGGTATCAGCACGGCGGTGCCGTCTGACGACGTCTTCACCGGTACGCTAAACACGTCGCCCACGTCGGGCGAGGGCTCGGAGCGTTGGGCCTACGTCCCGAGCATCGTGATGCCCGAAATGAAGTTTCTCGCCGAGACCACGGCGCTCTTCGTGCACCGCTACAACGTCGACGGCTCACCGACGGTCGGCGACGCCTACGACGGTTCGGCGTGGCATACGGTCCTGGTCGCGGGGCTGAACGCGGGCGGGCGCGGCTACTACGCGCTCGACATCACCGATCCGGACAATCCGAAGGCGCTGTGGGAGCTGAAGGGCGGCACTGGCACGACCTGCCTCACCACCGCGCAGGCCAACAGCGGCAGCTTCTCCGGGGACTGCAATATCGGCCTCAGCTTCGGCAACCCGGTGCTCAGCAAGCGCCCGTCCGACGGCAAGTGGGTCGTGTTCGTCACCTCGGGCCACAACAACCTCAATCCGGGCGACGGCACGGGCTACTTCTACGTCATCGACGCGTTCACCGGCAAAATCCTGCAACGGATCGGCACCGGCGTGGGCTGCGACGGCGTGAGCACGTCAGGGCCTTGCGTCGCCGGCACTGCAGACCCGAGCGGCCTGAACAGGCTCAATGCCTGGGTCGACGACGCGTCGCGCGATAACCTCACGCTGCGCCTCTACGCCGGCGACCTCAAGGGGAACCTGTGGCGCGTACAGCTCGATGGATCGAAGCCGAGTCCCAATGTCGCGTTCAAGTTGGCCACGCTGACCGATCCGGGCGGCGTACCGCAGCCGATCACCACCAAACCGGAGCTCGGAGAGATATCGGGCAAGGCCGTGGTCTTCGTCGGCACCGGCAAGCTGCTGGGTCCGAGCGACTCGACGACCACCCAGACGCAGACGATGTACGCGATCTGGGATGACTACCTGGACAGCCTACTGGCTAGTCCGCAGGCGTCGATCGTCGGGCCGCGCTTGTCGCCCGGCTTCGTGGCGCAGACCCTGACCAATGTCACATCGGCAACCCGCACCGCGAGCGCCAACCCGGTCGATTGGGCGAACCCGGCCACGTTCGGATGGTACGTCGACCTGCCGGAAAGCGGCGAGCGGATCAACGTCGACCCGATCCTGCAACTCGGCACATTGGTCATACCCACGAACGTGCCTTCGAGCGACGCCTGCGTCGCCGGCGGTTTCGGCTGGCTGAACTTCCTCGACTTCCGCACCGGCAGCTTCGTCCCGGGAGCGACGCTGGATACGGCGAGCACCAAGATCTCGGCCTCGCTGGTCGTTGGCGTCAACGTCATCAAGCTGCCCAGTGGCGCGATAAAGACGATCGTCACCACGGCCGACAACCAGCAGCTCACGCAGGAAACACCGATCTCGCCGCCCGCAATTTCCGGCAAGCGCGTGTCCTGGCGCGAACTGGTGGTCCAGTAAGCGCCGCGATGCGGCACAGCGCCCGCGTGATGGCAGCAGGGACCGACAGGCGGCGACGCCTGGCGGTCGCCCTGCTCGCGACGGCCGGTGCGCTCAGCCTGGCTGCGGGTTGGGTTGGTGTGCGCGACGCGCGTGCGGCCGGCACCGCCAGGCCCGCCGCGACGACCGTATCCGCCTCACCAGCAGCGCCCGCGACGCCCGCGGTCCCGGACTCGCGCCACTACCTCACGACCGAGCTCGATGTCCGCCCGGGCATCAAGGTTCAGGTCCAGCCCCCCTACCCGGCGCGTGCGGCGCGCGAGAGCGTGAGCGGCAAGGCGGTCGTACAGCTGTTCGTCGATTCGAATGGCGCGATCGAGAAGGTTACGGTCGAGCGCGCGGCACCCGACGGCTACGGCTTCGGTGAATCGGCCGCGCGCGCGTTTCGCGCCGCACGCTTTTCCCCTGCGATGAAGGACGGCAAACGGGTACGGGTGCAGATGCGGATCGAAGTCAGCTTCGACGCGCCGCCGCCCGCGTCAGGCAAACCGAAGCAGCGCTGATCAGGCGCGATCCCCCGCGCGCGCCAGCGCCCGCGGCAGCGAAAACACAACGCTCTCGGTGATGCCTTCGAGCGCGCGCACCTTGCGCGCGCCCAGTTCGGTCAGCCGATCGATGACCTCGTATACCAGCACCTCGGGCGCAGACGCACCCGCAGTCACGCCGACGCAGCGCCGGCCGGTGATCCACTCCGGCTTGAGGTCGGATGCAGCATCGACCATGTGGGCCGGAACGCCGACGTTCTCCGCGACCTCGCGCAGGCGGTTCGAGTTCGAACTGTTGCGCGAACCGACCACGATCACCACGTCGCACTGCGGCGCGAGGACCTTGACCGCATCCTGCCGGTTCTGCGTCGCGTAGCAGATGTCGTCCTGCTTCGGGCCGCGGATCGCCGGAAAGCGCAGCCTGAGCGCCTCGACGATCGCCCGTGCATCGTCCACCGAAAGCGTGGTTTGCGTCACGTAGGCGAGCTTTTGCGGGTCGCGTGGCGCGAGCACCGCAACATCCGCGACCGATTCGACGAGATGCATGCCGCCGTCGCCCTGACCCATCGTGCCCTCGGCTTCCGGGTGGCCGCGATGCCCGATCATCACGATCTCGAAGCCGGCCTTGAGCATCTTGGCCACTTCGACGTGTACCTTGGTCACCAGCGGGCAGGTCGCATCGAACACGTTCAGACCACGCGCGGCGGCCTCCCCGCGCACCGCACGCGGGACGCCATGTGCGCTGAAGATCACCGTGCTGCCGCGCGGCACGGCCGCCAGGTCCTCGACGAAGATCGCCCCTTTCGCCCGCAGATCCTCGACCACGTAACGGTTGTGCACGATTTCATGGCGCACGTAGATCGGCGCGCCGAACTGCTCGAGCGCGCGCTCGACGATCTCGATCGCACGTTCGACCCCCGCACAGAAGCCGCGCGGGTTTGCAAGCATCACGTCCATAGGCGGATTGTGCACGCTTTCACCGCCCCACAGCGCGGCGCAGAGCCCGCCGACGGATGGTTTAAGTCCATGCCGCGCGCGTGGTCACCCAGACCGCGCACCAGGGCCATCGTCGCGATGCAGGAAGCCTTCGAGAATCACGAGCCCGGCGCCAAGCGTGATCCCGCTGTCGGCGACGTTGAACGCGGGCCAATGCCAGCCGAAGGCATGCAGATCGACGAAATCCACCACGTGCCCGTACAGCAGCCGGTCGATCAGGTTGCCGAGGGCGCCGCCAAGGATGAGCGCGAGCCCGGTACACAGCAGGCGGCGCTCGGGCGCGCGCAGGATCAGCACCGAGACGATGAGCGCCGCGACGATCGCGATGGTGGCGAAGAACACCCGCTGCCAACCCGAGGCATCGGCGAGAAAGCTGAACGCCGCCCCCCGGTTGAACACCAGAACCAGGTTGAAAAAACCCGTAATCTCGACGCGCTCGCCAAGATGAAAGGCGTCGAGCACGACCCATTTGCTGGCGCGGTCCGCAACGACAATCGCCGCAGCAAGCGTAAACCACGCCCAGGACCTACGCATGCTGGCGCACCTCGCCCGCGCCGAAGAGGTTCGACACGCAGCGCGGGCACAGCGCGGGATGCGCCGCGTCCGTGCCGACGTCGGCGCGGTAGTGCCAGCAGCGCTCGCATTTGCCATGCCTGCTCGCCTGCACCTCGACGTCCGCGTCGCTCCCGGCGTCGCCGCCGGCGCGATGCACGCGTACCGCCGAGGTCAGCAGCACGAAGCGCAGATCGTCGCCGAGGCTGGTGAGCAGCGCATAGTCCGCGTCACCGACCCGATAGTCGACTTCGGCCTGCAGCGACGAGCCGACCACGCCCTCGCCACGCAGCGCCTCGATGCGCTTGCGTGCCGGTGCGCGCAGCGCGCGAAGGCGCGCCCAGCGCTCGAGCAGCGCGGGCGACCCGGGGACCGCCGGCAGCCTGTGCCAGGTTTCGAAAAACACGCTCGTGTCGGATTCACGCTGAACGACCTGCCACAGCTCTTCGGCGGTAAACGAAAGGATCGGCGCCATCAGCCGCACGAGGCTTGCGGTCACCTGCCACAGCGCGGTCTGCGCCGAGCGGCGCGCGGGCGCGCGTGGCCCGCAGGTGTAGAGCCGGTCCTTCAGGATGTCGAGGTAGAACGCACCGAGGTCCTCGGAGCAGAAGGTCTGCAGCTTCTGCGCGACCAGATGAAAAGCATAACGTGCGTAGTCCGCCGCCACTTCGTCCTGCAGGCGCGCGGTCAACGCGATCGCGTAGCGGTCGATCTCGACCAGTTCGTCGATCGGCACGGCGTCCACGGCGGGGTCGAAATCCGATGTGTTGGCAAGCAGGAAGCGCAGCGTATTGCGGATGCGCCGGTACGATTCGACGACGCGCTTGAGAATCTCGTCGGAGATGGTCAGCTCACCCGAGTAGTCGGTGCTCGCCACCCACAGGCGCAAAATTTCGGCACCGAGGCTGCCCGCGACCTCCTGCGGCGCGATCACGTTGCCTTTCGACTTCGACATCTTGCGGCCATCCCCGTCGACCACAAAGCCGTGCGTGAGCAAGCCCTTGTAGGGCGGCATCCCGTTCATCATGCACGACACCAGGAGCGAACTGTGGAACCAGCCGCGATGCTGGTCGGAGCCCTCGAGGTAGAGGTCGGCGGGAAATTCGGTTTGCGCGCGGTGCGAACCCGCACCCGCGCCGTGCACGGGCGCGGCGAACGCGCCCTGCCCGTCGCGCGGGCCGCCCAGTACCGTCTGGTGCGTCGAGCCCGAGTCGAACCACACGTCAAGCGTGTCCTTCACCTTCTCGTAGTGCGCGACATCGGCGCCGAGCAGTTCGCGCGGGTCGAGGGTCTGCCAGGCTTCGATGCCGCCCGCCTCGACGCGCTTGGCGACCGCCTCGAGCAATGCGAGCGTATCGGGGTGCAAGGCGCCGGTTTCCTTGTGCACGAAGAACGGCATCGGCACACCCCATTGGCGCTGGCGCGACAGCGTCCAGTCGGGCCGGTTGGCAATCATGCCGTGCAGGCGCGCCTGCCCCCAGGCCGGGAAGAACTGCGTCGCCTCGATGCCGCGCAGCGCCGTCGCGCGCAGGGTCTCGGCGGGCCGCGTCCCCTGCCAGCCCGGGACGTCGTCCATGCCCGCGAACCATTGCACCGTCGCGCGCAGGATCACCGGCGTCTTGTGGCGCCAGCAGTGCATGTAGCTGTGCAGATAGTTCTCGCGCGCAAACAGCGCGCCGCGACGCTCCAGTTCGGCGACGATTTCCAGGTTCGCGTCCCAGATCATCAGGTCGCCGAACAACGGCAGCGACGCCGCAAAGCGCCCGTCGCTCTGCACCGGCGTCAGGATCTCCGCGTCCTGCATACCGGCGCGCCGACAGGATTCGAAGTCCTCGACGCCATAGGCGGGCGCCGAGTGCACGAGTCCAGTTCCCGTGTCGAGCGTCACGTAATCGCCCAGGTACAGCGGCGCGTTCCGGTCGTAGAACGGATGCCGGAAGGCGATCCCTGCGAGCGCCGCACCGGTGCACGTCGCAAGCGTCGTGCCGGTGAGTCCGTAGCGCGCGAGGCAGGCTTCCTGCAAGTCGGCGGCGAGAATCAGCAGGCCGCGCGCCGTGTCGACCAGGCGATACTCGAACTCGGGATGGGCGTTCAGCGCCTGATTGCCCGGAATCGTCCACGGCGTGGTCGTCCAGATCACCGCGTAGCCGGGCTTGTCGGGCAAGCGCGCGAGACCAAAGGCCTGCGCAACGCGCGCGGGCTCGGCAAACGGAAAGCCGACGTCGATCGCCAGATCCGTGCGATCTTCGTACTCGACCTCGGCCTCGGCGAGCGCCGAGCCGCAATCGAAGCACCAGTTCACGGGCTTCAGGCCACGATACACATAGCCCTTGGCGAGCAGCACGCCGAGCGCGCGGATTTCGTCGGCTTCGTTGCCGGGTGCCATCGTCAAATACGGGTTGTCCCAGTCGCCGAGCACGCCGAGGCGCCGGAAATCCGCCTTCTGGCGCGCGATCTGCTCGGTCGCGTAGGCGCGGCTCAGGCGTTGGGTCTCCTCGGCCGAGAGGTGCTTGCCGTGCTGCTTCTCGATATGCACCTCGATCGGCATGCCGTGGCAGTCCCAGCCCGGCACGTAGGGTGCGTCGAACCCCGCGAGCGACTTCGACTTGACGACCATGTCCTTGAGGATCTTGTTGACCGCGGTGCCAAGGTGGATGTCGCCGTTGGCGTAGGGCGGGCCGTCGTGCAGCACGAACCGCGGCCGGCCCTTGGCGAGCGTGCGCAAGCGTGCGTAGACGCCCTTGTCCTCCCATTGCCTGACCCACTGCGGCTCGCGCTTGGCGAGGTTGCCGCGCATCGGAAACGGCGTATCCGGAAGGTTCAGCGTTTTCTTGTAGTCAGCCATGGGTCGCGAAATACTCCTTTGCCTGCGCCACGTCGCGCGCGATCGCCGCGCGCAGTTGCCTGAGATCGGCGTATTTTTTTTCGTCACGCAACCGGGCACGAAAACGCACGCGCAGATGGCGCCCGTAGAGTTCCTCCGCGACATCGAACAGGTGGACTTCGAGTAACGGCGTCACGACCGCGTTCACGGTCGGCCGCAGTCCGATGCTGGCCACCCCCGGCAGCCAGCGTTCGGGACTCGCGGGATCAGCGCCGTGCGCCTCGACCACGTAAATGCCCGCGAGCGGCGGCGGGCGACGCAGCACGATGTTCGCCGTCGGAAACCCGAGTTCGCGACCCAGCTTGGCGCCATGCACAACGCGCCCCGACACCACATAGGGCCGCCCCAGCAGCCGCTCGGCGCCCTCGAGGTCGCCGCGCTCGAGCGCTTCGCGCACCCGCGAGCTCGAGATTCGCCCGCCCGCGTCGGTCACTTCCGGCATCGCTTCGAGCTCGAAACCGAGCGCCGGTGCCGCGGCCTCGAGCGCCGCAAAATCCCCCCTGCGGCCGGCGCCATAGCGAAAATCCCGGCCCACGAGCAGCCACACCGCCTCCAGCCGGCGCACCAGCATGTCGCCGACGAACTGCGTCGCGGCGATGGACGCGAAGCGCGCATCGAAGCGCGCCACGTGCGCGCGATCCATGCCCGCGGCGGCAAATAATTCGAGCTTTTCGCGCAGGCGGGAAATCCGCGGCGGTGCCGCACCCTCGCCACGCTGCGCGGCAAAATGTTCGCGCGGCAGCGGCTCGAAGCTGAGCACGCCGGCGGCAATCCCCCGGCGCCGCGCGACCGTGACGACGCGCGACAACATGGCCTGATGGCCGAGATGCACGCCGTCGAAGTTGCCGATCGTCCACGCACTCGGTCCGCGGCCCGGATGCGGTGTGCCGTGCGTGACCACCATGGTGCAAGCCTAAAATTTTGAATTATAGTGACTTTGCTGCACTGCGGTGCCTCGCGTCATGCGGTCAGTCGCCCGGCAGCCTCGGCGGCGGCGCCCAATCAGGATCAGTCAGGATCAGTTCATTCGCGCGCACTGCGCGCGCAGCGCCGTGAGCTGGATCCGGATGGCCGCGGCATCCGCGGCATCGGCTGCACGCTCGACGTAGGCCGTGAGGTCCTCCAGCGCCGGCTGCCAGCACTCGAGACGCTGGTACACGAGGCCGCGATCGCGCAGCTCCGCGTGTGCATCCGGCGTCACGACGAGGATCCGGTCCAAGACCTCGAGAAGGCGCGCGGGTTCGTCGGCCGCGCGGTAGATCCCTTTCAGGTTTCGCAGCACGCGCGCGAGGATCTGCCGGTGCGATGCCGGTTCGAGGAACGGCTCGAGGGGCAGTGCCTCGACCGCAATGCCGCCGGTTGCGGCTGGCGGCACGACACGCGCGAGGCGCGCGCGCAATTCGTCTTCGGACTGCGGCGCGCCGCCCGCGAACGGATCGAGTACCAGCATCGCACCGCGCAGGCGCAGGCGCACGAGGAAATGGCCGGGAAAGGAGACGCCCTCGAGCGGCAGGCCGATGCGCCGGCCGATTTCGACGTACAGGATCGCGAGGCTGATCGGAATGCCGATGCGCCGGTCGATGACTTCGTTCAGGTAGCTGTTGCGCGGGTCGTAGAAGGCGTCGACATTGCCCTCGAAGCCGAGCTCGCCAAAGAAGAATTCGTTCAGCGCGATGAGCTTCTTTTCCGCGCGACCGTGTTGCGACAGCCGCGCACGCAGGCGCAACCCGTAGCGCTCGATTTCCCCGAGGTAGTGCCCGACGTCGACCTCCGGGTAGGCATCGCGCGCGATCATGAGGCAGGCACGTGCAAGCTCGATGCGTGCGTCGTCCTGCGCCATCAGCGCGCGGAACGGCGCAAGCCGTTGCGGTGACCCCTGTGGCCCGGGTGGCACGCCGATCGTCATCGCGCCTGCGTCAGTCCGCGCCCTGGCGCGCGAAATCCCTCACACGCACGCCCAGGGCGAGAAGACTGCCGCCGTACACCGCGCCGCCGAGCACGACCAGCCCGGCCAATGCGGCCGCCTTGCGCAGTCCCTTCGCCTCGAGCCACCACTGGGTATCACCCACGGCGAAGTGCAGCGCGAGTGCCATCAGGCACACGCTCACGGCGACGCGCGCCAGGAACGCAGTCCAGCCCGGCTGCGCCTGGTAGATGCCGTGGCGGCGCAGCGCGCGAAACAGCAAACCCGCATTCAGGCAGGCGCCAAGCCCGATCGCGAGTGCGAGGCCGGCGTGCTTGAGCGGCACGATGAAGGCGAGATTCATGGCCTGCGTCGCGACGAGCGTCAGCACCGCGATGCGCACCGGAGTACGGATGTTCTGCCGTGCATAGAAGCCCGGCGCGAGAATCTTGACCAGGATCATGCCGACCAGACCCACGCTGTACGCGACGAGCGCCTGGCGCGTCATCCAGGCATCGTCAGCACCAAAGCGGCCGTAATGAAACAGCGTGGCGATGAGGGGCAGCGCGATCACCGCAAGCGCCGCAGCCGCGGGCACGGCGAGCAGCAGCGTCACGCGCAGACCCCAGTCGAGCAAGCGCGCGTAGGCGTCGGCGTCTGCCTGCGCATGTACCCGCGACAGACTGGGCAGCAAGATCGTGCCCAGCGCCGCGCCGAGCACCCCCGCCGGAAACTCCATCAGGCGGTCGGCGTAGTAGAGCCAGGACACGCTGCCCGACACCAGAAACGACGCAAAGATCGTGTTGATGAGGAGCGAAATCTGACTCACCGATACACCGAAAACCGCCGGCGCCATGAGCTTCAGGATGCGCGTGGCGCCCGGGTGCCGAAATTGCAGCCGCCAGCGCGGCAGGACGCCGATGCGTGCAAGAAACGGCAGCTGAAACGCAAGCTGCAGGATACCGCCGACGAACACCGCCCAGGCGAGCGCGAGCACGGGCGGATCGAAGTGCTCGGCGAAGAACGCCGCGGCCACGATGAAGGACACGTTCAGCAATACCGGCGTGAATGCCGGCACCGCGAAGCGGCTCCAGGTATTGAGTATGCCCGCCGCCAGCGCGACGAGCGAAATGAACACGATGTAGGGAAAGGTGATCCGTAGCAGCGCGACCGTGAGCGCAAACTTGTCGGGCTCATCGACGAAGCCGGGCGCCGAGACCATGACGATCAGCGGCGCGCCAAGCACGCCAAGCACCGCAGCCACGACCACGGCGAGAAACAACAGGCTCGCCACGCTGTCGAGCAGCGTGCGCGTGTCCTCGAGCGATTGGCGCGCCTTGTACTCCGCCAGCACCGGAACGAAGGCCTGTGAAAACGCACCCTCGGCGAACAGCCGGCGGAGCAGATTCGGAATCCGGAAGGCGACGAAAAAGGCGTCGGTGGCGAGCCCCGCCCCGAATGCGCGCGCAATGAAGAAGTCGCGCACATAGCCGAGCACCCGGCTGAGCAGGGTCATGCTGCTCACGGTGCCGAGCGCACGCAGCAGGTTCATCGGCCCGGCCCGGTCGGATCCCCGCCGCGGGGCCGCCAACGGCGGGTATTTTCCTTGCGCAGCAGGTGCTTGGCCGATAGAATGCCCACCTTTTTCCGCCCCTTTTTCAGGACATTCCGAACCCCATGGCCAATTCCGCTTCGGCCCGCAAGCGCGCCCGTCAGGCAGACACGCGCCGGGCACACAACATGAGCCTGCGCACTGCGGCACGCACCGCGATCAAGCATGTCGAGAGCGCCGTCGTCGCCGGTGACAAGGTCGCCGCCGAGGCGGTGTTGTCGAAAAGCACCAGCACGATCGATCGCGTCGCCGCAAAGGGCGTCCTGCAACGCAACACCGCCAACCGCTACAAGAGCCGTCTCTCCCTGGCCGTCAAGGCCATGCAGTAACCCGCGCGTCGCGTTCGCGACGCGCCCATCGCCCCCGCGGCCTACGTCATACACGCATCGCACGCCGCGCTGCGCTACGCCGCGCCCAACACGGCATCCCGGGGCGCCACGCTTTCCGGATCCAGTTGCGCGACCCGGTCACTCGGACGCAAGCGCCTGCCGTCCTGCGTCAGGCCGACGCTATCGAACTCGATCGGCACAGCGGCTGAAGGCACGGACATCGCGCGATTATAGCGGCGCATACGGGCGCAATCGGACCGACGCGCGGGCACGCCAGTGACGAAACCTGCACGCCGCATGCCTGTGCTAGCATTCGCTGAACGGCGGCGCGGGTCGCCGTTTTTCATTCGCGGGAGGTGCCGACAATGTCCCACGTGACCCACGTGATGAACACCTACGCCCGCCAGCCGATCGCCTTCGTGCGCGGCGAGGGGGTGTGGCTCTGGGACGAATCGGGCAAGCGCTATCTCGACGCGCTGGCCGGCATCGCGGTCAACACGCTCGGGCACGCGCACCCCGCGCTCGTCCGCGCGATCGCCGAGCAGGCCGCGCGCGTCATCCACACCTCGAACCTGTTCCGCATCCCGAACCAGGAGCGCGCCGCCGACCTGCTCGCCGAGATCACCGGCCTCGACGAGGTGTTCTTCTGCAACTCGGGCTGCGAAGCGAACGAGGCGGCGATCAAGCTGGCGCGCCTGTACGGTCATCAGCGCGGCGTGGAATCGCCGCACATCATCGTGATGGAGAACGCGTTCCACGGCCGCACCATCGCCACCCTGTCGGCGACCGGCAGCCGCAAGGTGCAGGCCGGCTTCGAGCCGCTGGTTCCGGGATTCGTGCGCGTGCCACTGAACGACATCGACACGGTGCGCGCGATCGCCGAACGCGACGCGAGCGTCGTCGCGGTGATGATCGAGCCGATCCAGGGCGAAGGCGGCATCAACGTGTCGCGCCTCGAATACTTGCGCGCGCTGCACGCCCTGTGCCAGGAAAAGGAATGGCTGTTCATCTCGGACGAGGTGCAATGCGGTCTCGGACGCACCGGCAAGTGGTTCGTCTACCAGCACGCGGGCGTCCTGCCGGATGTGGTCCCGCTCGCCAAGGGCCTGGCCGGCGGCGTGCCGGCCGGCGCCTGCATCGCGGGCGGCCGCGCGAAGGGGGTGTTCAAACCGGGCCACCACGGCTCGACCTTCGGCGGCAATCCGCTCTCCATGGCGGCGCTCGTCGCGACGATCGAAACGATGCAGCGCGACGACCTGGTCGGCAATGCCGAGCGCGTGGGCCGCGTGATTCGAGACGGCTTGGTCGCCGCGCTCGACGGCCTGGACGCGGTACGCGAGATCCGCGGCATGGGCCTGATGATCGGCATCGAGCTCGACCGGCCCTGCGGCGAAATCGTCGGCCGCGCGCTCGACGCCGGCCTGATCGTGAACGTCACGATCGACAAGGTCGTACGCCTCCTGCCGCCACTCATCATGACCGAGCCCGAAGGGCGCATGGTCGTCGAGCGCCTGGTGCCGATCATCAAGGAATTCCTGGCGCGCGCCGGCGCCGAACCGCGCACCGCCGCGGCCTGAGGCGTCCGCATGGGCGCGCGCCACTACCTTCAGTTCAAGGATTTTTCGCGCGCGGACTACGCACGGCTGTTCGAGCGTGCGCGCTGGATCAAGGATCGATTCAAGCGCTACGAGCGCTACTGGCCGCTCGCGGACCGCACGCTGGCGATGATCTTCGAGAAGCAGTCGACGCGCACGCGGCTGTCGTTCGAGGCGGGTATGCACCAGCTCGGCGGCACGGCGATTTTTCTCAGCACGCGCGACTCACAGCTCGGCCGCGGCGAACCGGTCGAGGACTCGGCGCAGGTCATCTCGCGCATGTGCGACGCGGTCATGATTCGAACCTTCGAACAGACGGTGATCGAGCGTTTTGCGGCGCACTCGCGCGTGCCGGTGATCAACGGTCTGACCAACGACTATCATCCCTGCCAGATTCTCGCCGACGTGTACACCTACATCGAGCACCGCGGCGAGCTGCAGGGGCGCACGGTGGCGTGGATCGGCGACTCGAACAACGTCTGCAACACCTGGCTGCAGGCGGCCGAAGTGCTCGACTTCAACGTCCACGTGTCGACGCCCCCGGGCTACGAGGTCGATTCGGCGCGCGCCGGCTTGCGCGGGTCGAGCCACTTCACCCAGTTCAGCGACCCGATCCAGGCCGTTGGCGGCGCGGATCTCGTGACCACCGACGTGTGGACCAGCATGGGGTTCGAGGCCGAGAACGACGCCCGGCGCAAGGCGTTCCGGGACTGGCGCGTCGACGCCAACATGATGCGCGCGGCCAAGCCCGAGGCCCTGTTCATGCATTGCCTGCCGGCGCACCGCGGCGAGGAAGTCGCGGCCGAGGTCATCGATGGGCCGCAGAGCGTAGTCTGGGACGAGGCAGAGAACCGCCTGCACGCACAGAAAGCCTTGCTCGAATTTCTGCTCCTCGGCGACAGTCGCCCGGATTGAGCCCGGGGGCAGCCCCTGACCGCGCCAGGGATTCCCGGCGCAGCAACTTGTACACTCATGAACGTGAAAAAGTCGAAATCGAAAAAGATCAAGAAGGTCGTCCTCGCCTACTCCGGCGGACTCGACACCTCGGTCATCCTGAAATGGCTGCAGGACAACTATGACTGCGAGGTGGTGACGTTCACCGCCGACATCGGACAAGGCGAGGAAGTCGCCCCCGCACGCAAGAAAGCGCTCGCGCTCGGCATTCCACGCCGCAACATCTTCATCGAGGACCTGAAGGAGGAATTCGTCCGCGATTTCGTCTTTCCGATGTTCAGGGCGAATGCGGTCTACGAAGGCGAATACCTGCTCGGCACCTCGATCGCGCGGCCGCTGATTGCGAAGCGGATGGTCGAAATCGCGAAAAAGACGCGTGCCGATGCCGTCTCCCACGGCGCGACCGGAAAAGGCAATGACCAGGTGCGCTTCGAACTCGGCGCCTATGCGCTCATGCCGAATGTAAAGATCATCGCGCCGTGGCGCGAGTGGGACCTGCTGTCGCGCGACAAGCTGCTGCGCTACGCCGATCAGCACCGCATTCCGGTGGATTTCAAGAAGCGCAAGGGCGGCGCGCCGTACTCGATGGACGCCAACCTGTTGCATATCTCCTACGAGGGCGGCATCCTTGAAGATCCGGACTTCGAGCCCGAGGAGTCGATGTGGCGCATCACCGTATCTCCGGAACGCGCGCCGAAGCGGCCCGAGCAGCTTACGCTCGAGTACCGCGGCGGGGACATCGTCGCGCTGAACGGTCGGCGCATGAGTCCGGCACGCGTGCTCGCGGCGCTGAACCGCGTGGGCGGGCACCACGGGATCGGTCGACTCGATATCGTCGAGAACCGCTATGTCGGCATGAAGAGCCGGGGGTGCTATGAAACGCCGGGCGGCACCATCATGCTGAAGGCGCACCGCGCAATCGAGTCGATCACGCTGGATCGCGAGGTGCTCGCGCTGAAGGACGATCTCATGCCGCGCTACGCACGCCTGATCTACAACGGCTACTGGTTCAGCCCCGAGCGGCGCCTGCTGCAGACTCTGATTGATGCGTCGCAGGCGCCGGTCAATGGCACCGTTCGGCTCAAACTCTACAAGGGGACGGTCATCGTGACGGGACGTGCGTCGAAGACCGATTCGCTGTTCGATCCGGCGATCGCGACCTTCGAGGACGACGCGGGGGCCTATGACCAGGCCGATGCCGCGGGGTTCATTCGCTTGAATGCCCTGCGCTTGCGGATCGCGGCCAACCGGCGCCGGCGCAAGGCCTCGACATGAGCACGCGCGCGCGCACCGCGCTGCTGGCCGCCGCACTGCTGGCTGCGCCGCTCGTCGCAACACCGGCGCTCGCGACCCCCTTCGCAGTCCGCCTTGGCGAGACGCGTATTGCGCTCGACACCCCACCGGGGTTCTCGGACGCCGCGTTCACCGGCTCGCCGCGCGTGCTCGAAATGGCCGAATCGCTCACCTCCGCATCCAACCGGGTCCTGCTGTTCGGCATCACCGACGCCGACCTGCGGCGCTTCACCGTCGGCGACACGCCCGAGCTGCGCCAGTACATGATCGTGGTCACGCCGCGTTCGCTCGAGCGGCGCCAGGTGTCGGTAAACGATTTCGAGCGCTATGTCGCGGAATTGACGCGCGGCCTCGGCGCACCGCCAGCGGGGATCACGGACTTCCGCAAGTTCCTCGCCGCCCGCCCGCCGGGACAACCGGCGCTACTCGCCGAATTGCGCCGCGAGCCGGCGCTGCTCTCGATCCTGCAGGGCGCTCGGCTGTCGGCGGAGGAGAAGGAATTCTGGTGGGAGAAGTCCGAACCCGGCTACTACCTCCTGTCGACGACGACGCTGCTGCGCCTGCGCGAGCGCGCGCTGAGCCTGTCGGTTTTCACCGGCTATACCAGCCCGGCAGACCTCGAGTGGCTCAAGCTCACGACGCAGCGCTGGGTCGAGGAATTGCTGCGCCTGAATCGGCGCTAGCCGCGCGGCCGCCCGGCCGCAGTCGGCGCCGCACTGCGTTAAGATGAACGCCCGCATTCACTCACCGCGCGCCACCCCATGCCATCCTTCGACATCGTTTCCCAGGTCGACAAGCAAGAGACCCGCAACGCCGTCGAGCAGGCGAGCAAGGAAATCGGCAATCGCTTCGATTTCAAGGGCTCCGACGCGCGCATCGAGCAAAACGAGCTGCAACTCACGGCGTTCGCGGACGACGAGTTCAAGCTCGGTCAGGTGCTCGACGTGCTGCGCGGACGCTTGACCAAGCGCAACGTGGATATTCGCTGTCTCGAGCTCGGTGACGTCGAGAAGATTTCCGGCGACAAGGTCAAACGCGCCGTGACCGTGAAGGTCGGCGTGCCGCAGGACAAGGGCAAAGCGATCGTGAAGCTGATCAAGGACGCGAAACTCAAGATCCAGGCATCGATTCAGGGCGACACGGTCCGAATTTCGGGCGGCAAAAAGGACGACCTGCAGACCGCGATGCAGCTCGTGCGCACCTCGGTCACCGACCTGCCGCTGCAGTTCATCAATTTCCGCGACTGACGCGACGGACGCCGCCGGCGTGCAGGGTCGTTCAATCGCCCACCAGTCCCTCGAGCCAGCGCGTGTAGATTCGCTCGCCAACGGCATTCAGCGCCGCCACCCGGGCGTCGAGCGCGTGCTGCATGTCGTCGGGCGTCTGGACCGCGGGGCTCGCGACCGCGGCATCAATCTCCTCCCGCCCGCCGCGACACCAACTGCGCACCAGCTCGACCGTCATCTCGACGTGACACTGCAGGCCGAGGTGCTTGCCGAGGACGAAGGCCTGGTTCAGGCAGTGCGCGTTCTCCAGAATCCGTGTCGCGCCAAGCGGCAGCGTGAACGTCTCACCGTGCCAGTGAAACGCGGTGAATCCATCCAACGATCCGAACCATTCGCGCGCCAGTGCGTTGTCCGAGACGCTGACTTCGCCCCAACCGATCTCCTTGATGGCACTCGGCCGCACGCTGCCGCCCAGCGCCTTGGCGATCAACTGTGCGCCGAGGCAGTGACCGAGCACCGGCACGTCCTGGCGCACCGCGTCCTGCACCAGCGCAAGGGCGGGCGCAATCCAGGGCAGATCGTCATTCACGCTCATCGCCCCCCCCATGAACACCAGGCCGGAGAACGCGCGCGCGCTCGGTGGCAGCCGCTCGCCCGCATCCACCGCAACCAGATGCACGGGGATTGAGCGCCGCTCAAGGACGGTGGCAAAATAGCCGGGGCCTTCGCTGCGAACATGCCGGAAGATCGCGACCGGCTTCATTCATGTTCTCCTTGCAACGCGCACATCGTCATTTTCATTGTATTGCGATTGCGGCGATTGGCCTGCTGCTTGCAGCCGTCGCGCTGCGCGCGGCGGCGGCCGACATCAGCTTGATCGGGGTCATGCCCGGCAAGGCCGCGGTGCTGGCGCTCGACGGCGGAAATCCGAAGGTGGTCAGGATCGGCCGGACCTGGTCCGGGGTGCGCGTCATCGCGGTGGAAAAGCAGCATGCGATCGTGGAGATCGACGGCAGGCGCCGCCGCCTGCCGCTCGGACAGCACCATCGCGCGGACGGTGCGGCGCAAACCGACCGCCAGCAGGTGGTCCTCGCCGCCGACCCGCGCGGCCATTTCATCATCCAGGGCGGCGTGAACGGCGGCAGCGTGCGCTTCCTGCTCGATACCGGGGCCACCGCCATCGCACTCCCCAGCGTCGACGCCGAGCGCCTCGGCATTGCGTACCGCAAAGGGTTGCAGGGAACGATCGAAACCGCGAATGGCCGTACCACCGCCTGGCGAATCAAGCTCGATACCGTGAAGATCGGCGCCATCGAGCTGCGCAACGTCGACGCGGTGGTCCTCGAGAGCGGACTGGAAATCGCGCTGCTCGGCATGACGTTTCTCAACCGGGTCGAGATGAAGCGCGACGGATCCATGATGACGCTGACGCGGCGCTACTGAAGCGCCGCCGCGCGCCGGTTCAGCGCTGCGACGCCGGCCGCTCGGGCCCGGGCACCAGCGGAACGAACCGCACCGGCAGAACGCGACGCTCGTCGGTGCCACCGTCGGCGCGTTTGGTGACGAGCACGAGGTACTGGATCGCGCCCTCGGCCCCGACGGGGATCACCATTTTGCCCCCGGGCCGCAACTGCTCGACCAGCGCGCGCGGAATGTGCGGCGCGGCGGCGGCAACCACGATGCCGTCATACGGCGCGCCCTCGGGCCAGCCAAGATAGCCGTCGCCCACGCGCACCTCGATATTGCGATAGCCAAGCGCGCCGAGCTGCCGGCGCGCCGTGGTCGCCAGGTCCTCGACGATCTCGATCGAAATCACCTGCTTCACGATCTCGCCGAGAATCGCCGCCTGGTAGCCCGAGCCGGTGCCGACGTCGAGCACCACATGATCCGGCTGCGGATCGATCAGATCGCTCGACAAGGCGACGATGTAGGGCTGCGAGATCGTCTGCCCGCTGCCGATTGGCAGGGGATGATTGCGGTAGGCCAGCGCGACCTGCGACGCCGGCACCAGACGATGGCGTTCAACCTTGGCGAGCGCCGCGCGCACCGCAGGCGACAGCACGGCCAGCCCGGTCTCGGCGCGGGTCTCGGCATAGAGCGCCTCGACTTCGGCGACCATGCGCGTCCGTTCGGCGGCGAAATCGGCGTCGGCGCTCGCGGGCGTCATGCCGTATAACGCGAGGATCGCGATTGCACCGCCCACCCGGCGGGCCGTTGCGGCAAGGCGAGCGCGCCATCCATGCGCCATGTCCCGCGCCGTCAGCGCTTTGCCGCCTTGTCCTGCTCGATCAGGGCGTAGGCGAATGGTTGTGAATCGATTCGAAATTTTCCGACTCAACGATGTAGGCATCGATCCGCTTGTCGTCGTTCAGCACGGCAGCCACATCGCGCACCATGTCTTCGACAAATTTCGGATTGTCGTAGGCGCGTTCGGTAACGTATTTCTCGTCCGGGCGCTTCAGCAAGCCATACAACTTCGCACGAAGCCTGATCTTCTCGACCAGGCGATGATATCCTCAATCCACACCATTTCATTGGTGCGCGCCGTAACGGTGACGTGCGAACGCTGGTTGTGGGCGCCATAATCGGAAATTTTCTTCGAGCACGGGCACAGGCTGGTCACAGGCACCACCACCTTGGTGGTCTGGCGGTATTTCCCATGGTCGATTTCACCCGTGAAAGTGACTTCGTAATCCATCAGGCTCTGCACACCGGAAACCGGCGCCGTCTTGTTGATGAAATAGGGGAAAGTCATCTCGACGTGACCAGAATCCGCTTCCAGCCGCACCACCATCTCGCGCAGCATGGTTTCGAAATTCTCGACCGAAACCTCGCGCTCGTAGCCGTTGAGAATCTCGATAAAACGCGACATGTGGGTGCCCTTGAAATTATGGGGCAGGTGCACGTACATGTTGAACACGGCGATAGTGTGCTGCACGCCTTCGCTCTTGTCCGCCACTCTCACCGGGTGGCGAATGGACTTGATACCGACCTTGTCGATCGCGATCTGGCGCGTGTCGCGCGTCGCTTGAACGTCAGGCAATGTTGTAAAGATCCGGGATTTCATGCAATCCCCCTGCCAGCAGCACGGGAAGACGGGAACGTTTGATTGGTTCATTATATACATCCTTCACATCGAGCAGTTATGCTTTGGCGTCTAGCATACCACCGAGCAGGTATAGCTGCGTTGACTACTCGCGCACGGCACGCTCCAGGCCGTCTTTGTCCAGCCCGCACCGAGCCAGCAATTCCGCGGGGTCGCCCTGTTCGATGAAGCGGTCCGGCAGACCCAGATGAAGCAGCATCCCGTCACGCCCTGGCCGCAGGCTCTCGCCACTGCACTGCCCGCACCGCCCATGACCGCATTCTCTTCGACCGTCACCAGCAGCTCATGTGTCGCGCAAGCTCGCTCATCATTTCGCCGTCCAGCGGCTTGACGAAACGCATATTGGCGACGGTGGCATCGAGTCCTCGGCCGCAGCAAGGCCGGTGTCAGCATGCTGCCAAAGGCCAGAATCGCCACGCCGCGCCCCTCGCGCCGAATCTCGCCTCGGCCGACGGCCACCGTCTCGGCGGCTCGCCAATCGCCGCACCCGTGCCGCAGCCGCGCGGATAGCGCACCGCTGAGGGGCGCTCGAGCGCGAAGGCGGTGTAAAGCATCTGACGGCACTCGTTCTCGTCGGTGGGCGCCATCACCATCATATTGGGGATGCAGCGCAGAAAGGAAAAATCGAACTGCCCGCATGTGGGTCGCGCCATCGGCCCCGACCAGCCCGCCGCGATCGATAGCAAACACCACGGGCAGATTCTGCATGGCAACATCATGGACCAGTTGATCGTAGGCGCGTTGCAGGAACGTCGAGTAAATCGCCACCACCGGCTTCAGGCCCTCGCAGGCAAGCCCAGCGGCAAAGGTGACCGCATGCTGCTCGGCAATGCCGACATCGAAATAACGCGCCGGAAAAGTCCTCGAAGAATCTCACCATGCCCGAGCCTTCGCACATGGCCGGAGTGACGCCCACCAGACGCGTCTCAAGCGCCGCCATATCGCACAGCCAGTCGCCAAACACCTGGGTGTAGGTTTGACGGCTGCCGGCTGGCTATTCATTACGCCATTCTCGGGATTGAATTTGCTGACACCGTGATAGCGGCAGGGATCTTCCTCGGCCCGCTTGAAACCCTTGCCCTTTCTGGGTCACCACGTGCAGGAACTGCGGTCCTTCGAGCTTCTTGATGTTGTTCAGCGTAGGAATCAGCGCATCCAGATCGTGTCCATCGATCGGGCCGATATAGTTGAAACCGAATTCCTCGAACAGGGTCCCGGCGTCACCATGCCCTTCATGTGTTCCTCGGCGCGCTTGGCCAGTTCGCAGTATCGGCGGCGCCACTGACAGCATCTTTTCCCCGCGCTTTGCGAGCGGCGCATAGAAACGCCCCGACATGAGCTTGGCAAGGTAGTTAGTTGAGCGCGCCGACATTGGGTGAAATCGACATATCGTTGTCGTTCAGTATCACCAGCAGATTGGCGTCCATCGCGCCGGCGTTGTTGATCGCCTCGAACGCCATCCCCGCCGTCATGGCGCCATCGCCGATAATCGCCATGCGCGCTGCTCGCCGCGCGCCCGGGCACCGACCGCCATGCCGAGTGCCGCCGTGATCGACGTGCTGGAATGCGCCGTGCCGAAAGTGTCGTAAATCGATTCGTCCGCCGCGGAAAGCCGGCAATTCCGTCGAGCTGACGCAGGGTCTTCATCGCCTCGCGTCGCCCGGTCAGGATCTTGTGCGGATAGGTCTGGTGACCCACATCCCACACGATGCGATCCGCGGGTGTCTCGAACACGTAATGCAGCGCGATCGTCAGTTCGACCGTGCCGAGATTTGACGACAGGTGGCCACCGGTCTGCGAGACCGACTCGAGTACGTAGGCGCGCAACTCGTCGGCAAGCTGCTTCAATTGCCTGCGCTCGAGCGCGCGCAGCGCGCTCGGTTGGTCGATCGTTTTCAGCAGCGCGTACATGGTGGCAGTGGTGGAACTGTGCGGATTGTAGTCTGCAGCCGCGCTGCCACGACCGGCGCGCGGCAACTCGCCCGCCGCATCCGTCACAATTGCCATCAGAACTTCCTCAGCACAATGTAATCCGCGAGCTCCACCAAACGTCGCCCGCCCTCACCCAAACCGGAGAGCGCGCACTTGGCTTCGACGCGCAGCGCCTCGGCAAATTCCCGTGCGCGCCCGGCGCCGAGCGCCGAGACATAGGTCGATTTGCCTTGTTGTGCGTCCTTGCCCGCGGTTTTTCCGAGCGTCGCCGTGCTCGCGTCCGCATCGAGCACGTCATCGACCACTTGAAACGCGAGTCCGACGCACTTCGCGTAGCGGTCGAGACCGGCGCGCGCGGCCGCCTCGAGCGGCGCGCCACAGGCCGCGCCGAGCAGGACCGAGGCGCGGATCAAGGCGCCCGTCTTGTGGATGTGCATGAACTCCAACTCGGCCGCTGCGAGCATCTTTCCGGTGGCGCCGAGATCGATCGCCTGGCCGCCGGCCATGCCGCGCGAGCCGCAGGCGGCCGCGAGGACACGCAGCATCTCGAGTTGGATGGCGGCGGCGTCGGCGAGCGGACGCTCGGCAAGCAATTGGAACGCGAGTGCCTGAAGCGCATCGCCCACCAGCAGCGCCGTGGCTTCGTCATACGCGACGTGCACGGTGGGCTTGCCACGGCGCAGCACGTCGTCGTCCATGCAGGGCAGATCGTCGTGCACGAGCGAGTAGGCGTGGATCAGCTCAACCGCCGCCGCGACGACCTCGAGACGCTCTGGCGCCGCACGCGTTACCGCGCCCGCCGCGAACGCAAGCAGCGGTCGCACGCGCTTGCCGCCCTCGAGCGTGGCGTATCGCATCGCCGCATGCAGCCGCTCGGGTACCACGTCGGCCGAGGGCAGCACGCGCGCAAGCACCGCTTCCATGCGGGCCTGTATGCCGCCCATCCAGGCCTGGAAGCCCGGCTCAGGCGTCGTCACCGTCGCCGGCCCCCGCCGCGGCCAGCGGCGTAAGCACGTTGCCCTCGAGCACCTTGACCTGCTGTTCGGCCGCGGCGAGCCGCGACTGGCAAAAACGCGCGAGCTCGAGACCGCGCTTGTGCGCGGCGAGCCCCTGCTCAAGGCTGAGATCGCCGTTCTCCATCTGCGCCACCAGGCGCTCGAGTTCGGCGAGCGCCTGTTCGAACGTCAGTTCCTGCACCGGCTTCTGGGTCGGCGCACGCGTGCGACTCGCCTTGGTCATCCGGCAAACATAGCCGAACGCTCGACGCACGGTCAAACCCGCGTGCGATGCGCACAGTAGAATGACCCATTTCGCCTGCGGCGCGCCGCATTTCGATCACGAGGCAAAACGATGGCCTACCGTACGCTTGTTGCGACCGAAATCCTGGCACGCCATCTGAATGATGCGGGCTGGCGCCTGTTCGATTGCCGCCACGATCTCGGCCAGCCCGAACTCGGCGCCGCGCAGTACGCCGAGGCGCATATTCCGGGTGCCGTCCACGCGCACCTGGACCGCGACCTTGCCGCGGCGCCGACCGGTTTGAATGGTCGTCATGCGCTGCCGTCGGCCGACGCGTTCGCGGCCTGGCTCGGCGCGCAGGGGTTGCGGCCGACCGACCAGGTCGTCGCCTACGACGCGAGCGGCGGGACCACGGCCTCGCGTTTGTGGTGGATGCTGCGCTGGCTCGGGCACGAGGCGGCCGCCGTGCTCGATGGCGGACTCGCCGCGTGGACGAGCGAGGGCCGGCCCGTCACCGCCGAGCGGCCGAACGTTGCCGCCACGACCTATCGCGCGCAACCGCAAGACGCGAAGCACGTCGACGCCGCAACCGTGCAGGCGCATCTCGGGCGCGACGACATGGTCGTGCTCGACGCGCGCGCCGCAGACCGCTTTCGCGGTGAAGTCGAGCCGATCGACCCGGTTGCCGGCCGGATTCCGGGCTCGCGCAATCGCTTCTGCGGCCAGAACCTCGCTGCCGGCCGCTTCAAGGACCCCGATGCACTGCGCGCCGAGTTCGCCGCGCTGCTCGCGGACGCACCTCCCGCACGCGTCGTACACAGCTGCGGGTCGGGCGTCGCCGCCTGCCACAACCAGCTCGCGATGGAGATCGCGGGTCTTCCGGGCTCGCGCATCTATCCGGGTTCGTGGAGCGAGTGGATCGCAGATCCGGGCCGGCCGCGCGAGAAAGGCTAGGCGCACAATAGGCGCGTGGCGGTCGCAGACGCGCTCCTCGTCGTTCACTTCCTCATCGCCGCCTTCATTGCGGGCGGCCTGCCGCTGGTCTGGATCGGCGCCGCGCGCAGTTGGCGCTGGGTGCGCAATCCCTGGTTCCGGTACCTGCACCTCGGCGCGATCGTCTTCGTCGCCGCCGAAGCGCTCCTGGGCACCGCCTGTCCGCTGACCGTGTGGGAAGATCTTTTGCGCGGCGGGCTGCGCCCGGCGTCCTTCGTCGGGCGCTGGGTCTACTGGCTGCTCTACTACCGCGCGCCCGATTGGCTGTTCGCGATGATCTACCTCGCCTGGGCGGGGGCGAGCGCCGCGACCCTATGGGCGGTGCCGCCCGCAGGCACGCGCGCCGCGCGCAACGGCCGTTAGCACGCGCCCTGCGGCCTCAAGCGCCCTTGACGCAGAGAACCTGCTTCAGCGTATGGACGATTTCGACGAGGTCGCGCTGGCGCGCCATCACCTCGTCGATGTCCTTGTAGGCACCCGGGATCTCATCCAGCACCGCGTCGTCCTTGCGGCACTCGACGCCGTCGGTCTGCGCGGCCAGGTCGCCGACCGTGAACTGCCGGCGCGCTTGCTTGCGCCCCATTCGGCGCCCTGCGCCGTGCGCGCAGGAGTGGTAGCTCTCGGCATTGCCGAGCCCGCGCACGATGTAGCTGCGTTGACCCATGCTGCCCGGAACGATGCCGAGCTCGCCCTTTCCGGCGCGGATCGCCCCTTTGCGTGTGAGCCACACGCTGCGCCCGAAGTGCTCTTCCTGCTCGACGTAGTTGTGATGGCAGTTGATCGCCTCCTCGCGCGCCCGGAACGGCGGCAGGTGGCGATGCAGCACGATCAGGATGCGTCGCATCATCTCGTCGCGGTTGTCGCGCGCGTACGCCTGCGCCCAGCCCACCGCACGCACGTAGTCGTCGAAATGCGCGGTGCCCTGCGTCAGGTAGGCGAGGTCGCGATCCGGGAGGTTGATGCGATGTCGGCGCATGTCCTCACGCGCGAGCGCAATGAAATACTGGCCGATTGCATTGCCAATCCCCCGGCTGCCCGAATGCAGCATCACCCACAGCGCGCCGGCCTCGTCGAGGCACAGCTCGATGAAGTGATTGCCTCCGCCGAGGGAACCGAACTGCGACGCGATGATCGCGTCTGCAGGGTCCTTGCGACGCGCGAACGCCTTGGGGTGCTTTTCCTCGAGCCAGCGAAATTCGGCATACAGCGCCGCCGCCGCCTTCTCGTTCCGCTGCGCCGGCGAATGCTTCTCGAACCCGGTCGGAACGGTGTGCTCGATCTCGGCGCGAATCTGCGCCAGACCATCGGGCAGATCCTCCGCCCGCGCGCCGGCGAGGCGCACCGCCATCATGCCGCAGCCGATGTCCACGCCGACGGCCGCCGGGATGATCGCCTTGCGCGTTGCGAGCACGCTGCCAACCGTCGCGCCGATACCGTAGTGAACATCGGGCATTGCCGCGACACCATGCGGGTCGATAAACGGCAATCGGGCGATGTTCTTGAGCTGCTGCAGCGCCGCGTCCTCGATCTGCTCGGTCCACAGCGTGATCGGCCTGGAACCCTCATCGTGGATGACGTGTTTCACGGCGCCTCCCCGACCCTGTGCCGCGCCAGGGCCCAGCCCACATGCTCGCGCACCAGTGGCGAGGCATGATCCTCTCGCGCTCGCAGCGCGGCGACCACCGCGCTCGAGCGCGGTGCGTTGCCAAGCCCGACGGCGAGATTGCGGAGCCACCGTTCATAGCCGATGCGGCGGATCGCCGACCCGCGCAGGCGTTCGTCGAACGCGCGCTCGGTCCATCCGAACAGATCGACCAGCGTCGCCGCATCGAGTCCGTTGCGCACCGCGAAGTCGGGCTCGGCGCTCGGCCGCGCGAACGAGTTCCACGGGCAGACCAACTGGCAATCGTCGCAGCCGTAGACACGGTTGCCGATCGGCGCGCGCAGTTCCTCGGGGATCGCACTTCGATGCTCGATCGTGAGGTAGGAAATGCAGCGCCGCGCATCCAGCTGGTACGGCCCCCGGATCGCGCGCGTCGGGCACACCTCGATGCATGCGTCGCAGGTCCCGCAGTGTTCGCTCGCCGGCGAATCGATCGGCAGCGGCAGATCGCAGTAGACCTCGCCGAGGAAAAACCAGGAACCCGCTTCGCGCGACAGCAGCAGCGTGTGCTTGCCACGCCAGCCGATGCCGGCCTTCGCCGCGAGTTCGACTTCCATCACCGGCGCGGAGTCGCAGAACACGCGGTGGCCGAACGTCCCCACTTCATCGTTGATTCGATCGCACAGCATCTGCAGGCGAGCGCGCAACAGCTTGTGGTAGTCACGTCCGCGCGCGTAGCGCGCGATGACCGCGCGGCGCGGGTCCTCTGCGTCCACGCCAGGCTGCAGATAATCCATTCGGCAGGCGATCACGCGCAGCGTCCCCGGCACCAGCGCGTCCGGGCGCGCGCGGCGCGCGCCGTGACGCGCCATATACTCCATCTCGCCATGCCATCCCCGCGCGAGCCACGCGAGCAAACGCGGCTCGGCCCCGGACAGGTCGCAATCCGCAATGCCGACCGCCTGGAAGCCGAGCGCCCGACCCCAGTGTTTGATATTCGCTGCGAGCGCCGCGCCGTCCATGCACGGGCATCTTAGCGTCGCCCTGCCTGACGACGCCGCGACCCTGCGCCTGGGGGCGGTCCTTGCCGCGGGCGCGGCGCCGGGGCGGGTCCTGACCCTGCGTGGCGCGCTGGGGTGCGGGAAAACAACGCTGGTCCGCGGCCTGCTGCGGGCCCTGGGGTACGCAGGGCGGGTCAAAAGTCCCAGTTACGCTCTGGTTGAACTTTATACGATTTCGAGCTTAAACTTGTATCACTTTGATTTCTATCGATTCAAGGACCGGTCTGAATGGATGAATTCAGGGTTCCGGGACTACTTCAACCCGGCGTCGGTTTGCATCGTCGAGTGGCCCGAGCGCGCCGAGGGCTTGCTCGCGCTGCCGGACGTCGAGATACAGCTCGCGTTCGCAGTCCCGGGCCGTATGGCGACGCTGCGCGCAGGCACGCCAGCCGGCCGCGGCTGGCTCGACGCTGTGCGGAGGCAGTGGCCGCCGGCGTCGTCGCACTAATCCTGCTCCAGGTCGCGCTCCCGGTCTTCGCGAGCGAGGCGGTCATCGCCGCACGGTTATGGCCATCGCCCGACTACACGCGCCTCACGCTCGAGACCCGGAAGCAAATCCGCTTCTCGCTGTTCAGCGTGAGCGCGCCCGAGCGCCTCGTGCTCGATCTCGAAGCCGTCGAATTCGGCCCGGCGCTCGAGGCACTGCAGAACCACGTCCGACCCGACGACCCGTACATTGCGCGCCTGCGCGCCGGGCGCAACCGACCGGGCGTCGTGCGCGTCGTGATCGAACTGAAGCACGAGGTCCGCGCGCAAGCCTTCGCGTTGAAGCCGATCGCGCAGTACGGGCATCGGTTGGTACTCGACCTGTACCCGCTGGTGCCGCCCGATCCGCTTGCGGCACTGATCGCACTCGACGGCAACGTACCGAAGCTCGGCGTCAGACCGAAAGACGCGCGCGCGACAGATCGGCAGAAACCGGGCACCCCGTCGCCGGTTGCGCGCCTCACCACGATCGTCATCGATCCAGGTCACGGGGGCGAAGATCCGGGCGCGCGTGGGGCGCACGGCACGCAGGAAAAGGACGTCAACCTGCTGATCGCGCGCCGCCTGAAGGCGCACATCGAGCAAACACCGAACATGCGCGCCCTGCTCACCCGGGACGGCGATTACTACCTGCCACTGCACGTGCGCGTCGAAAAGGCGCGCCGCGTGAAGGCCGATTTGCTGGTTTCGATCCACGCCGATGCCTTCATTCGCCCGAACGTGCAGGGCTCGTCCGTGTTTGCGCTGTCGGAACGGCGCGCGACCTCCGAGGCCGCGCGCTGGCTGGCCAAGAAAGAGAACGACGCGGACCTCGTCGGTGGCGTGAATCTCGACCGCAAGGACCGCTACCTCGCGCAGACCCTGCTCGACCTATCGCAGACGGCGACCATCGATCACAGCCTGCGGCTCGGGAGCGCCGTGCTCGCAGAACTCGGTACCATCAATGCGCTGCACAAGTCGCGCGTCGAGCAGGCGAGTTTCGCGGTGCTGAAGGCGCCCGACATTCCCTCGATCCTGGTCGAGACCGCGTTCATCTCCAACCCGCGCGAGGAAAAGCGCCTAAACGACCACGCCTATCAGGACCGCATGGCGCGCGCCATCCTCGCAGGGTTGAAGCGCTATATTGCGAAGCATCCGTTGCAGCCGCGGCCGACGGTCGCACTCAGCGCGGCCGACCGCAGCAACTGAGCACCGATCAGCGGCGCGCAACGAGCGCGGAACGTCGGTGGCGCAGCCACTCGACGCCGATCGGCATGAGCGACGCGGCGATGATCAGCATGATGGCCGCGGTGAAGTTCTTCTTGACCACGGGCAGGTTGCCGAAGAAGTAGCCCAGCAGTGTCAGCGAAACGACCCAGAGCAGTGCGCCGGACACGCAAAAGGCGAGAAAGCGCGCATACCGCATACGGCCAACGCCCGCCACGAACGGTGCGAAGGTACGCACAAACGGCACGAAACGCGCGATGACCAGCGTTTTGCCTCCGTGGCGCGCATAGAACGCCTGCGTACGCTCAAGATGGCGGTGGTTCAGCCAGCGTGCCTCGCTCGAGCGAAACACGCGCGGGCCCAACCAGCGCCCGAACGCGTAGTTGACGTTGTCTCCGAGCAGCGCCGCGCACACCAGTAGCACCATCACGATCCGCACATCCATGCCGCCGACCGCCGCGAGCGCGCCGACGACGAACAGCAGCGAGTCTCCGGGCAGGAACGGCGCCACGACGAGCCCGGTTTCGCAAAACACGATGAGAAACAGCAGGGCGTAGACCCAGGTTCCGTACTGGGCGACGAACGCGGCAAGATGGCGATCGAGATGGACGAGAAAATCCCACAACATCGCGACCAGTTCCATGCGCGGATTGTAGCCGAAGCGCCGCTATAATCGACGCGCGGCGCATGGCCACCATTCGCATCCTTCCGGAGCTGCTCATTAGCCAGATCGCTGCGGGCGAGGTGGTCGAGCGTCCGGCTTCGGTGTTGAAGGAACTGCTCGAAAACAGCCTCGATGCCGAGTCGACGACGATCCAGGTGAGCCTCGAGCACGGCGGCTGCAAGCGCATACAGGTCGAGGACGACGGCGCCGGTATCACACGTGACGAGTTGCCGCTCGCGCTCGCACGCCACGCGACGAGCAAGGTCCATACGCTCGAGGAACTCGAGGCGGTCGCGACCCTCGGTTTTCGCGGCGAGGCGCTGGCCTCGATCGCCTCGGTGTCGCAGCTGGCAATCGCCTCGCGCAGGGACGACAGCCCGCACGCCTACGCGATTCGTGCCGAAGGGCCCTTCGTTGGCGAGGTCGAGCCGACGGCTCGGGCGCGGGGCACCACCGTGAGCGTGAACGACCTCTACTTCAACACGCCGGCGCGGCGCAAGTTCCTGCGTACCGAAGCGACTGAATTCGGGCACTGCGATCAGACCTTCCGGCGCCTGGCACTCGCGCATCCGGAGCACGCATTCACCCTCAAGCACAACGGTCGGGTGAGCGTGAGCCTGCGCCGCGCGCCCCTCGGCGACCGCGCGGCCGCGCTGCTCGGGCGTGAATTTCTCGATGCCAGCCTGCCGGTCGAGGCCGCGGCGGGTCCGCTGCGCCTGCACGGGCTCGCCGGTTCGCCGCGCATCGCGCGATCGCGTGCCGACATGCAGTATTTCTTCGTCAACGGCCGCTTCGTGCGCGACCGCGTCCTCGTGCACGCAGCGCGCGAGGCCTATCGCGAACTCCTGCACGGGGATCGCCAACCGGCCTACGTGCTGTTTCTCGAGCTCGATCCGCGCAGCGTCGACGTCAACGTGCATCCCGCCAAGACGGAGGTGCGGTTTCGCGATTCGCGCGCGGTGCACCAGTTCGTGCTGCAGGCGCTGACGCGCGCGCTCTCCCCCGGGGCCGCCGAGGCGCCGGTCGCCTACGCCGACCTCGCGCCCGCGGTCGCGCCGCGCGGCACAGCCGCGTTCCAGCACCGCGCGGGTGGACAGCAGGCCTTCGCCCTCGCACAGCCGGTGGCCGCGTACGCGGCCTTCGTCGCCGGCGCGGCCGGGCCGCAGGCCGCCGACGCGGCTGCGCCGTCTGCGCCCGCCGACGCGCAGGTCCTCGGCCACGCACTTGCACAACTGCACGGCGTTTACATCCTGGCGCAGAACGCGGCCGGACTCGTCCTGGTCGACATGCATGCGGCGCATGAGCGCATTGTCTTCGAGCGCCTGCGGGCAAGCCTGGAGGCCGGCCGTATCGAGCGCCAGCAGCTCCTCGTGCCGGCGGTATTCCGGGCCGAGGCGCTCGACGTCGCCGCGGTCGCCGAGCACGCAGCCGCGCTCGAGCGCCTCGGACTGGAGATCGGCGCCGTCGGACCGAACGAACTCGCCGTACGTGCGGTGCCTGCCGCACTCGCGGGCGGCGATCTGGCGGCGCTTGCGCGCGCGGTGCTGGCCGAGCTGCGCGAATTCGGTGCCGCGCAGGTGCTTGCCGCGCGGCGCGACGCGTTGCTTGGCGGCATGGCCTGTCACGCCGCGGTGCGCGCGAACCGCACGCTCACGCTGCCCGAGATGAACGCACTGCTGCGCGCGATGGAGGCCACCGAGCGCGCGGGTAGCTGCAACCACGGCCGTCCCACCTGGTACCAGCTTTCGCTCGCGGACCTGGACAAACTCTTCCTGCGCGGACGGTGACGCGCCCGCTCACGGTCTGCGTCCTCGGACCGACGGCGAGCGGAAAATCGGCGCTCGCACTGCCGCTTGCCGAGGCGCTCGATGCCGAGATCGTGAGCGTGGACTCGGCACAAATCTATCGCGGGATGGACATCGGCACGGCAAAGCCTTCGCCCGCGGAGCGGGCACGCGTGCCGCACCATCTCATCGATATCGTCGATCCGACCGAACGCTACTCGGCGGCACAGTTCGCGGCGGACGCGCGTCGCCTCGCGACTGAAATCCGGGCACGCGGGCGCAGCGTACTGCTCGTCGGCGGCACGATGCTGTACTTCAAGGCGCTGCGCGAAGGCCTGGACCGGTTACCGGCTGCCGACGCGGCGCTGCGCCAGCGCATCGATGCCGAGGCCGCACAGGCCGGCTGGCCAGCGCTGCACCGGCGGCTCGCGCAACTCGATCCTGCAAGCGCGGCGCGCATCGACCCGAACGATGCGCAGCGGATTCAGCGTGCGCTCGAAGTCAGCACGCTCGCGGGCCGCCCGATGTCGACGCTGTTCGGACAGCACAGCGCCGAACCGTTCGATGCGCTGCGGATCGCGCTCGTACCCGCGGATCGCGCGGCGCTGCATGCGCGCATCGCCGCGCGCTTCGACGCAATGCTCAGCGCCGGCCTGATCGAGGAACTGCAGGCGCTGCGTGCGCACTACCGGCTCGACGCAGACCTGCCGTCGATGCGCGCCGTTGGCTACCGCCAGGCCTGGCAGTTTTTGGACGGCGATGGCGACACCGGCAGGCTGCGCGAAAAGGGCGTCGCCGCCACGCGCCAGTTCGCGAAGCGCCAACTCACCTGGCTGCGCCGCCTCGGCGCCGACCTCGTGCTGGACCCGTTCGTCGGCGATCCGTTCGCGCAGATCCGGCGCGCGATCGAGGAATCGGCCTCCCGCGCCGCCTGAGACCGTAGAATTTGCGCAGCAAAGGAGACAGCGCATGCAAATCGGAATCGTCGGCCTGGGCCGCATGGGAGCAAACATGGCGCGCCGCCTCGGGCGCGGCGGCGTCAACGTCGTCGCCTTCGACCCCAGCGATGCCGCACGCACTGCGCTCGCCGACGAGGCCCGCGTCGCAACGGTGGCCGGGCTCGCGGAACTTTGCGCCCGGCTCGATGAGGGCGAACGTGTGATCCTGATGATGATTCCGGCGGGCGAAGCGATCGACGCAACGCTCTCAGCGCTGGGTCCGCTCGTCTCCTCAGGCGACACGCTGGTCGACGGCGGCAATAGTTTCTACCGCGACTCGATGCGCCGCGCGCTCGCGCTATCGCAAGAGGGCCTGCGTTATGTCGATGCCGGCGTCTCGGGTGGCATTCACGGGCTGGCACAAGGCTACTGCCTGATGCTCGGCGGCACGCCGAGCGCGATCGAAATGTTCACGCCATTCGCGGAGATTCTTGCGCCCGGGCCGCAGACCGGTTGGTTGCACTGCGGGCCGAGCGGCGCCGGGCATTACGCGAAGATGATCCACAACGGCATCGAATACGGCATGATGCAGGCGTATGCCGAGGGCTTCGCATTGCTCAAGGCGAAGAGCGACCTCGACATCGACCTCGCGCGTTTGGCCGAGACCTGGCGCCATGGCAGCGTCGTGCGCTCCTGGCTGCTCGATCTCAGCGCAGAGGTGCTTGCCGAAGACGAGGACCTGGAGAACATCGCACCGGTCGTCGCCGATTCCGGCGAAGGGCGCTGGACCGCACTCGAGTCGATCGAGCTTGGCGTCCCCGCACCCGTGATCGCACTGTCACTCATGGCGCGCTTCTCGAGCCAGGGCAAGTCCGACTACGCCCGCCGCATGCTCGCCATGATGCGGGCGAAGTTCGGCGGGCACGCGGTAACGCGACGCAAGTAGCCCGCATGATCGTCGTCGTGATGGGGGTCTCCGGTTCGGGGAAGACGACGCTCGGGCAATTGCTGGCGATGCGGCTCGGCTGCGAGTTCATCGACGCCGACGACCACCACCCAGCCGAAAATGTCGCCAAGATGGCCGCGGGCGTACCGCTCGAGGACGCCGACCGCTGGCCGTGGCTCGAGCGACTCAATGCGCTGCTGCGTGAGCGCGACCGAGACGACCTCAGCGCGGTCATTGCCTGCTCGGCGCTCAAGCAGACGTACCGTACGCGGCTTTGCGCAGGCATTGACGATTGGCGGCTGGTTTACCTGCAGGGCTCGATCGAGCAGCTCGGCGCCCGCCTCGCCGAACGACAGCACCGCTACATGCCGGCGTCGCTGCTCGCGAGCCAGTTCACCACGCTCGAGCCGCCGGCCGAAGCAATCACGATCGACGTCGCCGAGTCACCCGCGCGCTGCGTAGAGATCGTGGGCGCCGCACTCGGGTCGCCACCGCAAGGCCGATCCTAAGCTTCGGCGTCGCCCAACAGACGCAGCTCGAACGCGCGCCATACGGCGGCACGCGCCGAGCGCACCTCGAGCTTGCGGTAGATGTTCTTCACGTGGGTCGACACCGTGTTGCAGGACACGCCGAGCCGCTCACCGACCTGGGTATAGGTACAGCCGCGCGCGAGCAGCTGCAGCACATCTGCCTCGCGTGGCGTCAGTATGATGGCAGTTCCCATGACATCGCCTCGACTACTCAACGACAGCGGACAGGTTGAACTTGCGGTAGCTGTAGTACGCGATGCTCGAGTGGTTACGTTCGAGAGACGCGACCATCGACAGGTAGCGGTCGCGCCAGCGCCAGCGCTTGTTGCCGACGGAAATATCCAGCCGGTGCTTCTTCTCCACGCGCCGCGCGCCGAAAAATGGATCGGTCGCCGCGTAGCGCCGCGTGCCGAGGGACGCGCGGGCCCCGATGAGCATCGTCGAGCGTGGCCAGAAGGTATCGATCGAGGCGCCGAGGTCGCCACCGCGGTAGGAATAGGCGCGCTCCTTCGCCTGTGCGCGCTCGCCGGTCCCGCTCAGCGCAACAACCACATTGTCCGATAGGGACTTGCGTGCCGAAACGGCAGCAGAGAGGTAGGTCGCATCGAGGTAGCTCAAGTCCCGGACCGTGATCTTGCCGAGCTTGAATTCGCCCGCGATCCGCACCGGGCCGTCCTCGACGAGAACCGCGTCGAGCCCGAGGTAGGGGAAGCGATACACCAGTTGTCCGCCGTAGGTTCCGATCTCGAGGCCCGCCTTGCCGCGCACGCGTCCGTTCTTCGAAAGGTCCCGTAGCACACCGAATTCCGCAGTCCCACGGTCGATTTCCCCGCCTTCGAAGTCCGCATACGACGCGCTGAAGTAGGCCGCAGCATGGAACCGCTTCCCGATCGGCTTCCAGCCGCGCGCGGCGTAACGCAGCCCCGTCACCTTCTTCGGCGCTTCGGTCGGCGTGACGCGCAGATTCCCGATCGCCATTTCCTTCTGCTCGGCGAGGTTGCGCGGGTTGGAATCCGATACCAGGCTAAGGCCGAACTTCAGGTAGCCGGTGCGGTCCTCGATCAGGCGCACGAAATTCGCGATGTTGTCGCGCACCCGCCAGGGCGTATCGGACTGCGTCAACACCTCCTTGAATAGCGCCTTCGCCGCCTTGTACTTCGCCTGCAGGAATAGCGTCCGTGCGAGCTCGAGCTTCACCCGCGGGCTGTCACTGCGCTCGAGCAGTTCGCGGAATATGCGCTCGGCCTGCGCCAGCTTTCCCGCCTCCAGCAGGCGCATGCCCTCGACGAACGCGCGCTGCGCCGGATCATCCTGTGGCTGTGCGCAAGCAGCGCCCGCGGCGAGCGCAGCGGCAAGGCACAGGGCAAGCGCGAGGTGGCGCACAGCATGTCCTAGCGTTTTGCCCCATAAGCTCCGGCGAAGGTCTCGACCGTGGTCGGCGACTTCAGCGTGAATACGCCGCCGAGTTCCTGCGCCGCGGGACCGTAGAACTGGCCGTTCGAGGCGCCGCTCATCGTGCCGCCGGCGTTGGTCAGCGTTCCGTTGAAGGCGTTCGCGCCGGGCGAGTAGGTCAGCGTGCCGTTGAGATTCAGATTGCGCTGCGGCTGTTACCGTTGTCGGATCGCGAGTGATGGTGGTTCCGGTGGACGCGAAACTGAGAGACCGTGCGCTGAAGTTTGCCGTGACACGGAGGTCGGCTGCAGCTATCGACCCCTCGCCTGTCGGCGGAGACGTAGAGACCGCCCAGTTTGCCGGTAAAGGTGGCCGAGCCGACGCTCGGCACGGCATTGGCAGGACTGGCGACGCCGTACGAGTTCGCGCCAAACCTCCACGCCTTCTGTCCCGCGATGCCATAGCCGTTCCAGACACCGAAAGACTGATAGTTCCACCCTAGCTCGTAGGGGTTCGCTACCAGACCGATGTGACCCTTGGCGTCGGCGAATCCCGCTCCTTGGTAACCGACGTCTAAGTTGCGCGCAGCTTCTATTCCCGTATGTCCCGCGAGCGTACCGAAATGCTTACGAGCACGACTCGGTAGAAAGTATTCGTATTCAAGCAGTTTCCCGCTTCGTCGTAGCGAAGCCAGGTTGGGCGGCAGGTCATACGAACGTGGGCGCCGACGGTAGGTGACTCGACTGCGGTGGCGTCCGCGCTGATCAGCGTCACTGGATGACGGTCTCGCGGGCCAACCGCTCGCACGCCGGTCTGTCTGACCGAGGTGATCACGTCCAACTCGCAAGCGTCGTATCCGTACGGCGGAGGCCGGCCCCGGGCACCGCGGCGCTCATGCGCTCGGACTTGATCAGACTCTTCGAGTGCACCTGCAGACCCGAAGCGGGGCACCGAACAGCAGATTCAGGAAAGGTCTCGCCGCAATTAACCCCGTTATCCCCGCCACCTCCGCTCCCCGCGCATCCCTGCAGCGCGGCGGCGGCCGCCGCCGCGACGATTGCCTTGGTTGCTGATTGCATGACTTAACCTCCAAGTCAGTCGGTTGCAGGTCCTTTTAGCTACCGAGATGCACGTCGTAGGTCGCGCCGTCGGAGAACGTGCATGATCCCGAGCCCTGGCGCGGGTTGTTCATGCGGTACTTGCAATTCATGAACGTCCCACGCGGGCCGACCGCATTGGCCACGCCACTGTGCGCATCGCCCGACGAATCGCGCGTCGCTTCGCCCGTCAGCGTGTCGCCGCGGTAGTTCAGCTGAAACCGGCCTTTGCCGTTGCGCTGATTGGTCACCGAACCGTTCAGCATGCCGATTTGCCGCGCGAGGTCGTTGGTCGGGTACAGGCGCGCTGGCACGTTCGCCGGGAACGGATCGCGCGAGTACACGAGCGGGGCAATTGGCAGCGGCACCGCTTCCCATGCCACGTCTCCATCGGGCGAACCCACCGGCACGGCGACACAGCCGGATGCCGCGATGCCCAGAACCGACAGTCCGATCAGGGTCTTAGATAGGGTTTTCATGATCATCTCCTTGGTTGGCGACAGGCGTCTTTTGCCTGCAGGTCCATCCTGGAGGTGATCGGGATACAGACCCCTTACGGGTCGCTTACCGATTGCTTAAAAGCGCGTGCTGCGTCGCAGCGGGCGCTAGGCCGCAGCGATGAGCCGGTCGTAGACTGCGCGGATCTCCGGTGCCGGCTCGACGCCCTGCGCGGACAAGGCCGACCGACAGCGCTGGAATATCTCGAGCGCCTCGGCGCGGCGCCCCATGCGATCGAGCAGCAGCATCAGGCTGCGGTAAAAACCTTCCGCGCTGGGATCGGCGTCGATCCCCTTTTCGTAGCAGGCGCGTGCCCGCGGTAATTCATCGCGCGCCTCCCAGTACTCGCCGAGCTCACCCAGGGCGCGTGCAAAGCGCGTGCGCAACCGTTCGCGCGGCTGGAGCACCCACGCCGCATCGTCCTCGCCCGCCAGAAACGGTCCGCGATACAGCGCCAGCAGGCGCGTCTGGCACCGCTCGACGTCGGCGGGCTCGGGTACATGTCCGCGCGCGCGCTGCGATTCAGTCTCGGCCACCGTTGCCTCGAGCGCCCAGACATCGGTCCAGACATGACGTCGGCTGAGCGAAAGCTTGCCCTCGCGCAGCACCAACGCCCCGTCCTCGCCAAGCAGTTTACGCAGGCGATGCAGGGTGCTGGTGAACGAACGATGTGCCGAGTCGCCCTCGATCCGTGGCCACATCGCGTCGGTAATGCGCTCTTCGCTCACCGCCTCGCCGCCCAGCGCAATGAGCACTCTGAGCAGCTCCAGTGGGCGGCGTTGCGCCTTGCCCGCGCTCGCGAGCGCCGCATCGTTCTTGAGCAGACCAAATCCGCCGAGCGTCTGCACCCGGAACGACCAGGGCCAGGCGTCGAGCTGCAGCGGCGCTTTGTCCGGCACCAGACCGCGCAGGCGTACCAGACTCTTCGCGTAGTCGACCTCGATTCCCGCTTCGATCGCCCGCACGAGAACGTTGGCCACGCGGTCCGGGCACCACCAGAGAAAATGCGTGTAGCCGTATTCGCGCCCCAGCTTGAGTGCGTTTTCCAGCAGGCTCAGGCCGACGCGTTGCCGGCCATGCTCGAGCGCGATCTGCGCAGACCCGAGCAGGCTGGCAAACTCGAGATGTCGGTTGTTGATCGTGCGCACGATCTCGCGCAAGCGCTCGAGTTGTGAAAGGCATTTGCGCTCGTCGCCGCACTCGGCCAGGATCTGCGCGAGCCCGAGACGGGTCAGCGCCTCGAAATAGGGGCAGCCGACCTCGCTCGCCATGCGCAGCGCGATGCGCTCCTCCTGCAGCGCGCGCATCAGATCCTTGCGCAGCATCGCCTCCCAGGCGGAAAAATGATGGTACTGGCACAGGATGAAACGACCGGCGCGGCCCAGGCGCGGCTGCAGCTGCTTGGCCACGTCTGCCGCCGCCGCCAGGTTCTGCGCGCCGAGCGCGCCGCCGTAGCCATAGACGAGCAGCTGAAACATCCAGGTATGCGCGCCGGTCGATCGCGCGATCTCGAGTCCCTCCTGCATCGCCGCTCGCGCCTGCGCGGCGTCGGCGGTGAGCATCGCGTACATCGCCTCGAGACTCTTCAGCATGGTCTGGGAAAGCGGCGACACACCGGGTGACTGCGCACTGCGTCGCGCGGACTCGATCAGCTCGAAGGCCTTGCGATAGAGTCCCGTCCACATCAGGGTCAGCGCCGCGACCAGGCAGACAAACAGACTGATGTTCGGATCGGAGGCGCCCTGGGCCGCGCGCACACTGCGCTCGATCCACTGCCTGATGTCGCGCCGCTGCGGCTGACGCAGCGTGAGCGAAACGAACATGCTGCTCGAGACGCGTGCCTCGAGCTCCGAATCCGGCCATTCCTGACCCGTGTCCACCGCCGCGTCGAGCGCCGCAATCCAGCGGTCCAGCAGCGAATAGTCGTCCTGCTCATAGACAATGGCGTCCATCGCCCCGGAGCAAGAATGCAACACGCCAACGTGATTCGGCGCAGCCTGCGTGAGGAACAGCTCGTAGGCGCGCTCGAACAACAGGCGCGCCTCGCGCGGCGCAGGTTGCACCTGGCATGCGCCGGCCCAGTACACCACCCAGGGGTATCGCTCCTGCACCTGACGCGGCAAGGCGTCGACCCAGTGCAACACGGTCTCGCCGCGTCCCTGCGCGAGAAGGGTCTTGGCGTTCTTCTCGATCAGGGCCGCGACCGCCCCCCAGTCTCGGTTGTCGAGCAGGAGCTCGACCGCGTCCTCCGGGTAGCCCGCCTCCTCCATCAATGCAGCCGACGTCGCGCGCATCGCGCGCAGCGCATCCGCCGGCATCGTCTCCTCGGCGCGGGCAATCAGGAACTCGCGAAACATGGGGTGGTACTGGTACACCGGCGCGGGCGCGACCTTGCGCAAGGTGACGAAATAGTTGTTGCGGTGCAGGCCGGCGAGGATCGGCTCCGCATCTTTTTCGCCGGTGAGCGCCTCCGCGGTGGCCGTCGTCATCTGCGCCGCGAGTGCGGTCTTGAGGAGAAAGGTCCGTGTTCGGGGGTCGGTCGCCTGGAAGATCTCGCCGGCCAGATAGTCGAAGATCACCTGGCGGGTCGAAAAATCAGGCAGCGCCGAGATCGATCCGGCGCGGCGCGACTGCTCGAGCAGCAGCACGACCCCGGCGGCCCAGCCCTCCGTCTTCGCCGCGAGCGTGTCGAGCGCCTCGCGCGGCAGCTCGACGCCGCGCGCGCGCGCGATTGCGGCGATCTCGTCCCGGTCGAGCTGCAGGTCGCTCCAGCCGAGCTCGGTGACGCTGCCATGGGCGCGCAGCCGCGCGTAGCTCGCGGGCGCATCCGACCGACTGAGCATCACGAGCGCGCCGCCCGGCGGCAGCTCGCGCACGGCGTCGCGCAGCACGTCATGCAGCGGCGAGGACGCGGGGACGTCCTGATAGCCGTCGAACACGACGACGAACGGCGGCTCGAGCCGGGAAAACAGGATCTGGAAGTAGCGCCGCGTGAACGCCGGCAGGCCGGCGTGGTATTCGGGCGTCAGCAGCGGCAGCGGCTCGCCCTCGCCAAGGTCGTCGCCAGCCTGTTTGAGGTAGAAGAAGAACGTGGCGACATCGGCATCGCCTGCATCCATCTGATACCAGAGCGAAGCAACCTTCGCCTGATCGACGTAGCTGACGAGTGCCGTCGTCTTGCCGCTGCCCGGCGGCCCGGACACCCAGGTGACAGGGGCGTGCCGGCCCGCGTCGAGACGCTCGAACAGGCGCGGACGCGGCAGGATGCCGGCAAGGGCCGGCCGCGTGGTCTTGCCGAGCGAGGTGCGCTTGGAATGCATGGGCGGCGGATTCCCCTTTGCGGCCCTCATCCTACCTCGGTGCCGGCGGACGTTCGCATCGAATATCGGACATTCGGATCAGCATCCGGACGTGCGCGGGCCGAATGGCGCGTCGGTAAGGAAGGGAGTGCCATGCCGCCCGTCGAGGGGGAATCCGCAGATTTCCGGCCGCGCGATTTCCTGCGGCTGTACGAGCAAGAGCGCACGCGCAGTGCGCGCCGGGTGACAGCGCCGCGGCGATGACGCGCCCCTCGAAACGCTTCTTCTCGCGCCCGCCCACGGCAGTGAAGGTGCGCTCCTGAAGCACCTGGAGCAGCTTGATCTGCACCGGGATCGTGACTTCGCCGATCTCGTCCAGGAACAGTGCGCCGTGCGCGTTGCAGCGCTCGAACACGCCCTCGTGATGGTCGATGGCGCCGGTGAACGCGCCTTTGTGGTGGCCGAAGAGTTCCGACTCGATCAGCGTTTCGGGAAACTGCGACAGGTTGATCGCGATGAAGGTTTCGGTGAAGTTGGCCGCAAAGCGGCGCCGCTCGGCGGCAAACGGGATGTATCCGGAGCGCCCGATCGCCGCCGCCACCGCGCCCTTGCCGGTGCCGGTTTCGCCCAGCAGGAGGGTCGAGAAATCCTCCATCCGGCTCCACAGCGCGCCCTCGAAGCCACGCATGTCGTGCGTGAAAATGTTGTTCCACAGCGCCTCGCGCAGGCAGCGCATTGACTCGCAGTCGCCGGCGAGCGATCGCTGGATGAAATAAAAGCCACGGCGCAGTTGAAAAAAGAGCGCGAAGTAGCGCAACGCACGCGTCTCGTCGACGCCGCTGCGCATGAGGTTACCGATCGCTTCGTCGGCGAACGGCACTGGAAGCGCCTCGCCGCCCTTGCGCGCCTGGCGCTCGATCAGCGCGTCGAGCTGCGGGATCGCGCGGTGGTAACACAGGTACAGGAAGGCGGGTTCGAGCAGGCGCCGATCCGCCTCGCCAAAGCGCGCGATGTCGGCCGATCCGTCGCGCAGGTAGGGCTCGAGCCGCGGCCCGACCACGCGCACGAGGGCTTTCGGATCTTCGAACAGCGTGCCCGGCTTCGCTGCCGGCGCCAGCCGCGCGATGAGCTCGGCGCGCTGCGCGCTGAACGGGTTGCCGTAGGCGACGCGCGCCAGCGACGCGAAGAAGTCGCGCTCGGCCGGACTCAGTCCAGATTTAGACATTCATTTAATGTATGCCATTAAGTCACAAAATGCTATTGCGCGCGCTGATGGCGCCGGCCTTCCTCGCGCTGAACGCGTGGTTCGCGCTGATCGCCGGGTCGGTCACGGCCCAAGCGCGCATCCCGGCGCTCATCGTGTATACGGTTGTCGCCGTTCTCCTCTACGTTGCGACGCGTTACCACGAACGGGCCTGCCGTTACGCCTGGTACGCGCTGCCGCTGCTCGACATGCCGTTGATCTTCAGCATGCAGTACCTGGCCATGCGCGCCGCCGCCGAACGCGCCCCGGTGATCGCGGCAACGACGCTCGCCATCTTCCTCTTCGTACTGATCGCGTCGCAGCTTTCCCTGAGCCGCCGCAACATTTTCGCCACGGCGATCGCGGCCGCAGTGCTTGAGTTCGCACTGCTCGCGCGCGCCGAGATCGCCTACGTGGTCTTCGACGTCATGATCATCGTGTTCGCCGCTGCAGCCGCCGCCAGCTACCTGTCGGGCAGGAACGTCCGTCTGCTGCAGCGCGCGCTGTCCCAGCGCAGCCTCACCGACCGCCTGTCGCGGTATTTCGCGCCGGCGGTCGTCGACAAGATCCTCAGGTCCGGTCAGGCGGCGCCACCCGGCCAGTCGCGCGACGTGACGCTGCTGTTTTCCGATATCCGCGACTTTACGCGGCTATCCAGCGCCTGGACCGGTGCGGAAACAGTGTCCTTCCTCAATCGCTTCCATTCCATGATGGCCGACACGGTGTTCCGGCACAATGGAACGCTCGACAAGTTCATCGGCGACGGCATGCTCGCCTACTTTGGCGCGCCCCTCGAGCAACCCGACCACGCCGATCGCGCCGTCGCCTGCGCCCTCGACATGCTGCGCGTGCTCGAAGCGCTCAACAGCGAGCGCAGCGATGCCGGCCTCGAAGCAATCCGTGTCGGCATCGGCATTCACACCGGCGTCGCTACGGTGGGCGACATTGGTTCGGCGCGGCGCCGCGAGTACACCGTCGTCGGCGATCCGGTGAATGTCGCGTCGCGCATCGAGGGACTGACGCGCGAGTTTTGCGTACCCCTGCTGGTGTCTGAAGCCACACGCGATCGCTGCGCGGCGACAGGCACCTGGGTACTCGCGGGGACGGCCGCGCCGCGAGGAAAAGAGCAGCCGATTCGGCTCTACGCGCCCGGCACGGCCTGAGCCGCAGACCCGGCCAGGCGGCCTGCAGCGTGCTACTCGCCCCGCGCCACGCCCTCGCGCCTTGGGTCCGCCGCGCCCTGCCAACCCCCGGGGATGCGGCGGATCACGTGCACGCCGCTCGTCATGCGCGCGAGGTTCAGCACATGCCCGCGCGCCTCGAGTTCGTCGACCAACGCCTCATAGGCGCTTCCACGTTCGATGAACGTCGGTCCGTTTGCGCTGCCGAAATTGGGCAACTCGACCGCCGCTTGCAGATCCAGATCCCAATCGAGCACGCCGACGATGACCTTGGCGACGAAGTTTGCAATCGCACGCCCGCCGGGCGAGCCGAGCGCCATCTCAAGCCGGCCGTCCAGACCGAACACGAAGGTCGGTGACATCGTGCTGCGCGGGCGCTTGCCGCCCTGCACGCGGTTGGCCGCGGGCGCACCGCGCGAACGCGGATCGAACGCGAAATCGGTGAGTTGATTGTTGAGCAGGAACCCGCGCACCATCCGGCGTGCACCGAACGCGTTCTCGACCGACGCGCTCATCGCCACCGCATCGCCGCGCGCGTCGACGATCGAGAAATGCGTCGTCCCCGAGCTCGTTCCCGTATGGGCCGGGCCGATCGCAGTGACACCTTTCGGCAGACCGGGTTCCGCCGCGCCCATCGAGCGTTCGCCGACAAGCTTCGCACGCGCATCGAGATAGCCCGGCGCAAGCAGTCCGGCGACGGGTTGTGGGGCAAATGCCGGATCGGCGATGAAATGGTTGCGATCGGCATAGGCCAGCCGGCCGGCCTCGGAAAACAGGTGCACGGCCTGCACCGAATCCGGCGCCGCGCGCTCGAACCCGGTGCGCTCGAGGATGCCGAGAATCTGGATCACGACGATCGCCCCCGCCGAGGGCGGACCCATGCCGCAGATTCGGTGGCGGCGATACGTCCCGCAGACGGGATCGCGCGCCAGTGCCGCATAGCGCGCAAGATCCTCAGGCGTCATGTCGCCGGGTCTTGGCCCCGCACGCACGGCGTGCACGATGTCTTCGGCAATTGGGCCGGTGTAGAACGCGTCGGCCCCCTGCGCAGCGAGCAGTTTCAACGTTTTGGCATAGGCGGCATTCGTAAGCCCTGTGCCGACCGGATGCGGCGTACCGTCGGCACGGTAGTACAGGTCCCGCGCCATCGGATTGGCACGCAGATAGCGGTCTTGCTCGAGCAGCGCGTGCAGTCGCGGCGACATTGGAAAGCCGGCCGCCGCGAGGCGGATGGCGGGGTCGAACAACCGCGCCCAGGGGAGCCGCCCGTGCCGCCGGTGCGCAAGCTCGAGCATGCGCAACACGCCGGGTACCCCGATCGACTTCCCGCTGACCACCGCGTCAAAGAACGGCATCGTGCGACCGCTCGGCTCGACGAAGCGATCCTCACGCGCCGCGGCTGGCGCAGTCTCGCGCCCGTCATAGCTGCGCACGCGCTGTTCCGTGGCCGACCAATGCAGCAGGAACCCGCCGCCGCCGAGTCCCGAGGATTGCGGCTCGACAAGACCCAGCACGAGTTGGACCGCGACCGCTGCATCGACCGCGCTGCCGCCTGCATGCAGGATCTCGAGCCCTGCATCGGCCGCGAAGGGGTTCGCCGCGACCACCAGTTGGCGGCGCACGTCGAGCGCGCGCTTCGCCGCACTGCCAGTCGCCGCTTCGGGTTGCCCGATCGGCTGGGCATCGACCGTCGCCGCCCAGACCACAGAGACAACAAAAAGGGCGGCCGAAGCCGCCCGGAACATGCACTGCCCGACGCGCTGCTTCACACCAGCAACGGTACCACCAGCAGCGCAACGATATTGATGATCTTGATCAGCGGGTTCACCGCGGGACCTGCGGTGTCCTTGTACGGATCACCGACGGTGTCGCCGGTCACAGCGGCCTTGTGCGCCTCCGATCCCTTGCCACCGTAATTGCCGTCCTCGATGTACTTCTTCGCGTTGTCCCAGGCACCCCCGCCCGTACACATTGAGATCGCGACGAACAGGCCCGTGACGATGGTGCCCATGAGCACGCCGCCCAGCGCTTGCGCGCCCGCGGTCGTGCCGCCGATCCAGCCGAAGCCAAGGCCAACGACGATCGGCACGAGCACCGGAAGGAGCGAAGGCACCATCATCTCCTTGATTGCAGCGCGTGTCAGCATGTCGACCGCCACACCGTACTCGGGACGTGCCGTGCCTTCCATGATGCCGGGAATTTCCTTGAACTGGCGACGCACTTCGAGCACCACCGAACTCGCGGCGCGCCCGACTGCCTCCATCGCCATCGCAGCGAACAGGAACGGAACCATGCCGCCGATGAACAGGCCGACAATCACGTAGTGATTCGACAGATCAAAACTCACGTGCGCACCGGCAGCGTTGAGCGCGTGCGTGAAATCGGCAAACAATACCAGCGCAGCGAGGCCTGCCGAACCGATTGCGTAACCCTTGGTCACCGCTTTGGTCGTGTTGCCAACCGCGTCGAGCGGATCAGTGATCGCGCGTACCGAGTCCGGCAGTTTGGCCATCTCGGCAATCCCGCCGGCGTTATCAGTAATCGGACCGTAGGCGTCGAGCGCGACGATGATTCCGGCCATCGAAAGCATCGAGGTTGCCGCGATCGCAATGCCGTACAGCCCGGCGAGCGTGTACGACACAACGATGGCGACGCACACCGCAAGCACCGGCCAGGCGGTCGATTTCATCGCAATGCCCAGGCCCGCGATCATGTTCGTTGCGTGCCCGGTAGTCGACGCCTCCGCAATGTGCTGCACCGGCTTGTACTCGGTCCCGGTGTAGTACTCGGTTATCCACACCATGAAACCCGTGAGGGCGAGACCGACGACCGCGGCACCGTACAACGCCCACGGGGAAATGAGCGTCTCGACGCCCGAGATTTCGAACGTCTTGGTTTTCAGAATCTCGCCCATCATCACTTGCGTAATCGGGAAGAACGCGATCAGCGCAAGTCCGCCCGCCCAGGCCAGGCCCTTGTAGAGCGCCGGCATCACGTTCTTGTCGCCCGGCTTGGCCTTCACGAACCAGGTGCCGATCACCGACGCAATGATCGAAAAGCCGCCAAGTGCAAGCGGGTAGATCAGCGCCGCCACGTCCTTGATGAGCAGGGCGCCGAGCAGCATCGTGGCGATGATCGTCACCGCATAGGTCTCGAACAGGTCGGCCGCCATGCCCGCGCAGTCGCCGACGTTGTCACCGACGTTGTCCGCAATGACCGCCGGGTTCCGCGGATCGTCCTCCGGAATGCCGGCCTCGACCTTGCCGACGAGATCGGCGCCGACGTCCGCGCCTTTGGTGAAGATGCCGCCGCCGAGTCGCGCGAAGATCGAAATCAGCGAACCGCCGAAGGCGAGCCCCACCAGCGGATGGATGATCTTGGCCAGATCGGTCCTGACCAGGTCATTGAAATACAGCAGCGCAAAATAGCCCGCGACACCGAGCAGCCCCAGACCGACCACCAGCATTCCAGTGATCGCACCACCGCGAAAGGCGACCTGGAGTGCCTCGTTCAATCCGGTGCGTGCCGCCTCGGCCGTGCGCACGTTCGCGCGCACCGAGATGTTCATGCCGATGACCCCAGACAACCCGGACAGCACGGCGCCGATGACGAAGCCCCAGGCGGTCGCCCAGCCGAGTTGCGGAATGAAGCCGATGACGAAAAAGAGCACGACGCCGACGACGGCGATCGTGGCGTACTGACGCTTGAGGTAGGCGACGGCCCCTTCGCGTACCGCGTCCGAAATCTCGCGCATGCGCTCGTTGCCCGCGGGCAGCGAGAGAATCCACTTGGACTGCAGCACGCCGTAAATGATCGCGAAGATCGCGCAGGCGATCGCGAACCACAATCCGGTCATCATGTTTCTCCCTGTCCCATTGCGCAAGCGGGTCCGCCCGCGAGAAAGGCGCGGATTCTAGCAAGAATCCGCGCCGGAGGCGACGCAGTACCGGCAGCACGGCGCTGCGTCGCGCAGCCGCAGGCCGCACGGCGGTCAGCTGCAGAACAGGGGCGCGCGCGGACCGGTCGTGTTGCGACGGGGCGCTAGCGCGCCGCGTCGAGCGCCGCGAACGCCCGGTCGCGAATCTCCTCCACGCCCCCGCTGCCGGAGATCTCGACGTGCTTCGGCGCGCGCGCGTCCGCCGTCGCGGCCCACTGCCGGTAATACGCGATCAGCGGCTGGGTCTGGGCGCGATACACCTGCAAACGCTTGCGCACGGTTGCCGCCCGGTCGTCGTCGCGCTGGATCAACGGCTCGCCCGTGACGTCGTCGCGATCCGCCACCTTGGGCGGATTGAACGTCACGTGATAGGTGCGCCCGGAGCCAGGGTGTACGCGGCGCCCGGCCATGCGGGTGATGATCTCCTCGTCGGGCACGTCGATTTCGAGCACCACCTCGACCCGCAGGTCCGCCTCGCGCATCGCCTCGGCCTGCGCCAGCGTGCGGGGAAATCCGTCGAACAGATAGCCTTGGGCGCAATCGGGCTGCTGCAGGCGTTCCCTGACCAGGGCGACGACGATCTCGTCCGAGACGAGCTGCCCCTGGTCCATGACCTTCTTTGCCGCCACGCCGAGGGGCGTGCCGGCCTTGATCGCCCCACGCAACATGTCGCCAGTCGAAATCTGGGGGACACCGTAGCGCTGCGCCAGGTAGGCGGCTTGGGTACCCTTCCCCGCGCCCGGTGGTCCTACCAGAATAATTCGCATAACGCATCGATCCGTCGTTGAAACATGAAATGCTGAAACGCGTAAACCAGTGCATCGCTGCGCTCGCGCGTCGCGCAGTCGAACTGCGTAACCGATCGGGCGTGTGCGAATAGCTTCTAGCCCGTTTCGGCGGCAGGGTCAAACTGCGCGCGCACCAGCGCCAGATCCGCCGGCGTGTCGACCCCGGGCGGAATCGCCTCCGCGCTCACCGCGACCGCGATCCGGTCACCATGCCACAGCACGCGCAGCTGTTCGAGGGCTTCAAACGCCTCGAGCGGTGACGGCGCGAGTTCCGCGTAGCGCTTCAGAAACGAGACGCGGTAGCCGTAAATCCCCGCGTGGCGGTACATCGGAAGATCCGCGGGTGGCAGCTGACGGCCGTCCGCGTAGGCGTCCCGTGCGTACGGAATCGGCGCGCGACTGAAGTACAGCGCATCGCCGTGCGCATCGAGCACGACCTTCACGACGTTCGGGTTGAACGCCGCCGCACCATCGTGAATCGGATGGCAGGCGGTCGATACGGCGGCCTCCGGGCGCCGCGCGAGAACCTCGGCAACCTGTGCGATCAACCCCGGCGCAATGAGCGGCTCGTCGCCTTGCACATTGACCACGATCGTATCGTCGGCCAGACCAAGCTGCGCCGCGGCCTCGGCGATTCGGTCGGTGCCCGACGCATGGTCCGACCGCGTCAGCACTGCCGTGAAGCCATGCGCGGTGACCGCCTCGACGATCCGGACGTCGTCGGTCGCGACGTGAATGCTCGCGGCGCCGCTACGCGCCGCGCGCTCGCACACGCGCACCACCATGGGTTTGCCCGCGATATCCACCAGTGGTTTCCCCGGAAAACGCGTCGAGGCAAAGCGCGCGGGGATGACGACGGCGAAGCTCACGCCGTCACGCGATCTCTTCTTCCGGCGGAAGCTTGCGCGCTTCCTCCTCCAGCATCACTGGAATGCCGTCCTTGATCGGATAGCCCAGGCGATCGGCCCGGCAAACGAGTTCGCCTTCCGCCCTGCGGTGGACCAGCGGACCCTTGCACAGCGGACAGACGAGGATTTCGAGCAACCGCGGATCGAGAGCGCTCATGATTTCTTCCACTCGCCCAGCCGCTGCAGCAACCAGTCCCCGAACCCCGGATCGGGCACGGCGTGAACCGGCAGGACCCACCAGTGGGCCTGCGCAGCGTGGCGCAATTTTACCGCGTCCTTTTCCGTCACCACGACCGGCAAGGCGTCATCGAACGTCAAGTCCTCGGCACGCAAGGGATGATGATCCGGAAACGGATGCGGTCGGACCTTCACACCGAAACGCGCGAGTTGCAGAAAAAATCGATTGGGATCGCCGATGCCCGCCACCGCATGCACGCTTTCCCCGGCAAGCGCCCGTGCCGGCTGACGCTCCCGTGCATCGGTCATCCGGTGCAGGGTCTCGCCGTCGAGACGCATACCGAAGACAGGCACGCGTCCAGCGTGTGCCTGAAGGACTGCTCGGTCATGGCCGTGGGCGATGACGGCACTCACCGAGCGCAGGCGCGAAACCGGCTCGCGCATCGGCCCGGCAGGCAGCAGGAAACCGTTGCCAAAACCACGCGCATCGACGACGGCGATCTCGACGTCACGCCGCAGCCGGTAGTGCTGCAGCCCGTCATCGAGCACGACAACATTCACCTCGGGATGCCGCGCACGCAAGGCTTCGATCACGCGCGCACGATCGGGCCCGACCCAGACCGGGCAACCGCTGCGACGCGCAAGCACGATCGGCTCGTCGCCGACCTCGGCCGCTTCGGACGTCAGACCGACCTCGCGCGGCGCGTCGACCTGGCCGCCGTATCCGCGCGAGACGATGGCCGGCGACCATCCCGACGCGACGAGGTGCTCCGCGACCCACAGCGCGAGCGGCGTCTTGCCGCTGCCACCGACGACCAGATTGCCGATTACGATCACGGGAACGTCGGCGCGCGTGCTGCGCAGGAGCCGAAGGCGATACAGCTGCCGGCGCAGGCGTACCAGTGCGCCGAAGACGAGGCTCACCGGCCACAGCAACCACGCCCACGCGCCGCCGCGATACCAAGCGCGGATTAGAGTGTTTGCCGCGATGATCCACGTTCCCCGTGCATGGGTTCGGCGACGCTCATTTCGGCGTCGCCTGCGTCGTGAAGGTAATTTGACCCAGTCCAGCCATCTGGGCCGCCCACATGACACGCACCACGGATTCGTGTGAGGCCTTGGCGTCCGCACTGATCACGATGATCGGCTCCTTGGCATCGGCCGCGACACGCTTCAGCTCGCTGGAGAACTGTTCGACGCTCGAAAACACGATCGGCGTGCTGTTGATAACGTACTCACCCTGCGCATTGACGAGTACCGCGACTTCGTTCGGCCGGTCGGGTTGCTTTTGGACTTCGGCCGTGGGCAGATTGATCTGCAGTTCTGTGTACTTGGAGTACGTCGTCGTGATCATCAGAAAGATCAGGATCACGAGCATCACGTCGATCATCGGCACGAGGTTGATCTCGAGCGGCTCCTTCTGCCGACCACGCTGAAAGTTCACGCCCCGCCCCGTACGCTGGCGCCGAACGCCCGCTTAGCGTGCACGCGCCACGACATCTGGGGCGTCGCCGCGTTCGCCGTGCACCGTGTCGACCAGGCGCGCAGCCGCTTGCTCCATGTCCACCACATAGCCATCGACGCGACTCTTGAAATGGCGATAAAAGATGAGCGCTGGAATCGCGATACCAATACCGAACGCCGTGTTGTAGAGCGCCACCGAAATACCGTGTGCGAGCTGCTGGGGGTTGGTCCCGGTCGGCGATTGGGAGGCGAAAATCTCGATCATGCCGATCACGGTCCCGAACAGGCCAAGCAGCGGCGAGGCGGTCGCGATGGTACCGAGCGTGGTCAGGAAGCGCTCCAGGTCGTGGGTCACCGCACGTCCAGCCTCCTCGATCGCCTCCCGCATCACGTAGCGCGAGCTGGCATGGTTGCGCAGGCCCGCGGCAAGCACCACCCCCAACGGCGAGTCCGTGGCGAGCCGCTCGAGGACCTCTTCCGATACACCGTGGCGCTCGTAGACGGCGAGGACCTGGTCGAGCAGCGTGGGCGGGACGATTTTGCGGTGGCGCAGCGAAACCGAGCGCTCGATGATCAGCGCCACCGCGATTACGGAGGCGGCCAGCAGCGGCCAGATTGGCCAACCGGCGGATTGAATGATGGTGAACACGTGCGATTCCTGGGTGGTTCGGGTACCTGGCATACGGGCCGCGTATGGCCCGCCCGCGCCCGCTCGCGTTGTGGCAGTTGTGACACAAGGTCTGCCGGGTGGGCGCACTTTAGCCAAAGCGCAACGACGCGGCAAGGCGGGTCGTCGCGTTATCCACAAAAGTTGTGGATAAGTTTGTGGATTGTCGTTGAGCACTTTGCCTTCACCCTCTTGAGGTCCCCCGAAACATGGCAGAGGTCAAAAATTGAGCAGCGTTTTCCGAAGTATTTACAGCGGCTTACGCAGAAGAATCGGGCTCCGCATAGCGTCCGGAGACCACTCGCGGCACCGCTGGACGCAGCAATGGAATCGTGTAGAGTCGTCCCGCCACGTCTTTGCCCATGCCGACCGAGATCACGCACGATTCCGCAGAACCGCGTAACGGCGTACTCAGCGTTTCGGCACTGCTGCGGAGTGTTCGTGACACGCTCGAGCGGCGCTTTCCGCTCGCCTGGGTGTCCGGCGAGATCTCGAACTTCACCCGCGCAGCCTCCGGGCATTGCTATTTCACGCTCAAGGACGACGCCGCGCAGGTCGATTGCGTGATGTTCCAGGGACGGGCGGCGCTTCTGGACTGGGTGCCGCGCGAGGGCATGCGGGTCGAGGTGCGGGCGCTGGTGACCCTGTACGAGCCGCGCGGGCGCTTCCAGTTGCGCGTCGAGGCGATGCGCCAGGCCGGGCTCGGTCCGCTGTATGAGCGTTTTCTAAAGCTTAAGCAGACGCTGGAACGCGCGGGACTCTTCGATCCGGACCGTAAGCGGGCACTTCCGGCACATCCGCGGCGCATCGGCGTCATCACCTCACTTGCCGCGGCAGCATTGCGCGACGTGTTGACCACCCTCGCGCGCCGCAACCCCTCGGTATCGGTCGTCGTCTATCCCGTGCCGGTCCAGGGCCCAGGCGCCGCGGAGCGCATCGCCGCGATGCTCGCGCGCGCCAGCGATCGCGCGGAGTGCGACGTCCTTCTCCTCGTGCGTGGTGGCGGGTCAATCGAAGATTTGTGGTCGTTCAACGAGGCGCCGGTCGCGCATGCGATCCGCGCCTCAGCCATTCCGGTCGTGGTCGGCGTTGGACACGAAACCGACATCACGATCGCCGATTTTGCCGCCGACCGACGCGCTGCGACACCGACGGCCGCCGCCGAGCTCGCGGTGCCGAATCGCGCGGAACTTCTCGACCGCGTCGGCGCGCTCGCCCGGCGTGCCGGACGCGAGATCGGCCGGCGCATCGAGACCGCCGCGCAACGCGTCGACGGGCTCGCTCGACGCCTGGTACACCCAGCCGAGCGACTTCGTGCGGGACGCGCACTGCTCGTGCAACTCGCCGCCCGTCTTGGCGCCGCGACCGCCCGGCGGCTTGACGCGCCGCGCTATGCCGTGCACGCGTTGCACCAACAACTCACTGCCGGCGCCGCCCGCCGGCGCGCCCTGGCGGGCGCGCGTCTCGCCGAGATACACGGGCGCCTGAGTGTCCTCGACCCGCACGCGGTGCTCGGGCGCGGCTACAGCATCACGCGCAGCGCCGAGGGCGTGGTGCTGCGCGACGCCGCGCGCGTTGCCGCGGGCGAGCGCGTGCACACCACGCTCGCCCGCGGCGCGATCGAGTCTGAGGTCAAGGGAACGCGTCGAGTGAACTGACGCGCATCCCTCAGCGCGCGCGCAGCAAGCGCGCCGCGCGAGCGACGTCCTTCTTCTTCACCCAGAACATCGCACCGTAGCGTCCGCCACCGGCCATCGCCGCATCGAGCGCGGTCAGGCTGATGCGTGCGTCCGCCAGCTTGCCGAGCACGCCGGTCAGCGCGCCGACCCGGTCGTCGCCCTGCATGAGGAACACCGTTTTGCGCGCCGACACCTTCCAGCCCGCACGCTTCGCCGCGCGCCGAAACGTCGTGCCGTTTTGCGGCATGAAATCCACCTGCACGCCGCCACGCACCGGAAACCCGGTGAACGCAAGAAGCCCCACGCCCTCCGCCTTCAGCGCCTCGAGCAGCTTGGCCCCGGCACCCGGCCGGTTCGGTACCTTCATCGAGTAGTACTCCGCCTTGCGAACGCGTGTGGCCATGTTTCCTCCTCGGTTTCCCGCACCGCGCGGGCACCCTAATGCTAACGCGATCCAGGCGACGTAAGATACGCGCACCAGAACGTGCGGGCCGGGATCGCGATGGGACACCGACTGACAAAAATCACCACCCGCACCGGAGACGCCGGGGAAACGGGTCTGGGGGATGGCGCGCGCATCGGCAAAGACGCGCTGCGCGTGCAGGCACTGGGCGACATCGACGAACTGAATTCTGCGCTCGGCGCACTGCTCGCCGAGGACGTTCCGGATGCAATACGCGCGGCGCTCCTGGGCGTACAGCAGGACCTGTTCGACGTCGGCGGCGAACTCAGCATCCCCGGGCACGACATGGTGCACGCGGCGCAGGTCGAAGGGCTCGAAACCCTGCTCGCGCAATGGAACGCGGCGCTCACCCCGCTCAAGGAGTTCATCCTGCCGGGCGGCTCGCGTGCCGCCGCAGCCGCCCACCTCGCGCGCGCGGTGTGCCGCCGCGCCGAGCGCAGCGTCGTCGCGCTCGGACGCCAGGACGCGGTGCGTGTCGACCTGCGCCAGTACCTGAACCGACTGTCGGACCTGCTGTTCGTCGCCGGCCGGGCGCTGAATCGGCACGCCGGACGCGGCGACGTGCTCTGGCAACACGAAAAGAAACGCAAATGACCCGCTCGCCGCGTGCACTCAGGGCGGTCAAGGCGCTCGTATTCGATGTGTTTGGAACCGTCGTCGATTGGCGCAGTTCGGTAATCGCGGAGGGACGGCGCCTGGGCCGCGCCAAAGGGCTCGACGTGGACTGGGCTGCATTCGCCGACGCCTGGCGCGCGGGCTACCGCCCGGCGATGGCTCGCGTGCGCTCGGGCGCGCTGGGATGGACCTCGATCGACGTGCTGCACCGCATGATTCTCGACGAACTGCTTGAGCGATTCTCGATCAAACGTCTGCGCGAATCCGAAATCGACCACCTCAATCGCGTGTGGCACCGCCTCAAGCCGTGGGCAGACGCGCGCACGGGCCTGCGTCGCCTCAAGCGCGACTACGTGATCGCGACGCTGTCGAACGGCAACGTCGCCTTGCTCACCAACATGGCGAAATTCTCCGGACTGCCCTGGGATTGCATCCTGTCGGCCGAACTGGTTCAGCATTACAAGCCCGATCCCCAGGCCTATCTCGGCGCAGCGCGGCTGCTCGGGCTCGCGCCGCAGGAAGTCATGATGGTCGCGGCACACAAGGATGATCTACGCGCTGCACGCGCCTGCGGGCTGCGCACCGGATTCGTGGTTCGCCCGCTCGAATACGGTCCCGTCGCGCGCGTCGACCGCCGCCCCGAGCGCGCCTTCGACATCAATGCGCGCGACTTCAACGATCTCGCCGCGCGGCTCGCGCGTGCCAGGCGATGAGTGCGTACGCCGCCGGCGCATAATCGCCGCTCACCCACTCCAGAGCAGAGGTCCCTCATGGCCGACATTCGCATCCTCAATCCCGACACGCTCGGCAAGCCGCTCGGCCAGTACTCGCATATGACCCGCGTCAAGGCGAGCGAGTTTTTGTTCATCGCCGGCATGCTCTCGGCCAACCGGGACGGCAACGTTGTCGGAGACGGCGACTTCGACGCGCAGTGCACCCAGGTGTTTGACAACATTGCGGCCGCACTCGCCTCGGCCGGCGCGCGCTGGGGCAACGTCGTTCAATTCACCACCTACCTCGTGCACTCGCAGGACATCGCGCGTTTCATGGCCTGGCGGCTGCGCGAATTCCCACGCATGTTCCCGGACGGAAAGTATCCGCCGAACACGATGCTGATGGTGGATCGCCTGGTCCAGGAGCCCTTTCTGGTCGAAGTACAAACGGTTGCGGCCTTGTAGCCCTCTCGCCAGGCGCGCCACGTTGTGCGTTGATACGCATGCTGATCCCTACCCATCTGCTCGACGCTGTCTGCCGCGGTCTGCGCCGGTCGCTGATCGTCTGGGCGCTGTTCGCCGTCGCCGCGTCGCTCGCCGGTTGCAGCAAATCGCCGGCGCTGTCTCCATTGCCCAGCGATGCAGTCGTGCTCGCCTTTGGCGACAGCCTGACCTTCGGCACCGGCGCGAGTAGCGCGGAAAGCTACCCCGCGCAGCTCGAGCGCCTGATCGCGCGGCGCGTGGTGCGCGCCGGCGTTCCGGGCGAAGTCACGGCGATGGCCCTCCAGCGCCTGCCCGCTGCAATCGCCGAGCATGCGCCAAGGCTGCTGCTGCTATGCATCGGGGGCAATGATTTTCTGCGCAGCATGAGTAAGACGGCGGCCGCGCGCAACGTGCGCGAAATGGTGCGCATCGCGCGTGATCGCGGGATCGACGTCGTGCTGATCGGCACGCCGGAAAAGGGGATCATGCTCTCGCCGCCCGAGTTCTACGCCGAGATCGCGGATACCTACGCGATTCCATACGAGGGGAAAATCATCGGACAGGTTCTGCGCGACAGTTCGCTGAAGTCGGACGCGATCCACCCCAATGCGCAAGGCTATCGAATGATTGCGGAGCGCATCGCCGAACTGCTGCGCACGTCCGGCGCGCTGTAGGGCCTTCGCCAGGCCGGTTCAGGACGCCCCGCCGCGCACGCGTGCGCGCAGCGCGATTCGTCGTCCGAGGTCCTCCGGCCGATCCAGATCCCACACGGTGCGCAGCACGCGCACGCGCCAGCCCAGCGCCGTCATGCGTCGGCGTGTCGCGGCGTAAACGTCGGGCGTTCCCCAGGCGATACCGTGAAACGCCCGCGCGTCGGCGCGACGCAGACCGATGAGCGCGTAACCACCGTCCTCGGCAGGCGCGAGCACCGCGTCGGCGCCGCCCAGCAGGGCCGCCGCAGCGCGGCGCAGGTCGATTGCACCGAGCGCCGGGCAATCGGTGCCGATGAGGATCGCCGCATGCGCCCCGCGCAGGGCCTGCGCGAGGGCATGCTGCATGCGCTCGCCGAGATCGCGTCCGCGCTGCGCACGCAGCGATACCTTGAACACGCGTGCACAGCGCAGAAAGAACGGCTGCCGCAGGCGCGGCGTGGCGTGCAACTCGACCGCGCCGATGCGCGCCGCGCGCGCGGTGCGCAGCGTGCGCTCGGTCAACCGCGCCTGCAGGCGCGCAGCGCCCCAGATCCCGAGCCGCGGCACGAGGCGCGATTTCACCCGCCCCGGAAGCGGCGCACGCGCAAGTACCACCACGCCCACCGGCGCGCGCATCAGCGATAGCGCTCTGCGAGGCGTGCCGGATCCGCCCCTAGCCGGTACGCAAGGCGCAGGCGCCACATCAGGGCGACGGTGCGCAGGACGCCGCGCGATTCCCAGCGCCGCCCGGAGGTTTCCACGCGATCGCGCAGGCACGCCGGCCGGGCAAGGCGGCGCAGCCGCCGCGACAGTTCGATATCCTCCATCAAAGGAATCGCGGCGTAGCCGCCGAGCGCTTCGAAGACCGTCCGGCGCACGAACATCGCCTGATCACCCGTGGCGATACCACTGAGGCGCGAGCGCAGGTTCATCATCTGCCCGACGACGCGCAGCATCGGGTGGCGTCCCGCAATACGCACGTCGAACCGACCCCAGGGCTTCAGCGCAAGCGCGGCCGATACCGCGCGATCCGCGCCCTCGGGCAGCAGCGTATCGGCATGCACGAAAAGGAGACCGTCGCCACATGCCGTCGCGGCACCGGCATTCATCTGCACGGCGCGCCCGCGCGACGTCTCGATGACACGGTCGGCCAGCGCTCGCGCCAGTGCCGGCGTCGCGTCACGGCTGCCACCATCGACGACAATGACTTCGTGGCCGCGCGTGCGCGGCCCTTGCATGCGCCCGAGGCAGCGCTCGATTCCCGCCGCCTCATCGAGCGCGGGAACGATGATCGAAAGCCTCATCGCCACGTCACTGTGTCACTACGTCACTTTGCGTCGTTCAGCGACCAGTCGTAGGCGAGGAACGTGATCGGCGCCTTGCCTTCGATGATCCGCCCGCGGTCTTGCGGCGCATCGGCGAGCAGGTTCGCATAACGCGCGAAATAGGCCATACGCGAACCGATCGAGGCGCCGTTGCCGTCGAAGCCGCGGTCGTCGCGGCGCCAGTCCTCCTTATACCAGTCGAAGATTTTCGACACTTCGAGCCGGTTTTCCGCGGCATCATAGCGGTTTCGTGAGCGATCGGACAAAAACCGCACCGCCTGTTGCTCCAGTTGTGCGCCGAGCCGCGGGGCCACGTAGGCTTCCTCGCGCAGCATCGGGCAGGCGACCGAGGCGCAGTTCAACGCGAAATGCACGCGCAGATCGTCGTAGGCACCCGGTTTGCGCAGCCAGTCGTTCTCGATCCCCTCGAGCGTGGTCTCGCGGCCGAACAGGGTGAAGAATGCGTCCTTGAACGGGTTGCCGAACAGCAGGCCGAAGTTCCAGATCGAGTCGATATCGGGATAGCGGGTGAGGATTTTCTCTACCGTGAATGCGTTGTACGCGTTGATCAGGAACGCCATGCGTTGTGGCTTCGTCCACGCCTTGAACGCGGCGTCGCGTACGCCGGAGAGCGACGCAAGATAGGCTTGCAGCGCCGACGCGATCCTTGGCCATACCCGCATAGCGCAGCTGCGACGCCTTGCCGCTCGAGATCAGCACCACATGCTTCTTGAGCAGCGTGTCCCAGGCCAGGTGCGCATGGTCGAAACCCTGCGCCCAGGCCGCTCCGACGAACAGCGCAAGCAGCACGCCGACGAGTCGCCTCAGCGATCGCCCCGCATCCATGTATGAAAGCGCGCGAGCCAGCGCAGGACAGCCTCGGGCGCGTGCGCCTTTTTCCACGCGCCCGCAACGTATTTGTTGGCCTCGGCAAGTGTCGGATAAATGTGGATCGTGCCGAGAATCTTGTTCAACCCGAGACCGTGGCGCATCGCGATGACGAATTCCGCAATGAGATCGCCGGCGTGCTCACCGACGATCGTGACGCCGAGGATGCGATCCTTGCCCGGTACGGTCAGCACCTTCACCATGCCGTGGGCCTCGCCGTCGGCGATCGCGCGATCCAGGTCGTCGATGCCGTACACCGTGACCTCGTAGGGGATACTCCGCTCCTTGGCCTCGATTTCATTCAGCCCGACGCGCGCAACTTCCGGATCGGTAAACGTCGCCCACGGAATCACCGAGTAGTCGGCGCGGAACCGCTTGAACGTGCCAAACAGCGCGTTCACCGATGCATACCAGGCCTGATGTGCGCTCACATGCGTGAACTGGTAAGGACCCGCGACGTCGCCGCAGGCCGTAGATGTTCGGATAGATGGTCTGCAGGTATTCGTTGGTCTCCACCGTCCGCGCCGGCGTCGATCGGGATGCCGAGTTCCTCCAGCCCGTAGCCCGCGGTGTTCGCGATCCGCCCGACGGCGACCAGCACCGCGTCGAACGCGATGCGCACCTCGCGGCCCTGGTGCTCCGCGATCAGCACCTTCTCGCCGTTTTCGACCAGGAACCGCTTGGCCGTGTGGTTGACCCGGACGTCGACGCCGTCGGCGTGCGAAGCGCCGCATGATCGGCGTCCGACACCTCCGGATCCTCGCGCATCAGGATGCGCGGCAGCATCTCGACCTGCGTCACCTTGGCGCCGAGGCGCGCGAAGGCCTGGGTCAGCTCGGAGCCGATCGGACCGCCACCGAGCACGACCAGCCGCGCGGGCAGCGGCACGCAGAGCCCAGATCGTGTCCGAGGTCAGATACGCCCATCTCCTCGATGCCCGGGATCGGCGGCACGAACGGGCGCGCGCCCGCGGCGATGACGATCGCGCGGGTCGGACAGCGTGCGCCGCTGTCCGTCCGCAAGCGTGATCTCGACCTCCCACGGCGAGACGATCTTGGCCGCACCCTCGAGGCACTCGACGCCCATCGCGCTGTAGCGCTCGACCGAGTCGTGCGGCTCGATCGCCTTGATGACCCGCTGCACGCGCTCCATCACGTCGGCGAAATCGAACTCGGCGCGTGCGCTGCTTGAGGCCGTAGTCCTGCGCGCGCCGAATCTGATCGAGCACGCGCGCCGACTTGATCAGCGCCTTCGACGGCACGCAGCCGGTGTTCAGGCAGTCGCCGCCCATGCTGGTGCTTTTCGACCAGCGTCACCTTGGCGCGCACCGTGGCGGCGATATAGCGCGCTGACCAGGCCGGCCGAGCCGGCGCCGATGACCACGACGTTGCGGTCGAAGCGCGCCGGACGGCGTCCAGCGCGCGTAGACGCGGCGCGCCTTGACGAATTCGACCACCCGCTTGGCGATCAGCGGGAACACGCCGAGCAGCACGAAGGCGCCGATCAGCCCGGGCGACAGGATGCCGGCCGGCGACTCGATCGCGGCGAGTTGCGTGCCGGCGTTCACGTACACGATGGTGCCGGCCAGCATGCCGACCTGGCTGACCCAGTAGAACGTCCAGGTGCCGCATCGGCGTCAGGCCCATCACCAGGTTGATGACGAAAAACGGCACCGCCGGAATGAGGCGCAGCGTGAACAGGTAGAACCCGCCCTCGCGGCGCGACGCCCGTCGTTGATCGACCGCAGCTGCTGGCCGAAGCGCGCCTGCACCCAGTCGCGCAGCAGGAAGCGGCTGACGACGAACGGCGAGCGTCGCGCCCAGCGCTCGAGGCGAAGGAAACGATCAGCGTGCCCCAGCCAAGGCCGAAAATCGCGCCGGCGATCAGCGTCATCAACGCCGCGCCCGGCAGCGACAGACCGGTCACCGCCACATAGGCGAGAAAGAAACACGCAGGCCGTCGTCCAGGGATTCGCCTCGAACAGCGCCTGAATCGAGGCCTGCTGCGCCTTGATGTTGTCGAAGCTGAGGTAGTGGTGCCCGCCAAAGGCAAAGAACGCGCCGACGAGCAACGCGACCACGACAAGCACGATGACCCTGCCTTGCCTCATTCCCCTCCCCTGTCCGCGCACATTATGGCGCACGACAGCGCCGCCGCCGCGCGCGGTTCGTTCACCGACTAGGCTGCGAAACGGATGCCGGCATCGGCCACGCGCAGCGCCTGCTCGAGGCGATAGCGCGGCCCGTGAACCATGCGTGAGAAATACGACCGGTGCGCGTCCGAACCCTCGGGCCATTGCTTCAGAAATGACGCCATCCAGGCGTCGGCGTCGAAGTCGATCGCGATCGCTTCGACGCTGAGCGGTCCCAGGCGTGCAGCGTAGTGCGGCGACGCCGACGGCGTCACGGAGATACGCGTTACCAATCCATAGCGCGTCCCCGAAAAATTCGGCATGCCCGCCGCGCCGTTGTTTACGATCGCGCCGCGCAACGGCCCCGCGCCAGCGGATCCGGTGACGGCCTGAAGGACCGGCAGACAGCTGTGGCTGCTCGCGAACAGGCGCACGTTCGCACGCGTCAATGCCGATCGCGCGCGCGCGATGCCTTCGGCCGTGCCGAGGCGCTCCTGCGAGAAATCCCAGCCGGCGAGGGAATCCGAATCTCCGTGTACGATCGCGACGCGTTCGCCACCGACCTCTGCGACGCAGGCCATCGGCAATGTGGCCAGTCGCGCGCGCGCCTCGGGCAACGCGGCCGCCGTCGCACGCAGACGCTCGATGATCCGGTTCGAACGCGCAACCTCGGCATCGCCAACCCATTCGGGATAGCCGCATCCGCAACCCGCGTCGGCCTCGGGCAGCGCAAGCTCGGTCTCGACGTTGCCACGTGTCGCCGCGTGGGGCGCAACGCCACGCTCGATCGCGGCGAATTCCTGCGGATCGACGTCGAACCAGTGGAAATCACCGTTAAACACGAGCGCCTTGTCCCCGCGCTCGGCGGCGAAGTGCTCGAGTAGCCGCTCAAGGGCGAAACGGTTGCCGTACAGCCCGCCGACGACCCACAGGGTATCGACCCGCAGCGTCGCCGGGCCGGCCAGAGACGCCGCGCCGTAGCGGTAGGCGAGCGGACAACTGCGTCCTGGACGCGACGCCTGCCTCACCACCTCAGTCATCGAGCGCGCCGCCGCAGGACGAACCCTGGCCCGCGGTGCAGCCGTAGCAGTGATCGCGCACCACGACTGGGATTGCCATCGATGTCTCGCCCGATCAGATCGGACAGCTGCGAGCGCGCACGTCCTTCGATGACCAGCGGCAATCCGAGCATCTGGTTGAAATCGCAGTCGTACACGGTACCCTGCCAATCGACCGAGACGAGTGTGCGGCACATCACGGCGTCGAGATTCTCGTCGCGATGCGCGGACCGTCAGCAGCGCCATGTAGTCGTCGAAATGGCCCTTGGAGACGAGCGTCGAGCCGAAGCGCTGGATCGGCATGTTCGCCAGAGTATAGAGGCGGTTGAAGACGATGCCGTGCGCTTCGCGCAGGGCTCGCTTGTAGTCGGCCTCGAGCGCGTCCTGCGCCGGCGGCAGGCTCGCGCCCTGCGGGTTGTAGACCAGATTCAGCTCGAGCCCGCTGCCCTGCGCGCCGTAGCCGAGCGCGTTCAGCCGCGCGAGGCCGCGCAGGCTGCGCTCGAACACGCCCTTGCCGCGCTGGCGATCGACGTTGTCCTCCAAGTAGCACGGCAGCGAGGCGACCACCTCGACCCGCTGGCGCGGCGAGAAACTCGGCGAGCCCTTCCTGTCCCGGCTCCTCGAGAATCGTCAGATTGCAGCGATCGATCGACGTGCACGCCCGAGCTCGCGCGCGCGCAGCACGAGGTCGCGAAAATGCGGATTCAGCTCGGGCGCGCCGCCCGTCAGATCGAGCTTGCGCACGCCCGCGACGCCGATGAACGCGAGCACGTCCGCGATCGTCTCGCGCGACATCATCTCGGTGCGGTTCGGCCCCGCATTGACGTGGCAGTGCAGGCAGCTCTGATTGCAGCGGTAGCCGAGATTGACCTGCAGGGTCTCGAGGCGATGGCGCCGGATCGCCGGAAAGCCGTACCGCCGCATGAGGGGAAGCGTCGCGTGCACCCAGTCCTCCTTGTTGTTCTGGCCGCTCGCCGCTTAGTCGCCGCCTAGAGCCCCGCATTACAGCCCACGCGGCCCTTGGACCGCGTCCCCGGCCGCCGGGTTCAGTCGTCGTGCAGGCCGGATTCCCGGCGGGCCTGCGCGTCGAGCACCTGGACCAGCCGCCCGCTGGTCGCGCGCAGACGCTGCGAAAGCATGAGCACCAGCTCCATCAGGATCTTGGCGCCGAGCAGCGGCTGCTCGACGATGATGCGCGCGAGGCTCTCGCGCTGCATGACCGCGATCACGACCGGCTCGGTCGCCACGCAGGTGGCGAAGCGCGGCTCGCCGTCGATCATCGACATCTCGCCCAGCGTGCGGCCCGGCCCGACCTCCGCGATCAGCTGCATCGCGTTCCAGCGGTTGCGCTTGTGCACCTCGACACGCCCCTCGAGGATCATCACCATGAAGTCACCGCCGTCGCCTTCGCGAATGATCTCGCGGCCGGGGGGTGCGCGGTACACATCCATGAACTGCGCCAGCAGGCGCACTTCGGCGGCGAAAAGTTCTCGAGCAGCGTGCACTTCGGAATCAGCGCGCGCATCTGCTCTGAGTATTGCGACGCATCGCCGGCGTAGGCCAGCTGGGCGAGTTCGGGTGGGCGATCGGACATGATGCTAGGCGGCGGGATGCTGCGCCGCATTATGCCCAATCCGGGGGTTCGGCACTACGCGCCGCTCCAGACGCGCAGCAGAATCGACGCGCCGGCGACGAGCAGCACGCCGTGCACGGCACGTACGACGAGCGCCGCCGGCACCACCGCGTGCAGGCGATGGCCGACGAAAACCCCGGCCGCGAGGGCCGGCAACAGCAGCGCGAACAGGGTCCACAGGCCGTCCTGCGCCAGCAGTCCGGCGAACCCGAACAGCACCAGGCGAGCGACCGACGACAGCGCGATCATCGCCGCGTTGCTCGCGCGCAGCTCGCCCTTGTCGTGAATGCGGCCCGCGTTGTAGATCGCGAACAGCACCCCGCCGGTGCCGAACAGCGCCGAAAACGCCCCGCCGGCGAGTCCGATCGGCACCCCGGCCCAGCGCGGCAGCCGCGCCGGGATGCCGCGCCGCGACAGCCCGTAGGCGGCATAGCACAGCACGAAAACGCCGAGCAGCGCGAGCAGCCAGGATTCCGCGACGCGGATGAGCAACGTCAGTCCGACCACCATGCCAATCAGCGCCGTCGGCACCAGCCAGCCGATCTCGTCGACGCGGATGCCGCGCCGCACGCGCAGGCCGAATGCCAGGAAAGCCGCGAGGTCGAGCAGCATGAGCAGCGCCACCGCGAACTTCAGCGGCAGCAGCTGTGCGAGCAACGGCAGCGAAATGACCGTCGAGCCGAAGCCGGTCAGACCGAAGACCAGGTAGGCGCCGATCACCACCGCCGCGGCGATGAGGACGAGCTCGGGCGTCAGGACCACGGGGACTCCCGCGCGCCACGCCGAATGCGCCGGCGCGCGCGCCTAGGCCGTCGCCGGCGTGCGCGGCGTGCACGCTTCGCGCCGCCGGGCCACGGCTTCGGCCAATGCGGCCAGCAGCTTCGCCGAATCGTCCCAGCCGAGGCAGGCGTCGGTGATGCTCTGGCCGAAGCTGAGTGCCTTGCCGGGCACGCAGGTCCTGTCGTCCCTCGACCAGGTGCGACTCGATCATCACGCCGATCAGGCGGTCCTCGCCCTGCGCGACCTGCTCGCCGACGTTGACGCAGACCTCGCGCTGGCGGCGGTAGTCCTTGCGGCTGTTGGCGTGCGAGCAGTCGACCATCAGGCGCTGCGCCAGCCCCGCGCCGGCGAGCTCGCGGCAGGCGGCCTCGACGCTCGCCGCGTCGTAGTTCGGTTGCGCGCCGCCGCGCAGGATGATGTGGCAGTCGTCGTTGCCGCGCGTCTCGACGATCGCCACCTGGCCGCTCTTGTGCACCGAAAGGAAGTGGTGCTTCTGGCGCGCCGCGAGGATCGCGTCCACCGCGATGCGCACGTTGCCGTCGGTCCCGTTCTTGAACCCCACCGCCGCCGACAGTCCGGAGGCGAGCTCGCGGTGCACCTGCGATTCGGTGGTGCGCGCACCGATCGCGCCCCAGGACACCAGGTCGCCGACGTACTGCGGCGAGATCACGTCGAGGAACTCGCAGCCGGCCGGCACGCCGAGCTGGTTGATGCGCACCAGCAGATCGCGCGCGATGCGCAGCCCTTCGTTGATGCGGAAGCTGCCGTTCAGGTACGGGTCGTTGATCAGCCCCTTCCAGCCGACGGTGGTGCGCGGCTTCTCGAAATACACGCGCATCAGCACTTCCAGATGCGCGGCATGCTTGCGCCGCTCCTCGGCGAGTCGCTCGGCGTATGCGACCGCCGCCGCCGGATCGTGAATCGAGCAGGGACCGATCACCACCAGCATGCGGTCGGACCTGCCCGTGCAGGATCTCCCGCACGCGGCGTCGGCGTGTCGGCGATCAGCACCTCGACCGGCGTGCCCTGAATCGGGAAGAAGCGGATCAGGTGCTCCGGCGGCGGCAGCGGAACGATGTTCTCGATGCGCTCGTCATCGGTGAGCGAGGTCTTGTCCGCCGGGACGATGGAGAGATAGGCGTCGGTGGGTGTGGTCATGGCAGGTCCTGGAAACAAAAAAACCGCCAGGCTTGCGGCGCTGGCGGTTTTGTCGGGATCCCCGTGGGCAGATCAGCCGCTTCCCTCCGCCAGCCGGCGCAGGAAGTTGAAAAAAAAGCCGAAAAACCCGTGTTCACTGCGTACATGGGAGCCTCTGGTGGGCATTCAATCACGAACGCCAGCGCCGTGGCAAGCCGCCGCAGAGGGCGAGCCGGCCGAATCAGCAGTCCGCCGCGGGCGCTGCCAATGCTCGACGATGCCAACTTTGCCGCGCTCATTCTGGCGAAGATTGACCTTGCGCGGCGTGCGCCGCGCGCCGTTCGGGCGCAGGATGACTGGCACGTGTATTGCTTCGATCAGGAAGCGGCGTGATAGCGTTTTCTTGCATCGGTCTCGCCGCCTGACAAGGAGAAATAACGATGACGGCCAGCGTCGCGAAGCACAATTCCGGCAACGCATCGACCACCGCGTGCATCCCGATCGCGGGCTTCAAGGACGTCTACGACGTGTCCGACGTCGAAAAGGCGCTGCAGGAACTCGCCCCGGGCAGCAACGAGGCGCTGCGCGCGGTCTACGACAAGATGCTGCGCGTCGGCGGCCAGCGCTTCACCGTCAAGCCCTCGACCATGCCGCCGATCGACGCGCTGTTCGACGAACTGCCGAATTTCGGCGCAGGTGCTCGAGGACATCCGCAAGCAGCTCGCCCTGTGTCTCGATTCGAGCGACCCGATCGAGCTGCCGCCGATGCTGCTGCTCGGCGAACCGGGCATCGGCAAGACACATTTTGCGCGGCGCATCGCGCAGCTGCTCGGCACCGGCTTCGGCTTCGTGCCGATGAGCTCGCTCACCGCCGGCTGGATCCTGTCCGGCGCCTCCTCGCAGTGGAAGAACGCGAAGCCCGGCAAGGTATTCGACACCTTCCTGCACGGCGACTACGCCAACCCGGTGATGGTGGTCGACGAGCTCGACAAGACCTCGGCCGACGGCCAGTACGACCCGCTCGGCGCGCTGTACAGCCTGCTCGAGAGCGCAGACCGCGACCCGCTTCGTCGACGAGTTCGTCGAGCTGCCGATCGACGCCTCGGGCGCGGTGTGGTTCGCGACCGCGAACGAGGCGTCGCACATTCCGGAGCCGATCCTCAACCGCATGAACGTCTACGAGATCGATGCGCCCGACGCGGAGGGCGCGGCGCGCATCGCGGCCCGATCTACCGCGAGATCCGCGGCGCGCACGACTGGGGGCGGCAGTTCCCCGAACGGCCGTCGGCCGCGGTGCTCGAAAAGCTCGCGTCGCTCTCGCCGCGCGAGATGCGCCGTGCCGTGCAGTCCGGATTCGGCAACGCGAAGCTGGCCGGACCGCAGCGAGATGCGGCCGGACGACGTACAGGACCCGCGCGCCGGCAAACGCCAGCGCATCGGCTTCTAGAGGGGCGCGCCTAGGGGCGGGGCGGCAGCCGCTGCTCGACCCAGGGCGCACCGACGTAGCGCCTCGGCGCAGCTTGGCCGGATCGTTGCCGCCGGCCTGCGCCATGTCGGCCCGCCCGCCGCCCTTGCCGCCGACCTGCTGCGCGACATGGTTGACGAGCTCGCCCGCCTTCAGCGTCGCAGGTCAATTCGCTGGTCACCCCGGCCACCAGGGCAACCTTGCCGTCGGTCACCGCGCTCAGCACGATCGCTGCCGGCTTCAGCTTGTCCTTCAGTCGGTCCATCGTCTCGCGCAGCGTCTTGGCGTCGGCACCGTCGAGGGTCGCCGCGAGCACCCGCTGCCCCCTTCACCTCGACCGCCTGCGCACTGAGGTCGACGCCCTGCCTGGACGCGAGCCTCGACTTCAGCTGCGCAAGCTCGCGCTCGAGCGCCTGCACGTTGTCGATCACCTGCGCGATCTTCGACGTCACCTCGCCCGACCGGCGCCTTCAGTGCCGCCGCCGCCTCGTGCAGCTGCGCCTCCTGCGCCTGCACCCAGGCGAGCGCGCCGTCGCCGGTCACCGCCTCGATGCGCCGCACGCCTGCGGCGACGCCGGACTCGGAGACGATCTTGAACAAGCCGATGTCGCCCGTGCGTCGTACATGCGTGCCGCCGCACAGCTCGGTCGAGAATTCGCCCATCGACAGCACGCGCACCTCGTCGCCGTACTTGTCGCCGAAGAACGCGAGCGCGCCGGCCTTGATCGCCGCGTCGAATTTCATGACGCGCGCATGCACGTCGAGGTTGCGTCGTATCGCGTCGTTGACCAGCGCTTCGATCCTGCGGATCTCGCTCGGCCGCACCGACGGATTGCGGATGCGAGAAATCGAAGCGCGTGCGGTTCGCGTCGACCAGCGAGCCCTTTTGCTGCACATGCGGTCCGAGCACCTCGCGCAGCGCCGCGTGCATGAGGTGGGTCGCCGAGTGATTCAACATCGTGCGACCGCGCGAACTGCCGTATCGACGCGCGCGCCGCACCTCGTCGCCGACCTTCAGGCGCCCGGTGGCCTGCGCGCCGTGATGGCCGAACACCTCGGCCTGGATCTTCTGCGTGTCGACCACGCCGAACGTTCCGGCCGGATCCGACGAGCTCGCCGCGGTCGCCGACCTGGCCGCCGGATTCGGCATAGAACGGCGTGCGATCGAGCACGACGACGCCGGTCTCGCCGGCGTTCAGCTCGTCGACCGGCGTGCCCTCGCGGTAGAGCGCCGCGACGCGGGCGCGCAGCTTCGAGCTGCTCGTAGCCGAGAAATTCGGTCTCTCTCGCCTGCGTACTCGAGGCCGCTCGGCCATCGAGAACCGGCTCGCCGCGCGCGCACGCTCGCGCTGCGCGCCCATCGCCGCCTCGAAGCCCGCCATGTCGAGCATCACGCCGCGCTCGCGGCAGATGTCGGCGGTGAGATCGACCGGAAAGCCGAAGGTGTCGTAGAGCTTGAACACCGTCTCGCCGTCGAGCAGCTTGTCGCCCGAGGCGAGCGCACCCTCGAGCACGCCCATGCCGTGCTCCAGCGTCTCGGCGAAGCGCTCTTCCTCCTGCGCAGGATCTGCGCCACGCGCGCCTTTGCCGCGGAGAGTTCCGGGTAGGCGGCGCCCATCGCGGCGTCGAGATCGTCGACCAGGCGAAAGAAAAACGGCTGCTTCTGGCCCAGCTTGTAGCCGTGCCGGATCGCGCGCCGGATGATCCGGCGCAGCACGTAGCCGCGCCCCTCGTTGCCCGGAATCACGCCGTCGACGATGAGGAAGCTGCAGGCGCGGATGTGGTCGGCGATCACGTTGAGCGACGGATTCCTGCAGCTGCGGCTGCCCGGTCTCGCGCGCCGCGGCCGTGATCAGATCCTGGAACAGATCGATCTCGTAGTTCGAGTGCACGCCCTGCAGCACCGCCGCAACGCGCTCGAGACCCATGCCGGTGTCGACCGACGGCTTGGGCAGCGGATGCATCACGCCCGGCCTCGTCGCGGTTGAACTGCATGAACACGAGATTCCAGATCTCGATGTAGCGATCGCCGTCCGCATCCGGCGAGCCCGGCGGTCCGCCCTCGATGCCCGGACCATGGTCGTAGAACATCTCGCTGCACGGACCGCAGGGGCCGGTGTCGGCCATCTGCCAGAAGTTGTCGGACTGGTAGCTTCTGCCCGCCCGGCTTGTCGCCGATGCGTATGCAGCGCTCTGCCGGCACGCCGATGGTCTTCGTCCAGAGGTCGTAGGCTTCGTCGTCGCTGTGGTAGACGGTGGTCCACAGCCGCTCGGCCGGCAGCCGTAGACCTTGGTCAGCAGTTCCCAGGCATAGCGGATCGCATCCGCCTTGAAGTAATCGCCGAAGCTGAAGTTGCCCAGCATCTCGAAGAACGTGTGGTGGCGCGCGGTGTAGCCGACGTTCTCGAGATCGTTGTGCTTGCCGCCCGCGCGCACGCAGCGCTGCGAGGTCGTGGCACGCGTATAGGGACGCTTTTCCTTGCCGAGGAACACCTCCTTGAACTGCACCATGCCCGAATTGGTGAACAGCAGCGTCGGATCGTTCGCCGGCACCAGCGGGCTCGAGGCGACGATCGCGTGGCCCTGGGCCCGGAAGTACTCGAGAAAGCTGGCGCGAATATCGGCGGACTTCATCGCGCCGACATTCTAATGGAAGGCTCTACGCAGGCGGTTAGCGGATGTCCGCGTCGCCCTCGTCGGCGCCGTCGTCGAACGCGCCGAGCGCGGCGCGGATGGTCTGGTGGGAAAAGCCGCGGCCCTGCAGGAACCGGGTCCGACGCGCGCGTTCTTCGCGTGTCGCCGCCGGTGCAGCGTAGCGCCGCTGAACGATCGCGCGCGCATGCGCCAGCTCGCCGGCCGCGGCCTGCGCGGCTTCACGCTCGACGAGCGCGGTCGCAACGCCGCGGGTGCGCAAGTCGTGACGCACGCGCAGGGCACCGAATTTTCGCGCGAGCACCCGGGCACGCACCTCGGCATAGCGTGCGTCCGACAACTGGCCCTTGGCGACGAGCGCGTCGAGCACCGCGTCCAGCGCCTCGGCCGAGGCGGCGTGGGGCGCGAGCTTGCGCGTCAGCTCGGCGCGTGTGTGCTCGCGTCGCACGAGCGCACGCAGTGCCCGTGCCTTCAGTTCGGCGGCGGAATCGGGCGCTGGCGGATTCTGGCCCGATGCACCGGAACTATCCGCGCTTGCGCGCCGAGGCACGAGGCACAGACGTGACGTCTTCCTGTAGTTGCTGATCCACCGCCGCTTCCTCGTTCGCGGCCGGAACCACCAATAGCGGCGTGGCGACACCCACTGCTTCGCGGATCTTCGTCTCGATCTCGCGCGCGAGCTCTGGATTCTCACGCAGGAACTCGCGCGAATTGTCCTTGCCCTGGCCGAGGCGATCGCCCTTGTAGCCGTACCAGGCGCCGGATTTCTCGACGACACCGTGTTCCACGCCGAGTTCGAGCAGCTCCCCGTCGCGCGAGATGCCCTCGCCATAGAGGATGTCGAACTCGGCCTGGCGGAACGGCGGCGCGACCTTGTTCTTCACGACCTTGACGCGCGTCTCGGAGCCGATCACCTCGTCGCCCTTCTTGATCGAGCCGATGCGGCGGATGTCGATGCGCACCGAGGCGTAGAACTTGAGCGCATTGCCGCCGGTCGTCGTCTCCGGGCTGCCGAACATGACGCCGATCTTCATGCGGATCTGGTTGATGAAGATCACCAGCGTGTTGGTGCGCTTGATGTTGGCGGTGAGCTTCCGCAGCGCCTGGCTCATCAGCCGCGCCTGCAGGCCCATCTGCGGCTCGCCCATCTCGCCCTCGATCTCGGCCTTCGGCGTGAGCGCCGCCACCGAGTCGATCACGATCACGTCGACCGCGCCCGAGCGCACCAGCATGTCGGCGATCTCGAGCGCCTGCTCGCCGGTGTCGGGCTGCGAAATCAGCAGATCGTCGATGTTGACGCCGAGCTTCCGCGCGTACTGCGGGTCGAGCGCGTGCTCGGCGTCGATGAAGGCCGCGGTGCCGCCCATCTTCTGCATCTCGGCAATCACCTGCAGCGTGAGCGTGGTCTTGCCCGAAGATTCCGGCCCGTAGATCTCGACCACCCGGCCGCGCGGCAGGCCGCCGACGCCGAGCGCGATATCGAGCCCGAGCGAGCCGGTCGAAACCACCTGGATGTCCTTGATCGCGGCGGAGTCCATGCGCATGATGGAGCCCTTGCCGAACTGCTTTTCGATCTGGGAAAGCGCCGCCGCGAGTGCCTTGGCCTTGTTGTCGTCCATGATGTACCTCTTGTTATCTGCGTCGACATCTACGGCAAGCCGAAATGGTCACTACACCACGACGGCCGGGCCGACACCGGATACTGTATAAACGTCCATGCATTGTAATGGTTGACCGAGGCCTGTCAACGGCACCAGTTGTAAAATTCGCCTTTCTCAATCCGAAACAATCTCTTGGGAGCAAAGCGATGGCGAAAGGTCGCATTTCTTGGGCTGGGCGTGATGGGCTACCCGATGGCGGGCACCTGGCGAAAAAGGGCGGCCACGACGTCACCGTGTACAACCGCAGCCGCGCCAAGGCGGCGCAATGGGTCAAGGAATACGGCGGCAAGAGTGCCGCCACCCCGGCAGAGGCCGCGAAGGACTGCGACTTCGTCATGATGTGCGTCGGCAACGACGACGACGTGCGCTCGGTGGTCGTATGGCGACAACGGCGCGCTCGCCGGCATGAAGAAGGGTGCGATCCTGGTCGACCACACGACCGCGTCGGCGATCGTTGCGCGCGAAGTGCACGCCGAGCGCGAAGGAAAAAGGCGTCGGCTTCGTCGACGCGCCGGTCTCCGGGCGGCCAGGCGGGCGCGGAGAACGGCCAGCTCGGCATCATGTGCGGCGGCGAGCACGGCCGTCTTCGACAAGGTGAAGCCGGTGCTCGACGTCTATGCCAAGAGCTGCGTCCTCATCGGCGCACCGGGCGCGGGCCAGCTCACCAAGATGGTCAACCAGATCGTCGTCGCCGGCGTCGCTGCAGGGTCTCGCCGAAGGCCTTAACTTCGGCCAGCGCGCCGGCCTCGACATCGAAAAGGTGATCTCGGTGATCTCCAAGGGCGCGGCGCAATCCTGGCAGATGGAAAACCGCTGGAAGCCGATGAGCGAGGGCAAGTTCGACGGCTTCGGCTTCGCCGTCGACTGGATGCGCAAGGACCTCGGCATCTGCCTCGGCCGAGGCGAAACAGCAACGGCGCGCGGCTGCCGACCACGGCGCTGGATCGACCAGTTCTACGCCCAGGTGCAGGCGCGCGGCGGCAAGCGCTGGGATACCTGCAGCCTGATGCAGCTGCTGATCAAGGACTGAGGCTGTCGATGGGCGCGCGGTTGCGCGCCACCTGACAGGCTCGATGGTCGTTGCGCGTTTCGCCGGCAGTCGGAGAAACGCTGGCAAAGAACATCGCAATCGCGGTGATCCTGCTGCTGCCCTGATCGGCTGGGTGGCGTCCAACGAGCGACGTGTCTACCGTCGTCACGGGCAGAAGCTCGCCGGCCCGGCGAAACTCGCCGCCGATGGCTGGAGCTGCTGGTCGCTCGTGGGCATCTTGAGCGGCGATCGGCTCACGCGAGTCGCCGGCATCGCGATGTCTCGGCGCGCTGGTGCGCGCTCTTCGACGAGAGTGGCTCGCATCCCGTCACGCGCCGCCTGATATCCGCTGCTGATCGTCTGGTCTTCGTCGCCCGCTGCGCGGCGGCGATAAATGCAGAACGCTGCCGCCTCTGCGCGCAGCGGTCAATGGCCCCTGCCGACGTACTCACTTCGTCCGGCCTGTCGTGCGCGCGGCGGCGATGAGTAGGCTCGGCTCGCCCAGCGACGACCACGCTTTTCATTCGCGTGCCGAAACACCACCGTCAAGATTGTTCGCCGGCATCTCGACCACCTCCGCCAGTGGAAGCCGCGCAACGCCGCCTCGCGCACCACGTCGTCCAGGTCGCGCACGCCCCAGCGCGGATCCTGACGCCGCAGGCTCTCGTCGAACGCCGCGTTCGACGGCGCGGTGTGGTGAGCCGCCGCGCATGAACGGGCCGTAGAGCAGCGAGCGGCCCGCCCGGCGGCAGCAGCTGCTCGCAGCCGTAGAGCAGCCCGAGGCAGGCCTCCCAGGGCGCGATGTGAATCATGTTGATGCAGACCACCGCGTCGACCTTGTCGCGCAAGAACGGCCAGCGCGCATTGGTCATGTCGAGCAGAATCGGCGCAAGCACATTCTCCGCGTTCTCCTGCGCGATCCACGCGCGGATCGATTCGCGCGCAGCCGGGTCCGGGTCGCTCGGCTGCCAGGTCAGGTTCGGCAGGTCGCGCGCGAAGAACAGGGCATGCTCGCCCGAGCCGCTGGCGATCTCGAGCACGCGCCCGGACGGCGGCAGCACGCGCCGCAGCACCTCGAGATCGGTGCCGCGGTTGCGCTGCGCGGCAGAGAGAAGACAGCCGGCTCATCGCATCCGATGCAGTTTCAGGGTCATCGAGCGGTCCGAGCAATGCGCCAAGGCCAAGCGTCGCCCAGGCAACACCCCAGGCGAACGCGTCGGCCGAGCACTGTGCCACCCCCCGCGAGATCGAGCGTCCAGCCGAACACGACCGGACTCACCACGCCGGCGCCGAAGCCGACGACCGAACGCACCGCATAGGCCACACCCAGATAATGTGGCGCGCACGCTCTCGGCGAGCACCATCGAATGCGTCGACGAGTCGGCGATCGCCGAAAAATTGTACAGGCAGGCGAGCGCCACCAGCAGCAGTGCCGGCAGCCAGCATCAGCCAGCCGATCGAAAAGGACAGCGCGAGGCTGACGCGAGGACCACAGCAGAATCGTGCGCGTGCGTCCCCAGCGGTCGGCCATGGTGCCGCCGACGATGCTGCCGCCGATATTGGCGACGTAGGTCAGCGCGCCGAGCGACAGCGCCGCCGCGGCGGCGACCTTCGCCGAATCGCCGCCTGCGCTGAACGCCGCAGTGAGGAACGCCGGCAGCCAGGCCCACATCCCGAGCAACTCCCAGTTGTGCGCGGTGTAGCCCCAGATCGACAGCATCCCCTTGCGGTTCTTCAGCACTGCAGGCAGCGCAGCGAGCATCGACTCGCCCGCCGGGCGCGGATGGACCCGATTCGGTGTCGCGCGCGTCACGCACAGCGACAGCAGCCACGCCGCGAGCGGCAGCGCGGCGATCGCGGCGAGCGCCGCGCGCCAGCCGGCGAAGGTCAGCACCAGACCGGCGAGTGCCGAGCGCGACCGCATAACCCGCGCTCGAGGCCGCGATGAGAAACCCCATCGCCCGTCCGCGCCGCTCGTAGCTTCACGTTGTCGTTGATCAGTGCGAGCACCGGCGTGTAGGTGCCGCCCTGGCACAGCCCGGTCAGCGCGTGGAGCCACAGCGCCGACGAGAACCCGTCGGCGAAGGCGACGAACATGAACGGGCTCACCCAGGCAGCGACGCCGCGTCGTGAGCCAGGCGCGCTTCGCGCCGTAGCGATCGGCGATGAAGCCGACGATGAACAGCGAGGTCAGGAAACCGAGGTGGAACGACGCCTGGATGAGGCCGGCATCGCGCGCGGACAGGCCCCAGTCGTCGCGTACGAGCGGGAGGATCGCCGAATAAGCGACGAACCAGGTCGCCGCGAACATCCGGCTCGCGCAGACGCCCGCGAGCCAGACGCCGGAGCCCGGCGCGGGCCCGCGCGACACGTTCAAGCGTGGGCCTCGAGTCTGACCGGAATGCGTTTGCGCCCGAAGGGTTTGCCGAACGTTTCGTAACGCCCGGCAAGCCGCGTGCCGCAGGCGCTGCAGGCACCTTCTGCGTCGAGGTGATAGGCGCGGATGTCATACCAATCCGCTCACGATCACCGCTTTGTCGCACGACGGACAGTACGTGGAGTCGCCTGCCTCGTCATGCACGTTGCCGGTGTAGACGTACTTGCAGGCCCGCGGCACGCGCGATCTTTCGTGCCCGCGCAAGCGTCGCGGGCGGCGTCGCCGGAACGTCCGTCATCTTCCAGTCGGGATGAAAGGCGCTGAAATGCAACGGCACATCCACCCCGAGATGCGCGCGAATCCACTTGCACTCGGCCTCGAGCTCCGCGTCGGAATCGTTTTTGCCCGGAATCAGCAGCGTCGTGATCTCGGTCCAGACATTCGTCTCCTGCACCAGGTATTCCAGCGTGTCGAGCACCGGCTGCAAGTGCGCACCGGTGAGCTTGAAGTAGAAGTCCTCGGTGAAGGCCTTGAGATCGACGTTCGCCGCGTCGATCGTCGAAAAGAACTCGCGCCGCGGCTCGCGGTGGATATAGCCCGCGGTCACCGCCACGGTCTTGATGCCCTTGGCGCGACAGGCGTCCGCGGTGTCGATCGCGTACTCGGCGAAGATCACCGGGTCGTTGTAGGTAAAGGCGACGACTCTTGCAGCCGAGTCGCTCGGCGGCCGCCGCGATGCGCTTCCGGCGTCGCCGCGTCCATCAGCGTGTCCATCTCGCGCGACTTCGAAATGTCCCAGTTCTGGCAGAACTTGCAGGCCAGGTTGCAGCCCGCGGTGCCGAACGAGAGCACGCTCGAGCCCGGATAGAACTGGTTGAGCGGCTTTTTCTCGATCGGATCGACGCAAAATCCCGAGGAGCGGCCGTAGGTCGTGAGCAGCATCTGCCCACCCTCCATCTGGCGCACGAAACACAGCCCACGCTGGCCCTCGTGCAGGCGGCAGTCGCGCGGGCAGAGATCGCACTGAACGCGGCCATCGTCCAGCGCATGCCACCAACGACCCGGGTGTTTGGATTCAGGGATCATGTCACTGCGACGCCAAATCGGACTTCGCGCCATTTCATCACGCGATAGCGCCAGACCTTGCAGCGTGCAAGGCGCGTATCGGCTGGCAGCCCCGCCTTGGCGACGAGTTCGGCGAGGAACCGCCGCTTGTCGGGGATCGTCTCCCAGACCTGCGGCAGGAAGGTCGCACGCTTGCCGTTCGACTCCAGGATCAAGCCGTCCTCGCCGGCACGGATGGCTTCGAGCAGTTCGGCCTCGTCGGCGAAGACAATCGGCTTGGGCGTCGAGAGCAGCGACACCTCGACCTGCGTGTCGGCCCACTCGTCGGGCGCTGAGCGGCGCAAAGCGCGGATCGGAAAATGCGGCACTGATCGCGTTCGCAACGACGTCGTCACCGAGGGCACGCCGCGCCTCGAGGCTGCCGATGCAGCCGCGCAGCTTGCCGCTGCGCGTGAGGGTAACGAAGGTTGCCCCGGCCTGGCGCAGCCACAGCGGCGCGTCGGTCGGCGGCGCGGCCACGCCGTCTGCGCCGAGACGCCGCGCAATCGCCGCACGCGCCAACGCAATGAGCGTGCGGCCGGCGTCCTGCACCGACACCGGGGCGCCCTCGTACAGCGCAAACGCCGAATAGCCGACGACCCGATCGCGCCCGCCCGCGGTGTCGCCCGAATTGCACGCCGCGAGCAGCCGGATCGCGATGCCTTTCTCGCGCGCAACCTGCAGCAAGCCGTTCAGCGGCGTTGCGCCGCAGGCCTGCTCGTGACGGATGTCGGTGGCCAGAGACTTGATGCGCGCGACCGTCTCACTGTCGATGCGCGTCGCGTCGAGGTACGGATGGTAATGCGACATGTCCGTACTCACGACGATCAGCGTCTCCGCGCCGCCCCACAGGCGCGTAATGACCTCTGCCACCTCGCGCACGCTGGCATCGCCGACCGCGAGCGGCACCAGCGCGAACGTGCCCAGAACGCGTTGCAGAAACGGCAATTGAACTTCGAGCGAATGCTCGAGCGCATGGGCGCGGTCACTGACGACCACCTGCGGCAGGTCGGCGAGCGCCTGCACGGCCGTCGGATCGAGCGTAATCCGGCCGAGCGGGGTTTCGAACGCCTCGGCATCGGGAAGCGCCAGCCCACGAATCGGTACGCGATGCACCGGACCGAGCAGCACGACACGCTTGACGATACCGCGCGCCGGGGACAAGGCGTCGTAGGCGTGGGCCGCGACCGGTCCGGAATAGATGTACCCCGCATGCGGCGCGATCACTGCCTTCGGGAACGTGAACCGCGGCTCGAGACCATCGACACCATCGAGCAACTCGCCAACATCGGCGGCGAGTACGCCCGCATTGGCCGGATAGAAGGTACCGGCAACGGCGGCAGGACGCAGGGCACTCATAAGACTCAGCTGGGGTCGACATTCGGCGCTAAAAGACCCCTCTAAATCACTTTCTAGCCCTGCGGTTCCGCCTCGTCAAGCGATTCGATGACGCCCTGTAGTGCACGAATCACCGACAGGCGGCGCACCGCCTCGCGATCGCCCTTGAATTGACGCGTTTCGCTGCGTACGGCGCCGCTCGTTCGGCGCCACGCAAAACAGACCATGCCGACCGGTTTTTCCGCCGTCCCGCCGCTCGGCCCGGCGACGCCGGTGATTGCAACCGCCAGCGCCCCGGCGCCGGATGGGCCGCGCAAGGCCCCGAGGGCCATCTCGCGCGCCGTTTCCTCGCTCACCGCACCGTAGCGCGCCAGCGTTCTCGCTCTTGACGCCGAGCAATTCCTGCTTCGACTCGTTCGAGTAGGTCACGTAGCCGCGATCGAACCAATCCGAACTGCCGGCGATCGCCGTAACGGCCTGCGCAACCCAACCCCCGGTGCACGACTCCGCGGTCGCAAGCTTGACCGTGCTTGTCTTTCAGCCGCGCGCCGGTGAGCGTGGCGAGGGTCGTGAGGGTGTCAGCGGTCATCGAATCAGACGAGCGATCAGATCAACCAGAACGAGACGCGCCAGGCGACGGCGAGAACAAGCAGTGTATAGCCCGCCGCCAGAAGATCGTCGAACATGACGCCGAAGCCGCCCTTGAAGCGCTGCTCGAGTTGGCGGATCGGCGCTGGTTTAGCATGTCGAAGGCGCGAAACAGAACGAACGCGGCGAGTTGCCAGGTCCAGACGTTCGGTACGATCGACAGCACCAGCAGGAAGGCGACCACTTCGTCCCAGACCATGGCACCGTGATCGGCGACGCCGAGATGCGGCCGGTGACGGCGCAGGCCCACACGCCGATCGCGAACAGGCGCGCGAGCATCGCGAGCAGCGCCAGCGGTCCCTAGCCGGCCGCCGAGCAACCACCACAGCGGCAGCGCAAGCAGCGTGCCGAACGTGCCGGGCGCACCGGCAGCGACACCGACGCCGAATCCCAGCGCGATGAAATGCGCGGGGTGCGCAAGGCGAACGCAGGTCGGGGCGGCGCAGCATCAGGGACCGTCCGCGAAATGATCGAAACCCGCGGGCGGCATGATGGCCCGCCATCCGCGTCGAGCACGACGAGCCGGCGGCGGCGTGACCTGGATCGCGCCAACACGGCTCAGCGCAATCCCGAGTGCCTGTCGCGAGCGACGGCGATGGCGGTGCGCTCGCTCTGCGCCGCCGTGAACACCAGCTCGTAGTCGTCGCCACCCGCAAGCGCACAGCGCGCATCGAGCGCGGCGTCGCCGCTGCGTTCGCCGCGGCAGCTGCGCGTAGTGCACGAGCGCGCCGACGCCCGAGCGCTCGAGCACGTGACCGAGGTCGGCGGCGAAATCCGTCCGAGACGTCGATCGCCGCGCTCGCGACGCCGCGCAGGCGCTCGCCGAGCGCGACGCGTGGCTCGGGCGTGTCGAGACGCGTACGCGCGCGCTGCGCCGCGCCGGCTGCGAGCTGCAGCTGCCCTCGCAGCTCGCGAGCGCCGCGCCGCCTGGCCGAGCACGCCCGACACCCAGATGTCGTCGCCGGGCCGCGCGCCGCCGCGCGTCAGCGCATGCGCCGCCGGCACCTCACCCAGTACGGTGACCGAAATCGCCAGCGGACCGCGCGTCGTGTCGCCGCCGACCAGATCGACGTCGAAGCGTCCGGCCAGCGCGAACAGGCCTGCGCGAACTCGGCCAGCCACGCTTCGTCGGCCTCGGGCAGCGCGATCGGACAGCGTCGCCCAGCGCGGCGTCGCGCCCATCGCCGCGAGGTCCGACAGATTGACCGCCAGCGCCTTGTGGCCGAGCGCACGCGGCGCGGCGTCGCGTCCGGGAAAATGGCGCCCGGCGAGCAGCATGTCGGTCGACACGGCGAGCGCCATGCCCGGTTCGACGCGCACGAGTGCCGCGTCGTCGCCGACGCCGAGCAGCGTGCGCGAGCCGTCGCGCGCCGGTCGCTCGAAGAACCGCCGGATCAGATCGAATTCGCTCGCCATTGTTGTCTGCGGGGTCCGGCGGCGCCTCGCGCCGGGCCTACCCTCAGGCCGTCTGGCGCAGCCGCGCAAACTCGCCCGGACGCGCCGCCTGCGCGACCCGCTCGAGCACGCCGTTCACGAAGCGGTGTCCCTGCTCGACCGCCAAATCCTTGCCGAGCTCGATCGCCTCGTTGAGCACGACCTTCACCGGCGTCTCGGGCCGCTCGGAGAGCTCGAGCGTGCCGATGCGCAGGATCGCGCGCTCGACGGCGAGAACTGGTTCAGCTTGCGCTCGATCAGATGCGGCACGATGAGCGCGTCGAGCACTCCGCACGCTCGATGCAGCCGCGGACCAGCGCCTGCACGAGCGCCGCATCGGCGCGCTCATAGCCTTCCAAGCCGTGCGCCTGCTCGAGCACCTCCGGCCGTGTCGGCGCCCGCCGAGCTGCCAGGCGTACAGCGCCTGCAGCGCGATCTCGCGCGCACGCCGCCGTGCCGTTTTCACCGCGTTCCCACTTCTTACCGTGCTCCGCGAGGTCGATGCGCAGCCGCGCCATCTCGACGCGACGCGCACCGCCTCGGCGGCCTTGTCGACGCGCGCCTGCGCCTGCGCTTCGTTCTTCGTCGTCAGGATCGCGTTTCGCCACCGGCAACCCAATTCCAGCGCGACCTGCATGACGCCGCGCGCCGACTCGTTCGCCACGATCTCGAAATGGTAGGTCTCGCCGCGAATCACCACGCCCACCGCGACCAGCGCGTCGAAGTGCCCGCTCTGCGCCATCCATTGCAGGGCCAGCGGAATCTCGAGTGCGCCCGGTACGCCGGCGTGGACCACGTCGCCACGCTTGACGCCGAGTCGCTCCAGCTGGTCGGCGACGCCCTGCCAGAAGCTTCGACACGATCGGCTCATTGTAGCGGCTCGCGACGATGCCGATGCGCAATCCAGCGCCATCGAGGCGTCGCACGGCGCAGCCCGCGACGAATTCACCGGCATTCTGCGCGTTTGCCCATTGCCTACGTCTCCGCCCGCTCGCCATGCTCGGCGTAGCGCACGACCTCGAGGCCGAACCCCATCATGCTCGGCATCTTGCGCGGCGTCGCCATCAACACCATGCGCCCGACGCCGAGGTCGCGCAGGATCTGCGCCCCGATACCGTAGGTGCGCAGGTCTGCCGTCCGCACTTCGGCCGCATCGCGCGCGACGCGTGCGGGGCCCGCTCAACCGCGCCTCCAGCATGGCGTCGGTCTGGGCGCAGTTCAGCATCACCATCACACCCTTGCCGTGCGTTGCGATCGCACGCAGCGCCTCGTGGACACCCCAGCTGTGCGTGCCAGCGTCGGTCTCGAGCAGATCGACGACCGAGAGCGGCTCATGAACGCGCACCATCGTATCGTCTTCGGGCCGCGGTGCCCCGCACACGAGCGCAATATGGGTCCCGCCCGGACGGCGATCGCGGTACGCGACCATGCGGAAGCGCGCCGCTGACGGTCTCGACGTCGCGCGCCGTCAGACGTTGAACGATCGATTCATTCGCGCTGCGGTACTCGATCAGATCGGCGATGGTGCCGATCTTGAGTCCGTGGCGACCGGCAAATTCGATGAGATCCGGCAGCCGCGCCATCGACCCGTCGTCATTCATGATCTCGCACAACACCGCGTTGGGGGTCAGCCCCGCGAGGCGCGCCAGGTCGCAGCAGGCTTCGGTATGCCCGGCACGCATGAGCACTCCGCCGGGCTCGGCGATCAACGGAAAGACGTGGCCCGGCTGTACGAGGTCCTCGGCCCGCGCCTGTGGCGATCCTGCGACCTTGATTGTCAGCGCACGATCGTGCGCGGAGATGCCGGTCGAGATGCCCTCGGCCGCCTCGATCGACGCAGTGAAATTCGTGCCGTGGCGCGACTGATTGCGCGCCACCATCGGTGCCAGGCCGAGGCGCTGTGCATGCTCGGCGGTGATCGGCATGCAGATCAGGCCGCGCCCATGCGTGGCGAGGAAGTTGATCTTCTCCGGCGTTACGAAGTCCGCGGCAAATACCAGATCGCCTTCGTTCTCGCGATCTTCGTCGTCTACGAGTACGACAATATTGCCGGCCCGAATATCGGCCACGATCTCGGCAATCGGGCTCACAGTCGTGACTCGCGACGCATGTGGGGATTATAGCGACGCGACGCGCACAGCAGGCGCACAAACAAAAACGGGGCGCAGCGCGCCCCGTCGGTTTAGTGCCGGCCTGCGCCTACTCTGGTCGCCTTGGCCGGTTCCTCTTTCGCGGCCGGTGGCTTGCGGGTCGGCGCGCGCGAGGCGCCGATGCGCTCGCGGATCCGTGCCGACTTACCGGTGCGTCCGCGCAGGTAGTAGAGCTTTGCACGGCGTACGTCGCCGCGACGTTTGACCGCAATTCCTGCGATCTGCGGCGAGTACGCCTGGAAGGTGCGCTCGACCCCCTCGCCCGAGGACATCTTGCGCACCGTGAATGACGAATTGAGCCCTCGGTTGCGCTTTGCGATCACCACGCCCTCGAACGCCTGCGCGCGTTTGCGGCTGCCTTCGACCACGGTCACGCTGACCACCACGGTGTCTCCCGGTGAAAACTCCGGGATCGTCTTTCCGAGCCGCTTGATTTCTTCCTGCTCGAGTTGCTGGATCAGATTCATTGCTTCACCCCTTCACATGCTCGCGCTGGAACTCGTCCAGCAACGCGCGTTCCTCTTCGTTCATCCCACTTAACCGCCTCGCCGCAATCAGCTCGGGCCGCCGCAGCCAGGTCCTGCCCAGCGCCTGCTTCAGGCGCCAGCGCCGAATATTCTCGTGATGCCCCGACAGCAGTACCTCCGGCACCCGCTCGCCGCCCACGACCTCCGGCCGTGTGTACTGCGGGTAGTCGAGAAAACCGTTGACGAACGATTCCTCGGCCGCCGACTCTGCGTCTCCCAGCGCGCCCGGCAACTGGCGTACCACGGCGTCGATCAGCGCCATCGCGGCAATTTCACCACCCGAAAGCACGAAGTCCCCAATCGACAACTCTTCATCCACCCGCTGCATCAGCAATCGCTCGTCGACGCCCTCGTAGCGACCGCAGAGCAGCGTCACCGCCTCCCGCGCAGCAAGCTCGACCACCTTCGCATGGTCCAGCCGCTGACCCTGCGGCGAGAGATAAATCACCGTTCCCACCGACCCGCGCGCCGCCGACTGCGCCGCCGCCGCGGCGTCAAGCGCCCGCGCCAGCGGCTCGGCCAGCAACACCATGCCGGGCCCACCACCGTACGGACGGTCATCCACCGTCCGGTGTGTGTCCTGCGTGAAATCGCGGGGATTCCACAACCCCAACTGCCACAGCCCCTGCGCCAGCGCCCGGCTGGAAATTCCGCTGTCGGTCACCGTGGCGAATATCTCCGGAAACAAGCTCACCACGTCGAAGCGAATCACCTGCCGCGTCCCAGACGCCGACTCACCAGTCCGCGCCCCACTGCACCTCGATGCGTCCGTGCGCGAGGTCCACATGCGTCCATCACTGACGGTATCCAGGGCAGCAAGTCGCGCCGGCGTGCCCTCGAGTTCCATCACATCATGCGCGCCATTCGAAAACAGCGCCCTCACCCGACCGAGCGCAATGCCCGCCTCGTTTACCACCTCCAGACCGACGAGGTCGGCCCAGTAAAACCGCCCCGGTTCGAGCGCCGGGAGCGCACTGTGCGGCAACGCCACCGTCGCGCCCCTTAGCGCCTGCGGCCTGCGTCCGATCGTCGATTCCTCGCAGCTTCGCGAGCAGCGCGCCCGAATGCAGCTTGCGTCTGCTCGACCGCGTACTCGGCGTCTCCACCCACCATTGGGGCTGCGTCTGCAGATCCGCCGGATCGTCCACCGTCACCCGGAGCCAGCCGCGCACGCCGTAGGCGCCCGCGACGCGCCCCAGCGTCACGTGCGCGTCAGGCGGCTTTCTTGCCAAACTGCTTGACGAGTCGCACCACGGTCGGCGACAGCTGCGCGCCCTTCGACTTCCAGTGATCGACGCGCGCCAGATGTTACGCGCAACGACTCGCGCCCCTCGGGCGCCTTCGGATCGTAAAAGCCGACGCGCTCGATAAACCGACCATCGCGTGCGCGCCGCGAATCGGCGACGACCATGTGATAGAAGGGACGTTTGTTGGCGCCACCGCGCGCCAGTCGAATCACCACCATTTCGGAAATCCCTGCCTTGCCGCGAAAAGGCGAAGATTATACGGGAGAAATCAGGGCGTTGGAAAGCCCCGGCAAGGCGCCAGCGTGCCGCCGGTCCGTCAGCGCATGCCCGGGCAGCGTGCCCGCGCACGCCACGCATCATGCGGACAGTCCGCCGCCCTTCATCATTTTCATCATCTTCTGCATCTGCTCGAACTGCTTGAGCAGGCGGTTGACCTCCTGCACCGGGACGCCCGCGCCGGCCGCGATGCGGCGCTTGCGCGAGGCCTTGATGATCTCCGGCCGGCTGCGCTCGGTGCGCGTCATCGAATTGATGATGCCCTCGATGCGGCGAATCTGGCGGTCGTCCTGCAGCTGCGCCGGGTCGATCTGGCCGGCGAGCTGCGCGGGCAGCTTGTCCATCAGCGACGCGATGCCCGCCCATCTTGCGCATCTGCTGCATCTGCGCCTTGAAGTCCTCGAGGTCGAAGCCCTTGCCCTTCTTGAGCTTGTCCGCGAGCGCTTCGCTTCCTCGACGTCGACCTGCTTGTGCGCCTCCTCGACGAGCGAGACGATGTCGCCCATGCCGAGGATGCGCGAGGCCATGCGCTCCGGATGGAAGGGCTCGAGTGCCGCTGAGCTTCTCGCCGATGCCGACGAACTTGATCGGCTTGCCGGTGACGTGGCGCACCGAAAGCGCGGCGCCGCCGCGCGCGTCGCCGTCGAGCTTGGTGAGCACGACGCCGGTGAGCGGCAGCGCCTCGCCGAAGGCCTTGGCCACGTTGACCGCGTCCTGGCCCTGCATCGCGTCGACCACGAACAGCGTCTCGACCGGCTGCAGAGCGCGCATGCAGCTCGGCGCACCTCGTGCATCATCGGCCTCGTCGATCGCCAGTCGTCCCGCCGTATCGACGATCAGCACGTCGAAGTAGCGCGTCTTGGCGTACTCGAGCGCCCGGCTGCGCGATCGCCAGCGGGCGGCTTCGTCCGGCGCCGATCGGCAGGAAGTCGGCCCCGCGCCTGGGCCGCCACGGTCTTCAGCTGCTCGATGGCCGCCGGCCGGTAGACGTCGCAGGACACCACCAGCACCCGCTTGCGCTTCTCGATCAGCCAGCGCGCGAGCTTGCCGGTCGTCGTCGTCTTGCCCGAGCCCTGCAGGCCCGGCCATGAGGATGCACCGCGGGCGGCTGCGTCGCGAGGTCCAGCGCGACGTTCGCCTCGCCCATCAGGCGCGTGAGCTCGCGGTGCACCACCCCGACCAGCGCCTGGCCGGGCGTGAGGCTGCCGATCACCTCCGCGCCGAGCGCCTTCTCGCGCACCGCGGCGATGAAATCCTTGCACCACGGGCAGCGCGCAGTCGGCCTCGAGCAGCGCGATGCGCACCTCGCGCAGCGCGTCCTGCACGTTGCTCTCGGTCAGGCGCGCCTCGCCGCGTATCGTCTTGACGATGCGCGAGAGACGTCCGGTCAGGGTGTCGAGCATGCGTCGCCCGTGGCCGCCGCGTCGTGCTGCGACGCGGTGATAAACTGAATCGATGCCCGACATTTTAATGCACGGCGCCGCAAGCGGCTGCGTACGCCGGGCTCGCACTGCACTTCTGGAACACGCGCTGGCGCGCGCCGCACGCCGTCAGCCGGCGGCCGGCCTGCTGGCCTGGGAGCGTGCCGCGATCGTCGTTGCCGCTCGCGCTGCACGGCTGGACTGCTCGATCGACGCGCTGCTGCTGTCGAGCCGCGCTGCGCTTCGGCTTCGCCCAGGCGCTGTCGGTCATGCTCTGGCTCGGCGTGCTGGTCTACTGGGTCGAGAACCTGCTCTACCACCTGGAGGGCGTCGAGCCGCTGGTGCTCGGCGCCGCCGCGCTGGCGGCGCCCTTGCCGGCGCTGTTTCCCGGCCTCGCGCTGAGCGACGCCGCATCCACTCGATCGAGTTCCGCCTGCACCTGGTGCTGGCGATGATCGCCTACAGCCTGTTCATCATCGCCGTGCTGCACGCGACGCTGATGGCGCTCGTCGAGCGACGGCTGCATCGCGTGCCGCACGGCGTCGCAGCGCACGACGCAAGCGGGCCGCTCGAGGGGCCGCTGTCGCGCCTGCCGCCGCTGCTCACGCTCGAGCGGCTGCTGTTTCGCATCATCGCGCTCGCCTTCGCCTTCCTCACGCTGACGCTGATCACCGGCGTCGCTGTTCTCCGAGACGTTGTTCGGACGCGCGCTGCGCTTCGACCACAAGACGCTGTTCGCGCTGCTGTCCTGGATCGCCTTCGGCGCGCTGCTCGTCGGGCGCCACTTCTACGGCTGGCGCGGACGCACGGCGCTGCGCTGGACGCTGGGCGGCTTCGTGCTGCTGCTGCTCGCCTACGTCGGCAGCCGCTTCGTGCTCGAAGTGGTCCTCGGGCGCGGCTGAGCGCGGCGGAGCATGGACGTGGCTGGACGACTACGAGCTCACCGTGGAGCTCGTCGGCCTGCTGGTGCTGCTGGTGATGTCGGGCTTCTTCTCGATCTCCGAGACCAGCATGATGGCCCTCAACCGCTATCGCCTGCGGCACCTCGTGAGCGAAGGTCACGGCGGCGCGAAGCGCGCTGCCGCGCTGCTGCGGCGCACCGACCGCCTGCTCGGCTGCCATCCTGATCGGCAACAACTTCGTCAACATCGCGGCGGCGACGCTCGCCAGCCTGATCGCAATCGACCTGCTCGGCAGGGCAAGGCTGGCCTACGCCGTCAGCACGATCGGCACCACCTTCCTGCTGGTGGTCTTCGCCGAGATCGTGCCGAAGGTGATCGGCGCCACCTACCCGGAGCGCATCGCGCTGCCGTTCGCCTACGTGCTCGGACCGCTGCAGCGGCTGCTCGGCCCGGTCGTCTGGTTCGTCAACCTGTTCGCGCGCCCGCTGCTGTATCTCGCGGGCGTGCGCCCGGACGCGGAGCACGACGCGCCGCGGCTCGTCGCCCGCGGAGATCCGCACCCTGGTGCTCGAGTCGTCGCACTTCATGCCGAAGAAGCACGTCTCGATCCTGCTCAACCTGTTCGACCTCGGCTCGATCACGGTGCAGGACATCATGGCGCCGCGCGCCAAGATCGAGTCGATCCGGCTGGACGACGACATGGAGACCATCGCGCGCCAGCTCGCCACGAGCTACCACATGCGCCTGCCGGTGTACCGCTCGAGCATGGGCGAAGTGGCCGGCGTGCTGCACCTGCGCAAGGTGCTCGGCCTGCTGCATGCCGGCGAGCTCGACCGCCGCGCGCTCGAGCAGCTGCTGAACGAGCCCTACTTCGTGCCGGCCTCCACGCCGGTGCTTCGCGCAACTGCAGTACTTCCAGGAGAACCGCGAGCGCCTTGCGCTGGTGGTGGACGAGTACGGCGAGGTGCTGGGCCTGGTGACGCTCGAGGACATCATCGAGGAGATCATCGGCAAGTTCACCACCTCGCTGCCGTCGGTCGGCGCCGGCGCTCGCCTGGGACGAGAGGGCAGCGCGCTGGCCGACGGCGGCATGGCGGTGCGCGAGCTCAACCGCACGCTGGGCCTGGCGCTGCCGACCGACGGCCCGAAAACGCTGAACGGCCTGGTGCTCGAGCACCTGCAGGACATCCCGGAGGCCAACGTCTCGCTGAAGATCGACGGCGTGCCGATGGAGATCGTCGCGCGCCCAGGGCCGCGTCGTGAAGACCGTCCGCCTGTTCCGGCCGCAGCGCATCTGCCGAGGCGCCCGAGGCCGACCAAGGTTAAGCATCTGCAATGGTTGGCTCAAGAACCTCTAAAAATGCACAAACTCAGGTCCCTTAGACAGAAACCTGAGGCTTTACAAAAAACACGCTCGCGAGGCATCATCGAACCCTGTCTCAGGGTGTGAGTGCACCGGAGGAGCAGCATGGCGACGACGGCGGCAGCGATAAGGCCCAAGGAGTTCGTCTTCACCTGGGAAGGCAAGGACCGTGCCGGCAAGACGCTGCGCGGCGAGATTGCGCGCGCCGGGCCAAAACGTGGTGCAGGCCACGCTGCGACGTCAGGGCATCCTGGTCCAGAAGATCCGCAAGCAGCGCGTCCGCGGCGGCGGCAGGGTCACGGAGAAGGACATCACGCTGTTCACGCGCCAGCTGGCGACCATGATGAAAGCGGGCGTGCCGCTGCTGCAGTCCTTCGACATCGTCGGCAAAGGCGCATCCAATCCCGCGGTCGGCAAGCTGCTGATGGACGTCAAGACCGAGGTCGAAACCGGCTCGACCCTGGCCGCCGCGTTCCGCAAGTACCCGCTGCATTTCGACGCACTGTTCTGCAACCTGGTGGCGGCGGGCGAGCAGGCCGGTATTCTGGAGAGCGCTGCTCGACCGCCTGGCGACCTACAAGGAAAAGATCCTCGCGATCAAGTCCAAGATCAAGTCCGCGCTGTTCTATCCGATATCGATCATCGTCGTCGCGTTCGTCATCACCGCGGTGATCATGATCTTCGTGATCCCGGCGTTCAAGCAGGTGTTCGAAAGCTTCGGTGCCGACCTGCCGGGGCCGACGCTGTTCGTGATGGCCATCTCGGACTACTTCGTCGAGTACTGGTACTCATCTTCGGCGTGGTCGGGCGGCGGCATCTACGGCGTTCCTGTATGCCTGGCAAGCGATCGCTCGCGGTGCAGATCTTCATGGATCGGCTGTCGCTGCGCCTGCCGGTCTTCGGCGACACTCATGCGCAAGTCGACCATCGCGCGCTGGACGCGCACGCTGTCGACGATGTTCGCCGCCGGGCGTACCGCTGGTGGAGGCGCTCGAATCGGTGGGCGGCGCTTCGGGCAACTACGTCTACCTCGTCGGCGACGAAGCAGATCCAGAACGAGGTCTCGACCGGCACATCGCTCACGGTCGCGATGCAGAACTGCGAACGTATTCCCCTCCATGGTCATTCAGATGTGCTCGATCGGCGAGGAGACGGGCGCACTCGACGCGATGCTGAGCAAGGTCGCCGACTTCTACGAGGCCGAGGTCGACGACGCCGTCGAGGCGCTCTCGTCCCTGATGGAACCGATGATCATGGTCGTGCTCGGCACGCTGATCGGCGGCATGGTCGTGGCCATGTACCTGCCGATCTTCAAGCTGGGCCAGGCGATCTGACGGCGCCGACGCCGCCTCGCGCGGCATGACCGCGCTCGGCTGGGTCGCCCAGCCCGCCGTTTTTCCGTGGATCGCGCTCGTCTTCGGGCTGTGCATCGGCTCGTTCCTCAACGTCGTGATCCACCGCCTGCCCAAGATGCTGGAGCGCGACTGGCGCGCGCAGTGCGCGGAACTCGAGGGTCGCGAGCCAGCCCAGGGCGAGCGCTACAACCTGATCGTCCCCCGCTCGCGTTGCCCGAGCTGCAACAAGTTGATCACCGCGCTGGAGAACATACCGCTCGTCAGTTGGGCGGCACTGCGCGCGAAATGCGCCGGCTGCGGGGCGCGCATCAGCCTGCGCTATCCGGTGGTCGAGCTCGCCGCCGGCGTGCTCGCGGCCATCGCCGCCTGGCGGTTCGGATTCACGCCGCCCGCCTTCGGCGCGATGCTGCTCGCGTGGACCTTGCTTGCCGCGGGCATGATCGACCTGGATACGCAATTGCTGCCGGACGATCTCACGCTTCCATTGCTATGGGCGGGACTGCTATTCAACCTGTTCGGCACCTTTGTGACCCTGAACAGTGCCGTCCTCGGTGCGGTGATCGGTTATCTCGCGCTGTGGCTGATCTACTGGGCGTTCAAGTTCGCGACTGGCAAGGAGGGCATGGGATACGGGGACTTCAAGCTGCTTGCGGCCCTGGGGGCTTGGCTCGGCTGGCAAGGTCTGCCGCTGATCATTCTGCTGTCGTCCCTGGTCGGCGCGATTACGGGCATTGGGCTCATGGTGTTCGCGCGCCATGGCCGCGAGCGTACCGATTCCCTTCGGCCCCTTCCTGGCTACGGCCGGCGTGATCGCGCTGTTTTGGGGACCCGAGATCGTACGCCGGTGGCTGCCACTGGCCGGTTGACGTTGTCGCGGCCCGTGCCGACGGCATGCCCTACGTCATTGGCCTGACCGGCGGGATCGGCAGCGGCAAGAGCGCCGCCGCAGACGCGTTTGCCCGCCTGGGGCCGACGCTGGTCGATACCGACGCAATCGCGCATGCCCTGACGGCACCCGGGGGTGCCGCGATCGACGGTGTACGCGCACTGTTCGGCGCAGACTGCATCGACGCTTCGGGCGCCATGGACCGGGCGCAGATGCGGGCGCGGGTTTTTGCCGACCCGTCGGCGAGAAAACGCCTGGAGGCGCTGCTCCACCCCATGATCCGTACGGAATCCGAGGCGCGCGTGGCGGCTGCGCACGGCCCCTACGTGGTACTCGTGGTGCCGCTGCTCATCGAGTCGGCCGGGTATCGCGATCGGGTCGATCGCGTGCTGGTGGTCGACTGCCCCGTTTCGATGCAGGTCGCGCGCGTGCGTGCACGCAGCGGACTGTCCGAGGCAGAGGCGCGACGGATCATCGCGGCCCAGGTGAGTCGCGAGGCGCGATTGGCCGCGGCCGACGACGTGATCGACAACAGCACCACGCTCGATGCATTGCGCGACCAGGTGCATCGCCTGCATGCGAAATATGTGACGCTCGCCGGCGCGTGTTGAACGAACGGGGCACGGCAGCGCGTCAGGCCTGCGATCGGCCAGGCGCCATTCGGTTGTCATGTCATCGCAAATCCTTCAGAATTCAATGAGTTTCCGACCGCTGACTGAACCGGACGGGGCCGTGATCACCTACGAATACCCTCTCAACGAGCGCATCCGGACGTTGTTGCGCCTGGAGGACCTGTTCGAACGCTCGCGCTACTTCATCGCGCGCGCGGGCGCGCACGACCACCACATGGCACTGATCACGCTGTTCGAGATTCTCGAAGTCGCGGGCCGCGCCGACCTCAAGTCGGACCTGCTGCAGGAACTCGAGCGTCAGAAGCAGGTTCTGCTTTCCTTTCGCGATCCAACCCGGAGATCTCCGAGGAAGCACTCGAAAGCGTGCTGCGCGACATCGAGCAGGCGTCCGGCGCGATCTTCGCGATGACCGGAAAGATCGGCCAGTACCTGCGCGAAAACGACTGGCTGATGTCGATCAAGCAGCGCACCGGGATCCCCGGCGGCGCCTGCGAGTTCGACCTGCCGTCGTTCCACTACTGGCTGCATCGCCCGGCCGAAGAGCGCATGGATCAGCTCGCCGACTGGACCGCCCGCTCCATCCGCTGCGCGACGGCACCGCCATCATCCTGCGCATCCTGCGCGAATCCGGCAAGCCGCAGACCGCGAGCGCGGCGCTCGGCACCTACCAGCAGATGCTGGGCGGCAAGTCCGCGCACATGATGCGCGTGCGCCTCGCCGAGGACGTTCCCTGCGTGCCGGAAATCAGCGCGAACAAGTACGTGCTGAACGTCCGCTTCCTGCGGCAAAGTGAGCGAGGACGATCCACGTCCCAGGACGCCGGACTGGGACGTCGAATTCGAACTGACGTTCTGCACGCTTTGAGCCGCGTGCCGACGGTCGCCTGTCCGCGCTGCGGGGCGCCTGCGCTGTTTGCCCCGGAAAACGCCTGGCGCCCCTTCTGCAGCGAACGCTGCAAGCTGATCGACCTGGGCAACTGGGCGAGCGAGAACTACCGCGTTCCCGACGACGGCGCATCCCAGCCCGTACCCGGGCAGGACGACGACGCAGACGACTCGCGCTAGCGCCAACTGCCCGAGATCATGGCGAGTCCGTGGGCGCCGTGGCGCCAGGCGGACTCGAGATCCTCACGTCGCAGGCCCCCGATCGCGTAAATCGGCACGCTCGTGCCACGCGCGAGCGCCGCAAACCCCGCCCACCCCAGGGGGCGTGCACCGGGGTGCGATGGCGTCGGCATCACCGGCCCGAGTACGATGAAGTCCAGCTCGAGCCGCATCGCGTGGGCGAGCTCCCCGGCGCTGTGACACGAGGCTGCGGTGAGCAGCCCCGGCGGGCGCACCGCCATCGCCATCAGGCTGCGCGCGCGAACATGCACGCCGTCGGCGCCGACGGTCTGCGCCATCCCGGCATCATCGTTGACCAGAACCCTGGCGCCGACGCGATGCGCACGCGCGACCACTTCGCGCGCGAAGGCCGTTTGCGGGTCGGCCGATCCAGTCCGTGATCGCGCACCTGCAGTAACCGCAGCCCCGCGTCGCAAGCGTTGCGTCGAGACGCGCGAGCTGCACTGCCATCCCGAGCGACTCGGCACTCGTGATGGCGTACTCGTGCGGCAGCGTGAGCGACGCAAGCACCGGCGCGTTCGCGGGAAGCATCGGCGCCACCATCGGCGCATCGAGGCGCTGCCAGCAGATGTCCTGCGACTCCTTCGAATGCGGCTCGCCGCGCCAGTCGAGCACGCGGAAAGAAATGCAGCCGCACCGTGGCATGCGGGTACGCGAACACGCGGGTGATCCAGGGCGCGGCCGCGCACGACATCGATGCCGAGCTCCTCGTTCAGCTCACGCGCAAGCGCGTGCTCGAGCCGCTCGCCGGGCTCGACCTTGCCGCCCGGAAATTCCCAGTAGCCGGCGTAGACCTTGCCCTTCGGTCGGCAGGCGAGCAGGAAGGTGCCGTCGGCATGTTGGATGACGGCCGCCGCGACATCGACCACCGTGCCCGCAGTGTCTACGCTGCCGCCGTCGCGCCGCACCGCGTCGGTCGCGATCTAGCGCTTCTTGCCGGTCCCGCGGCGTCGGCCCGCGCCCGACGCCGTCAGGCGACGGCCCGCCCAGTCGCGCGCGAAGTGATAGGCGACGCGGCCGCTGCGCGAGCCGCGCTGCAGCGCCCACTGCAGCGCCTCTTCCCGGGCCTGCGCGACGTCTGCCGCGCCGCAGCCGAAGCTCGTCAGCCAGTGCGCAACGATCACCAGATACTCGTCCTGGTCGAACGGGTAGAAGGTCACCCACAGCCCGAAGCGCTCGGAGAGCGAAATCTTCTCTTCGACGGTCTCGCCGGGGTGGATCTCGTCGCCGACGTACTTGGTGGCCAGATTTTCCTCCATGTACTCGGGCACCAGGTGGCGTCGGTTCGAGGTGGCGTAGATCAGCAGATTCTCCGATGTCGTCGAGATCGAGCCGTCGAGCGCCACCTTGAGCGCGATGTAGCCCGCGTCCCCGGCCTCGAAGCTCAGATCGTCGCAGAACAACGAGAAAGCGCTCGGGCCGCGTCGCAACCGCATCGGTCACCTGCGGCAAGTCCTTCAGATCGTTCTTCTCGATCTCGATCAGGCGCAGGCCCTCGCGCGCGTACTTGTTGAGCAGCGCCTTCACGATCGACGACTTGCCCGTGCCGCGCGCACCGGTCAGCAGCACGTTGTTCGCCGGGCCGGCCGGCGAGGAACTGGCGCGTGTTCTGCTCCACCTTGCCGATCTGGGCACCGATGCCCTGCAGGTCTGTGAGGCGCATGCGGTGTACATGACGCACCGGCTCCAGCCGGCCACCGCCATCGAGCCCGCTGCGCCGACGCCAGCGAAACGCGATGCTCGCGGTCCAATCGACCGGCGGGCCGGTGCCGGCGGCAACAGTGCGCCGAGGCGTTCGAGCACCGCATTCGCCTGGTGCAGTACCGCGTCAAGGTCTCGCTTCTTTTTCATCCTAGGTCCGATACTCCGCGTTGATTTTGACGTAATCGAAGGACAGGTCGCAGGTCCAAACGGTGGCCGAAGCGTCCCCGCGATGCAACGCCACGCGCACCATGAATTCCGGCTTGCGCATTGCGGCGATGCCGGTGGCCTCGTCGTACGCCGGACTGCGCGCGCCCCGCGAGGCCACTTGAATCTCGTCCAGATACAGATCGATCGCGCCGGGATCGAGGTCCGCCACACCGGCATAGCCAATTGCAGCGAGAATGCGTCCGAGATTCGGATCGGAGGCGAAGAAGGCCGTCTTTACAAGCGGCGAATGCGCAATGGAATACGCGACCTTGCGGCACTCAGCCTCGTCGCGGCCTTGATCGACGCGTAGCGTCACGAATTTGGTTGCGCCTTCGGCGTCGCGCACGATCGCCTGCGCAAGATGCATCGCGACGTCATCGATCGCGGCACCGAGGGCTGACAGGTCGGCCGCGTCAGCTGCGGCAACGCCCGACCGCCCGCTCGCCACGAGCATGAACGCGTCGTTCGTCGACATGTCGCCGTCCACCGTAATGCAATTGAACGAGCGCGCAGCCGCTTCCCGCACCAGCCGATCCAGGTCAGTGCGCGTCACCGCGGCATCGGTGGCCACGAAGGCCAGCATCGTCGCCATGTCGGGCCGAATCATGCCGGCCCCTTTGGCGATGCCCGTGATCCGCACCTCGCCGCCCGCGAGCGGCGACGCGCCGCGAAACCGCTTTTGGCACCGTGTCGGTCGTCATGATCGCCTCTGCCGCCGCCGCCCAGTTCCCGGGGCGCAGGTCCGCCACTGCCGCCGGCAGCGCCGCGAGGATTCGCTCGGCCGGCAGCGGTTCCATGATCACGCCCGTGGAAAACGGCAGGACCTGCTCGACTGCGCAACCCAGCGCGCGCGCGACGCCCTCGCAGACCGCGCGCGCTCGAGCGACGCCGTCCGCACCGGTGCCCGCGTTGGCGTTGCCGGTATTCACCACCAGGGCGCGCGCCTCCCAACCGGCGCCAAGATGGCTCTGCGCCAGGGTCACCGGCGCAGCGCAGAACCGGTTGCGCGTGAACACGCCGGCGATCGTGCTGCCCGGCGCAAGCCGCATCACCAGCAGGTCACGTCGACCCGCCTGGCGAATGCCGGCGCGCGCAACGCCGAGCTCGACGCCGGCGATCGGGTCAAGCGCAGCCGGATCGGGCGGCGTCGAGGTTGACGGCCATGCACGGAGACCGAAACGGTGACTGGGAAATCGAGTGTGCGGCGGGCGAGCGCGCGGCCGGCTTCAGGTCAGCCTGCCGTGGCAGTGCTTGTACTTTCTTGCCCGAGCCGCAGGGGCAGGGCTCGTTGCGTCCGACCTTCTGCGTCGGACGCAGCCTGGGGCTGGGCGTTTCTTCGGCTCCCCCGCGGCTCCAGCGCATCGGCGTAGTCGGCATGCTGCAGACGCACGTTCTCGACGTGCGGCGCGTCGTCCGCCGGCGGCACTTCGGTGGACGCCCGAATCTCCGACCGTCAGCAGTTCTTCGTCACTTCGAGCTTGACCGCCTCGAGCATGCGTGCCGAAGAGTTCGAAGGCCTCGCGCTTGTATTCCTGCTTCGGATTCTTCTGCGCGTAGCCACGCAGGTGGATGCCCTGGCGCAGATGATCGAGCGCCGCGAGATGCTCGCGCCAGTGCGCGTCGAGGATCTGCAGCGTCACGTAGCGCTCGTACTGGCGAAAGGCGGTCTCGGCGTCTGCCGGGAACCTTTGCGCGGTACGCCGCGTGGACCTTTTCGGTCACGCGCTCGAGCAGCGTCTCGTCGTGCAGATCCGGCTCCGCCTCGAGCCAGCTGACGGATCGGCAGGTCGACCTTCAGTTCCGCCTTGAGCGCGGTCTCGAGGCCCGCGGCGTCCCACTCCTCCTCGACGCTCTCTTGCGGCACGAACTGGCGGAACAGGTCGCTCGCCACGCCGGCGCGCAGGTCGGCGATGCGCGCGGACACGTCCTCCGACTCGAGCAGCTCGTTGCGCAGCGCGTAGATCGTCTTGCGCTGGTCGTTGGCGACGTCGTCGTACTCGAGCAGCTGCTTGCGGATGTCGAAGTTGCGCGCCTCGACCTTGCGCTGCGCGCTCTCGATCGAGCGCGTCACCATGCCGTGCTCGATCGGCTCGCCCTCGGGCATCTTCAGCATCACCATGATGCGGTTGATGCGCTCGCCGGCGAAGATGCGCAGCAGGTCGTCCTCGAGCGAGAGATAGAAGCGCGACGAGCCGGGATCGCCCTGGCGGCCCGAGCGGCCGCGCAGCTGATTGTCGACGCGCCGCGACTCGTGGCGCTCGGTGCCGATGATGTGCAGGCCGCCCTCGCGGATCACCTGGTCGTGCAGTGCCTGCCATTCGGAGCGCAGCTTGGTGATGCGCGTGTCCTTTTCCGCGGACGCCAGGTTCTCGGTGGCCTCGATCAGGTCGCACTGTTTCTCGACGTTGCCGCCGAGCACGATGTCCGTGCCGCGACCCGCCATGTTGGTGGCGATGGTGATCATCTTCGGACGGCCTGCCTGCGCGACGATCTCCGCCTCGCGTGCATGCTGCTTCGCATTCAGCACCTGGTGCGGCAGGCCCGCCTTCTGCAGCAGCTCCGAGAGCAGCTCGGAGTTTTCGATCGAGGTGGTGCCCACCAGCACCGGCTGGCCGCGCTGCTGGCAGTCGCGGATGTCGTCGATGATCGCGTTGTATTTCTCCTTGGCCGTGCGATACACCTGATCCTGGCGGTCGTCGCGGATCATCGTCTTGTGGGTCGGCACCACCACGGTTTCCAGCCCGTAGATCGCCTGGAACTCGTAGGCCTCGGTGTCGGCCGTGCCGGTCATGCCCGCGAGCTTGCCGTACTGCGGAAGTAGTTCTGGAAGGTGATCGAGGCGAGCGTCTGGTTCTCGTTCTGGACGGTGACGTTCTCCTTCGCCTCGACCGCCTGGTGCAGCCCGTCCGACCAGCGGCGGCCCTGCATCAGGCGTCCGGTGAACTCGTCGACGATGACGACTTCGCCGTTCTGCACCACGTAGTGCTGGTCGCGCTGGAACAGGTGATGCGCGCGCAGTGCTGCGTACAGCTGGTGCACCAGGTTGATGTACGCCGGCTCGTAGAGGCTCGCCCCAGCGGGCAGCAGGCCCACGCGCGCGAGAATCTCCTCGGCCTTCTGGTGACCCGATTCGGAGAGCACGATCTGGTGGTTCTTCTCGTCGACCCAGAAGTCGCCCGTCCCGTTCTCATCCTGCTGGCGGCCGAGCAGCGGTGCCACCTCGTTCATGCGCAGGTAGATCTCGGTGCGGTCCTCGGCCTGCCCCGAAATGATCAGCGGCGTCCGCGCCTCGTCGATCAGGATCGAATCGACCTCGTCGACGATGGCGTAGCCCAGACCTCGCTGAAAGCGTTCGTCTACGTGCATCGCCATGTTGTCGCGCAGGTAGTCGAAGCCGAATTCGTTGTTCGTGCCGTAGGTGATGTCGGCGGCGTAGGCAGCCCGCTTCTCGTCGGGCTCCATGCTGGGGACGTTGACGCCCACGGTCAGTCCGACGAAGTTGTAGATCTTGCCCATCCACTCGGCGTCGCGCCGTGCGAGATAGTCGTTGACCGTGACGATGTGCACGCCCTTGCCGCTGAGGGCGTTGAGATAGGCGGGCAGCGTGGCGACGAGCGTCTTGCCCTCGCCGGTGCGCATCTCCGCGATCTTGCCGTCGTGTAGCACCATGCCGCCGATCAACTGCACGTCGAAGTGGCGCATGCGCAGCGCGCGCTTGCCCGCTTCGCGCACCACGGCGAAGGCCTCTGGCAGCAGCGCTTCGAGCGCGCCCGCTTCGGCCTCGGCGCGGCGCTCCGCGGGGGCGTCGGCGGTCTGCTCCGAGAAGCGCTTGCGGAACTCGCTCGTCTTGCCAGCAAGCGCCGCGTCGGAGAGTGCGGCAATTTCCGACTCGAGTGCGTTGATGCGCGCGACGACGCGCGAATACTGCTTGAGCAGCCGGTCGTTTCGGCTGCCGAAGATCTTGGTTAAGACGTTTGCCATTCTGGAGTGGTCGTCACGACCGCGGCGTGTACGCGAGCGTGCGCCGGAACAGTTGGATCCGGCGAAAAATCAAAATGTTAACACGCAACAGGGGCCGACTTCGCCCGCGCGCTGCGTTCAGCGCGATGTGCTCGCCTTCGCGCTGCCGCTGGCGACGCTCTCCGTGCTGTCGGCCTTGGCGAGGAAGCGCATCGGATTCTGCGGCACCCCCTTGTAGCGCACCTCGAAATGCAGGTGCGAGCCGGTCGAACGGCCGGTCGACCCGACGAGCGCCAGCTTCAGCCCGCGCTGCACGACGTCGCCCACTTTCACGAACAGCTTGGCGCAGTGCGCGTAACGTGTGACCAGGTCGTTGCCGTGGTCGATGTCGACCATGTAGCCGTACTGCCGGTGGTAGCCGGCGAAGCTCACCACGCCATCGGCCGCCGCCAAGATCGGCGTTCCCCGCTCGGCCAGGAAGTCGATGCCCTCGTGCATCGCACGCTGGCCGGTGATCGGATCAATGCGCATGCCATAGCCGGAGGCGTTGTAGCGTGCGCTGACCGGCATCAGCGTCGGGCGCAGCTTCTTGCGGATGGCTTCCTCGAACAGCCGCGCCTCCAGCACCCCGAGCATGTCGCTGCGCGTCTCGACGTCGCGCGACAGGCCCTGCAGGCGCTCGTTGAGCTCGACCATCGTCAGGTTCTGCGGCGGCAGGAGCGTCGACGCCGCGCCGCCCAGACCGGGTCGCTCGGAGAAGTTGAACTCCTGCGGCTGCAGGCCAGCGCGCGTCGAAAGCCGCTCACCGAGGGCATCCAGCCGGGTGAGCTGCGCCTGCATCTCGCCGAGCTTGACCGCCATCGCGTTCAGGTTCTGCTGCACGAAGGCGCGTGCGCGCTCTTCGTCGTTTCTCTGCACGGAAACGGCAAACACGCTCGGGAACACGGATTCGAAGCGGGCCGCCTCGCGCAGCAGCATCCAGTACATCCCGGACGCCAGGGCGCTCACCAGCGAAAGGCAAAGCAGCGTGACCAGCACCGACAGGCGCAGTGATAGCGTGACCGTACGCGCCTTTGCCAGGCGGCTTGGGATCAAGATAATCTGCACGTACCTTCCCTTGCTGCGGCCTGCGTTGAACCCGCCTCGACTCGAACGCGTCCTTGTCCAGGACACCGCCCTCGGGCCCGTGGTCCAGAAAGCTCGGGACCTCGCTGCCCTGTCGAGGCACTGCCTCGCCGTTCTTCCACCCCAGCTCGCGGCCCAGGTCCGCGGCCTCAACGTCCGCAACGGCACGCTGACCATCCTGGTCGGCAACGCCGCCGCCGGCGCCAAGTTGAGGCTGCACGCTGACGCCCTACGCCGACAGGCTGCCAACGCGCGGGCCGAGGTTAATTCAGTTTCCGTGAGGGTGCAACCAAGCAAGTCACGACCAGGTGATTGATGCACCGCACACAATCAGCCCAGCTTTCGGCCGCCACGATCGCCCGCGTTGTCGGCCCTGCACGACCGGCTGGGCGACTCTGCGGCGAAGCAGGCGCTCGCCGCCCTCCTCGCCCATCACGGTGCGCGATCACAGCCCCGTCAGCAGGCGCTCGAACAGCAGCAGCAGAACAACGACCGCGACCCCGGCGGCGCCGACGCTGAACGAACGCCAGGCGAAACGGCGCCAGCGGGGCTGGCCGGTGACCATGTACATCAGGACGCTGACGCCAACCACGATGGCCACGCCAAAGGCGATGAAACGCAGTAGAACGAGCACGCCAAGGGCGCCCGGCCGCCCTCAGGCCAGCTGGCGCACCATTGCCGTCACACCGGCCGGCGCGGACTCGGGCTTTTCGAAGGAGACGATTTCCCAGGCCGCAGCGTCGGCCAGCAGCGCGCGCAGCAGCTGATTGTTCAGGCCGTGACCCGACTTGTGGGCGCTGAACGCCCCGAGCAGCGGCTTGCCGAGCAGGTACAGATCGCCGATCGCGTCGAGCACCTTGTGGCGGATGAACTCGTCCGCAAAGCGCAGCCCGTCCGAATTCAGCACGCGGTATTCGTCGAGCACCACTGCATTGTCGAGTCCGCCGCCGAGCGCGAGCCCGGCCTCGCGCAGCGCCTCCACGTCCTGCATGAAACCGAAGGTGCGCGCGCGCGCGATCTCCTTCAGATAGGAGGTATGCGCGAAATCCACGCTCACCGTCTGGGCGCTGCGATCGATGACCGGATGGTTGAAGACGATGGAGAAGGTGAGCCGCAGGCCCTCGTAGGGCTCGAGGCGCGCCCACTTGTCGCCGTCACGCACTTCGACCGGGCGCAGCACGCGCAGGAAAGCGCTTCGGGCTCGCCTGCTCCTCGACGCCGGCTTGCTGGATGAGCAGTGCGAACGGCGCGGCGCTGCCGTCCATGATCGGCACCTCGGGCCCATCGAGGTCGACGTAGACATTGTCGACGCCCAACCCGGCAAGCGCCGACATCAGGTGTTCGACCGTGTGAATGCGCTGTCCGTCCTGCACCAGACAGGAGGACAAGCGGGTGTCGCCCACCAATTCGGCGCGCGCGGGAATGTCGAACGGCGTCGGGCGTCGTACGCGACGGAACACGATCCCGCTATCGACCTGTGCCGGCCGCAGGACGAGCTGGATCTTCTTTCCCGGTGTGCAGTCCGACGCCGGTGGCGCGGACCAGCGATTTCAGCGTACGTTGGCGAAGCATCGTTGGTGCAGTGCAAAACTCGAGCGATTCTAGCAGGCCTCGTCCACTGCGTGCAGTCCCCAGTGCGGCGGCCTGTAGACAGCACCAAACAACGGTCATTCCGGCCCGAGCACCGGCAAGGAGGATCGGTGCCCCGGGGTCCCGCGTTCGCCCGGCCGGGCCGCGCGCGCGCCTGGCCCGGCCGCTCAGTCGGCCTGCTTGCGCAGGAAGGCCGGAATGTCGTACTTGTCCACCCCGCTCTGCTGCAGCGCCTCGACCGTCGCGCGGTTCTTGCGGAACACCGCCGGGGTGTCCGACATCGCGCCGTAATCCGGCGACTCCGCGGCGCCGGCTGGTCGTCGGTCCCGGTCTTCTGCGAGACGACCAGCTGCGGCTTCGGCTGGCGCACCATCGGCGCCGGCAGCCCAGCCCGGTGGCGACGACCGTGACGCGCAGCTCGTCGCCGAGGTCATCGTCGTACACGCCGCCGTAGATGATGGTCGCGTCCTCCGCCGCAAAGGCACGGATGATGTTCATCACCTCCTTGGTCTCGCGCAGCTTGAGGCTCTGGCGCGAGGCGGTGATGTTGACCAGCACGCCGCGCGCGCCGGCGAGGTTGACGCCCTCGAGCAGCGGGCAGGCGACCGCCTGCTCCGCGGCGATGCGCGCGCGGTCGATGCCGCGCGGCCTGCGCCGAGCCCATCATCGCCATGCCCTGCTCGGACATCACGGTGCGCACGTCCTGGAAGTCGACGTTCACCAGGCCGGGCAGATTGATGATCTCGGCGATGCCGGCGACCGCGCTGTTCAGCACGTCGTCGGCGGCCCGGAAGGCCTCTTCCTGCGTGACGTCGTCACCGAGCACCTCCTCGAGCTTGTCGTTGAGGATCACGATCAGCGAGTCGACGTGCGGCGAAAGCTCGTCGAGCCCCTGCTCGGCGAGGCGCAGGCGCTTCGACCCTCGAAGGCGAACGGCTTGGTCACCACGGCCACGGTCAGGATGCCGAGCGAGCGCGCGATCTCGGCGATCACCGGCGCGGCGCCGGTGCCCGGTACCACCGCCCATGCCGGCGGTGATGAACACCATGTGCGCACCCGCGATCGCCTCCTCGAGCCGCTCGCGCTCGGCGAGCGCCGCGGCGCGCGCCTCCTCCGGCTGTGCGCCGGCGCCCAGCCCGCTGGTGCCGAGCTGGATCTGGTTGCGCGCCGTGATTGCGGCCGAGCACCTGCGCGTCGGTGTTCACCGCGATGAACTCGACGCCTTCCACGCCGGTCGCGATCATGTGGTTGACGGCGTTGCCGCCGCACCCCCACGCCGATCACCTTGATGATCGGCCCTGCCGATTGCGTATCGATGATTTCAAACATTTGTTTTCCTCCTTGCTAGTTAAGAACAACGATGTGCTGCATAGCGTCGCTGCGCGCCGCAATGCAGCACCCTACTTTCAGAAACACCACCTGCACGACGAACCACTGCGAACAGCAAGTGCGTGCTGCATTGCAGTGCCCTACTTTCAGAAAAACCCTCCTGATCGTTTGGCATCAGAAGTTCCTCTGAAACCATTCGCGCATGCGCGTCGAGCACCGAGCGGAACGACCCACCCTGGCGCGCGCGATGGCCGTGTTGCATCTGCGTGACGCCTTCCAGGATCAGACCGACGCCGTGGCATAGCGCGGGTTGCGCACCACCTCGGCGAGCCCGCCCGCGTAGCGCGGCATGCCCACCCGCACCGGCATGTGAAAGATCTCCTCGCCGAGTTCGACCATGCCCTGCATGACCGACGAGCCGCCGGTCAGCACGACGCCCGAGGACAGCAGTTCCTCGAAGCCGGAATCGCGCAGCACCTGCTGCACCAGCGAAAACAGCTCTTCGACGCGCGGCTCGATCACCTCGGCCAGCGTCTGGCGCGACAGCGCGCGCGGCGCGCGCTCGCCGATGCCGGGCACTTCGATCATCTGGTTCGCGATCGGCGAGCTGGCGCAGCGCGACGCCGTGGCTGATCTTGATGTCCTCGGCGTCCGGCGGTCGGCGTGCGCAGCGCCATGGCGATGTCGTTGGTGATCTGGTCGCCGGCGATCGGGATCACCGCGGTGTGGCGGATCGCGCCCTTGCGTGAAGATCGCGACGTCGGTGGTGCCGCCACCGATGTCGACCAGGCAGACGCCGAGATCGCTTTCGTCCTCGGACAGCACCGCCCGTGCCGAGGCGAGCGGCTGCAGGATCAGGTCGTCGACCTCCAGCCGCAGCGGCGCACGCATTTGACGATGTTCTGCGCCGCCGACACCGCGCCGGTCACCATGTGCACCTTGACCTCGAGGCGCACGCCGGACATGCCGATCGGCTCGCGCACGTCGTCCTGCCCGTCGATGATGAACTCCTGGCGCAGCACGTGCAGGATCTGCTGGTCGGTCGGGATGTTGACCGCGCGTGCGGTATCCATCGCGCGCTCGACGTCGAGCGCGGTGACCTCCCGGTCCTTGATCGCGACCATGCCGGTCGAATTGAAGCTCTTGATGTGGCTGCCGGCGATGCCGATGTAGACCGAGGGGATCCTGCAATCCGCCATCAGCTCGGCTTCCTCGAGCGCGCGCTGGATCGCGTTCACCGTCGCCTCGATGTTGACCACCACGCCCTTTCTTCAGACCCTTGGACTCGTGGCTGCCCATGCCGAGGATCTCGAGCACGCCGTCCGCGCTGCAGCTCGGCGACCATCGCGACGGCCTTCGAGGTGCCGATATCGAGTCCGACGATCAGGTTCTTCGCGTCCTTGGCCATCTCAACCTTTCGCTCCCGGATCCGTCGTTCGGCGTCGAGCTCGATGCCGGGCACGCGCAGCGCGAATCCGTTCGGGTAGCGCAGATCGACGTAGGCGTGGCGCTGCTGCACCTTGGCCAGCGTCTGCGGGTAGGCGGCGGCGAAGCGTGCAAGGCGCAGCTTCCGCAGGGATGGTCGCCCACGTCGCGGCCGAGCTCGACCTGCAGCCCGCTGTCGAGCGTGAGTCGCCAGGCGAAGCGCGGCGTCAGCACGACGCTGTGTCATCGTCGAGGCCGAGCGGCGCGAGGATCTCGCTGAAGCGCAGCAAACGCTGGCGCCACCTCGGACGCCGTGCCGTCGGGGCCGTCCAGCATGCGGCAGCGTGCGCGTCGCTGCGCCCGGCAAAGCGCTCGCCGTGCGTATTGACCAGCGCATCCTTGCCCCAGCGCGCGAGCGGCACGTGTTCCTCGAGCGTCACGTCGAGCCGGTCCGGCCAGACCCGGCGCACCTGCACCCGCCGCACCCAGGGCAGCGCTTCGAGTCCTGCCGCGCACCTCAGCAAGGTCGATCGGCGAAGAAGTTGCCTCGCACGCGGTCTCGAGTGGCACGCGCGACGTCGTCACGCACGGTATGCGTCGAGCTCCCGTGCACCGTAATTTCGTGCAGCGGAAACAGCGACGAGCGCAGCAGCCACTGCACGCCGCCAAACAGCAGGGCGAGGAACGCCGTTGCCGCGACGAAACCGGACGAGCGCGTTTAGCAGGCGTGGGTTGTTCCACATGTCGCGCTCAGCCCGGGCGGGCCGCCTCCAGGATGCGCAGGCACAGGTCTTCGTAGGACATGCCCGCCGCGCGCGCCGCCATCGGCACCAGCGAGTGATCGGTCATGCCCGGTGAGGTGTTCACTTCCAGCAGGTACGGCGCGCCCGCGGCGTCGAGCATCAGGTCGACGCGCCCCCAGCCGCTGCAGCCGAGCACCGCGGAACGCTTCGAGCGAAAGCGCCTGCAGTTCGCGCTCGCGTGCCGGCGGCAGTCCGCAGGGGATGATGTAGCGCGTGTCGTCGGCGATGTACTTCGCCTGGTAGTCGTAGAAATCGCGCGGCGTCTCGAGCTTGATGATCGGCAGCGCCTCGTCGCCCGAGAATGGCGACCGTGAGCTCCGTGCCTTCGATGAACTTCTCGGCCATCACCACGCGGTCGTAGTTCACGGCGAGCGCGTAAGCTTCGTCCAGCGCGCTCGCCGCGCGCACCTTGCTCATGCCGAGCGACGAGCCCTCGCAGACCGGCTTGACCATGAGCGGCAGGCCGAGACGCGCGGCCACCGCGCTCAGATCGCGTTCGCGCGGCAGGATCTCGTACGGCGGCGTCGGCAGTCCGCTCGCCTGCCAGACCAGCTTGGTGCGCCGCTTGTCCATCGCGAGGGCGGAGGCGAGCACGCCGCTGCCGGTGTACGGAATGCCGAGCCACTCGAGCGCGCCCTGCACGCGTGCCGTCCTCGCCGAAGCGGCCGTGCAGCGCGATGAACACGCGGTCGTAGCGCGCGTCGATCAGCGCGTCGAGCCCGCGCTCCGCGGGGTCGAAGGGTGCGCATCGACGCCGCGGCTGCGCAGCGCGGCGAGCACCATGGCGCCGCTCTTGAGCGAGACCTCGCGCTCGGCCGACTTTGCCGCCGAGCAGCACCGCCACCTTGCCGAAGTCGGTCGGCGCTCATCGCCGCGTTCTCCAACGATGCGCACTTCGGCGATCAGCTCGACGCCCGTGCGTGCTGCGCACCGTCGCGCGCACCGTCTCGATCAGCCACTCGATGTCGGCGCGCGTCGCCGCGCCCTTCGGGTTGACGATGAAGTTGGCGTGCTTTTCGGACACCCGCGCGCCGCCGCGCGCGAGCCCCTTCAGGCCGCAGGCCTCGATCAGCCGCGCGGCGTGGTCGTCCGGCGGGTTGCGGAACACGCTGCCCGCGTTGGGCAGCGCGAGCGGCTGCGTCGCGACGCGCCGCGCGAGCAGGTCCTTGATGCGCTGCGCGCGACGGCCGCGCCATCGCCCGGCGCGAAGCGGAACCAGGCCGCAGCGAACCATTCGTGACTCGCCCAGCCGCGGTACCGTCGCTTCAGCGCGCAGTGCCGGTAGCCGATCGCGAACTCGGCGGCTGCGCGCGGCGCAGCGTGCCGCTGCCGGTCGACCGTCAGCACCCGCTCGACGATGTCCCAGGTCTTCGCGCCGTAGCAGCCGGCGTTCATCGCCAGCGCCCCGCCGACCGTGCCCGGCACGCCGGCGAGGAACTCCGCGCCGACGAGATCGTGGCGCGCGGCGAAGCGCGCCACCTTGGGGCTCGCCACGCCGGCTTCGGCATACACCAGCCCGTCGCACGCAACTCGGGATGCCGCCCGGCGGCATGCGTCAGCACCACGGTGCCGGCGAAGCCGCCGTCGCGCACCAGCAGATTCGAGCCCAGGCCGACGAACAGCAGCGGCTTCGCGCGTCGGCAGGCGACGCAGGAACGCCGATCAGGTCGTCGAGATCGGCCGGGCGGTACAGGCGCCGTGCGCGCCCGCCGGCGCGCCAGGTGACGTAGCGCGCCATGGGCTCGTCGAGCTTGAGCTCGCCGCGCAGTCCCTCGAGTCGCAGTTGGTCGGCCATATTCATTCGCCGCGCCTCAGCCGCCGCCCTCGGTGCAGCTGCGCCGGCACCGCTGCCGATCGAACCCGCGCCCATCGTGACACCACGTCGCCGTCGCGTACCACACGCAGAATCGCCGCCGCCAGCCCGTCGACGTGCTCGACGAACACCGGCTCGACGCGGCCCGCCACGCGCACGGCGCGCGCCAGCGAGCGGCCGTCGGCCGCCACGATCGGCGCCTCGCCGGCGGGATACACCTCGGCGAGCAGCAGCACGTCGGCACCGGAAAGCACTCGCACGAAGTCCTCGAACAGATCGCGCGTGCGCGTGTAGCGATGCGGCTGGAACGCAGCACCAGGCGCCGGCCGGGGAAGGCGCCGCGCGCCGCAGCGAGCGTCGCCGCCATCTCGGCCGGGTGGTGGCCGTAGTCGTCGACCAGGGTGAAGCGGCCGCCGCCTGGCAGGGCGATCTCGCCATAGCGCTGGAAGCGCCGGCCGACGCCGCTGAACTCGGCCAGCGCCTTGACGATCGCTGCGTCCGGCATCGCGAGCTCGGTCGCCACCGCGATCGCGGCGAGCGCGTTCTGCACGTTGTGCCGGCCGGGCAGGTTGAGCGTCACCTCGAGCGCTCGCGCTGGCTTCGCGCAGCACGCGTGAAGCGCATCGTGCCTGCCAGCATGCGCGACGCGCTCGGCGCGCACCATGGCGTCCGCGTGCAAAGCCGTAGGTCAGCATCGGCTTCGACACGAACGGCAGGATCTCGCGCACGTTCGGATCGTCGACGCACAGCATCGCGCTGCCGTAGAAGGGCAGGTTCTGCAGGAACTGCACGAACGACTGCTTGAGGCGCGCGAAGTCGTGCCCGTAGGTGTCCATGTGATCCGCGTCGATGTTGGTGACCACCGCGATCACCGGCTGCAGGTGCAGGAACGACGCGTCGGATTCGTCGGCCTCGACCACGATGAACTCGCCCGTGCCGAGCCGCGCGTTGGATGCCGGCGGCCTCGAGCCGCCCGCCGATGACGAAGGTCGGGATCGAGGCCGCCTTCGGCGAGCACGCTCGCCACCAGGCTGGTGGTCGTGGTCTTGCCGTGCGTGCCGGCGATCGCGATGCCGTGCTTCAGGCGCATCAGTTCGGCCAGCATCAGCGCGCGCGGCACGACCGGGATGCGCGCCGCGCGCGCCGCGATCACCTCGGGGTTGCTCGCCGCGACCGCGGTCGAGATCACGACCGCGTCGGCGCCGGCGATGTGCTCGGCTGCGTGCGTCGACGCAAATCGTCGCGCCGAGCCCCGCCAGCCGCCGCGTCACCGCGTTCTCGCCGCAACGTCCGAGCCGCTCACCTCGTAGCCCAGGTTGAGCAGCACTTCGGCGATGCCGCTCATGCCCGAGCCGCCGATGCCGACGAAGTGGATGTGGCGGACCTTGTGCTTCATCGCGCCAGCGCCATGCAGCGCTGCCGCCACCACGCGCGTCGCGTCGGGCTTGCCGAGCGCGCGCGCCTTGCGCGCCATGTCGAGCAGCCGGGCGACGATCGAGCCCGGCGAGCAGCTCGCGCCAGGCGCTGCGGCGTCAGCTCGCTCTGCGGCAGCAGCAATCGCGGCGCCCTGCGCCGACCAGAAAGCGCGCATTGGCCGTCTGGTGATCGTCCACCGCGTAGCGGAAACGGCACCAGCATGCCGGGCACGCCGGCCGCGGCCAGCTCGGCGACGGTCATGGCGCCGGCGCGGCAGATGACGAGGTCGGCCTGCGCGTAGCGCGCCGCCATGTCGTCGATGAAGGCGATCGACCTCGCCCGCCACGCCCGCGTCCGCATAGCGTGCGCGCAGCGCATCGAGATGCTGCGCGCCGGTCTGGTGCACGACCCGCGGTCGCTGTGTCCTCGGGCATCAGCGCGAGCGCCGCGGCACCGCCTCGTTCAGCGCCTGCGCGCCGAGGCTGCCGCCGACCACCAGCAGGTTCAGCGGGCCGCTGCGCGCCGCGTAACGCGCCTGCGGCTCGGCGATCGCGGCGATGTCGGCGCGCACCGGATTGCCGGTCCATTCCGCGCCGCGCAGCGCATCGGGGAACGCCGCCAGCACCTTGTCGGCCAGCCGCGCCAGCACCCGATTGGCGAGCCCGGCGATCGAGTTCTGCTCGTGCAGCGCCAGCGGCCGGGCGAGCAGCGAGGCCATCATGCCGCCGGGAAACGCGATGTAGCCGCCCATGCCGAGCACCACGTCCGGGCGCTCGCGAAACAGCGCGCGCGCGCTCTGCCAGAAGGCGTACAGCAGGTTGAGCGGCAGCAGCAGCTGCGCGAGAGCAGGCCCTTGCCGCGCAGCGCACGCGCGCGGATCCAGGCAGTGCGGTAGCCGCGCGCCGGCACCAGCCGCTCTTCCATGCCGCCCTTGGCGCCGAGCCAGACCACGTCCCAGCCCGCAGCGCGCATTTCGTCGGCCACGGCGAGCCCCGGGATGACGTGCCCGCCGGTGCCGCCGGCCATGATCAGGATGGTGCGGCTCACGCGATCTTCCCCCGCGCCAGCTGCCGGTTCTCCCAGTCGATGCGCAACAGGATCGCGAGCGCAGCGAAGTTGGCGAGCAAGCCGCGTGCCGCCGAAGCTCATCAGCGGCAGCGTCAGGCCCTTGGTCGGCAGCAGGCCCATGTTGACGCCCATGTTGATGAGCGCCTGGACACCGAGCCAGATGCCAATGCCCTGCGCGACCAGCGCCGAGAAGTGCCGCTCGCGCAGCGCCGCCTGGCGGCCGATCGCGAAGGCGCGCAGCACCGATCCAGAGAAACAGCCCGATCACCACCACGACGCCGACGAAGCCGAGTTCCTCGGCGATCACGGCGAGCAGGAAGTCGGTGTGCGCCTCGGGCAGGTAGAACAGTTTCTCGACGCTCGCGCCGAGGCCGACGCCGAACCACTCGCCGCGGCCGAAGGCGATCAGGGCATGCGACAGCTGGTAGCCGCTGCCGTAGGGATCGGCCCACGGATCCATGAAGCCGAAGATGCGCTGCATGCGGTACGGCGAGGACAGCACCAGCCCGGCGAAGCCGACGCCCAGCATCACCAGCAGCGCCGCGAAGTGCAGACCATTCATGCCGCCGAGAAACAGGATGCCGAAGGTCGTCATGGCGATGACGACGAAGGCGCCGAAATCCGGCTCGCGCAGCAGCAGCCACGACACCAGCAGCATCACCGCAAGCATCGGCAGCAGGCCCTTCTTGAAGTTGTTCAGCACGCGTGCTTGCGCACCGTGTAGTCGGCGGCATACAGCACGACGGCGAGCTTCATCAGTTCGGAGGGCTGCAGCGTGGCGACGCCCAGGGCAAGCCAGCGGCGGGCGCCATTCACCTCGCGTCCGATGCCGGGAGACAAGCACCAACGCGAGCAGCACCAGGCCGCAGAGAACAGCCAGGGCGACGCCTTCTGCCAGCCGCGTGCCGGTACGAGAAACACGCCGGTCGCAGCCGACCAGGGCGACGGCGAGGAATGCCCCATGACGCAGCAGGAAGTACGCCGCGTTGTGGCCGGTGTAGCGGCTCGCCTCGGCGGTGGCGATCGACGCCGAATAGACCATCACCAGACCGAGCGCGGCAGCAGCAAGCGCGCCCCAGAGCAGCGAGCGGTCGAATTCCGCGGCGGGCCCTTGTTCGCGGCTTACGCAGCACCGCCACGGCTCAGGCCTCCAGCGCGCCGACTGCGCGCGCAAAGGCGTCGCCGCGCGCGCGGTAGTCGCGAAACATGTCGAAACTGGCGCAGGCCGGCGACAGCAGCACGGCATCGCCGGACACCGCGTGCTGCGGCCGCGCGCGCACCGCATCCTCGAGCGTCGCGCAGCGCTCCAGCGGCACGCCGCACCCGCGCGAGCGCGCTCGCGATGCGCGCCGCATCGCGCCCGATCAGCAGCACGCGCGCGCGCACGCGCCGCGACCGGTGCGGCGAGCGGCGAGAAGTCCTGGCCCTTGCCGTCGCCGCCGGCGATCAGCACGACGCGGCCATCCGCCGTCGCCAGGCCGCGCAGCGCGGCCACCGTGGCGCCGACGTTGGTGCCCTTCGAGTCGTCGTACCAGGCGACGCCCGGCGCAGCGCGACGCGCTGCCACGCGGTGCGGCAGTCCGTCGAAGCTCGCGCAGCCCGCGGCGATCAGCGCCGTGTCGCCAACGCCGAGCGCGTGCGCGAGCGCCGCGGCGGCGAGCGCATTGGCGACGTTGTGCAGTCCGTGCACGCGCAAGCGCGCTGCGGCGCAGGATCGGTGCGCGACCCTGCGCGAGCCAGGTCTCGCCGTCGCGCTCGAGCAACGCCGAAATCCGCCGCGCGCGGCGGCGCGTCGAGGCCGAAGCTCACGCGGCGCGCGGCCGGCTGCGGCCATGCGCCGCGCTGCGCGCGTCGTCGCGATTGAGCACCTGCGACGCCTGCGCCCTGGAAGATGCGCGCCTTGGCCGCGGCGTATTCGTCCAGGCCGGCGTAGCGGTCGAGGTGATCCTCGGACAGATTGAGCACCGTCGCGGCGTCGGCTCGAGCGACCAGGTCGTCTCGAGCTGGTAGCTCGACAGTTCGAGCACCCAAGGTCGCGGCGGTGCCGGCGCTCGGTGCGGCGCAGCAGCGCGTCGAGCGCCGCAGGGCCGATGTTGCCCGCGACCTCGCAGTCGACGCCCGCGCCGCGCAGCAGGTGGCCGACGAGCGCGGTCACGGTGGTCTTGCCGTTGGTGCCGGTGATCGCGGCAATCGCGTGCGCACCGGGCGTCGCGCGTACCGCCCAGGCGAACAGCTCGATGTCGCCGACCACCGGCAGGCCGCGCGCGATCGCCGCCTGCACCACGCGGTTCGGCGAGCGACAGCCCGGGGCTCAGGCAGACCAGATCGACGCCGTCGAGCAGCGATGCGTCGAACGCGCCGAAGCGCAGCTTCGGCCTGCGGCACGCGCGTCGGCGAGCGCCGCAGCGCCGGGCGGCGTGCGCGCGTGTCGGCGACGCGCGACGCGCGCGCCCGCGTGCGCGACCCAGCGCGCCACCGACAGGCCGGTATCGCCGAGCCCGAGCACCAGCACGTGCCGCCCGGCGAGCGCCCATCGGCGTCGGGCGAGGCAGCAGCGCTGAAGAGCGGCGCGCGCATGTTCATGGCTAGCGCAGCTTCAGCGTCGACAGCCCGAACAGCACGAGCATCATGGTGATGATCCAGAAGCGCACCACGACCTGGGATTCCTTCCAGCCCTCGAGCTCGTAGTGGTGGTGCAGCGGCGCCATGCGGAAGATGCGCTTGCCGCCGGTCGCTTTGAAGTACAACGACCTGGATCATCACCGACAGCGTCTCGGCGACGAACACGCCGCCCATGATGAACAGCACGATCTCCTGGCGCACGATCACCGCGATCGTGCCGAGCGCGGCGCCGAGCGCGAGCGCGCCGACGTCGCCCATGAAGACTTCGGCCGGATAGGCGTTGAACCACAGGAAGCCGAGCCCGGCGCCGGCAAGCGCGCCGGAGAACACCGCCAGTTCGCCGGCGCCCGGGATGTACGGCAGGCCGAGGTATTTCGAGAACACCGCGTGGCCGGCCACGTAGGCGAAGATGCCGAGCGCGCCGCCGATCATCACGGTCGGCATGATCGCGAGGCCGTCCAGGCCGTCGGTCAGGTTGACCGCGTTCGAGGTGCCGACGATGACGAAGTAGGTCAGCACGATGAAGCCGAGTACGCCGAGCGGGTAGGCGACGTTCTTGAAGAACGGCACGATGAGCTGGGACAGTGCCGGCACGCTGCTGCGCCAGTCCAGGCGAGGGCAAGCGGCCGCCACCAGGCCGATCAGCGACTGCCAGAAGAACTTCGCGCGCCGAAAGCCCTTTCGGATTGCGCCGCACGACCTTGCGGTAGTCGTCGATCCAGCCGATCGTGCCGAAGGCGACCGTGACCAGCAGCACGATCCACAGAAAGCGATTGGACAGATCGCCCCACAGCAGCGTGGTGATGCCGATCGATAACAGGATCAGCGCGCCGCCCATGGTCGGCGTGCCCGACTTGATCAGATGCGTCTGCGGGCCGTCGTCGCGCACCGACTGGCCGATCTTGTAGGCCGTGAGCTTGCGGATGACGAGCGGCCCCAGCATGAACGAAATCGCCAGCGCGGTCAGGCAGGACAGCACCGCGCGCAGCGTGATGTAGCTGAAGACGTTGAACAGCCGCACTTCGCGGGCGAGCCATTGGGCCAGTTCGAGCAGCATCAGTGCGCCTCCGCGGTTTCGCCCGTGAGCGCGGCGACCACGCGGTCCATCCCCATGAACAGCGAACCCTTGACGAGGATCGTCGACGCCCATCGCGGGCCGCGTCTGCCGCCTCCGCGACACCCGCGACGTGCAGCGCCCCGTTGCCGAACGCCTCGAACCGACTCGCGCGTCGCCTCGCCGAGCGCGACCAGGCGCGACGATCCCGCGTGCGCGCGCGTACGCGCCGACTTCGCGGTGAAACGCCGGACCGTCGGGACCCAGTTCGCCCATGTCGCCGAGCACCAGCACTGTGGGCGCCGGACAGCCGGCAAGCACGTCGATCGCGGCCCGCACGGAGTCGGGATTCGCGTTGTAGCTGTCGTCGAGCAGCGTGGCCCCTTCGGCCAGCGCCTTGATCTGGAGTCGGCGCGTCGCCGGCCGGAACGCAGCGAGACCCGCGCCGATCGCCGCCGGCGCAAGGCCGGCGGCTGTTGCGCACGCCGCCGCCGCGAGGGCGTTGCGCACGCTATGCAACCCGGGTATCGACAGCACGGTCTGCACCTCGCCGGCCGGCAGGCGCAGCGTGACCTCGCTCGAGAGCGGCTTCAGCGTGACGCTCGCAGCGACCACGGCGGCGCCTCGCAGTCCGAAATCGACGATGCGTCGTGCGCCGGCGGCGCGCCGAAAGCAGCGCCGCGTGCGCGATCGTCGGCGTTCACGACCGCGATCCCGTCGTCCGGCAGTGCGCGCAACGCGTCGGCGTTCTCCTCGGCCATTTCCTCGACGCTGCCGAGGAACTCCAGGTGATCGCGCAAGCGCGTTCGTCACCACCGCGATCGTCGGCTGCGCAATCCCGGCGAGCAGCGCGATCTCGCCGCGATGATTGGTGCCGAGCTTCGATCGCGCAGTATGCGGTGCGTCGCGCGCAGGCGCAGCAGCGTGAGCGACACGCCGATGTCGGTATTGAGATTGCCCGCGGTCGCAAGCACCGCGCGCTCGCCGGCGTCTTGCGCGTCAGGATCGCGGCGAGCATCTCCTTGGTCGTGGTCTTGCCGTTCGAACCGGCGATCGCGATCAGCGGCGGCGCAAAAGCGCGCGCGCCAGTGACGCGCCAGATCGCGCAGCGCGCGCCGCGTGTCGCGCGACCACCATGACGGGCAGCTGCCGCGCGCCGGCGTAGCTGCGGATCCACCAGCGCGCCGACCGCGCCCGCGTCGCGCGCGGCGCTCGAGAAACCGGTGACCGTCGAAGCGTTCGCCGCGCAGCGCAACGAACAGGGCGCCGGGCGCCAGGGTTCGGGTGTCGGTCGACACCGCCTCGAAGGGCGCGTCGCCGCCGATGCAGCGACAGCGTCCAGCACGCGCCGCGGCCTCGGCCAGTGCATCATGCCTGTCCTCGCGCGGTAGCGCCGCCAACGCCACGCGCGCCGCGTCGGCATCAGAGAACGGTCGACGCTCACCGTGCGATCTCCTGCGTACACTCGTGGCCCTTGCCGGCGATCAGCACACGTCATCGCGGCGCGGCTGCGCCGATCGCCGCGTCGATCGCCCGCGCGCGATCGACTTCGAGTCGGCTCTCGCCGCCGACGCCGGCGCGAATCGCCTCGAGAATCGCCTCCGGATCCTCGCCGCGCGGGTTGTCCGAAGTCAGGACCACGCGGTCGGCAAGGCGTCGCCGCGACCGCGCCCATCATCGGGCGCTTGGCCGGGTCGCGATCGCCGCCGGCACCGAATACCGCAACCAGCGCACCACCGCGCGCATCGACCACCGGACGCAGCGCGTGCAGCACCTTGTCCAGCGCATCCGGCGTGTGCGCATAGTCGACGATGACGAGCGGTACGCCGGCGCCGCCCAGCGCCTGCATGCGCCCGGCGACCGGCGGCAGCGCGGCGAGGCGTTCGATCGCCACGTCGAATCCGACGCCGTAGGCGAGCAGGCAGCCGAGCACGCCGAGCGCGTTCGCACGTTGAAGCGTCCGAGCTGCGGCAGCACGACGTCCGCGTCGCCCCAGCTCGACGTGAGGCCGCACATGCATCGCTTCGCCCTCGAACGCGATGCTGCGCGCGGCCACCTGTTGGTCGACGATTCCGGGTACGAGGTCCGACGCCATCAGGCTGTAGCCGATGGTGTGCAGTCCCCGCGCGCGCGCGCGCTCGGCAAGCCGCACGCCTGCCACGTCGTCGAGATTCAGGACCGCCGCCGCAAGAGTCGGTGCCTCGAACAGCAGCGCCTTCGCTGCGCCGTAGGCATCCATCGAACCGTGGTAGTCGAGATGGTCGTGCGATAGATTGGTGAACAACGCGCAATCGAACGCCACTGCCGTTCGTACGACCTTGCGCGAGGCCGTGCGAGGACGCCTCCATCGCCACGGCGCGCGCGCCCGCTCGCTTCATCTCGCGCGAGCAGTGCATGCAGTTCGAGCACGTCCGGCGTCGTGTTCTGCGCACTGCTGCAGCGCACCGGGAAAGCCATTCCCGAGCGTCCCGATCACGCCGCTCGGCATCCCGAGTGCATCGAGCGCGGCGGCGATCCATTGCGTGCACGACGTCTTGCCGTTGGTGCCGGTGACGCCGCAGACCCAGAGCGATTCCGAGGGCTGACCATAGAAAGCATGCGCAATCGACCCGGCCTGCTGCTTGAGGCCGAATACGCCGACGTTCGGCACCCGCCAGTGCGCATCCCAGGTGAAGCCCTCGGACTCCCAGACGCACCGCCGACGCGCCGCGCGCGAGCGCGTCCGCGATGTAGCGACGGCCGTCCGCAGCTTCGCCGGGATAGGCGAAGAACGCCGTGCCCGGCGCGCATCGCCTGCTGTCCGAAGCAAGCTGCTCGATCATCGCGTGCTGGTCGGCGAGCCGCTGCAGTACGTCCGAGGCCATTGCCTTCGATTCTGCTCGATGCGCGCCGTTCATGTGCTCTCCCGCGCATGGTCGGTCTCGCCCGGAAGTTCGAGTGGTTCGGGCGGCGCGTCGAGCGGCACGCCGAGCAGCCGCAGCGCGCCCCTTCATGAGTCTGCGCGAACACGGGCGCTGCAACCACGCCGCCGTAGTATTCGCGCGCCGAGGGCTCGTCGATCATCACCGCCACCACCAGGCGTGGCTGCCGATACCGGCGCGAATCCGACGAACGACGAGAGATACTTGTCCGGCGCGTAGCTGCCGTTCACCAATTTGTGCGACGTGCCGGTCTTGCCAGCGACCCGCCAACCCACGACGCGCGCACGCAGTCCCGTGCCCCCGGGCTGCACCGCAGTCTCCAGCATGGCGCGCACCACGCGCGCGGTCTCGGTCGAGAGAATCTTCTGCGCCATCGGCCGCGCCCGACGCGGCGCAGCAGCGTGAGCGGAACCAGGTCGCCGTCGCGCGCGAACACGGTGTAGGCACGCGCCAGCTGCACCAGACTCACCGAGACGCCATGGCCGTAGGCCATCGTCGCCTGTTCGATCGGGCGCCAGTTCCTGTAATGGCGCAAACGCCCGGCCGTCTCCCCCGGAAAGCCGAGCTGCGGTGCGGCTACCAATCCCGACCCGCCGAAACAAATCCCACATCGCCTCGCTCGGCAACGCCGAGCGCGATCTTTGCGACACCGACGTTGGAGGACGTCTGCAGCACCTGGGTGACGTCAGCGCGCGCGCCGGATGCGCATCGCGGATGGTGTAGTTCGCAATGGTCAACTGCCCGCCTTGGTTTCCATCATCGTGCGCGGCGTCACCTTGCCGATCTCGAGCGCCAGCGCGATCGTGAATGGCTTCAGCGTCGATCCGGGCTCGAACGCATCGGTGAGCGCGCGGTTGCGCAACTGCGCGCCGACGAGCTGGGCGCGGTTATTCGGGTTGTACGAAGGCACGTTGACCAGCGCGAGCACCTCGCCGCTCGACACGTCGAGCACGATCGCCGTGCCGGCCTTGGCGTGGTGCTTGCGCACCGCCGGCCGTGAGCGCGCCGTAGGCGAGCGTCTGGATCTTGCCGTCGATCGACAGCACCAGGTCCTGGCCGTCCTGCGCATCGCGCGATCGCACCGATGTCCTCGACGATGCCGCCGCGCCGATCCTTGATGACGCGGCGGCTGCCCGCCGTGCCCGCGAGCCGGGACTGGTAGGCGAGCTCCATACCCTCCTGCCCGCGTCATCGACGCCCGTGAAGCCGACGAGTGCGCCGTCACTCTCACCGCCCGGGTAATAGCGTCGGATACTCGCGTTGCTCGAACACGCCCGGCAGCTTGAGCTCCAGCGACGCGCCGCGCGGTCTCCGGCGGCACCTGACGCTTGAGGTAGACGAAGTCGCGACCCGCACCGTCAGCCAGCTTGCGCTCGAGCGTGCGCGAGGTCCAGGTCGAGTGCCTCGGCGAGCGCCGCGCGCTGCGGCCGGGCCGCCTCGAGCTCGTCGGGCATCGCCCACACCGATTTCACCGGCGTCGAGATCGCGAGCGCCTCGCCGTTGCGGTCGAGGATGCGGCCGCGCGTCGCCGGCACGTCGATCGACGCGCGCGTAACGCGCCTCGCCCTTTTCCTGCAGGAACGCAGTGCGCACCGCCTGCAGGTAGCCCGAGCGGCCGGCGACCACCGCGAAGCCGAGCAGAAACAGCACCAGCACGATGCGTGCGCGCCACACCGGCAGGCGCACCAGCGCCGGCGTTGCGGCGAGCGCTCATCGGCCCCCCCGCTGCAGCTACACGCTGCGCACGCGGCGCGGCTCCGGTCCCCGCATGTCGAGCTTCGGGCAGCGATCTGCGCGATGCGCGCGTGGCGTGACCAGGTGCCGGCCTCGAGCTGCAGCCGCCCGTACTCGACGTCCAGCTCGCGCGCCTGCGCCTGCGCCTGCTCGCGCTCGGCATACAGCTTGCGCGCCTGGTGCTGTGCGCTGACCAGGCCGAGCGCGCAGACGACGAGCACGGCGAGCAGCAGGAGTGTCAGCTTCGCCACGCAGCCTCCAGGCGGCAGCGTCGCGACGTCGAACGGCGCGCGGTGCGCTCGGCGACGCGCAGCAGCGCGCTGCGCGCGCGCGGGATTGTCGGCCAGCTCGGCCGCCGAGGGACGATCGCGCACGGCCGACGAGCCTCAAGCTGCGGCTGCGGCATTTCGCTGGCGCGCAGCGGCAAATCCAGCGGGCAGCGTCGGGACGCGCCGCGCCGCGCAAGAAGCGCTTGACGATACGATCCTCGAGCGAATGAAAGCTGATCACCGCGAGCCGTCCGCCCGCGGCCAGGCGCGCGACCGCCTGCGGCAGCATCAACGACACTTCCTCAAGCTCCCGATTGACGAAAATCCGTAGAGCTTGAAAGGTGCGCGTCGCCGGATCCTGGCCCGGCTCCCGTGTGCGGACCGCCGCACCCACGAGATCGGCAAGTTGCCGTGTCGTTCGGATGGGTTCGGCTTGTGCGAGCAGCCACAATCGCCGCTGCAATCTGTTTAGCAAACCGTTCTTCGCCATAGTCCCGGATCACCTCCCTGATCTCCGGCTCCGCCGCCGTGGCCAGCCACTGCGCCGCCGATTCCCCGGACGACGGGTCCATGCGCATGTCGAGCGGCCCGTCGGCGCGGAAGGAAAATCCGCGCGTCGGGTCGTCGAGCTGCGGCGAGGACACGCCGAGATCGAACAGCATTCCGTCTGCACGTTGAACGCCCGCCGCATCGAGTGTTGCGGCGAGCAGTCGCATCGGTGCCTGCACCACGTGACACGCGCGCATCGCCGAGCGCACTGCGCCGCGGCGATCGCCGCCGGATCGCGGTCGATCGCGATCAGCCGTCCCGCGGTCCCAGCCGCGCGAGCAGCGCGCGCGCATGTCCGCCGCGGCCGAAGGTCCCGTCGACGTAGGTGCCGTCGGGCCGCAACGCCAGCGCGGCGAGCGTTTCCTCGAGCAGGACCGGGCGATGGGCAAAGGCGGTCGCGTGCATCCTCCGCCTCCGCGCTCACAGCGAAAAATCCTCCATCCCCGGTGGCGGCGTGATGCCGCCCGACAGCGCCGCATCGCGCTTCGCGGCCCACACGCCGCTGTCCCAGAGCTCGAAGTAGCGTCCCTGGCCGATCATGCGCACGTCGCGCTCGAGTCGCGCGTGTTCGCGCAGCGCGGCGGGAAACAGGATGCGGCCGGCGTTATCCGGCGTGACGTGCTCTTCGAAGCCGAGCAGCAGCCGCTTCCACCAGCTGGCCTGCGGATGAAAGCTGGGAAAGTTCTGCACCTGGGCGCGGATCGGCTCCCAATCGGCCTCCGGGTAGAGCACGACGCAGCCGTCCGGGTGCGCAGTGAGCACCAGCGTCTTGCCGCTCTCGAGCAGCGCATCGCGATGACGCGTCGGAATCGCCAGGCGACCCTTCGCGTCCAGTGTGACGACCGTTGCGCCGTGGAAGCTCCCGCCCATCCCCTTTCCTTCCCTGGCGTGCCAGCGGATCGACTTGCGTTAAACCGCTTATTCGCCACTTTTTTCTACGAATTCCCACTTTAAGGGAACGAATTTTCCCGGTCAAGGAGTAAAGAGGAAATTTTTCTCACTGTGACAAATACTTAGGGAGTTTTCGGCAGAGATTTACCAAAAATTAATACTTATATTTTTCAATGTATTACTTAATTTACTGAAAGTACAATCTCATGAGTAAGGTGCTCGGACGGCTGTGTTTGCGTCCACCAACCATGTTTTCGCCGCTGGACGTCATCCGTGGCTCTCCAGCGCAGGATCACACCCTGGGCGGTCGTGCGCAGCGCCGCGATTCCGGTGGCGTCGGCGCTCGGCGAGGACGAAATCCTGGTCGCGATGAGCGTGAAGTCCGGCGCGTCGGTCAGCGCCGAGGCGATCGTGGCGAGGTGCCGCGCGCGTCGCGCCGCGCGGGCAAGACCCTGCTCAATCGCGCGGCGCGCGGCCGCGCGTTCGGTATCCGCTCAGGTCGATCAGTGGCCGGGCGCAACGAGCTGGACGTGGTCGCGGCTGACGTTGAGGAACGGCGCCGTCAGCACCTGGCGGCCGCCGAGCACCGCCTCGTACACCTCGGCGTTGGTGACCGCGATGAAATCCTTCGCCTCGGTCATGTAATCGGTCAGCCGCGCGCCGGGCAGCAGATCGACATAGCCCTTGATGCGATAGCTGCCGGTGAAAATCGTGACCTTGGTGCCGTTGCCTTGCGTCGCCATGCGTCCGTCCTCCGCGCTGTTACGCCCGCGCTCGCCGTGGCATTGAAGGTTACCCGCAAAGCACGGGCCGCTCAAACACCGCGCGCCAGGGCATCGATCTCGGCGCGCGTCTTGCCGAGCGACTCCGCGGCGGCGCCGATCTCGTTCCAGGTCGTCGCATCGACCGGGATGCCCTCGCGGCTGCGTCGCGCGCGCGTTTCGCGCTCGGGATCGCCGGCGATGCGCACACGCTCGACCCCCTCGGCCGGCGGCGAGCGCTTCACCCAGTCGATGAACGCCGCCGCCTCCTCGGCGAACACCGGCGCGGTGCCGAGCTTCTCCGGATCGACCAGCACCGAGAACATGCCGTTCAGCACGCGCAGCTTGCTGCGGTCGTCGGTATGCCAGGTGCCGCCGCCGGTCAGCGCACCGCCGAGCAGTTCGGCGGCCACGGCCGAGCCCGTAGCCCTTGTGCAGGCCGAAGGTCGTGAGTGCGCCGAAGGGCTGCACCACGCCATAGCGGGCCTCGGTCGTCGGTCGACCGTTGTCGTCGAGCAGCAGCCCGGGCGCCACCGCCTCGCCCTTGTTGTGCGCCACGCGGATCTTGCCCTGCGCCACGGCGCTGGTCGCCATGTCGAGCACGAACGGCGGCTGTCCCTTGAGCGGGATGCCGATGGTCACCGGATTGGTGCCGAAGCGCGCGTCGGTGCCGCCGAACGGCGCCACGATCGAGCGCGAGATCACGTTGACGAAATGCAGCGACACCAGTCCCGCGGCCACCGCCTGCTCGGCCCACTGCCCGATGCGGCACAGGTGGTGCGCATTGGACAGCGCCATGACGCACACGCCATGCTGCTTGGCACGCGCGATGCCCATTTCCATGGCTTCCAGGCCGATGACCTGGCCGTAGCCGGCCTGGCCGTCGAGCGCGAGCAGCGCCCCGCCGTCGAACTTGACCTTGGGATGCTGGTTCGGCGCCAGGCCGCCCTCGCGCAGCGAAGCGACATAGCGCGGGATCATGCCGATGCCGTGCGAATCGTGCCCGGTGAGGTTCGCCGCGACGAGGTTCTCGGCGACGATGCCCGCCTCGCGCGCTTCGCTGCCGCCGGCGGCGACGAGCGCCTCGATCGCGCGCCGAAGCGGCGCGGCTTGAAACAACTGGGAATCGGCCATGGGTTCGGTTTCCTGTGTTCGCTGGAGAATCGGCACTGCGCTGCGGGGCGCAAGTGTAACCGTGGTACCGCTGCGCCGGCGCGCACCGCCGCGCGGGCTAGCGCGCCGCGGGCGCGGGCGCGCCGAGGATGCGCTCGACGCTGCGCCGGTGCCGCTCGGCCAGCGCCGTGTCGCCCGCGGCCCGGGCGCGCTCGATTTCCACGCCGAGCCAGGCGAGCAGCGGCCGGCGCCAGCCCTGCGCAGACGCCGTCTCGCGCGCCAAGCGCAATGCCCGCGGGCGAGAGCCGGCCGACGCGGAACAGGGCGCCGGCGGCGATCAGGCGCGAGCGCGGATCTTCGATCGCGGCGAGTGTCGCTGCGGAGGCCGCCCCGGTCTGCACCACCGCCTGATAGCGTACCGGCAGCAGGGCGGGATCGAGCACGCGCCAGCGCCCGGCGAGGAAGTCCGCGTAGGCCCGCTCGGGCGGCGGCGCGTCCGCGCGCAGCGCGTCGAAGCCGACGCAGGGCTCGAACGCCAGGCTGGCGACCTGCAGCGCGCAGCGCGTCAGCTCGGCGCGCGCCAGCAGTTCGGCACGGCCGGTGCGCGCCAGCGCGGCGCGGGCGCGCTCGAAATCGCGCTCCGCGAGACGTCCTTTGCCCTCCAGCGCGTGCCGCGCATACGCCTCGAGCGCAGACTGCGCCTCGACCTCCCAGTCGGGCGGCGGCGGTCCTCCGGCGCAGCCGGCGAGCAGCGCCAGCACGACGACGGCCGAAGCGAGGCGATGGCGCAGGCTCACGGCAGCTTGACCTCGGTGTCGCGCGCCAGGGGCCATTTGCGGTTCAGTTCGTCGATCAGATGACCGAGCTTGCGCACGCTCTCCTCCACTTCGGCCCGCAGCGAGGCCAGATCGGTGCTCGCGGCCTTGGCCTCGCCGCTGATCACGCGCGCGTCGGCGCTCACCGCCCCGAGGTTGTCGAGGATCACGTCGACCTGCTTGAGGCGCGCGCGCGCCTCGGTCAGCAGCAGGCGGGCTTCGATCACCGCCTTGCTGGTCTCGTCGACCAGGCCGCCGTCGTCCAGCACCCGGCGCTCGGCTTTCGTCACCAGCCGTTCGCTCGCGCGCGCCACCCGGCTCAGCTCGGCGAGCAGCGTATTGGTGCGCTCCAGCGCCGCGGTCACCTTCTTCACGTCCTCGGGGTCGCCGAGCATGGCCTTCGAGCGCACCGTGCTCGCCCGTCAGGCGCGCGGTGAAGGTCTGCAGGTTGGCCACGCTGGCGCGCAGCCCCGAGCCGGGGCCGGTGATCTGCTCGACGTTTTCCAGCGTCGAACGCAGGGTCGCCACCATGCGCGGGATCTCCTCGCCCACGTCGCCGCGCAGCACGACGCGCTCGGCGCCGTCCTGCAGCGGCGCGTCGTCGAGGTTGCCGGTGAAGGCCCGCAGCCGCGTCGCGCCCACCAGCGAGCGCTCGAGCGTGTAGACGCTCGAATTGCGCAGCCAGCGCGCATCGCGCCGCGGCACCTCGATTTCGATGCGCGCGCGGCCGTCGTCGCCCGAGCGCGATGCGCCGCACGCGACCGATCGGAAACCCGGCGAAGGTGATGTCCATGCCGACCGTGACCCCCTCGGCGTTGTCGGTCACCAGCGTGAGCCCCTGGGTGGGCTCGAACACGCCGCGCGCGTAGAGCACGTAGACCACGAACGCGATGACGAGCGCCGCGGTGAGCGTGACCAGCAGCCCGACCTTGAAGCCGAGGTGGCGGATCAGAGAGGTCGATAGAGGGGCGCGTTCCATGCGTAGTCGATCACCTCGCCTTCGCCGAAGCGGCCCCGCAGGGCCGCGAGCGACGCTTCGACGAACGGCGGATAGTGCGTGTCGGGCAGAAGATAGCCGGGACGCTCGATCAGGACCAGTGCCGGTGCCGCGGCCACCGCGCGCAGCAGCTTGACCTGGAAGCGCTCCACGTGCGTCAGCGCGGCATCGCGCTTGCCGGCGCAGCTCGCGCAGCCGAGCTGCTCGAGCAGCGCCATCGCCTCGGCGGCGGCGGCGGCCCAGTCCAGGTCGCGCCGGTACTGCGGCACCGGGCGACGTTCTCCAGCGCCGTGAGGTTGGCGCGCAGCGGCAGCTCGGCCGACACCAGCGCGGCCTGCGGCCGCGCGGCGATTGCGGCCTGGCGCGCGGCGTCGTCCTCGACCCAGGTCACCAGTACTTGAAGGCCAATGATGCCACCTCGATGAGAAACAGCACGAAAAACAGGCGCATCATGCCGCGCAGGACGGTGACCGGCGCGGCATGCGCCTCGCGCGCCCCGGCGAGCGCCTCGCCCATCGGGATGACGCCCACCGCGACGCCGCAGAACAGGACCTTGATCGCGAGGCCGATGGTGACCTGCGCGTCGAAGACGTTGCCCACCGAGCGGGTGAAATCGGGCACCCCCCAGAGAAAGAAGCCGTACACGCCGAGGTAGGCGACGAGCAGCGCCACCGCGCAGCTCACCACCGTGAGCGAAATCACCGAGACGACGCAGCCGACCAGGCGCGGCACGAATTCGAAGCGCATCGGGTCGATGCCGGCGCGCGCCAGCGCTTCGATCTCGTTGCGCAGGTTCATGAGCGCGACCTCGGTGTTGATGGCCGCGCCCGAGCGCAGCGACACGAACAGCGTCGCCGTGATCGGGATCAGTTCGAGCACCAGCACGCGCAGGGTCATTTCGCTGGCGAACTGCGACAGTCCGAATTCGCGCGCGGTCGCGTCGACGATGCGCACCAGCACCGCGCTCAGCACGGCGACGAACAGCACGAAGCCCGGCAGCACCTGCCAGGCGGTGAAATAGACCTGCTTGGCGACCACCTCGCGCGTCGCCGGGTTGTAGATCGGAGGGCGAGAGCGCGGCGACGATCGCCGCGCCGCCGAAGCGCAGCAGGCGCAGCCAGCCCGCGGCCCAGGCGACGAACGCCACGCCGCGCCGGCGCAGGCGACGCTGCGGGTCGGCAAAGCCGAGCATGCGCGCATCATACCGTGCGCCCTTGCGTGCCGACGCACGCGCCGAAGGCGACGCTAGAATGCAAACGTCGAACGCGACGGGGGAAGGCAATGGCAGAGAGCAAGAAAAAGCGACCCGAAGAGCTGCGCAGTCACCGCTGGTTCGGCGTCCAGGACCTGCGCGCCTTCGGCCACCGCTCGCGCGCCGCGCAGATGGGCTACGACCGTTCCGAGTACGCCGGCAAGCCGGTGATCGCCATCATCAACACCTGGTCGGACATCAACCACTGCCACACGCATTTCCGCAGCCGCGCCGAGGAGGTGAAGCGCGGCGTCTGGCAGGCGGGCGGCGTCCCGCTCGAGATGCCAGCGATGGCGCTCGCCGAGACGATGCAGAAGCCGACCACCATGCTGTACCGCAACTTCCTCGCGATGGAGACCGAGGAGCTGCTGCGCTCCTACCCGGTGGACGGCGCGGTGCTGATGGGCGGCTGCGACAAGACCACGCCGGCGCTGATCATGGGCGCGACCAGCATGAACCTTCCGGCGATCTACCTGCCAGCCGGGCCGATGCTCAACAGCCACTGGCGCGACCGCACCCTGGGCTCGGGCTCGGACGTCTGGAAGTACTGGGACGAGCTGCGCGCCGGGACGCATCACGCGAAGCCGACTGGCAGGAGATCGAGGACAGCATCGCGCGCTCGCCCGGCACCTGCATGACCATGGGCACCGCCGCGACCATGATGTCGCTCGCCGAAGCGCTCGGCCTGACCCTGCCGGGCTACAGCTCGATCCCCGCGGTCGACTCGAACCACGCGCGCATGGCGACGCTCACCGGCAAGCGCATCGTCGAAATGGTCTGGGAGGACCTCAAGCCGCGCGACCTGCTCTCGCGCGGCTCGTTCGACAACGCCATCACCACGCTGATGGCGATGGGCGGCTCGACCAACGCCATCGTGCACCTGGTGGCGATGGCGGCGCGCGCCGGGCTGCCGTTTCCGCTCGAGCGCTACAACGAGATCAGCGCCCGCACGCCGGTCATCGCCAACGTGCGGCCCTCGGGCACGCAGTACCTGATGGAAGACTTCTACTACGCCGGGGGGCTGCGCGCGCTGCTGTTCCAGCTGCGCGACCTGCTCGACCTCGAGGCGCGCACGGTCAACGGCAGGACGCTCGGCGAGAACATCGCCGGCGCCAAGGTCTGGAACGACGACGTCATCCTGCCGCGCGAGCGGCCGCTCAAGGCCTCGGGCGGCATCATCATGCTGCGCGGCAACCTCGCCCCCGACGGCGCCGTGCTCAAGACCAGCGCCGCGACACCCGCGCTGCTGCGGCACACCGGGCGCGCGGTGGTGTTCGAGGACTACAACGACATGGCAGCGCGCATCGATGCCGACGACCTCGACGTGGACGCCGACAGCGTGCTGGTGCTGAAGCACGCCGGGCCGCTCGGCGGGCCCGGCTTTCCCGAATGGGGCATGCTGCCGATTCCGAAGAAGCTCGTGCGCCAGGGCGTCAAGGACATGGTGCGGGTGTCGGACGGCCGCATGAGCGGCACGAGCTACGGCACCTGCATCCTGCACGTCGCCCCCGAAGCCTACGTCGGCGGGCCGCTCGCGCTGGTGCGCACCGGCGACCTGATCGAGCTCGACGCCGAAAAGCGCGAGCTCAACCTGAAGATCGCCGAGGCGGAGATGGCCCGGCGCCGCGCGGCGTGGACACGCGCCGCCGCCCCGCTACGAGCGCAGCTACGGCGCGATTTTCTCGCGTCACGTCAAGCAGGCCAACGAGGGTTGCGACTTCGATTTCCTCGAGGGCACGGCGCCGACCGGAGCCCGAAATCCATTGAGCGCCATGCGCACTGCCGCGAACCCTACGGCAAATGGCGCCACGCTGCGCCGGCGAACCAACCCGGCGGATGCGCGGCCGATCGCGGATAATGCGCGCTTTGCAT
>CAVQQK010000015.1:0-7257 GCA_963714925.1 uncultured beta proteobacterium | reverse complement strand
AGACCAAGGCGCCCGATGCGGAAGTCCCGAGCTTCGGTCCGTGCAGGCGGCTCGACTACGAGGTCGAGCTCGGCGTCATCGTCGGCACCGGCAACCAGCTCGGCGAATCCATTCCGATGGCCTCGGCGCTCGATCACGTGTTCGGCGTGGTGCTGTTGAACGACTGGTCGGCGCGCGACATTCAGGCCTGGGAGTACCAGCCGCTCGGACCTTTCCTCGCCAAGAGCTTTGCAAGCACGATCTCGCCCTGGATCGTGACGCTGGAGGCGCTCGCGCCGTACCGCGTGCCGGCGTTTGCGCGGCCCGTGGGCGACCCGGCGCCGCTGCCGCATCTGAACGACCCCGCGGACCAAGCGGAGGGCGGCTTTTCGATCGAAGTCGAGATGTGGCTGCGCTCGGCGAAGATGCGCGATCAGAACCTGGCTGCGCAGTGCCTTTCGCGCGGCAACTACTCGAACTGCTACTGGACGCTCGGACAAACCGTGGCGCACTACGCCTCGAACGGCTGCAACCTTCAGCCCGGTGACCTCCTCGGCTCGGGGACAAACTCCGGCCCGAAGGCGGGTTCGCAGGGCGCGCTGATCGAAATCACCCACGGCGGCAAGAACCCGGTCAGACTTCCCGGGGGCGAGATGCGCGCATTTATCGAGGACGGCGACGAAATCGTCCAGCGCGGGCGCTGCACGCGCGAAGGATGTGCCACCATTGGGTTCGGTGAGGCTGCCGGCTTCGTCGTCCCGGCCAAAACGTGGTTATCCACAGGGGCCTGACCCCATTATTGTTAAATGAAGCTCGCTACACTGAAAGATGGTACACGCGACGGCGCGCTGCTCGTCGTAGCGCGTGATTTGAAGCATGCCGTGCCGGCCGACCACATCGCGCCGACGCTGCAGGCGGTGCTCGACGACTGGGATTACCTCGCACCGCAGCTCGAGACGCTGTACGAGGAACTCAACCAGGCGCCGCCGAACCGCGCCTTCAAGCTCGATCCGGCGTCGCTCATGGCACCGTTGCCGCGCGCGCACCAGTTCGCCGACGCGTCGAGCTACCTGATCCACGCCGAGCTGATTCGCCGCTCGCGCGGCGAGACGGAATTCCCGGGCTGGTGGAAGAAAGAGCCGCTCATGTACCAGGGCTGCTCCGATCCCTTTCTCGGCCCGCGCGACGACATCGTCGTCGCTGATGAGGATTACGGCATCGACCTCGAGATGGAGATCGCGATCGTCACCGACGACGTGCCGATGGGCATCGAGCGCGACAAGGCGGCAGCGCACATTCGGCTGTTCATGTTGATGAACGACGTCAGCCTGCGCAATCTCGTCGCGCGCGATCTGGAAAAGGGTTTCGGCTTCCTCCACTCCAAGCCGCCCTCGGCGCTCTCGCCCGTGGCCGTTACGCCCGACGAGCTGGGCGACGCATGGAATGGGCGCAAGCTCCAGGGCACGCTGCGCGCCTGGGTGAACGACACGCTCCTCGGCGAGCCCGATGCGGGCGACGACATGCAGTTCGATTTTCCGCGCCTGATCGCGCACGCGGCGAAGACGCGGCCGCTTGCGGCCGGCACGATCGTCGGCACCGGCACGGTGTCGAACCGCGACCGCAAGCGCGGTGCCGGGTGCCTGTTCGAGCGCCGCGCCGAAGAGATCATCAAGAAGAAGGAAGCCAAGACGCCGTTTCTGAAATACGGCGACACGGTGAAGATCGAGATGCGCGATGCCGAGGGCGGTCCGCTGTTCGGTGCGATCGAGCAGACGGTCGCCGCCCCCGCGAAGCGCGGCGCCGCCCAGCCCGCAACCGGCGAATCCGCGGCGTCAGCGGAAACGGCGACCACAGAATGAGCGCACGCTTCGCCTGTGTACTTGCGATGCTCGCCGGGGCCGGGCTCCTCGGCTTCGGCTACTTCCTGCAATTCACCAAGGGCATCGAACCCTGCCCGCTCTGCCTCGTCCAGCGCGCGTTCTTCTACGCGTTGATCGTCGTTTTCATGCTTGCCGCCATTCATTGGCCAACTGGTTGGGGACGTCGCCTCTATGGCTTCGTCGCCATGCTCTTTGCCGCCGGCGGCTTCGCCACTGCTTCACGCCAAGTGTGGCTGCAGCACCTGCCCGCAGACAAGGTGCCGGCCTGCGGGCCCGACCTTGCCTTCATGCTCGAGAACCTGCCGCTCGCGCGCACGATCCAGAAGCTTTTCGCGGGTTCGGGACAGTGCGCCGAGGTGAAGTGGACCTTTGTCGGCTTTTCGATTCCCGAGTGGGCGCTCGCGTGGTTCGCAGTGTTCTTCCTGCTCGGTCTTTGGCTCCTTATCCACAGGGGTCAGACCCCTGTGGATAAGTTAGGCAAGGCGCTTCGCGCCTGAAGATCGGATCAACTTATCCACAGGGGTCAGACCCCGTTTACTTCGCAGAACGCCACGACGCCCACGCGCGTTCGAAGGTGTCCTCACCGACGTGATCCCGCCCCTCACAGTGCAGCAACTCATGCTCGAGGACTGCCTCGTCGGGGAACTCGGACGAAACCCAGACGGTGCACAGATTCTTGTCGAACTCGACGATCGCGCACGCGTTGATGAAGGTCGGCACGTCGATGTGCTTGGCGCATTCGTTCACCACCACACTGCCGAGAACCCTGTGAACCTCGACTCGTAACTTAGGCCAATCCGCGGGCGGCGGCTTGTGCCCAATCTCGACACATCCACTTAGGGCAAGAAGCGCGGCCAACGTCCAGCTCGATGTAAACAGCGTGTTTGCCATGTCCAGGATTCGGCACTGAATCCGTATTGAGGCAAAGCGCCGACGGTAACACCTCGCAAGGCGGCAAGAGGTCAGACTCCCTTGAATTACTTCAGGCGCGCGCTTCGATCGCGCGAGGCACCGATGAAGTTATCCACAGGGGTCTGACCCCATTCTTCTTTAGCGCTTCTGTGAAGGCGCGCTGGCCTTCCCCTTCAGGCAGGTGCTCATGAACTGCTTGCGCTCGCTGCCCTTTTTTCCCTCGGTTTTGGCTTTGGCGTTGCAATCTTTCATGCGCATTTGCTGCGCTTTCTGCTTTTCGCTCGGTTCCTTCTTCACCTTGTCCTGCGCGAATGCCAGCGGCGACGTCGCCAGCAGGAAACAGAGTGTCGCAATGGTATTTCTCATTGATCTACCTCCACATGTTGTTGGTTGAGTTCGTCGGAATGCCGACTCCCATACGGCAGGGAGATCGTTCTTCCGCCTATCCAAACGCAGCACGCCACAACGGCGTTGACCAAAGAAGTTATCCACAGGGGTCTGACCCCATTTTGGTTTAGCGTTCGCGCCCGGCTTCCTGAAACGCTTTCTGCACCGGAGAGAGGAAGTACTCGAGCACGGTGCGCTCGCCGAGGTGGATCTCGGCGATCACTTGCATGCCCGGCGCAAGGCCGTAGCGCTGGCCGTTGGATTCGAGGAACTGGCTCTTCAGGTCGACGAGCGCACGAAACGCGAGCGGCGCGACCGCCCGCTCGCGCCCGGCGAGCGACCCTGAGCGGGTGTTGGGATTGGGCGATTCGCTCGCATCGGCACTCACCTGCACCACCTCGCCGTCGAGCATGCCGAACTTCTGAAACTGGAACGCAGCGAGCTTCAACCGTGCCGGCTGCGCCGCACGCACGAAGCCGATGTCGTCGTTCGCCACCCAGATCTCGGCGCGCAGGCGCTCGTCGCGCGGCACGATGGTCATCAGGATGGTGCCCGGCGCAACGACCGTGCCCGGCGTGTGCGTGGCGAGGTCCTTCACGATGCCGCCCTGCGGTGCGCGCAGTTCGAGGAGTTCGTGGCGGTGCGCCTGCTTGGAGAGCTCGCCGCGCGCGCGCTCGAGCTGCGGCACGGTCTGGGCGCGCTCGGCCTGGAGGCTGCGCCGGTAGTCGGCGTCGATCTGCGCCAGGCGTTTTTCCGACTGCACGATGTTCGCCCGTGCCGCGCCGATCACGTGCGCCTGGCGCCGCAGATCCTGCTCGCGCTCGATGCGTTCGCGCTTCTTGTCGGTATACAGCAGCCGCCCGGCGAAGCCGTCGCGCATCAGCTTCTCGAACGCGCGCTCCTGGTCGCGATAGTGCGGCAGCACGGCAACCAGCTTCGCCTCACCCTGCTCGGCCGAGGCGAGCTCTTCGCGGGTCTTGGCGAGGACGCTGCGTTCCTGCGCGAGCGCACTTTCAAACGCACCGACGTTGGCGCGGTACTGCGCCTCGGCCTGCGCGTAGACGTCCGCTGCATCCTCTGCTGTGCGCATCAGCGCGCGGCCGGCAAGTTGCGCGTCGATGCGTCGCAACGCAAGGCGCAGCGTGTGGTATTCGGTCGCAAGCGAGCGCCCCTCGGCATCCGAGATCGCCGCGTCCATGCGCATCAGCACTTCGCCCTCGTGCACCGCCTGGCCTTCGCTGACGAGGATCTCCTTCACCACGCCCTGCTCGGTCGGTTGCACGATCTTGAGGTAGCCCGCTGGCACGAGCTTGCCGTCGGCGACCGCGACCACATCGAGCTTTGCCAGCATCGCCCAGGCGATGGTTGCGACAACGAGTGCGAGCACCGTCCACAACAGACGCAGCCCGAGCGGCGACGGCGGCTTTTCCTGCACGCGCTGCAGCGCGGGAAGGAAGTCTTTGTAGTGCGGTAGCGCTACGGCGCGTTCGCTGCGCGTGCTCATGGCGGCGTCCTCCGGTAATCACGCTACCGAAAAGCGCCACGGAAGAATATCGCCCGCTGGTATTACGAAAGGCGTCCCGAGTATCGCCTTCTCGTACTAGGCGCGGACGCGCGGATAAAGACTAGGCAGCGCGATGATCCAGAACGACAAACGGGAGCCGTGTGCGCGGCGTTCGTCGGCCTACGGCGCGCGGCGTCCGAAGCGCCTTGGGCGTCCGCTTTACGCAGCCACGCCCGGCTTCACGCGCTCGCGAAGAAACTTCGGCGCGAGGTCGAATCCGTTCTCCCAGACAACGGTATCTGATTCGACGCGGACTGCGGCAAAAGCGGCAGGATCGCGCAACGCTCGCACAATTTTTCGTTCATCCGAGGCGACAAAACCTCCGAGATCGACAACGCCTTCGGCGCTATCGGAAAAGCGAACCCAGAGCCGGTACTCGGAGAGCGGTTTTGCCTCGGTAATCCAGATCTTCATCGTCTTCCAAGTGTGGCGGATTGTGATCGTTGAAGTACATCGTGATAACGATCCCCAGAAAACGCGAGATTTCCAGCACCGTTCTCCTACCCCGGCGCGCTTACAGTCGCCGGAACCCCTCGCGCAGGCCTTCGAACGACTTGAACTCGTGCGCGCCGCGCGCGGCGCCCGTCGAACCTTCGAAGCCGAAGCCGTGCCCGCCAGACGCAGCGATACGCGAGAAATCGGAGACACCACGCCAGAGCATCCCGTGCGCCGCGTCGTCGTCGCCCGCACCGAGGCGCGTCGCGAAGTCCGCCACCTTCTGCCAGCCGCGCTGGATCTCCGCCTTCGATGGCGCCGAGTGATGGTTCGCGCGCTCGAATTCGTCGAACAGTGCGTCGAAGTCGAATGTCGAGCCCTTGGCGAAGCGGGCGCGCAGGCGATCGCGCCCTTTTTCATTGCGGTCGCGGTGACCGTGCGCATCGTCGTCGTCACGCTCGTGCTTCCCGTGTTTCGCGTGGCCCTTGCCATGGCCGGGATGATCGCCGTCATGGTCGTGCCCGTGATGCCACCCCTCGCCGTGTCCATGGCCATGGCCGCCGGGATCGGTAACTTCGGGCGGCACGTTTTCGACGTTGAGTTCAATCTCGGCTTCCGCAGATTCACCCGCGGCATCCGTCGCGGTGACCCGGACGACGTACGCGCCGTCGTCGCCCGCGCCCGGGGTACCGGAGAAGATTGCGCTCGACGCATCGAAGGCGAGCCACGCGGGAAGTGCGGCGCCATCGGCGCGCGTCGCCGCATAGGCGAGGCTGTCGCCGGCGTCGACATCGGTGAACGCACCGTCCACCGAGAAGGCGAGCGCCTCGCCCACGCGACCCGCCTGCGCCGCAATCGGATCGGCCAGCGTCGGTGCATCGTTCACCCCGGTGATCGTCATCGCGACGCTTGCCGTGCTCGTCTCGCCCGCTTCGTCCGCAATCGTGTATTCGAAGTGATCGAGCACCGTCGCGTTGGCGCCAAGGCTCTGGAACAGTGCGCCGGGGTCGTAGACGACATCGCCGCCGACGAGACTGACCACCGCACCTGCCGCAGAATTCGTGACGTCGGTGATCGCCAGCGTGTCGCCGGCGTCGATGTCCACGTCGTTTGCGAGGAGCGAGGCTGTCGTCAACGTCACCGGATCGCCGTCTTCCTGCGCGGCACCCGCGTCATTTGCCGCGAGCGGCGCGTCGTTCACGTTCTCGACCGCGAGCGAAAAGCTGTCTGACACCTTTTCGTCTTCAGAGTCGGTCGCGGTCACCGTGATCTCGAGCGACCCGACGTCGTCGTTGCCCGGCGTACCGGAGAAGGTGCCGCTCGCCGCATCGAACGCGAGCCATGCGGGTAGCGGGGCGCCGGCGGCGCGCGTAGCGTCAAAGCTGAGCGTGTCGTCCGCGTCGGGATCGAAGAAGGCCTCCGCGACCGACAATTCGAATCCGGCGTCTTCGAGCGTGGTTTGATCGGCGATGGGCAGCACCACGACCGGAGGCGTGTTCACCGCGCTCGGATCGATGGTCTGGGCACCAACACCAAACTCGTCGGCGGCGACCACGTCATGCAACGCCTCCGCGGTCAACGCCAGGACATTACCCGCCGTCGCGTATTGCCAGGCAATCGCACCGCCGATCGCGCGTCTGTTGCTGGATGATGTTTCGTAGGCACCGAGCATGTCACCGAGGTTCTGTACACCAATACCGGCCTCGAGGAAGGCATCAATGACCCCCTTGAAGTCATACAGATGCACCGACCCGAACAGCTGAAGCGAGATCCCGGCATAGCCCAATGCACTGTCGTAGTCGTCGCGAATGAACGTAATCGAATCGCCGTTCCCCACCGCCAGCGTGAGTTCGGCTCCACTCCCCGAGAGCGAGAGATCCGCCGCACCAATGCCCCCACCGATCGAAAGCGTAAATGCATCAGCCGCTACAGTTACGGTGTCGTTCCCGTCGCCCGGATTGAACAGCACGACCGCGCCCGCACCATGGACCCCAATCAAATCATCGCCTGCTGCGCCTATCGCGAGCGCGCCGCCGTCAATCTCGATCTGGTCGTTTCCTGAGCCCGCATCGAGGAAATCGTTTCCTTCGCCAGTGGCAT
>CAVQQK010000014.1:0-5241 GCA_963714925.1 uncultured beta proteobacterium | reverse complement strand
TATGTCCGTCTCGACTCATTCGTATTGCTAAAGATCACCGAACCTTGTTCATCACGGCCAGCAAAGGTCTTTACGCTATTCAGATGCGGGTTAAGGGAGCAAATCCCGCGAAATAGCACAAGGGATAGGCGAGTCAGGCGAGAGTGAACGTTCGCTTCGGGTCTATTGTGTTGAAGAACTCGGTTCTGAGCGTGAGGGTTGTCGCCTCGAAGGCTGGCGGCGAGTGGTTTTCGGATTCGAGAGTTGGTTGCAGGGGTTATTTGCCCCATTTGTGCTCTTAGGTGGGCACGAGATCCCCTTCTGGTGGCTTCGGCACGAGCCACTTCGCCATTCGTCGTAGGTTTTGCGCGGTTGCGGCGAGCAGAAACTCATCCTGCGCACCGCTTCGACCACGTAGTCGCAATCGGTCCAGCTTCAGGATGCGTTTGAGGTGCGCAAACAGCATCTCGACCTTCTTTCGTTTCTTGCGCGAGGCGCGATAGCGCTCGGTGTTCGCGAGCGAGCGCGCAACATCGCGCGATTCCTCGTGAACGCTGCGCGGGATCTTGCGCGCCGGGGCGTTCGGGCAACACTTCGGTTTGAGCGGGCAGTCTTGGCAGTCGTAGAGGCTGGCTCGATACAGCATCGTGTTCTCAGCGGTGGCACGCCCCGTCGTCTGTAAGTGCTTGCCAGCCGGGCACGTGTATCGATCATTCTTCGTATCGAACATGAAGTCGCTTCGACTCAGCGTGCCATCTTTGCGCTCGGCCTTGTCCCACACCGGAATGTGCGGCTCGATTCCCTTGTCCTTCACCAACCAGCCCAGCATCGGTGCCACGCCGTAGGCCGTGTCGCCGATCAGGTGCTTGGGTCTTACCTCGAAGCGCTCTTCAACGCGCTCGATCATCTTCTTGGCGGCATCCAATTCCTGCGTTCTATTTGTCGCTGTGGCTTCCACGTCGAGCACGATCCCGGCCTGGACATCAATCAGGTAGTTGGTCGAGTACGCAAAGAAAGCAGGGCCCCCGGGAGCGCAGGTCCAGCTGGCGGCCGGATCGGTCAACGACACACTCTTGCGCTCGCTCGCTTCACGGTCTTCATCCAGCGCCTCCACGTACTCGCGCACTGCGCGCGTGGCGCGCTTCGGATCACGCCAGTCGATCGTCTGTGCACCGGGAACGCCGCTTGCTCGACTCGCGTCGGCCTTAACAACACTTGCATCGACCGCGAAGCCCTCACCACCCACTAGGTGTGATGGCCCAATAGGTTGTTTCTGTTCATCCGGACTGAGTTTGAGAGACTGGAAGGTGCGAACCACACCAACCTCTCAAGGAGCTCAGCCGAATGAACATTCACAAGAATGCCCGACTCACGCTGGCGCGTCGAATCGAAATGGTAAAAAGCATCGTTGAGCAAGGGCTGACGCCCGCCTCGGCCGCGGCCGAGGCGGGCGTCAGCCAACCGACTGTGCGCAAGTGGCTGGGCCGGTTCCTCGCCATGGGGCAAGCTGGGCTTGTGGATCGGTCTTCGCGCCCTCGGGTGAGTCCGCGGGCGACCTTGCCCGCCAAGGCGCTGGCGATCGTGGAGCTGCGCCGGCGCAGGCTCATCCAGGCCCGGATCGCAATCAGCCTCGGGGTCTCCAAGAGCACCGTAGGTCGTGTCCTGGCACGCGCGGGGCTGTCCCGGCTCAAGGATCTGGAGCCCTCGGCGCCGGTTGTGCGCTACGAGCACGCTCATCCTGGGGACTTGATCCATATCGACACTAAGAAGCTCGGGCGCATCGAGCGCATGAGTCACCGCGTCACCGGCGATCGGCGCGATTCCGTTGACGGCGCAGGCTGGGAGTACTTGTTCGTTGCCATCGACGATCACGCCCGCATCGGCTTCACCGACATGTACCCCGACGAACGAAAGACAAGCGCCGTTCAGTTCCTCAGGAACACGGTGGCCTACTTCCGAACTCTGGGGGTGCGTGTCAAACGCGTGCTCACCGACAACGGTTCGGCGTTTCGTTCCAAGAAGTTCGCCAAGGCCTGCCAACGCCTGAAGCTCAAGCACAGCTTCACGCGACCGTACCGCCCTCAGACCAATGGCAAGGCTGAGCGCTTCATCCAATCGGCGCTGCGCGAATGGGCCTACGGCATTCCCTACAACCATTCTTCGGAGCGAACCGACATGCTCGATCGCTGGATCCATCACTACAACTGGCATCGCCCGCATCAAGGCATCAAGGGCTTGGCGCCTATCAGCCGCCTTGCTCAGTCCGGAAACAACCTCTTGACGCTTCACACACAGGATCACGTATAGAGGTTCAGCACCCCATCGAGATCCGAAAAATCGAGCGCGTGCGTCGCCGCCGCCCGGACACGCGGCTTGGCGCGCCAGGCGACCGACACCCCGGCCTCGGCCATCATCGCCAGGTCGTTCGCGCCGTCGCCGACCGCAAGGGTCTGCGACTTCAACACCCCCAACCGTGCCGCGACCTCGCGGAACCGCGCAGCCTTCGCTGCTGCATCGACCATCGCCCCGCGCAGCCGTCCGGTCAGCCTCCCGTCGACGACCTCCAGCTCGTTCGCGAGCGCCTCGTCGATGCCGAGTCGCGCCTGCAAGCGTTCGGTGAAGAACGTAAAGCCGCCGGAGACGAGCAGGGTGCGGACGTCGCGCGAGCGGCAGCCTTCGATGAGCCGCTCGGCGCCGGGCGAGAGCACGAGGGTGTCGCGATAGACCTTCTCGAGCGCCGCTTCCTCGAGCCCGGTGAGCAGGGCGACGCGCCGCGCAAGGCTGTCGGCGTACGGGATTTCGCCGCGCATCGCCTCCTCGGTGATCGCCGCGATCTCGGCCTTCCTTCCCAGCAGCGCACCGATCTCGTCAACGCACTCGATCGTGATCAGCGTCGAATCCATGTCGATCGCGAGCAGGCGCAGATCGGCAAAGCGCCGGCCGTCGGGAACCCAGGCGCAGTCGAGCCGGTGCGCGGCGCACCATGCGGTGACGGTCGGCGAGTGCGCTGCCTGACGCAGGCACCAGGCATTCGGCGCGATCGGTTCGGGCATCGCGGCCTGCGCGAGGCGTGCGAGATCTTCGGCCTGCTGCCGCGTGATGCCGAATCCCTGGACGACGAGGTTCATTCGGCTGCGTCGGCGCGCGCTTTCCACTGCGCGGCTAGTTCGGAACTGGCGGGTATGCCGAGCCCCAGTTCGTAGATCGTGGCGAGGGCACGCATCGCAGTCGTATTTCCATTCGAGGCACTCTTCAGCAGCCAATCGTGCGACGCATCCAGGTCACGCGGCACGCCGATGCCTTTTTGCAGCAGCGCACCCAGATAATATTGCCCCCAGGGATCGCCCTGCCGCGCGGCGCGCTCGAACCATTGCGCGGCGCGCACCGAATTGCGCTCCACACCCTCGCCATCCAGATAAAGGCGTCCGAGTTGCGCCTGCGAGCGGGCGTAGCCCTGAGCGGCCGCACGCTGCAGCCAGCGTGCCATCTGTGCGGGGTCGGGTGCCGTCCCGCGGCCCATGCCGTGCATCAGGGCGAGATTGTGCTCCGCCTGCACGAAGCCTTGCTCGGCGGCGGCGCCGTACCAGCGCAGTGCCTGCGCATCGTCCTGCTCGATACCACGCCCGTCGTAGTACATCGCACCGAGGTTGTTCTGCGCGGCAGGATGCCCGGCGTCGGCGGCGCGCCGGTACCAGCCCGCCGCGGCGGGAAGGTCCTGCTGCGCGTCGGGCGCGCTCTCGAGGGCGAGACCGAGCAGATACTGCGCCTGCGTGACGCCTTCCTTTGCGAGCGGCTGCAGCGTGTGGATCGCCTGTGCGCGGTCGCCCTGCTGCAGCGCCCCCAGGGCGGGACGCAGGCGCGGATCGATGCTGCGCGCGGCGGCAGCCGGGGCCGAACCGGCGGACTGCGCCGCGCCTGGCGGTACGCAGACGCAACAGACGCACAACGCAAGTGATGCCGCGAGCGCGGATTTCATGCCGCGAGCCGGCGCAGCGCGTCCTTCACTGCACGCCCGCGGTCCTGCCATGCGGGCAGTTTGGCCTCGAAGCGCAGCCGGTCTGCACCGGCGAACCGCGCGCCGGGCGTCGACTGGACGAATTCAATGATGCGCTGCGCGTCGATCGGGGGGTGCTTGACGAAGTGCAGCTGGATGCTCTCGTGCGTTGCGTCGATGCGGGAGATGCCGAGTGCGCGTGCGGTCATGCGCAGGCGATGGCATTCGAGCAGCGCGCGCGCGGGCTCGGGCAGCTCGCCGAAGCGATCGACGAGTTCCTCCTGCATGGCCTCGAGTGCGTCCTCGGAGGTGCAGTTGGCAAGCCGCTTGTACAGCGTCAGGCGCTCGTGCACGTCGCTGCAGTAGCCCGCCGGTAGCAGGGCGGGCACGTGCAGGTTGATTTCCGCACTCACGTCGACGACATCGTCGAGATCGATGCTGCGGCCCGAGCGCAGGGCGCGCACCGCGCGCTCCAGCATCTGCGTATAGAGCGAAAAGCCGATCTCCTGGATTTCGCCGGATTGCGATTCACCGAGCACTTCGCCAGCGCCGCGAATCTCGAGGTCGTGCATCGCAAGGAAAAAGCCCGAGCCGAGCGCCTCCATGGCCTGGATTGCATCGAGCCGCTTCTTGGCCTGAACGCTGAGCGCCCCGAACGGATCGCCGCCGGGCCCATCGCCGCGCGGCGTGAGCAGGTAGGCATAGGCCTGATGGTGCGAGCGGCCGACGCGCCCGCGCAGCTGATGCAGCTGCGCGAGGCCGAAACGGTCGGCGCGATTGATGACGATCGTGTTGGCTGTCGGCACGTCGATGCCGGTCTCGATGATCGTCGTGCAGAGCAGCACGTTGTGGCGCTGGGCGTAGAACTCGCGCATCACGCGCTCGAGCTCGCGTTCGCGCATCTGGCCATGGGCAACGGCGATGCGCGACTCGGGCAGCAGGCGCTCGAGCCGGTCGCGCATGTGCTCGATGGTATCGACTTCGTTATGCAGGAAGTAGATCTGCCCGCCGCGCTTCAACTCGCGCAGGACGGCTTCGCGCACGAGTCCCTCGGAATGGGGTGCGACGAAGGTCTTGATCGCCAGGCGTCGTTGTGGCGCCGTGGCGATGGTGGAGAAATCGCGCAAGCCCTCCAGCGAGAGCGCGAGCGTGCGTGGAATCGGCGTCGCGGTCAGCGTGAGTACGTCCACCTCCGCACGCAATGCCTTGAGCGCCTCCTTTTGGCGCACGCCGAATCGGTGCTCCTCGTCGATGATGACCAGACCGAG
>CAVQQK010000013.1:0-20129 GCA_963714925.1 uncultured beta proteobacterium | reverse complement strand
TTGTAGCCTTCGTTCGGTTTCTCGCCGGCAACTGGATCTGGGCGATCTTCGCCGGCCCGATCGATTCGAGCAGATCAGGATCGTGACGAACGCCGCCATCACAAACTCGTAATAGCGGTAGCTGCGACCTTGCGTCGTCATGCGCGACTCAGGGCAGCTTCGGCGCGTAGTCGCGCGCGTCGTCGTCGAGCTCGACGCGCATCGCATCGAGCATGCGCCCGACCATGCAGTAGAACGCGGCGGTAAATACAGGTTCGACGAACTCGGCGTGATCGAATTCGCGCGACAGCTCGGCGTAGACCGCATCGCTCACGTCGCCCGCGGTCACCGCCTCGGTCAGCAGCAGCGCTGCGCGCTCGCGCGCGTCGAACTCCTTCGAGTCGCGCCAACCGGCAAGGGCGGCGATCTGCGCCTCGCGCACGCCCGCCTTGCGTGCCATCTTGAGGTGCTGCGCCCATTCGTATTCGGAGTGTTGCAGCTGGCCGCTGCGCAAGATCATGAGTTCGCGCAGCGCGCGCGGCGTGCGGCTGTCGTGCCGGATCGCATTGGCGAACTCGGTCCAGGCCGCCACCAGCGCCGGATGGTTGCCCAGCATGCGGTAGAGGTTGACCGGGCGCCCCCAGAGTTCCTCGAGGCGTTTCGCAAGCTGGGGTTCGAACTCGGCAAACGGGACGCGTTGCATGGGAAAATCCGCGAAAGCCGCCTTATAGCACGAACCTATGAGTACGCCCGCCAAGGAGACCGCGACATCGAACGCTGCGACGCTTGCGCGCGCGTTCATCTCGCGCGGGCACCCGCGGATTTCATCGACGACCCGTATCCCTACTTCGCTGCGCTGCGCACGCACGATCCAATACACGCGATGCCGGGCGGCGTTCTGCTTACGCGCTACGACGACGTTCTCGCGGTCTACCGCAACGCGCGCGCGAGTTCGGACAAGAAGGTCGAATTCAAACCGAAGCTCGGCAATTCACCGCTCTACGAGCACCACACCACGAGCCTGGTGTTCAACGACCCCCCGCTGCATACGCGGGTACGGCGCATCATCATGGGCGCGCTAAACCAGAAAGCGATCGCGCGCATGGAAGCCGATGTCGTGCGCCTCGTCGACAGGCTCCTCGAGGGCATGGCCGTCGAACGCGAGATGAACTTCATCGACGCGTTCGCAGCCGAGATCCCGATCGAAGTGATCGGCAATCTGCTCGACATGCCGAACAGCGATCGCGGTCCGCTGCGCGGCTGGTCGGTCGCGATCCTGTCGGGACTCGAACGAGCCTTGACGCCCGCAGATGCTCGAGCGCGGCAATCGCGCGGTGACTGAATTCCTCGACTTCCTAAAAGACACTGGTCGAAGAGCGTCGGCGTAAGCCCGGCAACTACGACACCGACGTGCTCACGCGTCTCATCCAAGGCGAGAAGGACGGCGAGCGACTCACCGAGACCGAGCTCTACCACCAGTGCATCTTCATGCTGAACGCAGGTCACGAAACGACGACCAACCTGATCGGCAACGGCATGTGGCTGCTGCTCACGCATCCCCAGGCCATGGCGCAGCTGCGCGCCAATCCCGCGCTCACACCAAGCGCGATCGAGGAGATGCTGCGCTACGAAGGACCGATACAACTCAATAACCGCCGGCTCACGGCGCCCATGGAACTCGGTGGACAGACGCTTGCCGAGGGCACCTCGATCACCATCTCGATCGGCGGCGCCAATCGCGATCCGGCGCAGTTTCCCGATCCCGACACGTTCGATGTCGCGCGCAAACCCAATCGCCACCTCGCCTTCGGTCAGGGCGACCATGCCTGTTCGGGCATGAACGTCGCGCGCATGGAGGGCCGCGTCGCCTTCAGCCGGCTGCTCGCGCGTTTTCCGAAAATCGAGCTCGCCGGTGAACCCGAGCGCGACCGGCGCATACGTTTTCGCGGTTTTCGCAAGCTGCCGATTCGGGTGGCCTCGTAAATGGCATGAATGGGAGGGGTCAGACCCCTTCTAAGTTGCCAACGGCCAACGATCATTCAAAATGGGGTCTGACCCCGTTTGTGACCCCATCTATGGACATCGCCTTCTCCTCCGCCTCAAAACTCGCGCGCATGATTCGCGCAAAGAAGATCGGCTGCGTCGAACTACTCGATCACCACGTCGCGCGCATGCGGCGCCACAACCCGAAGCTGAACGCGATCATTGCAACGCGCCTGCCCGCTGCACGGCGTGCTGCGGTAAAGGCCGACGCGATGCTGCGCGGGCGCGGCGCAAAGCCCGGGCCGCTGCACGGCGTGCCGATGACGATCAAGGAATCGTTCGACATCGTCGGCATGCCGACGACCTGGGGACTGACGGAGCTGAAAAATCATCGCGCGAAGAAACATGCGCTCGTCGTCGAGCGCCTGCTCGGTGCCGGCGCAAACCTTTTTGGCAAGACGAACGTGCCGGTGAATCTGGCTGATTGGCAATCGTTCAATCCGATCTACGGCACGACCAACAATCCTTGGGACCTCGGGCGTACCCCGGGCGGATCCTCGGGCGGCTCGGCCGCCGCGCTTGCCGCCGGTCTCTCGGGACTCGAGTACGGCAGCGACATCGGTGCCTCCATCCGCAACCCGGCACATTACTGCGGCGTCTACGGTCACAAACCTACTTACCGGATCGTGTCGCCGCGCGGCCAGACCATATTCGATACCGTGTCGGAGCACGACATCGCGGTGGTCGGACCGCTCGCGCGCAGCGCGGACGACCTTGCGTTGGCGCTCGCGGTCACCGCGGGGCCCAATCCGATCGACGGCGCGGGGTGGCAGCTCGCGCTGCCGCCGGCGCGCCAAACACGCTTGCGCCAGTTCCGCGTCGCGGTACTACTCAATCATCGAACCGCGGAAGTCGATGTATCGGTCCAGAACCTTATTCGCGCAGCGGCGCGTTTTGCCGCCACGCGTGGCGCCAAGGTGAGCTTTACTGCGCGCCCGGACTTCGATCATGACGAGGCGCACCGCGTCTACATTCAGCTCTTGCGCCACGCCACGTCCGGGCGGCAGCCCGACGCACAGTACAAGCGCTTTTTGGCGCGACGCCCAACGCTGCGGTCGAACGACTTCGGCTACGAGGCACAGTTCATTCGCGGCACGACGATGGCGCCGCGCGAGTGGGTCGCGCTGAACGAAAAGCGCCATCGCATGCGCCTGGCCTGGGCCGAATTCTTTAAAAACTGGGACGTCTTACTCTGCCCGGCCGCCGCCACGGCGGCCTTTCCGCACATGCAGAACGGCGAGCGCTGGGAGCGCATGATCCGCGTCAACGGCAAGCCGCAGCCATCGACCACGCAGATGTTCTGGGCCGGCTATCCCGGCATGGCGTTCCTGCCCGGCACGGTTGCGCCGGTCGGCCTCACCCGCGAAGGGCTGCCGGTCGGCGTGCAGATCATCGGCGCGCAGTATGCCGACTACACCACCATCCGCTTCGCCCAAATACTGGAACGCGAGTACTACCGCTTTCAGCCGCCGCCCGGGTACGACACATAAAATGGGGTCAGACCCCATCTACGTCTGGAGATCACGATGCCGCTCGTCATGTCGAACGACCCTCGCGCCACAGCCGCGCCGGTGCCGATGACTGACGCCGAACAGGCCGCGCGCGTGCAGCTCGCTGCGGCCTACCGTGTGTTCGATCATCTCGGCTGGACCGAGATGATCTTCAACCACATCACCCTGCGCGTGCCGGGCCCCGAGTTGCGCTTTCTCATCAACCCCTTCGGCCTGCACTACCGCGAGGTCACGGCGTCCAACCTCGTGACGATCGATCTCGAGGGCAATCCGGTGCGGCCGAGCGCCTACCCGATCAACCGTGCCGGCTTCGTCATTCATAGTGCGATCCACGGCGCGGTCGACGAAGCGCACTGCGTCATGCATACGCACACCACCACCGGCATGTCGGTCGCCTGCTTGAAGTCCGGCCTGTCGCACGATTCGTTCTACGGCGCCCAGATCAAGGGCCGCGTGGCCTATCACGACTTCGAAGGCGTCACAGTGAACGCCGAGGAGCAGTCGCGCCTGCTCGCAAACGTCGGCGACAAAAAGGCCGTCATCCTGCGTAACCACGGACTGCTCACCTGGGGACGCACGCTGCCCGAAGCGTTCATGTGGCTGTGGACCCTGCAGAGAGCCTGCGACCTCCAGATCACCGCGTCGAGCGCCGGCCCCATGATCCCGCTCGGCGACGCGGTGTTCGAACAAACCGTGCGCGAAGCCGGCCCCGATGAACCGGCCGTGTGCGAAGCCGTCTTCGCCTCGCTCGTACGTACGATCGAAAGCAAAGACGCCAGCTACAAAAGCTAAGTATCCACAGGGGTCAGACCTCTGTGGATAAGTTTGGGCGAGCCGACCAGGTCAGAACCGCTCGACCCAGGGCCTGAGCTCGACTTCCAGACTCCACGCGCTGCGCGGTTGCTTGAGCACCGCGAGGTAGGTCTGCGCGATCCCGTCCGGATCGAGGAAGCTGTCGGGCGCATCCGCCGGCTCGACGCGCCCCGTGCCCGGATTGCGCACGCCACCGTCGATCACGAAATGGGCGACGTGGATGCCTTTGGGCTGCAGCTCGCGCGCCATCGACTGAGCGAGCCCGCGCAGCGCGAACTTGCCCATCGCGAACGGCGCCGATTGCGCATAGCCCTTCACGCTCGCCGAAGCGCCGGTGAAGAAGATCGCCCCGCTGCTGCGCTTGAGCATGCGCTTCGCCGCCTGCTGTCCGACCAGGAATCCACCAAAAGCTGACACGCGGATCGCATTGTCGACCTCGGTCGGATCGAGATCGACCAGCGGACCGCGCGCCCGCGCACTCGCGTTGTAGAGCACCACCTCCGGCACGCCGAACGCCTTCTCGACCTCATCAAAGAGCGCCGCGACCTGCGCCGGGACGGTCGCGTCGCATGCATGCGTTGACGCTCTGGTCTCCTTGGCGAGCGCGGCAAGCTTGTCCGTCTTACGGGCTGCCAGCGCAACCTTGCAACCCTCGCGCGCGAGCAAGCGCGCAAACGACGCGCTGATCCCGTTCCCTACACCTACGATCAATGCGGATTTAACCATAATGGGGTCAGACCCCTGTGGATAAGTTGGTCATACGGCCTCTATCAGCATTCGGGCGAGCGCTTCGGGATCGTCGAGCATCACGTCGTGGCCCGTTTGGGTCGCATGCACGGTCCACGCCTTGTCGCTCTTGAGTTTGTCGTAGAACGCCGCAAAAGGAGAAGGCCCCCAGCCTTGCGCGCAGATGTACATGCGCTTCTTCACTTTCTCGTGCGCACCAGTCAGCTGGAGGCGCTCGAGAAAACAGGCGATCGCCATCGGCACGCACTTTTCATCGACCCAGGCCTGGTCTGCGGCGTTGACGTTGAAGCGCTCGGCCGGGGCGGGCGGCGCGCGCCCGCCCGTGGCGAGTGCACCTTGGATCGCCGCCTCGCGCCGCTCGGGCAGAAAATAGTCCCAGACCGCCTTGCCATTCTCCGGCACGAAGGCATCAAGATAAACCAGCGAACGGATGCGCTCAGGCATCGCGTCAGAGACACCGGTCACGACCATGCCGCCGTAGGAATGGCCGCAGAGCACCACGTCCTTCAGGTTCTCCCACTTCAGCACGTTGCACACGTCGAGCACGTGCAGGCTGAGGTTCACCTCGCGCCCCGCGAGATGCGCGCGCTCCCCGACACCGGTGAGCGTCGGCGTGAAGACCTCGTGCCCCTGCCCACGCAGAATCTTCGCCGTGCGCACGTAGCACCAGCCGCCGTGCCACGCCCCATGCACCAGTACGAAAGTCGCCATATGGAAAAGTACCTAAAAGGGGTCAGACCCCTGTGGATAACTTGGTCACGATTCACCCGGCGTCAACCCGAGCCGGCCGAGATCGTTTCTTGGATATGCCGCGCCCCCTGCGTACCTTATCACCCGGCGTTCCGGTTCACGTTGTGCAGCGCGGGAACAACCGTGCAGCCTGCTTTTTCGACACGCGCGACTTCGCGTTTTATCTGCACTACCTGCTGAAGGTATCGCTCGCGGAACATTGCCGCGTCCACGCCTACTGCTTGATGTCGAATCACGTGCACCTGTTGCTGACACCCTCGAACGAGGCCGCCTGTGCCCGCTTCATGAAGGGCGTCAACCAGCGCTATACGCAGTATGTGAACCGCGTCCATGCGCGCAGCGGGACGCTGTGGGAGGGCCGCTATCGTTCGAGCGTCGTTTTCTCCGCGCGCTACGTGCTGGCCTGTTACCGCTACATCGAGCTCAATCCCGTGCGCGCCGGCATCGTGCGCGACCCCGGCATCTATCCCTGGTCGAGCTACGGCGCGAACGCCGAAGGACTCGAAAACCCGGTCATCCAGCCACATGGGGTCTATGCGGCGCTTGCGCGCGGCCCCGCGGCACGGCAGTCCGCGTATCGTGCGCTGGTCGATGAAGCCGTTCAGGCCGCGATGGTTGATACCATTCGAATTGCGATTGGGCGCGGGCGGGCTCTGGGCGACCGCACGCTCGAAGCCTAGGGGTCAGCCCCCTTTAAAAAGGGGTTTGACGCCATTGGAGAATGCCATGGATCTGTGGGACAACCCGATGCAGACCGACGGGTTCGAGTTCATCGAATACGCCGCGCCCGACCCGAAGGCGCTCGGCGCACTGTTCGAAACAATGGGGTTCAGCGCGGTGGCGCGCCACCGGCACAAGGACGTCACGCTCTACAAGCAGGGCGACGTCAACTTCATCATCAACGCCGAGCCGCAGTCATTCGCCCAGAACTTCGCGCGCCGCCATGGCCCGAGCGTGTGTGCGATCGCGTTTCGCGTGAAGGACGCCAAAGGCGCCTACAACAAGCTCGTCGAAGCGGGCGCCTGGGGTGTTGAATCGCAAGTCGGGCCGGGAGAGTTGAGCATCCCGGCGATCAAGGGTATCGGCGATTCGCTCATCTACCTCGTCGACCGCTATCCCGAGAACGATTACGGCCACACGATCTACGACGTGGATTTCAAGCCGCTCGCGGGCTTCGAGCCGCTCTGGCGCGGCGAGGCACCCGCGCCGGCCAATGCCGGCCTCACCTATGTCGATCACCTGACGCACAACGTACACCGCGGCCGCATGGCCGAGTGGGCCGAGTTCTACGAACGCCTGTTCAATTTTCGCGAAGTTCGCTACTTCGACATCGAAGGCAAGCTGACCGGGCTGAAATCGAAGGCCATGACCAGCCCCTGCGGCAAGCTCCGCATCCCGATCAACGAATCCTCCGATGACAAGAGCCAGATCCAGGAATACCTCGACGCCTACCACGGCGAAGGCATCCAACACATTGCGCTGCACACGAGCGACATCTACCAAACCGTGGACACGATGCGCGCACAGGGCGTGGTGCTACTCGATACGCCCGACACCTACTACGAGCTCATCGATACGCGCCTGCCGAATCACGGCGAGCCCATCGACGAGCTGAAAAAGCGCGCCATCCTCGTCGACGGTGGGCCGCAGGGTGGACTGCTACTGCAGATCTTCACCAAGACCGTCATCGGCCCGATCTTCTTCGAGATCATCCAGAGGAAGGGCGACGAGGGCTTCGGCGAAGGCAACTTCAAGGCGCTGTTCGAATCGATGGAACTCGACCAGATCCGGCGCGGGGTGTTGCAAAGCTAGGGGTCAGACCCCTTTTCTTTGAGGGTCTGACCCCTTTTTCAGAGAATCACGACTTATCCACAGGGGTCTGACCCCGATTTTCTGGCCGACTTGCTCCGCCTCGTTCGAGATACAGCGCCACCCACCCGAGCGCGAGCAGCACCGTGAAAATAAACGCGTTCGCCGGAATCTGCAGGTTGAAGTCCACCGCGCTGTGTATCGCGAGCGCGGTCACCCCCATCACGACGCCGAAGGCCACGCCGCGCGCAAGCGGGTCGCGGCGGCGCGACTGCGCGAGCACCGCAGCGAAGAACGACAACAGGACGATCGCGCCCAGTAGCGCAAGTCCCGGCAGTCCGGTTTCGGTCGCAATCTGCATGTAGTCGTTGTGCACGTGATCGTAGAAGGGAATGATGTCCGCGCCGCGGTAACGCGAATAGGCGTTGTAGAAGGTTCCCCCGCCGGTTCCGAACACTGGATAGTCGTGCATGATCTTCACCGCGTAGATCGCGGGATCGACGCGCTCTCGCACTTGCTCGGTCGTGGTCTCCTCGATGCGCTTGACGGTCTTGTCGACGCCGAACCAGGCGCCGATGATGAAGATGTCGACGACGATCAAACTGGCGATGAGAATCACCGTGCTGCGCGTCGCATGTCGCGAAAGAATAAGGCCGATTGCGCCTGCGACCAGGAGGCTTGCGAAGAACGCAGTGTTGCCCGTGCGCGAACGCGTCATGACGAGCGCCACCACCATGACGACCAGCAGCACGCGCAGCGCGGCCTTGTAGCTGAGGACGACCTGGAGAAGGTCTCGCGCCACCTGCATCCAGCGTCGGCCCGAGCGATCGTCGAGTTGCGCAATCATCAAGCCGACGCCAATGGCGAGCGTCATCTCAAGCAGACCGGCGAGGTGGTTGCGGTTTACGTAGAAGCCGCTCGCCTGGCTGGCATGGACGACGAGGGTGTCGAACACCACGATGTTCTCCCCGCCCAGGTGCATCAGTGAGCCGAAGATCGCCTGCACCAGGCCGCTGGCGACGAACGCACCGCCGATCCACCACAGGCGCTTGCGCGAATCCACGAGCAGCAATGTCAGTACAAAGGCGGTCGCCCAGGCGCAGCTTTTGAGCCAGAACACATTTGTCGCATGCGGTTCGATCGATAGCGTGATCATGCTGGTGGTCGAATCGCTGCCCGCCGTCTGCAGCTCCGCCGCGAGCGGCGAAAGCGTCCGCACCCAGCCTGCCGGCAACGGAATCCACTGCAGCGCGATCCACGCGAGCCAAAGGCCGAACAGCGCGAGCGCCGGCCAGGCCGCGCGCGCGGCGGGCGTGATGCCCACCTCGCGCCGCAGGTGCGCAGCCAGCCACAACAGGCCGGTTGTAAAGATGCCGATCTCGAGCAATGCCCAAGCCCAGGGCCGATTGCTGCCGAGCGGGATCGGCGCCCAGACGATGAGAAGCAGGAAAAGACCGAACGCCGCCCGGTCGAAGCTCGGCTTCATCCGCCCTCGACGATGCGCCGAGGAACGTCGTCGACCAGCGCGCGCGCGGCCGACTCACCGAGAATCTGCGCCGCCGCCGCAAGCCCTGCCCGGAGTCGCGGCGGGCGCGCGTCGGTGTCATGCGCATCCGACGCGAGTACGGTCACCCATCCGCGCTCGAGCATTTCTTGCGCGCGCTGCTTCGCTTCGGCCCCGAAGCCACCTGCGACCGCGTCGGCCGTAAGCTGCACGAGGCACCCTGCCCGGACGAAGGGTTCGAGCCTGGCGAGCTCACGCATGATGTCCTTGTTGCGCTCCGGGTGCGCAATCATCGGCTGCACGCCGTGCGCCTGCAGCCATTCCACGAGCTTGTCGCTGCCCACCGGCACGTGGCTATGCGGAAACTCGAGTAGCAGCACCCGCTTGCCGTCCAGCGTGCCGAGAAACGGTACGCGGTCCTGTTCGATCAGCGGCAGGATGTCGTAGTCGCAGCGCACCTCGGCCGCGAAACCGATCTCGAGCGCGATGTCCGCCGCCGCAAGTGCCCGCCGATATGCCGCCACCGCGGCTTCAATCGTCGTGCGATCGTTGTCCCAGCGCCCGACGTGCAGGTGCGGCGTGACCACCGACTTGCGGATGCCCTCCACCACCGCCAAGCGCGCCATCGCGAGCGCCTCGTCGAGCGTCTCAGGCCCGTCGTCGATGCCCGGCAGCAGGTGGCAGTGGAGGTCGTACATAAAAGACAAGCGAAAAAGGGGGTCAGATCCCTGTGGATAACCATGACCCCGGTTATCCACAGGGGTCTGACCCCATTCCGCTTCATCGCTTGTAGTAGCCGTTACTTGCGGTAGTAGCGGCTACCGTAACCGCTGTACTCGCCGTAGTAGCGGTCAGCCTTGACCACGTCCAGCTGGTTGAGCGCGACGCCGAAGATCGGCGCATCGACCCGGCGCAGGCGCTTGAGGCCCTGGCGCGCGACCGGGTAAGGCGTGTCGTCCGCCTTGACCACGTAGAGCACCGCGCTCGACAGCGTCGAGAGAATGAGCGCATCGCTCACCATCTGCACCGGTGCGCTGTCGATGACGATCACCTCGAACAGTTTCTTGAGTCGCCTCGAGCGCGTCGGAAAACCGGTGCGACGACAGCAGTTCCAATGGATTCACCGGCACGCGGCCCGAGGGCAGCACGCGAAGCTCCGAACCCTCCACCGTGAAGAAGCTCTGCTCTGGCGCCACGTCGCCCGTGACGAGGCTCGAAAGACCAAGATGACCTTCTTGAGCCCCCAACACCTTGCCGATCTGGGGTCGGCGCATGTCGGCATCGATCAGCAGGGTCTTTTTCACATGCGAGAGCGCAAATGCGAGATTGGCCGCGATCGTCGTCTTGCCTTCCTCGGGAATCGACGAGGTCACGAGCACTGTCTTCTGCGGGCTGTCGAGACCCGAGAGCAGCACACCGCTGCGAAGTCGTGCGAATCGCCTCGGAGAACGCCGTGCCCGGGTCCTCGAGAAAGAGCCGCTCGATCGACTGATCGCGCTTGAGCTTGGTCTTCAGCACGACGCCGACCGCGGGCACGTCAAGCCTCGATTCGACGTCGTGACTCGTCTTGACGGTATTGTCCAGGCGTTCGAGAAATACGGCCAACGCCATCGCAATAATCAGCGCGATCAACACGGAAACCATGACGATCCTGCGTTTGTCGGGTCCAGAGGCGACCATGGGAACGACCGCCGGATCGATCACTCGGGCAATCGTGCCTTGCAACTCGTCCGAAACATTGGTTTCCTTCGAGCGCTGGATGAACAGTTCGTAGAGCTGGCGATTCGCCGCGACCTCGCGCTCAAGCGACGTCAACTCAAACTCCTTGCGGTTGAAGCTCTGGATGTCCGCCTTTGCACGCTCGAACGCGCGCGCGATTGCGACCTCATTCGCCCGCGCGCCCTCATACTCCTTGGCGAGACTCGCGACCACGATGTCGACTTGGCGCCGCAGGTTGTCCTTCGCCGCACGCACGTCGGCTCGCGCCGCAATCATTCGACGATGCTCCGGCCCGTAACGCTTCGAGGCGTCCTCGACGTTGCGCTCGGCTTCGGACTCGCGTTCCTTTGCCCGCTGCACCAGCGGATGGCGCAGCACTGCGGGTAGCGTATCGACCCGCCCGCTTCCGCCTTTTTGCGCCGCCCGGACCTGATTGAGCGCAGCCTCGACATCGGCGCGCTTACGCCTCGCCTCGACCAGCGAGGCGGTCAACTCCTCGAGCTGGCGGCTCGCGCCCGCGAGCGAAACGCCCTTCACGTTGAGAATCTGCTCGCGGTCGCGGAAATCCTGCAACGCCTTTTCCGAGGCGACAACCTTATTTCGCAACGCTTCGGATTGCTCGGCGAGGAAGGCCATTGCCCGTTCGCGCGCCTTGACCCGCGCCTCCATGTCGGCAGTGATGAAAAGCTCCGTAAGCGGCATTGGGGATCATCGCCGCCATCTTCGGATCGTTCGACTCGAAGCTGATCACCAAGAGCTGGCTGTTGGCCACCGGTTTCACGGTGAGACCGCCCTGAATTCCCGCGGCCGCGCTGCGTTCGCGCTCGTCGATCGTCGGCGGCATCACCGGGGCGCGACTCACGACACCCGCGGGCAGCAGCCTCGCGTACCACGGCGCCGCGCCCAGATCCGGTCGCTCGGGTTCCTTGATCAGGCCGAGCTTGCGCACCAGCCGCCGCGCCAGCTCGTGCGACTGCAGGACCCCCGCCTGGGTCTGCACGCGCTCATAGGAACTCAGCATCGATCCGCTATAGAGATCCTGGATCGAGATGACCTGCGACCTTCCGAACTCGATCAGGATCGTCGTCGACGCCCGATAGACCGGCTCGAGGCTCTGCGCCTTGAGCGCCGCGACCACGGCGACCGCGCCGACGAGCGCCGCGATGCGCCATTTGTTGCGGTTGACGGCCCGCCAGTAGCGTACGAGATCCAGCGCATCCTCCGCCTCCTCTCCGCTGGGGGCCGGGAACCCGGATCAGCTCGCGTTCGTTGACGGTGTTCAAATCGTTTCGTGCCTCAGAAGAAGCTTTCCTCGACCGTGATCACGTCGCCCGGGTACACCGGCACGTTGAGATCGACCTGCACGCGCTTTTGTTCGGCGTCGGACTCACGCACGATGAAGATCTTGTCGTGCGCCGCCCGCTCCTTGAACCCGCCTGCGATGATAATCGCCTTGATCACCGACAGCCCTGGAAAGTAGGGATAACCGCCAGGTGCGCCGACCTGCCCGTTGATGAAGAACTTGCGATATTCGTTGATCGTGACCGTGACCTGCGGATTGACCAGGTAGCGACCGCGCAAGCCCTCGGTAATGATGCGTTCGAGTTCGGCGACCGTCTTCCCCGCCAGGCGGATCTCACCCAGGATCGGATAGGAAATCGTCGCCGCGTCGCTCAGCCGGATCGCCTGGCGCGTCAGCTCGTCCTCGCCGAGCACCTGGATCGTAATGACGTCTCCCGAGCCGAGCCGGTAGTTCGAAATCGACGGGTCGCTCGTCTGCGCGAGCGTCGGCAGGACGAACAGGCAGAGCAGAAACGCCGTTCCGCGCGCCCCAAGCGACAAAAAGCGTTTTGAAAACATACTCCTGCGTCTAGCCGCCAAGCAACCTTACCCAGAGCGAAGTATATCGCCCACGCTAGGCAGCGGAGGCTCTGCAGGCTGTACGCCTCACAGTTTTTGGTTCAAAGCGATGCGCCCAGCGTAAACAGGAACACATTGCGCTTATAGCGATAGAGCGGATCGTTCGAATCGCGGTCGGTATAGAGGTACTCCGCGCCGAACCGGGCCCAGCGCCGGAACTGGTAGTTCACCTTGATCCCGATATCGTTGGTGTCGTCCTTGCGATTCGAACCGTCGCCGACATAACGGTCATGAATATTGAAGTACGACAGCTTGTGACTCAGCCGGCTGTCCCAGGCATGGGACCAGCTGACACCTGCGCGCCGCTCGACAATCGAATCGCCAACGCCGGTGGACTCCTGGAAGCGTTGCAAGGTGCTGAAATCGACGACCGAGTAGGTTCGCGGGCTCCAGCGAATGCCGACGTCCCAACTGCTGGTCGAGGTATTCTGCTGTCCTGGGGATACGAAGTTCTTCCACATGTGCCCGTACTTCACGAATCCAGTCGTCTTCGCGGTCGCATCCCACTGCGCACCGATATAGACGACCTGCTGATCGCTATCGAGCGTATTTGCCGGATTGATGTAGTCGAAGTTCAGGTAGCGTCCCTGAAGGAGCAGGCGCGTCTTGGGCCGCACGCGCCAGTAGAACGTCGCTCCAAAATCGGCGGCATCGTGGTCGGATTCGGCAGCGGCTTGCGGGTTGTTCGTGTAGCGCCGCCCGGTGTATCCGGCGTCGAATTCGAGCCGCCCCTTGGCGCCGCGCGCCCCATAACCGTAGCGGCCGAAGACGCCGATCTGGCGGTAGCGGTCAGGTGAATTCGCGATCGGCCGATCGGTCGAGCCGCGCGGATCCGAGCCGTAAATCAGGTCGAAGCGCAGGGCGAGGTCGTTGCGTATGCCGAATGCAAATCGCGCGTTGGCCTGCAAGGCGTTGTTGTTGAAATTATCGTCCGGGCTGTCGCGGTACCGCGCTGTCACGCCGCGGTAGCGAATGTCGAAGGTATGCGGACCGTTTCGGCCCTCGAGCACGATGTAGGGCGCAATGACAACGACTGGCGACGAAATTGTGTTCGTCGGCTGGCGCACCAGGTTGTCGTTGTAGCCAATGGAAATATCAACCCCGGGGTAGGCCGTCATCGAACCGACCGGGATGCCGGAAGACGAGGTGCTTGGCACGTCACCCGAATTCTGCCGGCCTGTCGATTGCGCGAGAGCACACATCGACACGAGCGCCAGCCCCAGAATCGGCAGGGTTGCCGATAACCTCATGATCCAGCGGCAGTTGTTAGAATTTTTCGCACCTGCCAGAAATATTGCCTGCAATCTCAGCTAAATCTTAGATTTTATCCTTTGCTCTTGCTACCTCATTCAAGAAATCGCTCGCAGCCGGCACATTACCCCGATCGACGCTGTAGGAACACGTCGATCATTTTAAGCCGCAGGGGCGCATTCTCCGAGCGCAGCGGCGAATCCGAATTTTCCTGACGCGCGCCAAGTTCACGACTGAGCTTCAGCCGCGGCGTCTTCTTATCGAGCCAGTGCATCAGTTCGAGGGCGGATCCGAGGCCTTGCCCATGCGCGCGACTGAGCCAGGCCCGCGCAGGCTCTTTGTCACCCACAATCGATACGCGCGCTGCATAGACACGGCCCAAGTTGAACTGCGCGGGCGCGAACTCCGCCCGCGCGGCCTTTTCGTACCACCCCGTCGCCTGCTCGAGATCCACCGGAACGCCGGTGCCGTTCTCGTAGAACTCGCCAAGGTTGTTCTGCGCCGCGACATCCCCCGCGTTCGCAGCCTGCACGTAATGCGCCGCGGATCTGACGTAATCCTTCTCCACACCTGTTCCGGTCGCGTACATCCAGCCCAGCAAACTTTGTGCACTCGTTCGCCCCGCGTGCGCCGCGGCACTGATATAGATGCGCGCGCAGTCGGACCCCGCTTCGCCCTTTTGTCCACCGAGGCAAGCGCGGCCGACCGTTTCCTGTGCCGCGGGATGCCCCGCATTGGCTGCCGCCTGCATCAGTTTCCCGGCGCGCGCGGGATCCGCCTCCAGCACGCAGAGCGCGGCGTGATAGCGCCCCGCCACATGGCCGAGCGTCGCCGCGCGCGCAAACGACGCGCAGGCTCGCGTGGGATCCGCCTGCCCGAGGAGGCCTCGCGCGTCGTACAGCCCGAGCGCAAACAGCGCATCCGCCTCGCCCGCTTTGGCTAGTGCGGCAACCGCGGGTCGCGTATCGGATAGCCGCACGCGAATGAGGTCTTCCATTTGCGCGACGACGTCTCGCCGGCCAAGCGCGAGCGCCACCTCGAGCGCCCCTGCCCCCTTGACGGATAGCACGCCCAGTGCGCGTCGCGCGCCTCCGCCGCGGCCCGCCTTGTCGCGCTCCGAACGCGTGCGCGCGATTTCTTCTTCCAGCGTTGCCGCCGAGCGCCACGTTTCCTTCAACCAGTTTTCCGCACTGGAACCGGTGGCCCGATCGACCGGTTTCGGATCTGCTGCGTTTGAAATCCCCGAGGCGAACGCGATCGCCAACATACCGCCCGCCGCGGCAACGAGCGTCGAGATGCGCCGTTTCCGACGCCCCGTCGTCACCGTAATGAGATTGGTCTGCACCGTCTCAGCGTACGGGCCTGCGCAGGACCCAGTCGCCGATCACCAGCATGTCCATGCCGGTGCGCAGAAAGCAGTCGAGTGCTTCTTCCGGGCGGCACACGATCGGCTCGTTCTCATTGAACGAGGTATTCAGCACCATCGGTACCCCGCTAAGCGCGCGGAAGGCGTCGATCAGCGCGTAGTAGCGCGGGTTCGTCTCGCGCGTCACCGTTTGCAGGCGCCCGGAACCATCGACGTGCGACACCGCGGGAATCAGCGCGCGCTTTTCCTGCCGGATCGGAAACACCTGCATCATGAACGGGACGTCATCGTCGATCTCGAACCATTCCGCCACCGCCTCACGCAGGATCGAGGGCGCAAACGGCCGAAACGACTCACGCCGCTTGATCTTGGCATTGAGGAGGTCCTTCATGTCGGCACGCCGCGGATCGCAGACGATCGAGCGGTTGCCGAGTGCGCGCGGCCCCCACTCCATTCGGCCCTGAAACCAGCCGACCACGGCCCCCTCTGCCACCGCCTGCGCTGTCTGCCCACACAACTCGAGCTCGTCTTTCGCGATCGACACGACACAGGCTTGCGCGTCGATGTCCCGTCTGCGCGCCTCGATCGCCGCGCCGGTCTCGGCACTGGAATACTCGGGTCCCCAATAGGCATGGTCCATCGTTGCCCGGCGCGTCGCAGCATTCAGCTTGCTCCAGACGGCCAAGGCGGCTCCGATCGCCCCGCCGGCGTCGCCCGCCGCCGCCTGTACATAAAGTTTCCGAAAGGGCGTTTGCGAATAGACCTTGCCGTTGGCCACCGAGTTCATCGCGCAGCCGCCAGCGAGCGCAAGATTGTCCACGCCAGTAGCGCGAGTAGCACGGCGTTGAGCAGCGCGAAAAACGCTTCCTCGTACATTGCCTGCGCCGAGCAGGCGATGTCGCGATGGCGCTGCGCGACGTCTTCGCCCTTCCCCCGCGCAGGCCCGAGCAATTCCTCCAGCGCCGGGGTGTAGAGCGTTCCGACGATCGGGCTCACCCGAATCCCATTCATAGTCGATCTTCTCGCGCGCGTGGCGGAAGAACCGCAGGTCGAGCTCGAAGCTGCCGACCGTCATCGACAGCGCAGGATCTGGCGCATCTCGCGCATGAAGCGCACGGTCGCCATAAGGCGCAAGGCCCATGACCTTGTACTCGTCGCCGTAGTTCGGAAACCCCAGGTACTGGGTGAGCGCCTGGTAGAAGAGTCCGAGCGAGTGCGGAAAGTAGACCTTGTCGTCGACTGCGATCTTGGCTCCGCGCCCCACGCCCCAGGCCGCACTGGCGAAATCGCCGAAACCGTCCACCGACACGACGGCAGCCTCCTCGAACGGCGAGACGAGAAAGGCCGATGCGAGGTGGGCGAGGTGATGCTCGACGAAATGCACCTTGCCGTCGAACGGCTGAGACAACTCTCGTTTGAGGGTTGCGTCGACGCCTTCGCGCTTTGTCTTGTTGCGAATGCGGTCGAGCACCAGCCCCAGGTCGGGCCGGCGCTTGAACACATAGGCGAACTTGCGGCCAAGGTTGGCGCGTGAATCCTGGTTGATCGCGACGTGCGAGACCTCGCCGAGCCCGACCCCCGCATCGCGCAAGCACCAGTCAATGGCCTTGGTCGGAAATCCGGCCCAGTGCTTAACGCGCCGGAAGCGCTCCTCCTCTGCCGCCGCGACGAGCACGCCGTCGCGCAGCAGGCAGGCGGCAGCGTCGCCGTGGTAGGCGTTTAGCCCTAGAACGATCAAGCAGGCGCTTTCATAGAAAACCAGTCCCAGGCCGTGCGCACGATATCGGTCAGCTTTTCGTGGCGCGGCGCCCAACCGAGAACCTCGCGCGTCCTGCGCGAATCGGCCACCAGCGCCGGCGGATCGCCCGGGCGGCGGCGGCCCATGGAATAACGGATATCGATCCCCGTCACCTCACGGCAGACGGCGATGACCTCCTTCACCGAAATGCCACGCTCATTGCCGAGGTTGAACGCGTCGAATTCTCCCGCCTTCCCGTCCATGAGCCGCTGCAGCGCCAGTAGATGCGCGTCGCACAGATCCGACACATGCACGTAGTCCCTTAGGCAGCTGCCGTCGGGCGTATCGAAGTCCTCGCCATTCACCCGCAATCCGGTGTGCTTGGGTTCTCCGCCGGCGCGCAGACGCAACGCTTCGCGGAGCACGAGGGGAATGAGGTGAGTCTCCGGGTCGTGCCGCTCGCCCAGCTCGCCCTCGGGATCGCAACCCGCGGCATTGAAGTAGCGCAGCGCGACAGTACGCAAGCCATAGGCACGACCGTAATCCGCCATCGCCCGTTCGGCCGCGAATTTCGTCACCCCATATGGATTGACCGGGTTCTGCGGGTGCGATTCGTCGATCGGCATCCGCAGCGGATCGCCGTAAGTTGCGCAGGACGAGGAAAACACCAGCCGCGCAATCCCGGCGGCCCGCATCGCCTCGAGCAGGTTGAGCGTGCCGACGACGTTGTTCTCGTAGTACTTGTCCGGTCGCTCCACCGACTCGCCGACGTAGCAGCAGGCCGCGAAGTGCATCACCGCGTCAAACGTTTCCTGGCGGAACAGATCGTCCAGGTCCTGCCGGCGGCGCAGATCCCCTTCCACGAAGCGCCCGAAGCGCGCCGCGTCGCGGTGGCCGGTCGACAGGTTGTCGAAAACAGTAACCGCGTGTCCAGCACGCGACAGGGCCTTCGCCGCGTGCGAACCGATGTAGCCGGCCCCGCCGAGCACGATGATGGAGGCCATGGTTCACATCCTCGCGACAAATTTGCCCGCACCAACTTCCAACCCGGCCAGTATGGAAGGACTAACAAAGCGAGGCGCGCGGCAACGATACTGCACGTATTCAGTCATGACGATCGATTCCCAGATGCTCGCCCAGCAGGTAAAGCGCTAGGACGGCCTCGGCCGTCGCGCGCTGAACCGCGTAGAAAAGGCCGGCGTAACCGTCGAGCAGACCACCGCGCAGAAAAAGGCAATAGACAATCATCGCCGCGGGCGCGATGACGATCAGCTTGCGCAGTTTATCGGTGATACCGAGTTGCGAAGATGGAGTGGAATGCAGCTTTCGCGCTTCGAGCCGCATGTACCGCGCCTGCGCGGCCAGCCAGTGCGCGAGCGGTTTTCGGTCGTCATGAAATATCCTGCCCTTGAGAGGATCCACCCGCCCCGACACCTGGACGCGCTGCGTATGCCCATCCTGACTATAGCGTGCACCCGATCGGCGGTAGAGCACCACCACCGGCGGATACACCGCGCCGCGCAGCGGCTTACCCTCGACACAGTACGTGAACGACGCCCGATAACCACTCACGCCGGGCTCGGACCTAAGCGTTGCAAGTTCCTCCACCAACTCGTCGGAAAGTACGAAATCGGCATCGAGCGCGAGCACCCAGTCGCTGCGGATTCCAGTTTGGTCGAGACCGAAGTTCCATTGTTCCGCATGCGTCGTGAACGGCCGCTCGAAGACGCGTACTTTCGGATGTTTCGCGAGTATTTCACGTGTTGCGTCCGTGCTGCCGCTGTCCACCACGACGATGTCCTGCGCCCACCACAACGGCGCGAGCGTGCGCGCGATATTGGGCGCCTCGTTAAACGTGAGGATCAGCGGCGTAACCTGATCGAGCATGGGCGATCGCGCAAACCTAGGCGGCCATGTGGAATTCGTTCAAGATCGCACGATACTCGTTCTCGATGCGCGCGCCGATCACTGGCCACGCGTAATTCTCGACAACGAGCGCCCTCGCCCGCTCGCTCATCCGAGTGCGGAGCGTCGGGTCGCCCTGAAGTTTCATGACCGCATCGGCAAACGCTTCCCCGGTCGGCGCAACGACGAAGCCGACACCCGATTCCGCGACGCCGTCCGCGACGCCGACCTGAGGGGTGACGATCACTGGGGTGCCCTCCGCCATCGCCTCCAATGCCGAGTTGCCGAAATTTTCCGACAACGAAGGCATCAGCAACGCCAGGGCGCCTTGCAGCAGTTGTCGCTTGCGCAATCCCTCAACCGGCCCGACGAAATCGACGCGCGCCGCGACCCCGAGCGACGCCGCGCGCTTGCACAGGTTTGCCGCGAGGCCCTCTTCGTCGCCACCCGCGACCAGCAACCGGATACCCTTGAGGCGTTGTACCGTTTCCAGAGCGATGTCGATGCGTTTTTTCCAGTTGATTCGACCCAGCATGAGCATATAGGGAGACGGGGTCACCGGCTCCGACCGGCCCCGGCGCCGACAGGTCCACACCGTTGGGCACCTCAAAGACGCGCCCTTTCAGCGCACTGCCGAACGCCGCCAGCTCGGCGGCCTCGACCGAAGACGTCACGTGGATCCCGGCCGCATGTGCCAGATTGGTACGCTCGATCAGCACCATCCACGTGGTCTTGAGGTACCGACTGCGGGCGCGGAACAAATCCTTCACCAACATCCCGCGGGGCGACATACATAAGGAACCCGCGCCGACCTCGCTACACGTGCCGCCACCCAGGTCGGCCACAGAAACACAGAATGAAGATGCACGAGATCGAAGTCGCCGACCTCCTGTTTCAGCATCCTCGCCATCGGTGGCGACCAATACAGCCGGCGCAGCCACTTGGACGGGAAGTACCAGACCTTGACGCCGTCCAGATCGACCGGGACGCCGAGCGAGCACATCCGAGTCCCGCGGTCCGTCGACGTTGGTCGTGAACACCTCGACGTCATGGCCACGCGCCGCCAACGCCGCG
>CAVQQK010000012.1:0-186387 GCA_963714925.1 uncultured beta proteobacterium | reverse complement strand
GCGCACCACCACGTAGAACGCCTGCGGCTATGCATCCAAGGTGTTGGCGATGAATTTCGACCCCAACCTGCATCACGACAATGGCTACACCCCGCTCGCCTACGCCGCGATGAAAGGCAACCCACTGATCGTCGAGTTGCTGCTGCGCCGCGGGGCGATTCCAGACCCTGCAGACGAAAGACGGCGACACGCCGACCGAACTCGCGCTGCGCTTCGGCCATGCCGAGATCGCCGATGCGCTCAAGCGCGCGCGGCAGGACACGCAGGCGCGCACGGGCGATCAATCGGCCAGCAGGGGCGCGCGCTAGGTCGCGCCCGCCACAGGGCGCAGGCTGCGGCGCCGGCTCGCGATTGAACCGGCCAGGTCGATACTGTATATTCATACAGCCCTAGCGGTAGTTCTCGATGGGCTTGGCCAACCCGGCGTGAGCGCCGGTCCGGCACACCCGGCGCGATGCGCAAACGTGATGACAACGCTGGGTTTTCCGGGTCCGGGAGACGCCGGGACGCGCGGGCGCAGGCACGCGCAAACCTACTAGATATAGTAACGATGTTGTCAAGTAACACGTAAATATTGTGTATTCAAAGAGATATACGTGACACTTGACGAAGGACAAGAAATCGATAAACCTGCCCCGACATTTGGGCTGGAGATCGGTACCCTAAGCGCCTCGTCGCAGTCCTAAAAACAACAAGAATCAGAACCAGAACGAGAGCAAAGAACACCATGGATACCCCCCACAGCGACAGCCTCGCGGTCATCGCGAAGCACGATCTGCCGACGCAAGACATCTGCCGCGAAGCGCTCTTAGAGAAATACGCCAAAGGCAAGGAAGACTCGATCGGCGCCGTGCGGCGGCGGGTCGCACGCGCGCTGGCGCAGGTCGAAGCGGAGGATCAGCGCACGACCTGGGAAAACCGTTTCTTCGCAGCCCTGGAGGACGGTTTCATACCCGCGGGCCGCATCAACTCGGCCGCCGGCATCCAGATGCAGGCAACGCTGATCAACTGCTTCGTGCAACCGGTCGGCGACTCGATCTCCGAGATCGTCGAGGATCGCCCGGGCATCTACACGGCACTGCAGGAGGCGGCAGAAACCATGCGCCGTGGTGGTGGCGTGGGCTACGATTTTTCGGCGATCCGCCCCAAGGGCGGCGAGGTCAAAGGCACCCAGTCGCGGGCGAGCGGCCCGGTCTCCTACATGCGGGTGTTCGATCGGTCATGCGAAACCGTCGAATCGGCCGGCGCGCGGCGCGGCGCACAGATGGGCGTGCTGCGCTGCGACCACCCCGATATCGAAGATTTCATTCACGCCAAGGATCGCGGCGATCTGTCCAACTTCAATATCTCGGTCGGCGTGACGGACGAATTCATGCTTGCCGTCGAGAAGGATGACGCGTTTGAACTGCTGCATCGCGCAAAGCCGGGTGCTGATCAGCTCGCGGCGGGCGCCTACCAGCGCGACGACGGCATCTGGGTCTATCGCAAGCCGCGTGCGCGGGACTTGTGGGAACAGATCATGCGCTCGACCTACGATCACGCCGAGCCAGGCATCCTGTTCCTTGATCGAATCAATCGAGACAACAATCTCAATTATTGCGAAACGATCGAGGCAACGAATCCTTGCGCCGAGCAGCCCCTGCCACCGTATGGCTGCTGCTGCCTCGGATCGATCGACCTGACGCACTTCGTGCGCGCACCTTTTTCGGAAACGTCTGCGTTCGATTTCGAGCGCTTTGGGAAAGTCGTTGCGACCTCGGTACGCATGCTGGACAACGTCCTCGAAGTCACCGCCTGGCCCCTCGAGCAGCAGCACGCCGAGGCGATGGCGAAACGGCGCGTGGGTCTGGGCTTCACCGGACTGGGCGACGCGCTGATCATGTTGCGCCGGCGCTATGACACTGCGGAGGCGCGCGACCTTGCGGCGCGCATCGCCCAGCACATGCGCGACAGCGCCTATCGCGCGTCGACCGAAATCGCGCGCGAGCGCGGCGCGTTTCCCCTGTTCAATGCCGACCTCTATCTGTCCGGAACCAGTTTCGCGACGCGCCTGCCGGATGAGCTCAAGGGCCTCATCCGAAAGCACGGACTGCGTAACAGCCACCTGCTATCGATTGCACCGACCGGCACGATCAGCCTGGCCTTTGCGGACAACGCATCGAACGGGATCGAACCGCCGTTCTCCTGGACCTACACGCGCAAGAAGCGGATGGCGGACGGCACGCTGAAGGAATTCCCGGTCGAAGATCACGCCTGGCGCCTGTTTCGCCACATCGGCGGGGACATGGACAGGCTGCCGCCTTACTTCGTGACGGCGCTCGAGATCAGTGCGGCAGCGCATGAGCAAATGGTCGCCTCCGTAGCCCCGTACATCGATACCAGCATCTCCAAGACCGTCAATGTCCCGGAGGACTATCCCTACGAGGACTTTCGGGATCTGTATGCCGAGGCCTGGAAATCCGGCCTCAAGGGGCTGGCGACCTACCGTCCGAACGACGTGCTCGGCGCGGTGCTCTCGGTCGATACGCCGGCCGGTGCACAGGGTGCAACCGGCGTCCCCGCTTCGCTCACCCAACCACAGGACTTCCGTACCGACGAGTTCAACCGGCGCATCGAGATCACGTCCGTACCCGCCCCGGTGCTCGCGAGCCTGCGCTGGCCGGGCCGACCGGATCTCACGGCTGGCAACGTCGCCTGGACCTACATGATCGCGCACCCGCAATACCACTTCGCGGTGTTCGTCGGCCACGTTGAAAACGGCAAGCCCCATGCGTTTGAGGTGTGGGTGAACGGCAGCGAGCAGCCGCGCGGCCTGGGCGCGTTGGCGAAGACGCTCTCGATGGACATGCGTGCGAACGACCACGGCTGGCTCAAGCTCAAGCTCGAGACGCTGGCCAAGGCGGCCGGCGACGACGCGTTTGAGATGCCGTTTCCGCCATTCGGCGAGCGCAAGCGCATGCCATCAGTGGTTGCGGCATTCGCCCAGGTGGTGCGTTGGCGCTGCGAAGAGCTCGACGCGCTCACCGATGACGGCGCGCCGACGCCCGTACTCAACGCGATGTTCAGCCGCAAGGAACCGAAGACCGGCACCGACGGGACGATGTCCTGGACCGTCGACGTGCTCAACCCGCGCACCGGGGATGACTTCGTTCTCGGGTTGAAGGAAATCACCCTGCCCAACGGAATGACCCGACCCTATTCGATGTGGCTGTCGGGCGAGTACCCGCGAGCCTTGGACGGGCTGTGCAAGATTCTGTCGCTCGACATGCGCGTGCTCGACCCCGCGTGGATCGGCATGAAGCTGCGCAAGCTGCTCGACTTTCCGGAGCCCCTGGGCGACTTCATGGCCTTTGTGCCGGGCAGCCGCAAGCAGCAAACCTTTCCGTCAACCGTGTCCTATCTTGCCGGCCTGATCCTGCACCGCTACGCGATGCTCGGCCTCCTGGACGAGAGCGGACTGCCTCGGCGCCAGATGGGCATGCTCGAAGCCGCGCCGGCGGCGGCAGGCCGGGTGCGCGTCATGCAGGGCGTTCAGTGCCCGGAGTGCGGCAACAACACCATGATCCGCAAAGACGGTTGCGATTACTGCACGGCCTGCGGTTATGTTGGTGTATGTGGTTGATTATTAAATAACTATGAGTCAGGACGCCCATTGCACATCGGATCGTTGCAGAGCCCCGTGCCGAGTTGGAAGCTGGACCGGGTGAGGGCCTCGCGGCCTAGCGTAGGCCGAAGGTCCTCACCCACAGCAGTCCGGCGACGGATTTCGCGTCGGTGATGCGTCCGTCCGCCACCCAGGCGAGCGCCTCTGTCAGCGGGAGCTGGAAGGTTTCCAGGAATTCGTCGCCATCGAGCTTGGCGCCGCGCTGCGCGAGTCCGCGCGCGAGATAGATTTCGATTGCCTCGTCGGTGTAGGCCACGGCCGGGTGAATGACCCCCAGGTGCCGCCAGTCGCGCGCGACGTAGCCGGTTTCCTCGCGCAACTCGCGCTGTGCCGTCGCCAGGTGCGGCTCGCCCGGTTCGAGTTTCCCCGCGGGCAACTCGATCATCACGCGTCCATGCGGGTAGCGGAACTGGCGCTCGAGCAGAACGCGATCGTCATCGAACAGCGGCACCACCACCGCGGCGCCCGGGTGCCGGATGTACTCGCGCACACCCTCTCGCCCGTCGGGCAGACGCACCACGTCACGATGCACACGCAGCAAGCGTCCCGCGTAGACCTGTTCACCCTCGATGCGCGTTTCGGCAAGCTGCGCGTCGTCTGCAGGACCCTGGCGCGCCATGTCGCAGCGTTACAGGGCTCGGGTCGCCGCCCGGATCGCCACGAAGCAGACCTGCATCAACGGCTGGGGCAGGACACCGAGCACGAGGAGCGCGAGCCCGTTCGCCGACAGCAAGGTACGCATTTCGCGCGGCCCCTCGATCGGCGTGGCATCCGCGGGTTCGTCGAAATACATGAGCTTGATGATGCGCAAATAGTAGAACGCACCGATCAGCGAGAAGACCACCGCGGCCACGGCGATCCCGATCTGCCCCGCCGACACTGCCGCGGAGAGCACCGCGAGCTTGGCGTAGAACCCGGCCGTCGGCGGAACGCCGGCGAGCGAGAACATCAACACCAGCATGATGAATGCATACCAGGGATTGCGACGGTTCAACCCCTTCATGTCTTCCAGCGTCTCGCACTCGAATCCGGCGCGCGACAGGTAGAGCAGCATGCCAAAGGCGCCGAGCGACATCAGCACGTACACCAGCACGTAGAACATCGACGCCGCATAGGCGTCCGGTGCATTCAATGCATTGCCGCCGACGACCCCCGAAAACAGTCCCAGCAGCATGAAGCCCATGTGCGCGATAGTCGAATACGCCAGCATGCGCTTGAGATTGGTTTGCGCAATGGCACTGAGGTTGCCCAATGCCATCGACAGCACCGCCAGCACCGCCAGCATCTGCTGCCAGTCCACGGCGAGGTCGAGCAAACCGTTGACCAGCAGCCGGAACGCCATCGCGAAGGCTGCGAGCTTCGGTGCGGTGCCGATGATCAGGGTCACTGCAGTCGGCGCGCCCTCGTAGACGTCTGGAATCCACATGTGAAACGGCACCACACCCAGCTTGAACGCGAGCCCGGCGACGACAAAGACCAGCCCGAAGACGAGGAAGGACCGTTCGGTCGCCTGGCCCGACAACGGTCCGACCTGCTGCGCAACCTCGGAGATCGTCAGCGTGCCCGTGGCGCCGTAGATCATCGACATGCCGTAGAGCAGCAGGCCGGACGCCAACGCACCGAGCACGAAATACTTCATCGCCGCCTCGATCGAGACCGGCGAGTCGCGGTTTAGCGCCACCATGGCGTACAGGCACAGCGACAACAACTCGAGCCCGAGGTAAAGCGTCAGAAAGCTGTTCGCGCTCATCATGATCATCATGCCGAGCAGCGCGAACAGCAGCAGGGCCAGGAATTCGCCCTTGAACAGCCGTCGATCGAGAAGGTATTGACGCCCGTAGACGAGCGCGGCTCCAATCGCCACATACGCGCACAGCTTGAGCACGTTCGCCAACGCGTCGGCCACGAACAGTCCGTTGAACAGCAGCAGTCGCGCGTTGCCGGTGCCCGATTGTACGAACAGCGTACACAGCACCGCGAGCAAGAGAATAATCTGCGCACCGACGTACGATGCCGTGCGCCGCTCGCTCTTGACGAAGCGGTCACCGATCAGCAGCGCGCAGGTGCCGAGCAGCACGACGACTTCCGGCAGGGCCGGCAGATGACTCACAATCGAGATCGTGTGTGCGGAAGCCATGGCTTCAGATCTTTGAGGCGGCGACGTGCCGCAGCAGGTCCGCGACCGAGGCGTGCATCACCTCGGTGAACGGCAGCGGGTAGAGACCCATGAAGAGCACTGCGGCCGCCAGCAGGCCGAGCACGACAAACTCGCGTGGATTCAGATCCGTGAGCGCCGCGACCCGATCATTTGCAATCGCGCCGAAGATCACCCGCTTGTACATCCATAGGGTATAGGCGGCGCCGAGGACCAGCGTCGTCGCCGCTGCAAACGCGACCCAGAAATTCGACTTCATCGCCCCCATGATGACCATGAACTCGCCGACGAACCCGCTGGTGGCAGGCAGACCGCTATTCGCCATGGCGAACAGCATCATGAATGCAGCGAATTTGGGCATCGTGTTGACCACCCCGCCATAGTCGGCGATCCGGCGCGAATGCATACGGTCGTACATGACGCCGACGCAAAGGAACAGCGCCGCCGACACGAAGCCGTGCGAGATCATCTGCACCAACCCGCCCTCGATGCCGTAGGCGTTGAAGATGAAAAAGCCCAACGTGACGAACCCCATGTGCGAGATCGACGAATACGCGATCAGTTTCTTCATATCGGTCTGCACCAGCGCCACGAGGCCGATATAGACCACCGCAATGAGCGAGAGCGCGATCATTAACCAGGCGAGTTCGCGCGAGGCATCCGGCAGGATCGGCAGGCTGAAACGCACGAAACCATAGGCGCCGAGCTTGAGCATGATGGCCGCCAGCACTGCGGAGCCGCCGGTCGGCGCCTCGACGTGCGCGTCCGGCAGCCAGGTATGCACCGGCCACATCGGCACCTTGACGGCGAACGCGAGCAGGAAGCCGAAAAACAGCAGGATCTGCGCACCGAGCGTCAACGGTAGCCGGTGCCAGTCGAGAATCGAGAAGCTCCCGCCCGAGACGCTGTACAGGTACAGCAAGGCGATCAGCATAAGCAGCGAGCCGGCCAGCGTGTAGAGGAAGAACTTGACCGCGGCGTAGACCCGGTTGGCGCCGCCCCACACCCCGATGATGATGAACATCGGAATCAGGGTGGCTTCGAAGAAGACGTAGAACAGCACCGCGTCGAGTGCGCAGAACACGCCGTTCATCACGCCCGAGAGGATCAGGAAAGACGCGTAGTACTGCGCCACGCGGCTCTGAATCACGCTCCAGCCTGCGATGACGACGAGGATCGTGACAAAGCTGTTGAGCAAAATGAACAGCACGCTGATCCCGTCAACGCCAAGGTGATAGTTGACGCTGAAGCGCGCAAACCACGGCGTCAACTCGACGAACTGCATTGCGCCCGAGGCGACGTCAAATCCCGTGTACAGCGGTATCGTGACAAGGAAACCGAGCAGTGCCCCGGCCAGCGCCACGCCGCGCTGCAACGCCGCGTTACGGTCACCGCCCGTCGCCAGAACCAGCAGTCCAAACATGACCGGGACCCAGACCGCGAGCGAAAGCAATGGAATGGCAGTTGGCATCGCTTAGGCCTTGAGCAGCTGCATGACCCACATCAGTCCGAGGACGCCGAGCAGCATCGCGAACGCGTAGCGGTAGAGAAACCCGGACTGCAGCTGGCGCACGATGCCCGCGAACCAGCCCATCAGCCGCGCCGAACCGTTCACCAGCAGGCCATCAATCACGATCTGATCACCGCCGCGCCACAGACCGCGACCCACGGCACGCGCGCCAGCCGCGAACAGCCACGCGTACAACTCGTCAAACCCGTACTTGCGCTCGACCAGGGCGTAGAGCGGACCGAACGCGATTGCGATGCGTTTGGGCAGGTCGGTGCGAATGGTGTACAGGTACCAGGCCACCAGCGCGCCGCTGAGGGCCAGCCAGAAGGCCAGCCCGCCCACGCCATGCGCGATGAAACCCCACAGACCGTGGTAGTCCGCAGCCATCTCGGCGATCGCGCCGTGCTCGGGTCGCACGACGATGCTCGCACCGAAGTAGTCGCCCATCACGAAACTGCCGATCCACCACCCCGCCGCCAGCGACGGGATCGCGAGCAGGATGAGGGGAATCGTCACCACCTTGGGAGACTCGTGAAGGTGCGAGCGCGCCTGCGCGTCCATGCGCGGGGCACCGTGGAAGGCCATGAACACGAGCCGGAACGAGTACACGCCGCCGGCGAACACGGCCGCGACGAGCAGCCAGTAGGCGACGCCCGCGCCGGCGGTGGTCGACCGATGCACGGCCTCGATGATCGCGTCCTTCGAAAAGAATCCTGCGAACGGCGGCAGACCGGCATTGGCGAAGGCGCCGATCAACACCGTGAAGTAGGTGACCGGCATGAACTTGCGCAGACCGCCCATGCGGCGCATGTCCTGCTCATGGTGCAGCGCAATGATGACTGAGCCCGCACCGAGGAACAGCACCGCCTTGAAGAACGCATGCGTCATCAGATGGAACATGCCGGCGGAATACGCCGATGCGCCCAGCGCCGCGGTCATGTAGCCCAATTGCGAGAGCGTCGAGTACGCCACGACACGCTTGATGTCGAACTGCGTGATGGCGACCAGGGCCATCGACGCGGCGGTCACCGCCCCGATCACCAGCACGACCGAGAGCGCAGTCTCCGACCACTCGAACAGCGGCGACATGCGCGCGACCATGAAGATGCCCGCAGTCACCATCGTCGCGGCATGGATCAGGGCGGAGATGGGCGTCGGACCTTCCATCGAGTCGGGCAGCCAGACGTGGAGCGGAAACTGCGCGCTCTTGCCCATGGCGCCGACGAACAGGCACAGGCACACGGCGGTCAGCAGCAGCCATGGCCCGCCCGCGAACACGTCGATCGTCTTGTCGGCCATCGCGGGCGCTTGCGAAAACACCGCGCCATAGTCGAGGGTGCCGAAGTGCGCGAGGATCAGGCCGATCCCGAGGACGAAACCGAAATCGCCGACCCGGTTGACCAGGAACGCCTTCAGGTTGGCGTAGATCGCGCTCTCCCGGGTGTACCAGAACCCGATCAGCAGGTAGGACACGAGACCGACCGCCTCCCAGCCGAAAAACAGCTGCAGGAAGTTGTTGCTCATCACCAGCATCAGCATCGAGAACGTGAACAGCGAGATATACGAAAAGAACCGCTGATAGCCTGGATCGTCGGCCATGTAACCGATCGTGTAGACGTGCACCATGAGCGAGACGAAGGTCACCACGACCATCATCAGCGCCGAGAGGCGGTCGATCAGAAATCCGACCTCGAGCCGCGTCTCACCCATCGTGAGCCAGGTATAGACCGGCCCGTTGAACGTGTGCCCGTCGAGCACGTCCGCGAACACGACGCAGGAGGCGACGAAGGCGACGAGCACCGAGCCGATCGTCACCCAATGCGCGCCGGCGCGGCCGATCGTACGCCCCCAGAGACCCGCAATCAGGCTGCCAACGAGCGGCGCGAGCGGCACGACGAGATACAGTGCCTTCATCGATGTCATCCGTTCAGCCCTTCAACCGGTCGAGGTCTTCGACGTTGATCGTATTCAAGTTGCGGAACAGCACCACCAGGATCGCGAGCCCGATCGCCGATTCGGCGGCCGCCACGGTCAAAATGAAGAGCACGAACACCTGGCCCGCCATGTCGCCGAGGAAATGCGAGAACGCGACGAAGTTCAGGTTGACGGCCAGCAGCATCAACTCGATCGCCATCAACAGGACGATCACGTTCTTGCGGTTCAGGAAGATGCCGACGACCGAGATTGCGAACAGCAACGCGCCCAGCACGAGGAAATGCGACAGGGTGAGCGTCACTTGTCGCGCTCCGATGGCATCGAGACCAACCGCACCCGGTCCTCCCGCCGCACCCGCAGTTGTGCAGACGGATCCTGGCGCCGCGTGTCCTTGCGCCCGCGCAGGGTGAGCGCGATGGCCGCGACGATCGCGACCAGGAGAATGACCGCGGCGATCTCGAACGCGTAGACATAGTCGGTGTAAATCAACCGCCCGAGCATCTTGGTATTGCCGACGCCGGCCGGGAGCGCCATGGGCTGGCCGGTGAATCCCGCGTAGCGGCTCGCCAGCAACAGCCCCATCTCCGCCGCCATGAGTACGCCCACCACCGCGCCCAGCGGCAGGTAGTTCCAGAAGCCCTCGCGCAGCCGCTCGAGGTTGATGTCGAGCATCATCACCACGAACAGGAACAGCACCATCACCGCCCCGACGTAGACCAGCACCAATGCGATCGCCAGGAATTCGGCACGCAACAGCAGCCAGATCCCCGCCGCGGTAAAAAACGCGAGCACGAGAAACAACGCGGCATGGACCGGATTGCGCGCGGTGATCACGCGCAGCGCGGCCAACAGCAGGACGGTGGCGAAAAAGTAAAAAACGACGGTTTCGAACATTTATTGTTTTGGCGCCGGGCGACCCCGAGGTCGGCGCGGCGCGTCCCTATTCCCTATCCTCTGTTCACGATTCCCTATCGATACGGCGCGTCGGCTGCGCGATCGGCGGCGATCACGTCTTCGTAGCGATCGCCCACCGCGAGCAGCATTGGTTTGGTGTAGTACAGGTCGCCACGGCGCTCGCCGTGGTACTCGAAAATACGCGTCTCGACGATCGCATCGACCGGACAGGCTTCCTCGCAAAAGCCGCAGAAGATGCACTTCGTGAGATCGATGTCGTAGCGCGTGGTGCGCCGCGTGCCGTCGTCACGCTGCTCGGACTCGATGTGAATCGCGAGTGCCGGGCAGACCGCCTCGCACAGTTTGCAGGCGATGCAGCGCTCCTCGCCGTTGGGGTAGCGGCGCAGCGCATGCAGGCCGCGGAACCGCGGGCTGAGCGGCGTCTTTTCCTCCGGGAACTGCACCGTGATCTTGCGCGCGAACAGATGCCGTCCGGTCAGCGCGAGTCCCCGCAGCAGTTCGAGCAGCAGAAAGGCACGAAAGAATTCGATCACGCGAGACATGCGGTCCTCCTCATGTCCAGATGTTCCAAGGCGTCTGCATCCACAGGCCGATGACCGCGATCCAGACCAGCGTCATCGGAATGAAGACCTTCCAGCCGAGTCGCATGATCTGATCGTAGCGGTAGCGCGGGAAGGTCGCGCGGATCCAGAGAAACATCGAGACCACGACAAACACTTTCAGGAACAGCCAGCCGAACGGCGGCACCAGTCCGAAAACCATCGAATCGATCGGCGCCTGCCAGCCGCCGAAGAACATGATCACGGTGAGCGTCGCGATCAGGATCATGTTCATGTACTCGGCAAGGAAGAACAGCGCGTAGGTCATTCCCGAGTATTCGACCATGTGCCCCCCTACGATCTCCGTCTCGCCTTCGACGACGTCGAAGGGCGCGCGGTTCGTCTCGGCCACGCCCGAAATGAAGTACACGAGCAGCATCGGCAGCAGCGGCAGCCAGTTCCACGACAGGAAGTTGAGCCCCATCGACGCGAAACGCCCCTGGCCCTGTCCATTCACGATCTCGGTGAGGTTCAGGCTGCCGGAGACCATGAGCACGACGACCAGCGCGAATCCCATGGCAAGCTCGTAGGACACCATTTGCGCCGCCGAGCGCATTGCGCCGAGAAAGGCGTATTTCGAGTTGGTCGCCCAGCCGGAGATGATGACCCCGTACACCCCCATCGACGTGAGCGCGATCAGATAGAGCAGGCCCGCGTTGACGTTGGCGAGCACCACCTCGGGCGCGAATGGCATGACGGCCCACGCCGCCAGCGCGGGCATGATCGCGAGTATCGGGCCGAGCAAATACAGCGCGGGGCTCGCATTGGTCGGTACGATGATTTCCTTGAACACCAGCTTGATGCCGTCCGCGATCGGCTGCAGCAGGCCGAGCGGGCCGACGCGGTTCGGGCCGATGCGAATTTGCATCCAGCCAATGAGTTTTCGCTCCCACAGCGTCAGATAGGCCACGCACAGCATGAGCGGTGCGACGATGAGTACGATGAACACCAGCGAGGTCACGACCGTATACACCGCAGGGCCCCAGGTTGAGCCGAACTGGGACTCCGAAAAAGCGCGCAGCGCGCCGAGTGTCTGGTCGGTATTCATCTGGTTTCGAGCGATCTAGGCGGCCTTTTCCGCCGCGTTCTTCTCCACCGACAGGACGCCGAACATCGCGCCGAGCCCCGCCGTTGCCGGGTGGGCGGCGGCGACCCGCACACAGTCGTCGGGCAGGCGGTCATCGAGCGCCGCAGTCAACGCGGCGTCGCCGTTGCCCTGGCGCACGCGCACCGGCGCGCCCGCCGAGAGGTCGAGCCGCTGCATGAGTTTGGCGTTCATCCAGGCGCGCGGCGTGCGCGCATCCGCGGTCCGCTGCAGCGATGCCGACCGCCGTACCAGCGGATCGGCGAAGTAGATGGGCACGTCGGCAATGCGCTCGACGCCTCCAGCCGGCGCCGCAGCCACCACCTGCGCGGCGAGATCGACGCGGTTCGAAAGCCGTGCCGCCACAGCGGTGATGTCGGCGCCACCCAGACAGGCGTCGCGCACGGCTTCGCTGGTATCGTATTCGAACCCGTCGAGGCCAAGCAGGTTGCCGAGTACGCGCAGCACCTTCCAGCCCGGTCGCGTCTCGCCCAGCGGGCGCACCGCGCCGTGGAAGCTCTGCACGCGCCCCTCGGTATTGACGAAGCTGCCGGCCGTTTCAGTGAACGGCGCGATCGGCAGCATGACCTGCGCGTAGTCCGCCGCACGATGCCGGAATGACGACAGCGCAACGACGAATTCGGCACGCCGCATCGCCGCCATCGCGGTCAGCGGATCCGCGCAATCGAGCTCGGGTTCCGCACCGAGCAGCAGGTACGCCTTGCGCGGCGTTGCCAGCATGGCCTGCGTATCCGCGCCGCACGGCAACCCGGCCAGATAGCCGCCGACCGAATTCGCCGCCTCACCGAGAAACCCGAGCCGCGCGCCGAGCGATTCGGCGAGCACTTGCGCCTGCGCATGAATCTGCGCCGCCTGCGGATGCTGCTGGGCAAAATTTCCGATCAACACGGCCACGTTCTTGCCCGAAGCGAGGCTCGCGCCAATCGGCCCTTCGCGCAGCGCCGCGAGCGCCGCCGGCAGTGCCGATGGTGCGACGATCGATTTGTTCGTGACCGGCATCAGGAGTTCGTCGTCCGCGCAGTGCAGGACGTTCACCTGCGTACCGCGTTTCGCCGCCTGCCGCAGGCGCTGCGCGATGAGCGGATGTTCCTTGCGCAGGAACGAGCCGACCACGAGCACGCGATCGAGCGTATCGAGCGCCGAGATCGGCATGCCCAGCCACGGCACGCCGCCGCGTTTGCCGTCCGCGCTGAAGTCTGTCTGGCGCAGTCGAAAATCGGCGCTGGCACCCAGACCCTGGGCGAGCTGCCCGGCGAGCGCGAGTTCCTCGAGCGTCGCATGCGGGCTGGCGAGGATACCGAGATCGCCGGCGGCTGCCTTAAGGCCGTCAGCGACGCGCTCCAGCGCAGTCTGCCAATCGGTTTCCAACCAGCGCGACCCATCGCGCACCATCGGCACCGTCAGCCGCTCGACGCTTTGCAACCCCTCGTAGGAATAGCGGTCCCGGTCGGAGAGCCAGCACTCGTTGATTGCCTCGTTTTCGAGGGGCAGCACGCGCATCACCTGGTTCTGCTTTACCTGAACCACGAGGTTCGATCCCAGCCCGTCGTGTGGCGAAATCGACTTGCGCCGCGCCAGTTCCCAGGTCCGTGCGCTGTAGCGAAACGGCTTCGAGGTCAGCGCGCCGACGGGACAGAGGTCGATCATGTTGCCCGAAAGTTCGGAGTCGACGCTCTTGCCGACAAAGGCCACGATTTCGGCGTGCTCGCCGCGGCCGATCATGCCGAGTTCCATGACGCCGGCGATCTCCTGGCCGAATCGCACGCAGCGCGTGCACTGGATGCAGCGGCTCATCTCCTCCGCCGAGACGAGCGGTCCGATGTCCTTGGCCAGTACGACGCGCTTTTCTTCGGCGTAGCGCGAAGCGCTCTTGCCGTAGCCGACGGCGAGATCTTGCAGCTGACATTCGCCGCCCTGGTCGCAAATCGGGCAGTCGAGCGGATGGTTGATGAGGAGGAACTCCATCACGCCGTGTTGCGCCGCCTTGGCGTTCGGCGAGTGGGTCCAGACCTTCATGCCGTCGGTCACCGGCGTCGCGCAGGCCGGCAGCGGCTTGGGGGCCTTCTCCACCTCGACCAGGCACATGCGGCAATTGGCCGCGATCGACAGCTTGGGGTGATAGCAGAAATGCGGGATGTAGATTCCGAGCCGGTCGGCCGCCTCGATCACCGTCGTCCCGGGTTCGACGTCCAGCGTCTTGCCGTCGATCTCGAGCTTCACCATGTCGATCCCACCGCGGCCCGCGCAGCGTCGCCGCCGGACGGCGCACCGGCGTGCGCAGCCGCGCTCGCGCCGGCACGTCCATATTTTGGTTCGATCCCCGGCCCCTGCACCATGCAGCGCCGGTGCGCGATGTGATGCTCGAATTCAGGCCGGAAGTGCTGGATGAAACTCTTCACCGGCAGGGCCGCCGCATCGCCCAACGCGCAGATCGTGCGCCCCGCGATGTTGTCTGCGACGTTGTCGAGCAGTGCGAGGTCCTCGGGCCGGCCGGTGCCGGTCTCGATGCGGTGCACGACGCGGTACAGCCAGCCGGTGCCTTCGCGGCATGGTGTGCACTGTCCGCAGGATTCCTCGAAGTAGAAATACGACAGCCGCTCGAGTGCGCGCACCATGCAGGTCGTCTCGTCCATCACGATGACGGCACCGGACCCGAGCATCGAGCCGGCCTTCGCGATCGAGTCGTAGTCCATGTCGGTCGCCAGCATGATGTCGGCCGGCAGTACCGGCATCGATGAGCCGCCCGGGATCACGGCCTTGAGCTTGTTCCCGCCGCGTACGCCGCCCGCCATCTCGAGCAGCTTCGCGAACGGTGTGCCGAGCCGGACCTCGTAGTTTCCGGGCCGGTTCACGTGTCCGGTCACCGAGAAAATCTTCGTCCCGCCGTTGTTCGGTCGCCCGAGCTGAAGGAAGGCCTCGCCGCCGTTGCGCAGGATCCACGGCACCGCGGCGAAGGTCTCCGTGTTATTGATCGTCGTCGGCCTGCCGTACAGGCCGAAGCTCGCCGGAAACGGCGGTTTGAATCGCGGCTGGCCCTTCTTGCCCTCGAGCGATTCGAGCAGTGCGGTCTCCTCGCCACAGATGTAGGCCCCGTAGCCCGGATGGGCGTAGAGTTCGAAGCTGAAATCCGAACCGAACAGGTTGGCACCCAGGTAGCCCGCCGTGCGCGCCTCGTCCAGCGCCGCCTCGAAGCGCTCGTACACGTCCCAGATCTCGCCGTGGATATAGTTGTAGCCGGCGGTCGAGCCGGTTGCATAGCCGGCGATGAGCATCCCCTCGATGACCGCATGCGGGTCGTAGCGCAGCAGGTCGCGATCCTTGCAGGTGCCCGGCTCGCCCTCGTCCGAGTTGCACACGATGTACTTCGCCCCCGGCAGCTGGCGCGGCATGAACGACCACTTGAGGCCGGTCGGAAAACCCGCGCCCCCGCGCCCGCGCAGCGCCGATTTCTTGACTTCTGCAATCACCTGTTCCGGCGGGATCTTCTCGGTGAGCAGCTTCTTCAGCGCGCCATAGCCGCCACGCCGCTCGTAGTCGGTCAGGCGCCAGTTGGCGCCGTCCAGGCCGGCCATCAGGATCGCGTCGGGTCCGTAGTCCAGCATCTCAGGCACTCCTCGACAGCTCGTCGATCAGCGCGTCGAGCCGTTCCTTCGACATGAAGTCGCACATCCGCTTGTTGTTGATCAGAACGACGGGCGACATGGCGCAGGCGCCCATGCATTCGCCTTCTTTCAGCGTGAACCTGCCGTCGGGGGTCGTTTCATTGAACCCGATGCCGAGCTTCTGCTTCAGGTGGTCGGCGGCGTCGAGCGCGCCCTGCAGTCCGCACGGCAGGCAGGTACAAATCGTGAGCTTGTACGCCCCGGTCGGCTCCAGGTTGTACATGTTGTAGAACGTCGCGACCTCGTAGACCGCGACCGGCGCCATCTCGAGGTAGTGCGCGACGTAGTCGAGCGTTTTCGTGGCCAACCAGCCGATCTCGTCCTGCGCGATGATCAGCGCCGCCATCACCGCGGACTGTTTCTGGTCCGCGGGGTATTTCGCGATTTCGCGATCGATTCGATGCAGGGCTTCGGTGGAGCATGCAGGGTCGCCTAGCGGTCGATTTCGCCGAACACGATGTCGAGCGTGCTGATGACTGCCACCGCGTCCGCCAGCATGTGGCCACGTGCCATTTCGTCCATCGCCGAGAGATGCGTAAACGCGGGCGAACGCAGCTTCATTCGATAGGGCTTGTTCGCGCCGTCGGAAATGAAGTACACGCCGAACTCGCCCTTCGGGCTCTCGACGCCGGCGTAGGCCTCGCCCTCGGGCACATGCATGCCCTCGGTGAAGAGCTTGAAGTGATGGATCAACTCCTCCATGTTCGACTTCATGTCGACGCGCGCGGGCGGCGCGACCTTGTGGTTGGCGCAGATCACCGGACCGGGGTTCTTGCGCAGCCAGTCGATGCACTGGCGGATGATGCGGTTGGACTGCCGCATCTCCTCGACGCGCACCAGATAGCGGTCGTAGGTGTCGCCGTTCTTGCCCACGACGACATCGAAGTCCAGCTTGTCGTACACCTCGTAGGGCTGCTTCTTGCGCAGGTCCCAGGCGACACCGGACCCGCGCAGCATCGGCCCGGTAAAGCCGCGCGCGAGCGCGCGTTCGGGCGAGACCACGCCGATGCCGACGGTGCGCTGCTTCCAGATGCGGTTCTCGGTCAGCAGTGTCTCGTAGTCGTCGACGCACTTCGGGAAACGCGCGGTGAAATCCTCGATGAAATCGAGCAATGAACCCTGCCGGTTGCGGTTCATGTCCTCGAGCGTGGGCGCGTTGCGCGTGTGCTGCGCCTGGTACTTTGGCATCGCGTCGGGCAGGTCCCGGTACACGCCGCCGGGGCGATAGTACGCGGCATGCATCCGCGCGCCCGAGACCGCCTCGTAGCAATCGAGCAGGTCCTCGCGCTCGCGGAAGGCGTACAGGAACACCGTCATCGCGCCGAGGTCGAGACCGAGGGTTGCAACGCCGAACAGATGATTCAGGAGCCGGGTGATCTCGTCGAACATCACGCGGATGTACTGCGCGCGGATCGGCACCTCGATCTCGAGCAGCTTCTCCACCGCAAGGCAAAAGGCATGCTCGCTGGACATCATCGAGATGTAGTCGAGGCGGTCCATATACGGCAGCGATTGCGCGTAGGTGCGCGACTCAGCCAGCTTCTCGGTCGCGCGATGCAGCAGCCCGATGTGTGGATCGGCGCGCTGCACCACCTCGCCGTCCATCTCAAGCACGAGCCGGAGCACGCCGTGCGCCGCCGGATGCTGCGGGCCGAAGTTGACGGTGTAATTGCGGATCTCAGCCATCGCTATCGCTATCGCTATACGTCGCGTCGCGGACCACGCGGGGCGTGACCTCGCGTGGCTCGATCGTGACCGGCTGGTAGATGACGCGCCGCTGTTCCGGGTCGTAGCGCATCTCGACGTAGCCCGAGATCGGAAAATCCTTGCGGAACGGATGGCCGATGAAACCGTAGTCGGTCAGGATCCGGCGCAGGTCCGGATGGCCTTCGAACACGATGCCGAACAGGTCGAAGGCCTCGCGCTCGAACCAGTTGACGCTCGGCCAGATCTCGATCACCGAATCGAGCCTGGGCTGTGCATCGTCCGGACAGAACGCCCGCAGGCGCAGGCGCCAGTTGTGCTCGATCGACAGCAGTTGTACCGCCACCGCGAACCGCTCGCGCGGCCACGCGCTGTCGCCATAGGTCGAATAGTCGACCCCGCAGAGGTCGATCAGCTGCTCGAAGCGCAGGTCCGGATGTTCATGCAGGATTTGCGCGATGGCGCGGTATTCGGCCGCCGGCACTTCCAGCGTCAGTTCGCCCAGGCGCTCGCTGAGCGCCGCGGCGCGCGCGCCCAGAACGCTCTGCAGCCGATCATGCAAACGCTGCAACCGGGGAGGCATGGCCATGGTCAGGTGGTCACGTAGTCAGGTGCTGGATATCAGGGCTCGGCGGTCGCTCAACGCGCGATCGTGTTGGTCCGCTTGATCTTGTTCTGCAGTTGAATGATGCCGTACAGCAGTGCCTCGGCCGTCGGCGGACAGCCCGGAACGTAGATGTCCACCGGAACGACGCGGTCGCAGCCCCGCACCACCGAGTACGAATAGTGGTAGTAGCCGCCGCCATTCGCGCAGGAGCCCATCGAAATCACCCAGCGCGGCTCGGGCATCTGGTCATAAACCTTGCGCAGCGCCGGCGCCATCTTGTTGCACAGCGTTCCCGCCACGATCATGACGTCGCACTGACGCGGGCTGGGTCGGAACACGATGCCGAAGCGGTCAAGGTCGTAGCGCGCGGCGCCGGTATGCATCATTTCGATCGCGCAGCATGCCAGTCCGAAGGTCATCGGCCAGAGCGAACCGGTGCGCGTCCAGTTGATCAGCTTGTCCGCGCTGGTGGTCATGAAGCCCTGCTGCAGCACGCCCTCGATGCTCATCAAACCACTCCTATTCCCAATCCAGTGCGCCGGTCATCCACTCGTAGACGAATCCCACGACCAGAATACCGAGGAAAATCATCATCGACACGAAGCCGAACAGACCGATGTCCTTGAGCGCGACCGCCCAGGGAAAAAGAAACGCGATCTCTAGGTCGAACAGGATGAACAGGATCGCGACGAGGTAATAGCGCACGTCGAACTTCATGCGCGCGTCCTCGAAGGCCTCGAAACCGCATTCGTAGGGCGACAGCTTCTCCGGGTCCGGATTGTGCGGCCCGAGCAGCCGGCCCAGAACCATGGGCGCGACGCCGACGCCGAGTCCGACCAGGATAAAGAGGAGGATGGGAAAGTACTCGCTGAGCATGTCTGGCAATTTCCGGCTCGCGGGGCCGCACCCATTCTGGGGTTCGGCTCTGCATCTGGTGCCCACGAGCAGACTCGAACTGCTACGGCTGTTTAGGCCACTAGCCCCTCAAGCTAGCGTGTCTACCAATTTCACCACGTGGGCGTAAACCATTCAGCCGCGATTATCCCTCATTCCGGCACTTTCTTCGACGTTGACCCTTCGGGTGTCGTGGCCGGCTTCGGTTCAGGCACGTCGCTGGGCACCATTGTCGGCGCGGCCTGGCGATTTGAATCCGTTTGTTCCTTGAGCGTTTCCATCACGCCCGCTGGCGCCGCAGGTTTGTTTGTCGCGAGATAGGCGAGCCCGAGGCTCGACATAAAGAACGCCGTCGCAAGCCCGGCCGTAATGCGTGACAGAAAGTTTGCCGAACCGGTCGCCCCGAACAGGCTACTCGATGCACCACCGCCGAATCCCGACCCCATGTCGGCACCCTTGCCGTGCTGTAGGAGCACGAGCCCAATGATGCTCAGCGCAATCAACACGTGCGCCACGAGCAAAAACTTGATCCAGAAATCCATGGTTCCCTCAGCCGCCCGTGTTCTTGGCGCCGGCCGCTGCAACGATCGCGAGAAACTCTTCCGCTACGAGCGCCGCGCCGCCGACCAAACCGCCATCCACATCCGGCATCGCGAAGGTAGATGCCGCATTCGCGGCCTTCACGCTGCCCCCATAAACAATCCGCAACCCCTGCGCCACCGAGGCATCCTGCGCGGCGAGCCGCGCGCGCAAAAAGGCGTGCACGGCCTGCGCCTGATCCGCGGTCGCCGTCTTGCCCGTTCCGATCGCCCAGACCGGCTCGTAGGCAACGACGGCGCCTGCGAACGCGGCCACGCCGACCTGCGCGACGACCGCGTCGACCTGCCGCGCAACGACGGCTTCGGTCTGACCCGCCTCGCGCGCCTCGAGCGTCTCGCCGACACACAGGATGGGGACCAGCCCGCTCAACTGCGCCGCGCCGAATTTGGCCGCGACCTGGGCGTCGGTCTCACCGAACAGCTGCCTGCGTTCCGAGTGCCCGACGATCACGTAGCGACAACCGAATTCGGCGAGCATCGCGCCGGAAACCTCACCCGTAAATGCCCCCGCCGGGTGCGCGCTGACGTTTTGCGCGCCCCAGGAAACGGTCGATCCCGCGAGGCGTGCCGCGACCTGCTCGAGATACGGGAAGGGCACGCACACCGCACACTCGGTACCCTGCGCAGCGGGCGTGGCGAGCCCGGCAAGAAGTGCGTCGAGCAGGCTTGCATTCGCCGCCCGGCTGCCGTGCATCTTCCAATTGCCGGCGACCAGCCCAGCACGCATGCCTGCCCCATCTAAAAACCCGCGAAGTCTACCCCGCCGTCCAGGCTCGGTCAACGAAAAAGGATGCGCGAGATCAATTAGTTGCGGTCACTTCTGGCACCGCAACAAAGCGAACCCGAAACCCGCGTACGCGTTGCCCTCAAGCCTCACCGCCCGTGCCGGCACGCCGGTATACCAACGCGGTCGCGTCACGCGCCAGACGCCGCGCGACGCTGGACATCGTTTGGTCGAGGCGTCGGCCGAGTCGATCGGCAAGCGGCGTGAGCAGCATCGGCAGCCGTACCGCAGTGGTCAGCGCAGCCATTTCCTCCGCGTAAAGGCGCAACAGCGCCAGTATCAGCTGTTCGAAACTGTCGCGCGGCTGGGCCGCCTGCAGGACGGCATGCAACGACGTGCGCGGCGGCCAGTGAACCAGCAGTCGGAACGCGGCCTGCAGCAGCCGCTCGATACGCCGCAGGCGAATCGGCGCCACGCGCGCATAGGAGATCTCGAGACGCACAGGAAAGTCCTCCAAGCGTCGCACAAACGCATGGTCGATCAACTGGGTCGCCTCGAGCACGCCTTGGGCGACCGCGCGGTCGGGTACCACCCCCGCGGCGACTGCGGCGGCAGCGGCGCGGAACGCGAGCGCGTCCTTGCGCACCTCCTTATCGACGTTTAACTCAAGCAGCGGCTCGACATGCGGCAGCACCAGCCGCAGCGCCGAGGTGGCGCGCAGCGCATCGGTCGTACGCTGGCTGAACGCACGGAGAAGCTTTCCGTTCAGCGCAGCCAGATGCCTGGCGCGGTCCATCGGCGCGGACTGCGCTCGATCCGCCGGCGCCCGAAGCCCGCCGCAGCGCTCAATTCGCCACGGGTTTCACTGCGCGATGCATGCCGATCATGCCGGCAAAGATCTTCTCGTACGAAACGTCGTGGAAGCCGATGTCTTCGAGCACGATGGACAGTTCGTCTGCAGAATAGAACATCTCGAGCGCATTGATGAAGTACTTCTTGCAGTTCAGCGCCTCGGGGCCACTGCGGAACACGAAACCGGTGAACGCCAGACAGAACCGCAGGTAGGCGTAGTACAGCTTCTCGACCGTCGGGCTTGCGGGTCGCAGCATGTCGCAATGGTGGAAACGTCCGCCAGGCTTGAGCACTCGCCGGATCTCACTCAGCACCCGCTTGATGCGCAGGTGGCGCGAGGCCCATTGCAGCGTCACGACGTCGAAATGGTTGTCCGGGAATGGCAGCTCGTGCACGTCGCCGATGGTGCTATGGATCTGAAATCCGTTTGCCTCGGCACGCTCGCGCCCCACCGCCTGCATCTCCGCGCTACGGTCCATGGCGTGCACCTCGAGGCTCGGTTCACGCGCGAGCAGCGCGATACCCACACGATTGGTACCGGCGCAGACGTCCAGCACGCGCTCGTTCGGATGAATTGGAATCGTCGACATGAAGCGACGCAGGAACCAGTTCCACAGCCCGAGGCTCGCGACGTTGTTGGCGCGGTCGTAGTACGGCGCCACGTCCGCGAAGACGTTGTCGAGTTGCTGCGTCCAGACGTCGCTGAACCGTTCTTCGCGCGCAACCTCTCGCGTAGCAATCGGTGGTGGATTCATCGGCGCGACCCCTCCTCTCGGTTGACGGTGACGGCTGTGGCGATCTTGCCGCCTACGTCATCGTTGCGCTGACGCGCAAAATAGTCGCCACGCACGGTCGCTGTCAATCACGCCGTCGGCAGGCGCAGTAAAATCACGGCAACGGCCACGGTCCCCGCAATGGCGACCGCATAGACCAGGGTCGCGACCAGCGTGTCGGCGCGGATGCCAAGGTCATAGCAGGTGATGCGCAGGCGATGGGCGGCGCTCCACAGCGACAGGAAGACCACGCCGACGATGCCCAGCTGCACCAGGCCATGGCCGGCGAACGCGCGCAGTTGCTCGTAGGCCAGCAGATCGGGCGCATGCCCGAGACCGGCCAGCAGCGTCAGGATGATCAGCACAGGGGTGAGAAACGCGGTCAGCGTACCGCCCGCCGCGAACGGCCCCCACACGATCGGCTTGTTCGACTTGGCCATGGTCAGAACGCCCCTGCCAGCCACAACACGACGAGCGACACGAGCACCCAGCCGGCGTAATGCACCCCCGCAATCACGGCGTCGGGCACGAAGCGCTCGCCGATCTGCAGCGGCAGCGCCTTCGGCGTCAGGTTGAACCAGGTCACGCTGTGGTACGCGGAGAACGCCAGTGCGAGCACCTGAAGCACGATGCTCGCCGGCGTTTTGAGCGTCTCGAGGAACGCGGCCCAGGCTTCAGGGCCCTGCGCGAGGCATGCCAGCCCCCACACCACCATCAACGTCCAGCCGCCGATGAACAGGCACGAGAATTCGCGCAGCATGTAGCGCAGATAGCGCGGGTGGCGCGTGATCCACTCCGACGTCATCTCGCGGACGTAGGGTTTGCGGCTCATTTCTTCAGCCATGGCATCGTGTGTTCGAGGTACCAGTCGATGGTGCTTTTGATCTTGACCTGCTGGATCGCGCCCGCCGGATCGACATGCTCGGGACAGACCTCCGAGCAGGCACCTACGAACGAGCACTCCCATGCGCCTTCCGTGGCGGCGAGTTCTTGCTGCCGCTGATCGCGGCCGCCGTCGCGCGAATCCTGGTTCCAGCGGTGCCCAAGCGCGATTGCCGCGGGGCCGAGGTAGCTCGGAATCAGTCCATACTCGGGACAGGCCGCGTAGCACAGCATGCAGTTGATGCACAGCGTGAACTGCTTGTAGCGCTTGAGTTGCGCCGGTGTCTGCCGGTATTCGCCCGCTTCCAGGGACCGTTCTTCCTTGGGAATCAGGTAAGGCTTGACGCGGGTCAGCTTGGCGACGAAGTCGTCGATCACCGTCACCAGATCACGCTCGATCGGAAAGTGCGCCAGCGGCTCGACCCGGATCACGCCGGGGTAATCGCGCAGGAACGATTTGCAGGCAAGCTTGGGTTCGCCGTTGACCATCATGCCGCAGCTGCCGCACACCGCCATGTGGCAGGACCAGCGGAAGCTGAGCGTCGGGTCGAGGTCTTCCTTGATGGTGTTGAGCGCGTCGAGCACCACCCATTCCTCGCGGCAGTTCACGGCGTAGCGCTGGAAATGCGGCTTGGCGTCCGTTTCCGGGTTGTAGCGCAACACGTCGAGTTCGACCACGCGCTCGCCCATCAATGGCCTCCGGAGTAGTCACGCACGCCGGGCTGCGACTTCGTGATCACGACGTCCAGGTACTCGATGCGCGGCACCGCGCTGCCCTGAAAGTGGGCGAGCGAATGTCTCAGGTAGTGCGTGTCGTCGCGCTCGACGAAATCGAGCCGCTGGTGCGCGCCGCGCGATTCCTTGCGCTCCAGCGCGCTCACCGTGACGGCCTCTGCGCAATCGAGCATCGAGCCGAGCTCCAGCGCCTGCAGCAGATCGGTGTTGTAGACGTTGGTCTTGTCGTGCAATTCGACGTCCGCGTAGCGACGACGCAGCTCGGCGAGCTTGGCGCAGGCCTCGGCCAGGCCCTCTCCGCTGCGATAGATGCCCGCGTTCTTCTCCAGCGTGTGCATCATCTCCTTGCGCAGCCCGGCGATCGTTTCCGTGCCGCCGCTGCGCTGGAACAGCGCGCGTACGCGCGCCTGCGCCGCCTCGGCGCGGGCGTCGATCGCCGTCGCGTTGCCGGCCGTGCTTCGCGTGAGGTACGCGATCGCGCTGAGCGCGGCGCGCTTGCCGAACACCAGCAGCTCGGTCAGCGAGTTGGAGCCAAGACGATTGGCGCCGTTGATGCTGACGCAGGCGCATTCGCCCGCGGCGAACAGGCCGCCCAGCGGCGTCGCGGCGTCGATGTCGGTATGGATGCCGCCCATCATGTAGTGCACCACCGGTCGCACCGGCACCGGGTCGGTGACCGGATCGACGCCCATGTAGCTGATGGACATGTCGCGCACCAGGGGCAGGCGCTCATTGATCGTCTTTTCGCCCAGATGCCGCATGTCGAGCAGCATGGCATCGCCCCACTGAGTGGGCACCATGTTGCCCTTCTTCTGCTCATGCCAGAACGCCTGACTGACGCGGTCGCGTGGGCCAAGCTCCATGGTCTTCAGCACCGGTTTGCCCAACGGCGTTTCCGGCCCCATGCCGTAGTCCTGCAGAAAGCGCCGCCCGTCCTTGTTGAGCAACACCCCGCCCTCGCCGCGACAGGCCTCGGTCAGCAGGGTGCCGGTGCTCGGCAGGCCGGTCGGATGGTATTGAACGAATTCCATGTCCTTCAACGGCACGCCCGCGCGATAGGCGAGCGCCATTCCGTCACCGGTCTTGATCGCGCCGTTGGTCGTGAAGGGGAACATGCGACCCGCACCGCCGCCGGCGATGATGACCGCGCCCGCGCGAAACTGGCGCATCTGCCCGCTGCGCATCTCGATTGCGGTCAGCCCGCAGCAGCGGCCGTCATCGATCAACAGTTCGGTTGCGTAGAACTCGTCGAAACGCTGGATCGAGGGAAACTGGAGCGAGGTCTGGAACAGCGTATGCAGGATGTGGAAGCCGGACTTGTCGGCGGCGAACCAGGTGCGCTGCTTTTTCATCCCGCCGAAGGGCCGCACTGCCACCGAACCGTCGGCCTCACGACTCCAGGGGCAGCCCCAGTGCTCGAGTTGCAGCAGCTCCTTGGGCGCTTCCTGTACCAGGATGTCGACCGCATCCTGATCGCACAACCAGTCGCCGCCGCCCACCGTGTCGTTGAAATGATGATCCAGGCTGTCGTCCGCCTTGATCACGCCGGCCGCGCCGCCCTCGGCGGCGCAGGTATGGCTGCGCATCGGATAAACCTTTGAAATCAACGCCACGCGCAGGCCCGGATCGGTTTGCGCAATGGCGATTGCGGCGCGCAAACCCGCGCCGCCGGCCCCGATGATCGCTACGTCACAGTTGATGGTTTCCATCGTTTGCGGGCGAGCTTACACCGATCGGATGCGGCCGAAGGTTCATCTAGATCAAACGCGCCGCTCGACGCAGCCGCTTAGGGGGCCGCGTCAAACAAGCAGGCGACGAAGGCCGCCACCGTCTGTCCGCGTCGCGCGCCGCGCTGCGCCGCCACGCCATTGCACTGCGAGATCACGCCGGTGGCCCACATCGAGCGGCAATCGCCGATGCGTGCGCTCATGCAATCGACCGTGGCGGCCGGTATGCCCCGCGTAGACAGCACCGGCAAACGGGTCAGGCCCGCGCCGTCCGCGCCGATTCCCGCGTCGTTGAATACCGCCGCGCGCGCCGCGCTGCGCAGCGCCGTGTCCGCCCGCCCACCCTGCAAGGCGCCGTGCGAGCCAATCACCAGAATACGCCCCGCGTCGGCGTCTTCGAGCAGGCCGAGCGAGTCCAGCCCCCAGACTTCCGGCGGGCCGGCGGCCAGCCGCGTGCGCCCTTCCGCGTATTCCTGCGGCGCAGAATGCGGCGCCGGCGCGCGACTCATCCGGACCGCGGCATCGCCTACGGACATGCCGGGCACGACGCCACAGCCTGCCGCGAGTGCATTCGCGTGACTGATTCGGCCGCGCGCGAGCATGTCGGCCCCGTCGCCGATGCGCGCGCTCGTATGCGCGGCCGTTGCCGCAGCCATCCCGATCGAGTCGAGCTCGTCCAGCGCCGCGATCCCGGCGTCCTCCCTGCCGACGCCTGCGTCGTTCAGGATGACCGCGTGCGCACCCGCCGTGGCCGCGTAGTAGCCCGCGATCCGCCCGCCGTGTGACCCGGCGACGAGCACCGCGCCGCGCACCTCGGGACCGAGTTCGGTGACGCTTTCCGCGCTGACGATCGGCTTCACGCCGAGGCGAGCGCGCGTGCGGCGCCGAGTATCGCCTCCGGCGTCACGCGCGAGACGTCTTCGAGCGTCTTCGCATAGCCGACCGGAATACGCGGTGCGCCGAGGCGCCGAACCCGCACGCCGAGCGTCTCGGCCGCAGCGGCGGCGATCTCGGCGCCGAAGCCGCCGACTTGAACCGCCTCGTGTGCAACCAACAGGCGACCCGTCTTGCGCGCCGAGGCAAACACGGTTTCCCGGTCCCATGGCCAGATCGTGCGCAGGTCGATCACCTCGATCGACAGTCCTTCGGCCTGCGCGGCCTCCGCCGCGCGGAGCCCGTCATGCACCATGCGCGACCAGGTCACCAGGGTCAGATCGCTTCCCGAGCGTCGCAGCGTGGCGACACCCAGATGGTCGCCGTGCGCCGTATCGACCTCGTCCTCCAGGCCCCACAGTTCCTTGTGCTCCATATAGATCACCGGATCGCCGCAGGCGATCGCAGCCGCGAGCAGCGCGTGGTTATCCTGCGGCGTCGCCGGTGCGACCACGACAAGGCCCGGAATGTGTGCGAACCAGGCCTCCAGGCTTTGCGAATGCTGCGCCGCCGATCCTTGCCACATGCCGATCGGCATGCGCGCAACCAGCGGCACGCGGCCCTGCCCGCCGAACATATAGCGCGCCTTGGCGGCCTGGTTGACGACCTCGTCCATTGCGCACAGCGCGAAGTCCACCACGCGCATCTCGACCACGGGGCGCAGCCCGGCAAGCGCCATGCCCACCGCCGCGCCCATGATCGTCGCTTCCGAGATCGGCGTATCGATGACGCGGTCCGCGCCAAAGGCCTGCTGCAGGCCGCGGTACTGACCGAAGACGCCGCCACGACCAACGTCTTCGCCGAGCGTGACCACGCGCGCGTCGGCCTGCATCGCCGTATACAGCGCAGCACAGCCAGCCTGAGCGTAATTCATTCGCGCCATCGACCGGCGCCCGTGTCCTGGATATCGGAGTACGCAGCCGCTTCCTGCGGCCAGGGCGCGGCATCCGCAACCGCAACCGCCGCGTCGACTTCGGCCTTCGCCTCGGCGTCGATGGCCGCAAGCACGGCGCGATCGCCCCCGCTCGCCGCGATTCGAATCGCCGCGAGCTCGAGCGGATCCTGCTCCAGCGCGCGCGCCACCTCGTCATGGCTGCGATAGCCGGCCGCGTCGACCGATACATGACCCTTGATGCGATAGGTAAGGGCGTGCAGAAAGCGCGGCCCGCCATCCTCACGGATTTGCGCCGTCAGCGCCGCGGCGGCCGCATCGACTGCGAACACATCATTTCCGTTGACCGCCACGCCGGTCACACCGGTCGCCTGCGCACGCGCGAGCGCACCCTCCCCCGCCGTCATCGCACCGGTCGCGGTCGTTGCCGACCAGCGATTGTCCTCACACACGAACAGCACCGGCAGGCGGTGAATGCCGGCCCAGTTCAATCCTTCGAGAAACGGGCCACGATTGATCGCGCCGTCGCCGAAAAAGCAGGCGACGAGGGCGTTCCCGCCGCGCGCGCGTAGCGCATGCGCCGCGCCCACCGCGATCGGAATGCCGGCCGCGACGACGCCGTTCGCGCCGAGCATGCCGACCGAGAAATCGGCGATATGCATCGAGCCGCCCTTGCCACCGTTATAGCCGGTAGCGCGGCCGAACAGCTCGCACATCATGCGCTTGATCGACGCACCCTTGGCGATGGTATGACCGTGCCCACGGTGCGTCGAGGTCAGCAAATCCTCGACACCCAGCTGCGCACACACACCCGCCGCAACGCCCTCCTGACCGGTAGACAGGTGCAGCGGGCCGCGCACCTTCGCCTGCGTGAGGCTGGCACCGAACGCAGCGACGCCGCCCTTGGAGGCCTCCTCGGCGGCGTTTTCGAAGGCGCGGATGCGCGCCATGGTTCGATACAACGCGAGCGCGTGTGCGATTGCGGCGCTGGACATCGGTGCGGGCGTCGTGGACGAGGACCGACTCAACCGAAGCGTCCCGTGATGTAATCCTCGGTCTGCTGCCGCTTCGGCTTGATGAAGATCGTGTCGGTGACGTCGAACTCGACCAGCTCGCCGAGGAACATGTAACCGGTAAAGTCCGAAACGCGCGCCGCCTGCTGCATGTTGTGCGTGACGATCACCACCGTGTAGTCGTTCTTCAGCTCGTGGATCAGCTCCTCGATGCGCGCCGTCGAAATCGGGTCGAGCGCCGAACAGGGTTCGTCGAGCAGCAGTACCTCCGGGCGAATGGCGATCCCGCGTGCAATGCACAGGCGCTGCTGCTGTCCGCCGGACAGGCTGTTACCGCTTTGCTTGAGCTTGTCCTTCACCTCGTCCCACAGCGCCGCGCGCGCGAGCGCCCATTCGACGCGCTCGTTCATGTCACGCCGGCCGAGGCGCTCAAACAGTCGAACGCCGAACGCGACGTTTTCGTACACGGACATCGGGAACGGCGTCGCTTTTTGAAACACCATGCCAATCTTGGCGCGCAGAAGTGCCACGTCCTGCCTGGCATCGAGCAGATTCTCGCCATCCATCAGCACTTCGCCCTCCGCGCGCTGCTCCGGATAGAGGGAATACATGCGATTGAAAGTGCGCAGCAGCGTCGACTTGCCGCAGCCGGACGGGCCGATGAATGCAGTCACGCGGCGCTCGGGCACGTCGAGCGTGACGGACTTGAGGGCGTGAAACGCGCCGTAGTAAAAATCGAGGTTTCGCACCTGCAGCTTCGCCACGGTGTCGGTGATCGCCTCGCGGCGCGCCGGCACGTCCATGCGGATGGCTTGTCTCTCGGGAGTGGAATCCGTCATCGGTCCTCTCAGTCCCCCTTCCTGAACAGCACACGCGCAAGGATGTTGAGAAACAGCACCGCCAGGGTAATGAGCGCGGCGCCGCCCCAGGCCAGGCGGTTCCAGTCCTCGTAGGGGCTCATTGCAAACTGGAAGATCACCACCGGCAAATTGGCCATGGGGGCATTCAAGTTGGTGGACCAGAACTGGTTGTTGAGAGCGGTGAACAGCAGCGGCGCCGTTTCGCCGCTCACGCGCGCGACCGCGAGCAGGATTCCGGTGAGGATGCCAGTGCGCGCCGCGCGGTAGGTCACGAGCGTGATCATCTTCCAGGCGGGGCAGCCGAGTGCAGCGGCCGCCTCGCGCAGGCTGTTCGGCACGAGGCGCAGCATGTCGTCCGTGGTGCGGACCACGACCGGGATCACGATCAGCCCGAGCGCGAGTGCCCCTGCCCAGCCCGAGAAATGCCTGACCTGCGCAACGAACACCGCATAGACGAACAGGCCGATGACGATCGACGGTGCAGCGAGCAACACGTCGTTCAGGAATCGCGTCGCGTCGGCGAGGCGGCTGCGCGTGCCGAACTCCGCCAGATACGTCCCCGCCAGGATGCCGATCGGCGTGCCGACCAGCGTGCCGACGCCGACAATGACAAGGCTGCCAACGATCGCGTTCGCCAGACCGCCGTCGCTGCCCGGCGGTGGCGTCATCTGCGTGTAAAACGAGACGCGCAGCAGCGCGCTGCCTCCCTCAGTGAGCAGCGTGGCCAGAATCCAGACCAGCCAGAACAGGCCGAACGCGAGCGTGAGCGCCGAAACGATCATCATCGCAATGTTCATGCGCTTGCGTGCGCGATACAGGGGATTGCTCGGGCTGATGGCGCTCATGTCGGCGGACCTCAGGTCCGCGTCCCCTCGCCCCGGGCCAGACGCATCAGGAGCAGCTTCGAGAGCGCCAGCACGATCGTCGTAATCAGGAACAGGATCAGCCCCAGCTCGATCAGCGCCGCGTAGTAGAGGTCGCCGACCGCCTCGGTGAACTCGTTGGCGAGCGCGGAGGCGATGCTGTTGCCGGGCGCCATGAGCGAGGCCGACAGGCGGTGCGCATTGCCGATGACGAAGGTGACGGCCATCGTCTCGCCGAGCGCGCGGCCGAGCCCCAGCATGACCCCACCGATCACACCGACCTTGGTGTAGGGCAGCACCACGCGCCAGACCACCTCCCAGGTCGTCGCGCCCAGTCCGTAGGCGGATTCCTTGAGCAGCGGCGGCACCAAATTAAACACGTCGCGCATCACCGCCGCGATGAACGGGATCACCATGATTGACAGGATCAGGCCCGCGGTGAGCATCCCGATCCCCAGCGGCGGGCCTTCGAAAAGCGCCCCCAGCAGCGGAAGCCCGCCCAGCCGGTCGACCAGAACGGGCTGCAGATGGGACTGAAACAGCGGCACGAACACGAACAGGCCCCACATGCCGTAGATGATCGACGGAATCCCAGCGAGCAGCTCGATCGCGGTGCCGAGCGGCCGCCGCAGCCAGGGCGGCGACAGTTCGGTCAGGAACAGCGCAATCCCGAAGCTCACCGGCACGCCGATCAGCATCGCGATGAGGGAGGTCACCAGTGTGCCGTAGATCGGCACCAGGGCACCGAATTCCTCCTGGACAGGATCCCATTCCGCGCTCCATAGAAAGCCGAAGCCGTATTTCCTCAGCGTGAGTTCACTGCCAATCGCCAGCGTAACCAGGACCGCGAGCAGGATGCTGAAGACGATGAGCGCGAAAAAGCGCGTCAGGTTCTCGAATGCGACGTCCTTCCAGGGCGCCTGAGCGACGTGCTGCGTCGATAGCACGCGGTCTGCGGTCGTGCTCATCGCAGGCGCACGCGGATCATGTTTGGGAGGGCGGGCAACGTCAGCAGTGTCGGACGGCGTTCGGCCGGCATTCTAAGCGGATCAATGGATATCAACCAAAAGGGCGGCCCGCGGACCGCCCTCGCCTGCCGACGCCACGACAATCCGCGGCGCACGTAGACCGCGGGTGCTCAGTAGATCGGCCTTCCCGACGCGTCTTTGATGTTCTTCCACTGACCTTCGATCAACTTCACCACAGGCGCCGGCATCGCCACATAGTCGAGCGCCACCGCCATCTGGTCGCCGTTCTTGAACGACCAGTCGAAGAACTTCAGCACTTCCTTCGCCACCGCCGGGTTGTCCTGCTTGGTGTGCATCAGGATGAACGACGCGCCGGTGATCGGCCAGCTCGCCTTGCCCGGCTGGTCGGTCAGGATCACGCCCATGCCGGGCGTGCCCGCCCAGTCTGCGCCTGCGGCCGCGGCCTTGAACGAATCCTGCGTCGGCGCCACCGCGCCGCCGTCGTGATTGACCATCTTCGCGTGTGGGAGCTTGTTCTGCTTCGCGTAGGCGTACTCGACGTAGCCGATCGAGCTGGCGATGCGACCGACGTAGTTCGCCACACCCTCGTTGCCCTTGCCGCCGACGCCGGTCGGCCACTTCACCGCAGTGCCCTCGCCGACCGCCGACTTCCATGCCGGGCTCGTCTTGGACAGATAGTTGGTGAACAGGAACGTGGTGCCCGAGCCGTCTGAGCGGTGCACCACCGAGATCGCCTGGTCAGGCAGCTTGGCGGCCGGGCTCAGCTTGGCGATCGCCGGGTCGTTCCATTTCTTGATCTTGCCGAGATAGATGTCCGCGAGCACCGCGCCACTCAGCGTAATCTGCTCCGCGCCAACGCCCTTGATGTTGTAGACCGGAACGACGCCACCCATGATCGCGGGAAACTGCAGCATGCCGTCCTTGGCCAGATCCGCGGCCGAGAGCGGCTTGTCCGAGGCGCCGAAATGCACGGTCTTGGCGCGGATCTGCTTGATCCCGCCGCCCGAGCCGATCGACTGGTAGTTCATCGCGTTGCCGGTCGCCTTGTTGTAGGCATCGGCCCATTTCGCGTAAATCGGGTAGGGAAAGGTCGCGCCGGCCCCGGTAATGTCGGCGGCGAGTACGCTGGAGGAAACAATCGTGGCCGCAAGCAGACCACCGGCCTGAGACAAGTTGAATTTTTTGATCATGTCTTGGTCACCCTGTCGGAAAGATTTGAGATTCGCAGAACCGATGACAGGCTATCGGGAAATTGTTACAAGTTGATGACGGTCCTCTACGCCGCGGCAGCACCTCGCTCGTACCAGACCTTGGTCACGTTGACCAGGCGCGCGACCGACAGCATCACCGGAACCTCGATCAGCACCCCGACCACGGTCGCGAGCGCGGCGCCCGAATCGAAACCGAACAGGCTGATCGCGACCGCGACCGCGAGTTCGAAGAAGTTGCTCGCGCCGATCAATGCCGACGGGCCCGCCACGCAGTGGGCGACGCCGAGGCGGCGATTGAGCAGGTACGCGACGCCCGAGTTCAGGTAGACCTGAATCGTGATCGGCACCGCGAGCATCGCGATGACCAGCGGCTGCTCGAGGATCTGGCCGCCTTGGAATCCGAACAACAGTACGAGCGTCAGCAGCAGCGCACCGACCGAGACCGGCTGCAGCCACGCCAGCGTGCGCGCGAGCGCGCCGCCGCCGTGCGCGAGGAGCGCCTTGCGCCACAGCTGCGCCAGGATCACCGGCACGACGATGTAGAGCACGACCGAGGTCAGCAGCGTGTCCCAGGGCACCGTGATCGACGACAGGCCGAGCAGCAGGGCGACGATCGGCGCGAACGCGAACACCATGATCGTGTCGTTCAGCGCGACTTGGGTGAGCGTAAAGTACGGGTCGCCCTTGGTGAGCTGGCTCCAGACGAAGACCATCGCCGTGCACGGCGCGGCCGCGAGCAGGATCAGGCCCGCGACGTAGCTGTCGCGCTGGTCCTCGGGCAAGTAGGGCGCAAAGACGAGACGAATGAAGATCCACGCGAGCAGCGCCATCGAGAATGGCTTCAGCGCCCAGTTCACGCCGAGCGTCACCGCGATGCCGCGCCAGTGCTGACGCACCTGGCCGAGCGCCCCGAAGTCGATCTTCAGCAGCATCGGGATGATCATCACCCAGATGAGCAGCCCGACCGGGACGTTCACGCGCGCGATCTCCATGCGCCCGAGCGCCTGCACCGGTGCCGGCAGCAACTGACCGAGCGCGATGCCGGCGACGATGCACAGGAACACCCAGAGCGTAAGCCAGCGCTCGAAGAACCCCATCGCAGCGGGCGCGCCCCCCCCTTGGCTTCGGCAGCGGTCATCGGGTCTGCATCGCCTCCGCGCTGCGCGCGATTTCAGCGAGCATCGTCGCGGCAGCCGTGGGTTCAAGCGACTCGACGCGCGCCGCCCGCAACCGGTCGATGCGCTTCGACAGGACCGCGAACGCGCGCGCGAATGCCGCGCGCTTCTGCGCGTCGCTGCCTTCGACCTTCGCCGGATCGTCGACGCCCCAATGCGCGGTGACCGGCCGGCCAGGCCACAACGGGCAGGCTTCGCCCGCCGCCTGGTCGCACACGGTGAGCACGAAATCCATCGCCGGCGCGCCCCGTCGAGCGAACTCGTCCCAGCTCTTCGAGCGTAGCCCTGCCGTGTCGATTCCCTGGCGCCTCAGCAGGTCGAGCGCAAAGGGATTGACCGTGCCCTGCGGATGGCTGCCGGCGCTATATGCGACGAAGCGGTTCTTGCCTGCGCTGCTCAGGTAGGCCTCGGCCATGATCGAGCGCGCCGAGTTCCCGGTGCACAGGAACAGCACATGCAACGGCTTCATCCGGCGGCCCGCGCACAGCAGGCCGCGGCGCGCGCTTCCGCGTGCGTTGCCGTATCGGCGCCGAACACGGGAATCGCGTCCAGGGTGTGGAACGACTCCCAGGCGATGCCCTGCGGGTCAAGCGTCCAGTATTTGTCGCTCTTCGCATAGCAGCAGGCGGCGTTCTTCTGCGGCATCACCGACACGTCGGCCTGCGCCAGCCGCGCGGCGAGGTCCTCGAGCTCCGCATTGTCTTCGGCCTGGATACCGAGGTGGTCGAGACCGACCGCCTTGCCGCGCGTCGAGATCGCGAAGTTGACCCGCGGATCGTCGAGCTGCCACTTGGCGTAATCGTCCTTGATCATTGTCGGATCCGCGGCAAACAGGGCGGTGTAGAAGCGCAGGCTCTGCGCGAGATCATGCACGGCGACGTGTACGTGTAGGCGTTTCATCGGCTTCTCCATTCGAGGGTGCACAGGACGCGCCGCCGCAGCAGTTCTCGGTGAGAAAGGCGACGAGCGCGTTCATGTTCAGGAAATCCGCGCTGTAGATCACGAAGCGTCCGTCCTGCCGACTTCTTGCGAGTCCGGCGCGGGCGAGGCCGGCGAGATGGAAAGACAGTGTCGCCGGTGGCACGCCGAGCGCCTCGGCGATCTGTCCCGCAGCGAGGCCCGCCGGCCCCGCCTGGACCAGGCGTCGAAAGATGGCAAGGCGCGTTTCCTGCGCGAGTGCATTGAGGGCTTGGAGGACCTGTTTCGTTTTCACATTTCCAAAACTATCGAAATAATGCTGCGCAGTCAACTCACGTCACGCGATGCCGTATTGCAAGCAGGGCGCCCGGCCGCGGCGCGCCCCGCACGTCCTCCTCTTAGCCCCCGACCACCGCGCGTACGGCGTTGGCGATCGACTCGGCGCTCTGCTGGATGCGCTCGCGCGGCTCGCCTTCGACCATCACCCGCAACACCGGCTCGGTTCCGGATGGGCGCAGCAGCACCCGGCCGCGCCCGTCCAGCGCGCGCTCGGCGTCGCTCCGCGCGCGGCGGATCTTGCCGTTCGCCGCCCAGTCGAAATCCTGCGGTACGCGCACGTTGATCAGCACCTGCGGGTAGAGCTTGAGCGCCGCGGTCAGCTGCGGCAGGCCTTCGCCCGTCTCGCGCAGCGCGGCGAGCACCTGCAGCGCGGAGACGATCCCGTCGCCGGTCGTATGCCGGTCGAGGCAGATGATGTGGCCAGAGTTCTCGCCACCGTACAACCAGCCCCGCTCGCGCATGAGCTCGAGCACGTAGCGATCGCCGACCGCCGCGCGCGCGAACGCAATACCCATGCCCGCGAGCGCCTGCTCGAGGGCGAGGTTGGTCATCTGCGTGCCGCCGACGCCTGCGACCGCCTCGCGCGCAGCGCGCTGGCGCACGACCACGTAAAGCAGCTCGTCGCCGTCGTAGAGCCGGCCCGCGTGGTCGACCATCAGCACGCGGTCGGCGTCGCCGTCGAGCGCAATGCCAAGGTCGGCGCCGTGCTCGAGCACCGCATTGCGGATCCGTTGCGGCGAGGTCGCGCCGTACTCGGCGTTGATGTTGAAGCCATCGGGCTCGTTGCCGATCGCGATCACCTCCGCGCCCAGCTCATGAAACACGTGCGGCGCGACGTGATACGCAGCGCCGTGCGCGCAGTCGACAACCAGCTTGAGGCCGCGCAGGTCGAGCGACGACGGCACGGTCGATTTACAGAACTCGATGTAGCGGCCGGCGGCATCGTCGACCCGCTCCGCGCGACCCAGGCGTGCCGCATCGTTGCAGCCGATCGGCGCCTCCAAAGTGCGCTCGATCTCGGCCTCCGCGGCATCCGGCAGCTTGAAGCCGTCGCCGGAGAAGAACTTGATGCCGTTGTCCTCGAACGGATTGTGCGAGGCGCTGATCACCACGCCCGCCGCCAGGCGCAGCGCGCGCGTGAGATAGGCGACGCCCGGTGTCGGCAGCGGCCCGCAGAGCCGCACGTCGACGCCCGCGGCAGAAAAGCCCGCTTCGAGCGCCGCCTCGATCATGTAGCCCGAGATGCGCGTGTCCTTGCCGATCAGCACCCCCGGGCGCTCGCTGCCGAGCATCGGCGCGTGGCGCGCGGCAAGCACCCGTCCGGCCGCGTAGCCCAGGCGCAACGCAAAATCCGCCGTGATCGGCGCCGTGCCCACCGTGCCACGCACGCCGTCGGTACCGAAGTATTTTCTGCTCATGATGGCTCGTTCGTCACGGCGTCCCAGACCGCCAGCGCGTCCCGGGTCTCGCGCACGTCATGCACGCGCAGTATTTTCGCCCCAGCCTGCGCTGCGAGCAATGCGGCCGCCAGGCCGGCGGCCAGCCGATCGCCGACCGCGCGCCCGGTGATGCGCCCGAGCGTCGCCTTGCGCGAGAGCCCCGCAAGCAACGGGACGCCCAGATCGGAGAACGCTGCGAACCGACGCAGCAAGGTCAGGTTGTGGGCGTCGGTCTTGCCGAAACCGAATCCAACGTCTGCGACGATTCGCTCGCGCGCAATCCCGGCGCGTTGCGCCGCCGCGATGCGTTCAACGAGAAAGGTCTTCACGTCGACGACGACGTCTCGGTAGTGCGGCGCACGCTGCATCGTGGCCGGATCACCCTGCTTGTGCATCAGGCACACGGCACAATCGCTCGCCGCGACCACCGCAAGCGCACCGGGCGCGGTGAGCGCCTCGATATCGTTGATCATGGAGGCCCCGGCCGCGAGCGCCGCGCGCATCACGCCGGGGCGGCGCGTATCAACCGAGATCGGGACGACAAGACCGCGCAGCGCCTCGAGCACCGGCAATAGCCGTCGCAGTTCCTCGTCCTCGGAAACCGGCGCGGCACCCGGCCGGGTCGATTCTGCACCGATGTCGACGATCGCCGCGCCCGCCTCGACCAGGCGCTGTGCCTGCGCCACGGCCTGCGCAGGATCGAGGAATCGCCCGCCATCCGAGAAGGAATCGGGGGTGAGATTGATGATCGCCATCAACAGCGGGCGCTCGAGCCCAAGCTCGAATCGCCCGCATCGCAGCGTCAATCGGGAGCCGCCCTGTTCTGTGTGCGCGTGCCGGGTGCCGCGTGCCGAAGCCTCAGCCCGCCGCCGGGGCGGCAGCGGCCTGCGCGCCGCTGTCATCTGCCGGGCCCGAGGCCGGCGTCTCCGTGCTCGCCGGCTTGGGCGGCCGCGGCGGCCGGCCCGAAGCGATGTCGTCGATCTGATCGGCGTCGAGCGTTTCCCATTCGAGCAGCGCTGCAGCCATCGCCTCGACCTTGTCGCGATTGTCCTCGATCAGCTTGCGCGCAAGCTGATACTGCTCGTCGACGATGCGCCGGATCTCGCTGTCGACCTTCTGCATCGTCGTCTCAGACACGTTCTTGTGCGTGGTGATCGAACGACCGAGGAAGACTTCGCCCTCGTTTTCGCCGTACACCATGGGCCCGAGCACGTCCGACATGCCCCACTGGGTGACCATGCGGCGCGCAAGGTCGGTCGCCCGTTCGAAGTCGTTCGCCGCGCCGGTGGTCATTTGCTGCATGAAAATCTCCTCGGCGATACGCCCGCCAAAGAGTACCGCGATGGTGTTGAGCAAACGTTCACGGTCCTGACTGTAGCGGTCCATCTCGGGCAGCTGCATCGTCACGCCCAGCGCACGGCCACGCGGGATGATCGTCACCTTGTGTACCGGGTCGGTCTTGGGCAACAGCTTGGCCACGATCGCGTGCCCCGATTCGTGGTACGCCGTATTCCTGCGCTCCTCCTCGGGCATGACCAGCGAGCGGCGCTCGGCGCCCATGACAATCTTGTCCTTGGCACGCTCGAAATCGTCCATGTCGACGAGGCGCTTGTTGCCGCGCGCGGCGAACAGGGCCGCCTCGTTGACCAGGTTCGCCAGGTCGGCGCCCGAGAACCCCGGCGTGCCGCGCGCGATCACGTCGGGCTTCATGTCCGGCGCGACCGGAACCTTGCGCATGTGTACGCGCAGAATTTCCTCGCGGCCGCGAATATCGGGCAGCGGCACCACGACCTGGCGGTCGAAGCGCCCCGGACGCAGCAGCGCAGGGTCGAGCACATCCGGTCGGTTCGTTGCCGCGATCACGATCACGCCCGCGGCCGCCTCGAAACCATCCATCTCGACCAGCAACTGGTTCAGGGTCTGTTCGCGCTCGTCATTGCCGCCGCCAAGCCCCGCGCCACGCTGGCGACCGACCGCGTCGATCTCGTCGATAAATACGATACAGGGCGCCTGCTTCTTGGCCTGCTCGAACATGTCGCGCACGCGTGCCGCGCCCACGCCGACGAACATCTCGACGAATTCCGAACCCGAGATCGAGAAGAAGGGGACTTTGGCTTCACCCGCGATTGCGCGTGCGAGCAGCGTCTTGCCGGTGCCGGGCGAACCCACCATCAGCACGCCGCGCGGGATGCGCCCGCCGAGCTTCTGGAACTTGGTGGGATCGCGCAGGAAATCAACCAGTTCGGCGACTTCCTCCTTTGCTTCCTCGCAGCCGGCGACGTCGGCGAAGTTCACGGTATTGGTCGCCTCGTCGAGCATGCGCGCGCGCGACTTGCCGAATGAGAACGCGCCGCCACGCCCGCCGCCCTGCATCTGGCGCATGAAGAAGATCCACACCCCGATCAGCAGCAGCATCGGGAACCAGGACACGAAAATGTTCATCAGGAGCGACGGCTCCTCCTCCGGCTTGGCCTCGATCTTGACGCCGAATTTGAGCAGGTCGGAGACGAGCCAGATATCGCCCGGCGAATAGCTCGTCACGCGCTTGCCGTCGTTCGTGGTCGCCTTGAGCTGGCGTCCCTCGATTGTCACCTTTGAAATCCGCCCCGATTTCACCTCTTCGATGAACTGTGAGTACTCCATCGGCGCCTGTGGGGTCTGACGCGTGTTGAACTGGTTGAACACCGTCATCAGCACGAGCCCGATCACGAGCCAGATGACCAGGTTTTTGAGCATATTGTTCAAGGAATTACTCTCCTGCGGCGTGCCGCGGCGGGGGACGTAGATCTTATCAGACAGGTCATAGATGGGGGTGGTTCCCGGGCGACTCAAGCGCTACGCACGCCGCGCGCGAGAACATAGGTTTCTCGGGACTCGCTGCGCGAGGCGGCCGGCTTGCGCATCTGCACCGATGCAAACGACCGTTTGAACGTCCCAATGAGCTGGGAAAACGCCTCGCCTTGGAACAGCTTGCAGAGGAATGCGCCGTCCGTCCGTAGCACCTGCAGCGCAAATTCGATCGCAAACTCGACCAGTTCCTCGGCGCGCGCCTGATCTGCCGAGGCGATCCCCGACAGATTGGGCGACAGGTCGCAGAGCACCAGGTCGGCCGGTCCGCCGAGCGCCTCACGCGCTGCGGCGCGGATCTCCGGATCGCGAACATCGCCCTGAACAACCGTGACCCCCCGAATCGGTGCACAGGCGAGCAGGTCGAGCGCGATCACCCGACCACCCGCGCCGACTTTCTTCGCGGCCACCTGCGACCAGCCCCCCGGCGCCGCACCGAGATCCACGACACGCGCGCCGGGCCCGAGCAGGCGGTCCTTCGCGTCGATCTCGATCAGTTTGGCCGCGGATCGCGAGCGGTAGCCCTGCGCCCTGGTCTCGCGCACATGCGGATCGCCGAGGTGCCGGCGGAGCCATCGCTTGCTCGACTCCGATTTCACCATCGTCGATCGCGCCGCGAAACGTTGGCTGGCCGGATGATCGGCGGTGGCGTGGATAGCTGGTCGGTGGGCGCCCTATTCGTAGCGCACATCGATGATCTCGTAGTGCTTCACACCGCCGGGTGCCTGCACGTCGACCGCATCGCCCGCCGTTCGCCCGATGAGCGCGCGCGCAATCGGCGACGTGATCGAGACCCGTCCGGCCTTGATGTCCGCCTCGTCCTCACCGACGATTTGATAGGTCACCGCCTCGCCAGACTCAGATTCGATCTCGACCGTAGCCCCGAACACGCAGCGTCCGTCCGCCTCGAGCAGCTTCGGGTCGATGACCTGCGCGTTCGAGAGCTTGGTCTCGATATCAGAGATACGTCCTTCGATGAAGCCCTGGCGCTCCCGGGCGGCGTCGTACTCGGCGTTCTCGGACAGGTCGCCATGCGAGCGCGCTTCCGCGATCGCGGCAATCACCCGCGGTCGCTCCTCGCTCTTGAGCCGCTGCAGCTCGGCGCGCAGCAACGCGATTCCGCGCACAGTAATCGGTGTCTTTGCCATACCTGGATCGCCCGGGTTCGGTTTGCTCGGATTGCCGGAGAAAGACGGCATCGCTGACCGATGCTACGCGACTTTTTCGCCCATTGGGCCGAGTGTCGCATGGAGATCCTGCAGCCGATAGGGCTCGAGCTGCGTGAGATGCGCCATCCCCGCACACGCCGCCTTGGCACCCGCGAGGGTCGTGAAATAGGTCACACGCTGCGCAAGCGCGGTGGTTCGGATCGAGCGCGAATCCACGATCGCATTGCGCGCTTCCTCCACAGTATTGACGATGAAATTCACGTCGCCGTTCTTGATCATGTCGACGACATGGGGGCGTCCTTCAGCGACCTTGTTGACGGCGGTCACCGCAAGGCCGCGGGCAGAGATGAACGCCGCGGTTCCCCGCGTGGCAAGAATCGAAAATCCGAGCGCCGTCAGCGCGCGCGCCACCGCCAGTGCACCCGGCTTGTCATTGTCGCGCACGCTGATGAACGCGCGCCCTCTGCTGGGCAAGCGCATGCCGGCGGCCAGCTGCGCCTTCACGAAGGCTTCCCCGAATGTGGCGCCGACGCCCATCACTTCGCCAGTCGACTTCATCTCGGGCCCGAGGATCGTGTCGACCCCGGGAAACTTGCTAAACGGGAATACCGCCTCCTTCACCGAGAAATACGCGGGACGGATCTCGCGCCCCACGCCCTGCGTGACGAGCGTGATGCCCGCCATGCAACGCGCACCGATCTTGGCAAGCGGCAGTCCGGTTGCCTTCGACACGAAGGGCACCGTCCGCGAGGCGCGAGGATTCACCTCCAGCACGTACACCGTATCATCGCCCGCCCCGCCCTCGCGGGACGCGGCGCGTTGAATGGCAAATTGCACGTTCATCAGGCCGACGACGTTGAGTGCCTTGGCGAGCAGCACGGTTTGCCGGCGCAACTCGGCCTCCACGGCCGCCGAGAGTGAGTGCGGGGGCAGGCAGCAGGCCGAGTCGCCCGAGTGCACGCCCGCCTGCTCGACGTGCTCCATCACGCCGCCGACGAACACGGAATCACCGTCCGCGACACAATCGACGTCGACTTCAGTCGCATCGGACAGAAAGCGATCGAGCAGAACCGGCGCCTCGTTCGACACTTTGACCGCTTCGCGCATGTAGCGCTCGAGATCGGCCTGCTCGTGGACGATCTCCATTGCGCGCCCGCCGAGCACGTAGCTCGGTCGCACGACCAGCGGGTAACCGATCTCCTCGGCAAGGCGCAATGCATCCCCGGCCGAGCGCGCCGTTCGATTCGGCGGCTGGCGCAGTTCGAGCCGTTCGAGGAGTTTCTGAAAGCGCTCGCGGTCCTCCGCCGCATCAATCATGTCGGCACTGGTGCCGATGATCGGCACCCCCGCGGCGGTGAGGTCGCGCGCAAGCTTGAGCGGTGTCTGCCCGCCGTACTGCACGATCACGCCCCAGGGCTGCTCGGTCTCCACAATCTCGAGGACGTCCTCCAGCGTGAGTGGCTCGAAGTACAGCCGGTCGCTGGTGTCGAAATCGGTCGAAACGGTCTCCGGGTTGCAGTTGACCATGATGGTCTCGTACCCGTCCTCGCGCAGCGCGAGCGCCGCGTGCACGCAACAGTAGTCGAACTCGATGCCCTGGCCGATCCGGTTCGGCCCGCCGCCGAGCACCATGACCTTCTTGCGCGTGCTGGGCATCGCCTCGCACTCGTCCTCGTAGGTCGAGTACAAGTAGGCCGTACTGGTCGCGAACTCGGCCGCACAGGTATCGACCCGCTTGAATACCGGCCGCAGTCCGAGGTCATGGCGCCGCGCGCGCACCGTGCCCTCGCTCGACTTGAGCAGATGGGCCAGGCGGCGGTCGGAAAAACCTTTGCGCTTGAGATTGCGCAGCGTCGGCGCATCGAGCGTGTCGAGATCACCGCCCTCGAGCGCGGTCTCCAGGCTGACGATCTCCTCGATCTGGGCCAGGAACCACGGGTCGATTCGGGTCAGACGATGCACCTCGTCGAGCGAAAACCCCGCGGCGAAGGCGTCGCCGACGTACCAGATGCGCTGGGGACCCGGCGCACCGAGTTCGCGCTCGATCTCCGCGCGATCGGTCGACTGTTGGTCGAGTCCGTCGACGCCCACCTCGAGTCCGCGCAGGGCCTTGTGGAAGGACTCCTGGAACGTTCGCCCGATCGCCATCACCTCGCCAACCGATTTCATCTGCGTGGTGAGGCGATCGTTGGCGAGCGGAAACTTCTCGAACGCAAAGCGCGGCACCTTGGTGACGACGTAGTCAATCGTGGGCTCGAACGACGCCGGCGTCGCACCGCCCGTGATCTCGTTGCGCAGTTCGTCGAGCGTATAGCCGATCGCCAGCTTGGCCGCGACCTTCGCGATCGGGAACCCGGTCGCTTTGGAGGCGAGCGCCGACGAACGCGAAACGCGCGGATTCATTTCGATCACCAGCATGCGCCCGTCAGCCGGATTGATCGCGAACTGGACGTTCGAACCGCCGGTGTCGACGCCGATTTCGCGCAGCACCGCGATCGAGGCGTCGCGCAGGATCTGGTACTCCTTGTCGGTGAGGGTCTGCGCGGGCGCCACGGTGATCGAGTCACCGGTGTGTACGCCCATCGGGTCGAGATTCTCGATCGAACAAATGATGATGCAATTGTCCAGGCGATCGCGAACCACCTCCATCTCGAATTCCTTCCAGCCGACGACCGATTCCTCGATGAGCAGTTCCTTGGTCGGCGACGCGTCCAGCCCGCGCTCGCAGATCGAGACGAACTCTTCGCGGTTGTAGGCGATGCCGCCACCGGTGCCGCCGAGGGTGAACGAGGGCCGGATCACGACGGGAAATCCGACCCCGGCCTGCACCTGCAGCGCCTCTTCCAACGAGTGCGCGAGCGTCGAACGCGGACAGTCGAGCCCGATGCGCCGCATCGCGGTCTTGAACTTTTCGCGATCCTCAGCCTTGTCGATGGCCTCGCGCGTCGCCCCGATCATCTCGACGCCGAATCGCTCGAGCACGCCCTCGCGCGCAAGGTCGAGTGCACAGTTGAGCGCGGTCTGCCCGCCCATGGTCGGCAGAAGCGCGTCGGGGCGCTCCGCTTCGATGATCCGCGCAACCATCTGCCAGGTGATGGGCTCGATATAGGTCGCGTCGGCGACTTCGGGGTCCGTCATGATCGTCGCCGGGTTCGAGTTGACCAGTACCACCCGGCACCCCTCGGCTTTCAGCGCCTTGCAGGCCTGCGCACCCGAGTAGTCGAACTCGCAGGCCTGACCGATCACGATCGGCCCGGCACCAATGACGAGAATCGACTGCAGGTCCGCGCGTCTAGGCATCGCGCGCCGCCTGCATCTGCGCCGCGAACCGATCGAACAGGTAGGCGATGTCGTGCGGACCCGGACTGGCTTCCGGGTGGCCCTGAAAGCAGAACGCGGGACGGTCGGTCCGCGCCAGTCCCTGCAGCGTCCCGTCGAACAATGACCGGTGCGTGGGCCGCAGCGTCGATGGCAGCGAATCCGGGTCGACCGCGAAACCATGATTCTGGCTGGTGATGACGACCGCGCCCGTGTCGAGGTCCTGCACCGGATGGTTTGCGCCGTGATGGCCGAATTTCATCTTGTGCGTCTTCGCGCCCGACGCGAGCGCCATCAGCTGATGCCCGAGGCAGATGCCGAACACCGGAAGTCGCGAGCGTTCGAGAATCTCGCGGATTGCCGCAATCGCGTAGTCGCAGGGCGCGGGGTCGCCCGGGCCGTTCGACAGGAACACCCCGTCCGGTTTGAGGGCCAACACCGCCTGCGCGCTGGTTTGCGCCGGCACGACGGTGACGCGCGCCCCGCGCGCGGCGAGCAGGCGCAGGATGTTGCGCTTCACGCCGAAGTCATAGGCAACGACATGCACGCCTGGCGCGTGCGGCCCGTGCGGCGACGCATCGAAGCCCTTGCCCAGGCGCCATGCGCCCGAGCGCCACTCGTACGCCCGCGCCGTAGTGACCTCCTTGGCCAAATCCATGCCCGCGAGCCCGGGGAAGGCACGCGCTTCGGTGAGGGCGGGTTCGATATCGACGTCACCGGCTGCGAGGCAACCGTTCTGCGCACCCTTTTCGCGCAGAATGCGGGTCAGTTTTCGGGTGTCGATGTCGGCGATCGCGACGATGCCCTGCGCCGCGAGATAGTTCGGCAGACGTTGCGTCGAGCGCCAGTTGGAGTGCAACGACGGCACATCGCGCACGACCAAGCCCGCGGCAAATACCCGCGAGGATTCCTCGTCCTCGGCATTGGTTCCGGTGTTGCCGATATGAGGACAGGTCAGCGTGACAATCTGCCGCGCGTAGGAGGGGTCGGTCAGAATTTCCTGATAACCGGTCATCGCGGTGTTGAACACGACTTCGCCGGATGCGCACCCACGCGCCCCGAACGAGCGGCCCCGAAACACCGTCCCGTCGGCGAGGACGAGAACGGCGGGTTCGAGCGCGATCACGGCAGGACTCCAGGAACGGATGCGAAAAGCGGGAGAGGCTGGCGCCCCTCCCGCTCGATTGAAGTGCCAATTGTACCGCCGACGCCGCGCGCGAGGCAACGCGCGCGCTGCGCTTTGTGCTATTTGATTCCGAGCACGTCGAACATGTCGTAGCGCCCGGGGGTACGGCCGCGCAGAAACTTTGCGGCCCGCAGCGCGCCGAGCGCGTAGGTCATGCGGCTGGCCGAGCGCACGCTGACCTCGACGCGCTCCCCGCTGCCGGCAAACATCACCATGTGCTCGCCGACGATATCGCCACCGCGCAGCGCATGAATCCCGATGGCGCGCGGGTCGCGCTCGCCCGTGTCGCCGTGGCGGCCATATACCGCGCAGGACGCAAGGTCGCGTCCGAGCGCCGCAGCGACCACCTCGCCGAGCTTGAGTGCCGTGCCGGAGGGCGCGTCGACCTTGTGACGATGGTGCATTTCCACGATTTCGACGTCGTAGTCGTCGCCAAGGGCGCGCGCCGCCATCTCTGCCAACTTGAACACGACGTTCACGCCGACCGCCATGTTCGGCGCCATCACCAGCGCGATGGTGCTGGCGGCCTGCACGATCTGGACCTGGTCGTCAATCGAGAAGCCCGTCGTTCCGATGACCATCGATCGCCCGAGCGCCACGCAGCACGTCAGGTGCGCAAGGGTCCCTTGAGGACGAGTGAAATCGATCAACACATCGGATGCCTCGAGCGCGCCCGTGACATCAGCCGTGACCAGCACGCCGCAGGACCCGCCGACCAGCGCACCCGCGTCGCGTCCCAGTACCGGATGTCCGTCCTGTTCGAGCGCGGCTGCGAGCGCGAAATCCGCGTCCGCGAGCACCGCTTCGATCAGCGTGGCGCCCATGCGCCCGGCACTGCCGGCAATCGCAATCCGGATCGGGCTCATTGCTTGGCGCTCCCTTCGGTCGTGCCGCCGGGCGCCCCTTTGGCCGCTCCACCTTGCGGCACGACGTCGCCCGTGACGCGCGCCAGCCGGTCGTTCTCGAAAAACACCGACATCCGGCGCTCTTCTCGCGGCTGGTCCGGTCGCTCGCGATAGAACACGTAATCCCAGCGATTGGCGTGAAACATGTCGGTCAACAAGGGTGAACCCAGCACGAACCGTACCTGTTCACGACTCATCCCGCGCTTCAACTTGGCGACCATGTCCTGCGACACATAGTTGCCCTGTTGAATTTCGATGCGGTATGGCGTCACGCCCGGCAAATCGGCCGTGCTCCAGCCGCTGCACCCCGTGGCAAGCGCCACAAGGATCACCGACCATGCAAACGCCATGAACGCCGCTGGCACACGATGCGAGAGCGGTATGAGCACGCGGCGCACGCGATTCTCACTCCAACGACGAAAGCCGATATGATAGCCGAAGGCCTCTTCGATCCCGCTTCGATCCCTGCTGCCATGGACTCCGCACAAAGCCTGAAGGACATCGGCCTTAAGGCGACGCTGCCGCGCCGCAAGATTCTCGAACTGTTCGAGCAGAGCAAGGTCCGGCACCTGTCGGCCGAGGATGTCTATAAAACGCTCCTTGGCGAGGGCATCGACGTCGGACTCGCGACCGTCTATCGCGTATTGACGCAGTTTGAGCAGGCCGGTCTCCTTTCGCGCCAGCACTTCGAAACCGGCAAGGCGGTCTTTGAGCTCAACCAAGGCGGCCACCACGATCACCTGGTCTGCCTGCAATGCGGGCGCGTCGAGGAATTTTACGACGCCGAAATCGAACGCCGTCAGAGCGAAGTGGCGCGCCAGAGCGGTTTCGACCTGCGCGGGCATTCGCTCGCGCTCTACGGCGACTGCATCAAGACGGACTGCGAGCACCGCGCAGCCGCGCGCGCCACCGTCGGGTCATTGGACTGACTTAGTCGCCGAGCAGTTCGGCCGCGTGTCGACGCGTCGTCGAGGTGATCTGCGCCCCGCCAAGCATTCGTGCAATCTCGTCGATACGCGCATCGCGATCGAGTCGCGCGACAGCTACGTGCACCGCGCCGCGGCGGTCCGATTTCCGCACCGACCACTGCACATCGCCCTGCGCGGCGACCTGCGCCAGGTGCGTTACGCAGAGCACCTGGCGCGCCGCGCCGAGCCGCTTCAGCGAACGTCCCACGGTGTCGGCTACCGCGCCGCCGATGCCCGAATCAATCTCGTCGAAGACCAGCGTTTCGACTGGCGAGAACTGGCGCACGACGAGCTGGACTGCAAGACTGATGCGCGACAACTCGCCGCCCGAGGCGACACGCGCGAGCGGGCGCAGCGGCAGGCTGGGGTGCGCGGCGACGTCGAACGCCACGCCTTCCGCCCCGGCCGCAGTCGGCTGCTCGAGCGCCTCGAGCCGGACCGAAAACCGCCCGCCCGCCATGGCCAAGCCCTGCATCCCCTCGGTCACCGCCTTGGCAAGCGTCTGGGCAGCGGGCTTGCGCTTCGCAGACAGGCGCTTCGCGGCGCGCGCGAGACGCGATTGTTCCGCCTCCAGTTCGCGCCGCAACACGGCCGGGTCTGCCGAGCGCTCGAGTTCCGCCGCACGCGTCTCGAGCGTGGCCATGAACGCCGGCAACTCGGATGGCGCTACGCGCAGCTTTCGACCCGCGGCATGCAGCGCCTCGATGCGGGACTCCGTCTCACGCAGCAGCGCGGGATCGAGTTCGAGGCGCGACGCGTAGTGGCGCAACGCCCGCGCCGCCTCGCTCGCCTGCGCATGCGCTGCGTCGAGCATTTCGATGATCGGATTGAGCGCCAGGTCATGCGCGCTGAGCCCACGCAACCGTGTCGCGACGCGCGCCAGTTGCGGCGCGCATGCCCCTTCAGCCTCGCTCAATTGCTCGAACGACGCTTGGGCACCCTCAAGCAGGCCCGCGGCATTCGCCAAACGTCCATGCTCCGCGCCAAGCGCGTCCCACTCGCCTTCGCGCGGTGCCAGGCGCGCGAGTTCAGAGCGCTGCGCCTCGAGTAGTTGCCGCTCCTGTTCAAGCCGAGCATGCTGCGTTTCCGCCTCGGCCAGTAGCGTCTCCAGCTTGCGCGAGGTTCGGTACGCATCCGCGCAGGCGTCGCTAAGCGCTTCCGCCTGGCCGAACGCATCGAGCAACGCGCGCTGCGCTGCGGCACGCAACAGCGACTGATGCGCATGCTGTCCATGGATATCGACCAGCGCTTCGCCCACCTCTCTCAGCTGCGCGAGCGTTGCCGCATGGCCATTGATGAATGCGCGCGAGCGGCCGCTCCGATCGACCGTGCGCCGCAGGAGAACCCCGTCAGCGTCGCCCTCGAGCCCGTGTTCCCGCAGCCATTCCTCGAGCGGCTCGCTGCGCAGATCGAACACGGCACTCAACTCGGCGCGTTCCGCGCCCTCGCGGACCGTGGCCGTGTCGGCCCGGCCGCCCACGAGCAGCTCGATCGCGTCGACCAGGATCGATTTTCCCGCGCCCGTTTCACCACTGAGCACGTTGAATCCGGGGCCGAGCTCCAGATCGACGCTCTCCACGATCACGAAATCGCGGATCGTCAGTGTGCGCAGCACAGCGTCCTAGTCGTCGTCGCGCAGCGGCGCCACCGATTCGCTCCAGTGCAGCTTTTCGCGCAGCATCACAAAATAGCTGTACGCGGGTGGATGCACGAAACGAATCGGATCGTCGGAGCGACGCAGAACGAGCCGATCGCCCTGCGCCAGATCGGTCAATGCGAAGCCGTCGAAATGCGCGCGCGCGTCGCGTGCCCGCACAAGGACGATTTCGATGCTGCAGCGGTCGCTGACACTGACCGGTCGCGCCGAGAGCGTATGCGGATTGAGCGGTACCAGTGCGAACGCCGGCACGCGCGGGTGCAGGATCGGACCCTGCGCCGAAAGCGCGTAAGCGGTCGAGCCCGTCGGCGTGGCGACGATCACGCCATCGGCGCGCAGCGTATAGACGTACTCCCCGTCAAGGTAAAGCTCGAACTCGATCAGGCGTCCTTGCGAGCCTTTGCCGACGACCGCCTCGTTCAGCGCGAGGGTGCGTAGAACTGACTTGCCGTCACGCTGAATCTCGGCATCGATCAGCGTACGCTCTTCGATCGAGTACTGCCCATCAAGGATCGCGCCAATCGACGTGCGCAGTTCGCTCAGCGCAATGTCGGTCATGAAGCCCACGCGGCCCTGGTTCACGCCCGCCAGCGGCACCCGATGGCGAACCAAGTTGCGCGCAGCCGACAGCATGGTGCCATCGCCCCCAACCACCAGCGCGAGGTCGGCGCGTTGTCCAATAGTCTCCCAGTCTGCGGCAACCATCGCGCCGTCAGCGGTGCCGAACAGCGGCGCCGTCTCCCGCTCGAGCAGCACCTCGCAGCCTCGCGCGCGCAAGTACCCGGCCAGCTCGCGCAAGGAGATTGCGATTTCGGGGCTGTTCGGCTTCCCGATGAGGGCGACCCGACGGAATGCGCTGGACATGGTGCCGACGATTTAACCACAGCCTGACCCGTGGACGAACTTCCGGCGCCAGCCTGCGGTCACCCCCTGTGCCCGTGCCTTGTGTACACTTTCGGCGTGCTCGAAGACCGTGCCCAAATCCTCCTGAAGACGCTGATCGAGCGCTATATCGCCGAGGGCCAGCCGATCGGCTCGCGCACCCTGTCCCGATTCTCCGGGCTTGACCTGTCGCCGGCATCGATCCGCAACGTGATGGCGGATCTCGAGGAACAGGGATTCATCACGAGCCCACATACGTCCGCAGGACGCATTCCGACGCCGCTTGGCTACCGCTTTTTCGTTGACACGCTGCTGATCATGAAGCCGCTGGACAGCGAAGCGGTCCATCAACTTGAAGATCAGCTGCACCCGGACAATCCCCAGCGCGCCGCGCAGGCCGCATCCCAGCTGCTCTCGCAGCTGACCCAATTCGCGGGAATCGTCATGACCTCTCGGCGTCGCGCTCCGGCGTTCCGTCACATCGAATTTCTGAAACTGTCGGAAAAGCGCGTGCTGCTCATCGTCGTGGCCGAGGGCGGCGACGTGCAAAATCGAATCCTCCTGACCGAGCACGACCACTCGCCCTCCGAATTGATCGCCGCGGCAAACTACCTGAATCAGCATTTCGCCGGCCACACCTTCGAGGACGCGCGCACCAGCCTGCAGCGGGAATTGCACGAGATTCGCGAGGACATGGCCCGCCTCATGTCGGCTGCGATCGAGGCCGGTGACCGCGCGGTCAGCGAGGGCAGCGAGCAGTACGTCATCACGGGTGAACGTAACCTGCTGTCGGTGCGCGACCTGTCGCAGAACGTGGCGCAATTGCGCCGGCTGTTCGAGTTGTTCGAAAAAAAGTCGTCGCTGCTCGGCATTCTGGATCTCACGCTGCGTAGCGAGGGCGTGCAGATCTTCATCGGCGGCGAATCCGGGGTCACCACACCCGACGCGGTAAGCATCGTGTCCGCCCCCTATCGCGTCGACGGCGAAGTCGTCGGCACGGTCGGGGTGATCGGACCGACCCGGATGGCCTACGACCGGGTCATCCCGATCGTCGATGTAACGTCCAAGCTCTTGTCCAGTGCGCTGTCTCAGGGCTAGCGTATGCGCCCATCCCCGCGCCGATGGGGGCAGTGAACCGCCCCGGACCGTGAATCGCGTGGATGGAATTGTGCTGGTAAATCTCGGCACACCCGCGGCACCGACGCCGGCGGCGGTGCGCCGCTACCTCGCCGAATTCCTGTCGGATCCGCGTGTCGTCGAATTACCGCGCCTGCTGTGGTGGCCGATCCTGCACGGCGTGGTACTCAGGCTGCGCCCCGCGCGCTCGGCGGAAAAATACGCCGCAGTGTGGACGCCACAGGGCTCGCCGCTCGCCGTCCACACCGCACGGCAGGCCGAGCGGCTCGCGGCGCACTTCGCGTCCCGTCCCGAATCCGCGAGCCTGCGCATTGCGCATGCGATGCGTTACGGCGCACCTTCCATTGCTGACGCAGTCGCTCGGCTGGCGGCAAGCGGCTGCTCGAAGCTGCGCGTCGTGCCGCTGTACCCACAGTACGCCCGTAGCACCACGCAAAGCATACGCGACGTGCTCGACGCGCTGCGCGCCGACGGACCCGGACTCGAAATGATTGAGGATTTTCACCTCCATCCGGCCTACATCGGAGCGCTCGCGGCCGGCGTGCGGCAGTATCGGGCCACGCATGGCAGCGGCGAAATTCTGCTGATGAGTTTTCATGGACTGCCGAAGCGCGCCGTGCAGCGCGGCGACCCGTACGAACGGCAGTGCCATGCGACGGCGCGACGGCTCGCGCAGGCGCTCGAACTCGACGCGGACCGCTATCGCGTAACGTTTCAATCACGCTTCGGACCGGCGCGCTGGCTCGAGCCGTATACCGAGCCGACTCTGCACGCACTCGCGCGCGCGGGCGTGCAGCGCGTCGACGTCGTATGCCCGGGGTTCGTTTCGGACTGCCTCGAAACACTCGAGGAAATCGGACTTGGCGCGCGCGCGGTGTTTATAGACAGCGGCGGTAAGGAATTTCATCTCCTGCCGTGCTTGAACGAGTCGCCCGAGTGGATCGAAGCCCTCGCCCAAATCGCGCTTGAGCATCCGGCACAGCCGGTTTGATTGCGACGCCACACGCCGGGCACCGGGCGCCCGTTCGGACAAATTATGCAATCAAGGCAAGGCGTTACTCGCGTTCTGGCATGCCGCGGAGATCGATCCGCGCCGAAGAATCCTGCATGCGACCGCATTCGCGCGCGGCGAGAAATTGCCCTTGAAGCCCGCCAAATTGGCCGCATATAGGGCCTTTGCTATGTCTCATGCAGTCCCGCAACGCACAGGATAAGAGACCGCCCCCGGATGTCAGATCAAGCGCAACGGCCCACGGCCCCCGAAGACCCCAGCGCGCATCAGCCCGCTGAATCAGGCGCGCCGGACGCCACGACGCAGCCGACGGGGGCGAGCACCGAAAAGAATCCGGACCAGTTGCTCGCGGACGCGCAGGCCCGCATCGAGGAACAGCGCGAAACGCTGCTGCGCGCCCTGGCCGATGCGGAAAATGCTCGAAAACGCGCCCAATTGGAGGTCTTGAACGCGCACAAGTTCGGACTCGAAAAGTTCGCCGAGACGCTGCTTCCGGTTGTCGATAGCCTCGAGGCCGCATTGGAGACCGAAAACGCGACGGCCGACACGCTCAAGAGCGGCGCAGAACTCACGCTCAAGCAACTCCGGGCTGCGCTCGATAGCGCGCGCATCGACGAACTCGCACCCAGCCCGGGCGAGCGCTTCGATCCCAACTGGCACCAGGCCATGGCAGCGGTCGCGGCAGACGCTGAACCGAACACCATCGTCGCTGTTCTGCAAAAAGGCTGGCGCCTGCACGACCGCGTCCTGCGCCCGGCGCTGGTGACGGTGGCCAAAGCCGCACCGTCGACACCCGCCAACGATGCTTGAAAGCGGCTCTCGAATCCCCATATTCCTCATTAGCTTACGACCATAATCGCAGGAGCCGACATGGCAAAGATCATTGGTATCGACCTGGGAACCACGAACTCGTGCGTCGCCATCATGGAAGGCGGCAAACCCAAGGTCATTGAGAATTCAGAAGGCGCACGCACCACGCCTTCCATCGTCGCCTACACCGAAGAGAGCGAGGTATTGGTGGGCGCGCCCGCCAAGCGTCAGGCGGTGACGAATGCGCACAATACGCTGTACGCAGTCAAGCGCCTCATCGGCCGCCGATTCGAGGAAAAGGAAGTCCAGAAGGACATCGCCATGATGCCCTTCAAGATCGTCAAGGCAGACAACAACGACGCCTGGGTCGAGGTACGCGGCAAGAAGATGGCGCCGCAGCAGGTCGCGGCGGACGTGTTGCGCAAAATGAAAAAAACTGCCGAGGACTACCTTGGCGAGGACGTCAGCGAAGCGGTCATCACCGTGCCGGCCTACTTCAACGACGCGCAGCGCCAGGCAACCAAGGACGCCGGACGCATCGCGGGGCTGGACGTCAAGCGCATCATCAATGAGCCGACCGCGGCCGCGCTGGCGTTCGGCCTCGACAAGCAGGACAAAAAGGACCGCAAGATCGCGGTGTTCGACCTCGGCGGCGGCACCTTCGACATCTCGATCATCGAAATTGCCGATGTCGAAGGCGAGAAGCAGTTCGAGGTGCTCTCGACCAACGGCGATACCTTCCTCGGCGGCGAGGACTTCGATCAGCGCGTGATCGACTACATCGTCACCGAGTTCAAGAAGGACCAGGGCGTCGACCTGTCGAAGGACGTGCTTGCGCTGCAACGACTCAAGGAAGCAGCGGAAAAGGCAAAAATCGAGCTGTCCTCGTCGCAACAGACCGAAATCAATCTGCCGTATGTCACTGCGGATGCGAGCGGACCGAAGCACCTGACGATGAAGCTCACGCGCGCGAAGTTCGAATCGCTCGTCGACGCTCTGATCGAGCGCACGATCGAGCCGTGCCGGATCGCGATCAAGGACGCCGGCGTGAAAGTGTCGGACATCCAGGACGTCATCCTGGTGGGCGGTATGACGCGCATGCCGAAAGTTCAGGACAAGGTGCGCGATTTCTTTGGCAAGGACCCCAGGAAGGACGTCAATCCGGACGAGGCAGTCGCGGTTGGCGCAGCCATCCAGGCGGGGGTACTGAAGGGCGACGTCAAGGACGTGCTGCTGCTCGACGTGACACCCTTGTCGCTGGGCATCGAGACGCTGGGCGGCGTGATGACCAAGCTCATCACCAAGAATACGACGGTTCCCACCAAGGCGAACCAGGTCTTCTCGACCGCGGACGACAACCAGACTGCGGTGACGATTCACGTCCTGCAAGGCGAACGCGAAATGGCAGGCGGCAACAAGAGCCTCGGCCAGTTCAACTTGACCGACATCGCACCCGCGCGGCGCGGCATGCCGCAGATCGACGTGACGTTCGATATCGACGCGAACGGTATTCTGCATGTCTCGGCCAAGGACAAGGCGACCGGCAAGGAAGCGAAGATCAAGATCCAGGCGAGTTCCGGCCTGACCGAGGACGAGATCCAGCGCATGGTAAAGGACGCCGAAGTACATGCGGAGGAGGACCGCATAGCGCACGAACTCGTCAATGCACGCAACCAGTGCGAGGCGCTGGTGCACTCGGTTCGCAAGTCGCTTACGGACTATGGCGATAAGCTCGAGTCCAGCGAGAAGGACGGCATCGAGGCCGCGATCAAGGACGCCGAGGAAGCGCTCAAGTCCAACGACAAGGAGACGATCGACGCGCGCGCCCAGGCGCTTGGGCAGGCGGCGCAGAAGCTCGGTGAGAAGATGTACGCCGACGCGCAGGGGCAACCGGGCGCGGCGGCGGACGCAGGCGACGCGGCACAGGCGGAATCGGCGAAGAAGGACGACGACAACGTGGTTGATGCCGAGTTCACCGAGGTGAAGGACAAAAAGACCGGTTAATGGCCGATGCGGCGGTGCATGCCGCATTGAGCGTATTCACGGGCCGGGTTCGAACGGACGCCTGACGCCGTTCAACCCGGCTGTTTTACGTCAGTCAAGAGCGAGCGAATGGCGAAACGCGACTACTACGAAGTGCTCGGCTTGAATCGAGATGCCGCCGAAGACGACCTCAAGAAGGCGTACCGCAAGCTCGCCATGAAGTGGCATCCGGACCGCAATCCGGACAATCCGAAGGCAGAGGAACACTTCAAGGAAGCCAAGGAAGCCTACGAAATTCTCAGTGACGCCCAGAAGCGCGCCGCCTACGACCAGTTTGGTCATGCCGGCGTCGACCCCCACGCGGGCATGGGGGCGGGCGGCGCCGGGGCAGGCGGTTTCGGCGATATCTTTAGCGACATCTTCGGCGAGATCTTCGGTGCCGGCCGCGGGGGCGGACGGTCGAACGTGTTTCGTGGCGCTGACCTGCGCTACAACCTCGAGATCGGCCTCGAACAGGCAGCACGCGGCTTCGAGACAAAGATCCGCATCCCCACCCTTTCGAAGTGCGAAACCTGCAGCGGCAGCGGCGCACGTGCGGGAACGCAGCCGCAGACCTGCCCCACCTGCGGTGGCGTGGGGCAGGTCCGTGTCTCCCAGGGCCCGTTCTCGATCGCGCAGACCTGTCCGCGTTGCCATGGGAGCGGAAAAGTCATCCCCAATCCCTGCGCCGACTGCGCAGGAACGGGACGCGTCAAGCAACAGAAGACGCTGTCGGTTCGGATTCCGGCGGGCGTTGACGAAGGTGATCGCGTACGCCTGAGTGGTGAAGGCGAACCCGGATCGAACGGAGGCCCATCCGGAGACCTCTATGTTCAGGTGCACATCAAACCGCACCCCGTATTCCAGCGTGACAACGACGATCTGCACTGCGAGATGCCGGTGTCATTCGCGACTGCGGCCTTGGGCGGCGACATCGAGATTCCGACGCTCGACGGTTCGGCACGCATTCGGGTTCCGCCGGAGACGCAGTCCGGGAAGACCTTTCGGCTGCGTGGCAAAGGAATCAAGGGCGTGCGTAGCCAGACGCACGGCGAACTGTACTGCCACGTCGTGGTCGAGACCCCGGTGAAATTGACCGAACGTCAGAAAGAGTTGCTGCATGAATTCGACGCGATCTCGCAGGCCGATACGGCGCGCCATAGCCCGCGAACCAAATCCTGGTTCGAGAAGGTCAAGGAATTCTTCGAAGTCTAAAGAGGGACGCGGTGGAGACGCATGGGTCAGCGGCGTCGGCTAGGCGCGACGCCAGGTCGTCCCCGCAGGCGCGTCCTCAAGCACCACCCCGGCGGACTCGAGCTCACCCCGAATTGCGTCTGCCCGAGCAAAGTCCCGCGCCTTGCGCGCAGCCGAGCGTTCGGCAATCCGTGCCTCGATCAAATCGGCCGCCAACGCGCCGCCCGTCTCCTCGCGCTGAAGAAAGGTCCGCGGGTCGCGCTGCAGCAGTCCGAGTACGCCGCCCAGCGCCCGTAGTTGCACCGCGAGCGCGTGCTGCCCACGGTTGATCTCGTTCGCGAGATCGAACAGCACTGCCATGGCCTCGGGCGTACCGAAGTCGTTGTTCATCGCGACGCTGAATCGCCGCGCGTGCGGGGCGTCCCAGTCGATCGCGCACGAACCCGCCGGCGCATCTTTGAGCGCGATGTACAGGCGTGTCAGCGCCTGCCTCGCATCCTGCATCGCGCTATCCGTATAGTTCAACGGGCTGCGGTAGTGCGCGCGCAGGATGAAAAACCGAACAACCTCCGGATCGAACCGCAACAGAATGTCGCGCACGGTAAAGAAATTGCCGAGCGATTTCGACATTTTCTCCTCATCGATGCGCACGAAGCCGTTGTGCATCCAGATGTTCACGAACGGCGTTGCGTTGGCCCCCTCCGATTGCGCGATCTCATTCTCGTGATGCGGGAACTGGAGGTCCTGGCCGCCGCCGTGAATGTCGAAGTGTGTGCCAAGCAGCGCGCAGCTCATCGCCGAGCATTCGATATGCCATCCGGGGCGCCCCTCGCCCCAGGGTGACGACCAGGCGGGCTCCCCGGCCTTGGCATGTTTCCACAGCACGAAATCAAGCGGATCGTGTTTGGTCGCAGCAACGTCCACGCGCTCGCCCGCGCGCAGCGAATCGAGCGATTTGCCCGAGAGCTGTCCGTAGCGCGGAAAGCGGCGCACGACGAAATTCACATCGTCGTCCGCGGCGCGGTACGCAAGACCGTTCTTCTCCAGACGTTCGATCATGTCGATCATCTGCGGAATAAATTCGGTCGCGCGCGGTTCGGCATCCGGGCGCTCGACGCCGAGTGCCGCCGCGTCCTCGTTCATGGCATCAATGTAGCGCGCGGTAAATGCCTCGAGCGGTTCACCGAGTTCCTGCGCCCGACGGATGATTTTGTCGTCGATATCCGTGATGTTCCGTACATAGGTCACGCGATAGCCGCTCGCGCGCAGCCAGCGCCGCACCATGTCGAACACCACGAGCACGCGGGCATGGCCGAGGTGACAGTAGTCATAGACCGTCATGCCGCACACGTACATGCGCACCTCACCGGGACGCAGCGGGACGAGCGCGGTCTGCTCCCGGGCGAGCGTGTTGTAGATTCTTAGCATGGGCGCGACATGCGGCGCCTGATACGCACCAGATGAGCCGGAAACTCGATCGGCGGGACCTGGACCATAACCTTTGGCGGTGTATCCCGCGTCGCCGCAAGCGCGGCCGAAGTTGAGAACCAGAACGCCTTAATTTAGAATGCGACGTGTGCCTAGGATATTGAAAAGTCTAACACAATGCGTCTAGCGGACATTCTGCCGCGCGCCTGGAAAACGGCTGTCGCGGCGACGCTTTCGGCGCTGTGCGTGGTGGTGTATTCGGCACGCGCGAGCGAGGTCCAGGATGCCTATGCGCTGCTTCAGGCCGGACAGCAGGCGCAAGCACTGGCCCGGGTCAACAAGATCCTGGTGTCCAATCCGACGAACCCTGAGGCGCGGTTTCTCAAGGGCGTGATCCTCGCCGAGCAGGGCAATGCCAAGGCGGCGACCGACGTGTTCGCGGGTCTCACGCAGGACTATCCCGCGCTTCCAGAACCCTACAATAACCTCGCAGTCATCTACGCCGCCCAGGGGCAGTACGGCGAGGCGCGCCTTGCGCTCGAGAAATCGATTCGCACCCATCCGAGCTATGCGACGGCGTATGAGAACCTTGGCGATGTGTATTCGAAGCTCGCGAGCGACGCCTACGATCGTGCGCTCCGCCTCGATTCGACGAACAACGGTGCGCGCAAGAAGCTCGCGCTTGTGCGCGAGTTGACTGGCCAACCACCGACGCGATCCACGCAGCTTGCTGCGGCGGCGTCCACGCCCAACCGGCCGCCTGTGGCGTCGAAGCCCCCGCCGCCCAGCGCCGCAACCGTCACGCAAGCCCCGGCGCCCGTCCGACCGCCGGCGCCAACCAAGCCGACGTCCAAGGCGCCGACTGCCGTCGCCACTGCGCGACCGACACCGCCGGCGCCTGCCCCTGCCCCTTCGGCACGGCCATCGCCCGACGCGGCGGTGCTCGCAACCGTCGTTGCCTGGGCGAAGGCGTGGTCTGCGAAGGACGTGGAACGCTATCTAGGCTTTTACGCGCCGGCGTTCAAGACCCCGCGCGGAGAAACGCGCGCGGCATGGGAGGAAAAGCGTAGCGCCCGCATTCATGGGCCGCGCAGCATCGACGTATCGATCAGTGGCGCCAAGGTCCTGCGGCATGACGACAATCACGTTGCGGTCACCTTTCGTCAGGCTTACCGTTCCGAGCGTTTCCAGGGCAGTACGCGCAAAACGCTTGACCTGGTCCGTGACGGAGAGGACTGGCGGATCGTCGGCGAACGCCTCATAACACGGTGAACGCGACGGCGCGCCGGCCGCGGTAACACGGGCGTTCCTTCCACCTTCTTACCTGGAGTGTACTGATGAAGCTTGCCGATCTTTGGAAGTCCGTTTTGGTCTTGTCGGCGGCGGTCGGTGGACCCGGCGCGCTTGCGGCGGAACCACAGGTCGACATCAAGACCAACGTTGGGACCATGCGATTGACGCTGTTCCAGAGCATCGCACCAAAAACCGTCAAAAACTTTATGCAATACGTGTCCGATGGGCACTACAACGGGACCATCATGCACCGCGTAATCGACGGATTCATGATTCAGGGCGGCGGTTTTGACGCCAGCTTTCAGCAGAAGAAGACGCGCGTGCCGATCCCAAATGAAGCGCGCGGCGGCGTCGACGCCGGCTTGAAGAACGAGGTGGGCACCGTCGCAATGGCGCGAACGGCGAACCCGGATTCGGCCACTGCGCAGTTTTTCATCAACGTCGGGGACAACGGATTTTTAAATTCAGGGGATCCGCGCGGGGATGGACACGGCTACGCGGTCTTTGGGAAAGTCGTCTCCGGCATGGATGTGGTGAATACGATTGCCAAGATGCCGACCGGCCCCGGAGGGCCGTTCCCGAGTGACGTGCCCCGGGACGCTGTCGTCATCGAATCGATCGTAGTGGTCGGTCGCTGAGTCTGCCGGCGCGCCACGCGCGGCGCGACCCCATGGCGCCTACGCTATTCATCTCGGATTTGCATCTCTCGAGCGAGCAGCCGGAAGTCAGCGCACAGCTCTTCCGCTTTCTGACGCACGAGGCTTCGGGCGCGGCCGCGCTCTATATTCTGGGCGATCTGTTCGACGCCTGGCTCGGCGATGACGTGCTCGAAGCGCAGGACGGTGACCCCCTCGCGCGCGACGTCGTGGCGGCATTGCGCGCACTGCACGACGCAGGAACGCCGGTCATGCTCATGCACGGCAATCGCGACTTTTTGCTCGATGAGCGCTTCGCCAAGGCCAGCGGGACGCGCCTGCTCGAAGACCCCACGCGGATCTCTCTGGGAGACCGCAGCGCGCTGCTGATGCACGGCGACACGCTCTGCACGAGCGACGTCGCATACCAGAAGTTCCGTGTGCTGGCGCGGTCCAAGCCATTCCAGAGCGCGTTCCTGTCGAAACCGCTGGCCGAGCGTCGCGCGCTCGCACAGCAGTACCGGGCGATGAGCGAACAGGTCAAGCGGGCGACCGCCGACGATATCATGGACGTCGCAGCCGATGCCGTTCAAGAGACGTTCCGCAGCCACGCCGTGTCGTGCCTCATCCACGGCCACACGCATCGTCCGGCGATGCACGTGCTGCAAGTCGACGCGCGACACTGCGAGCGCTGGGTGCTACCGGACTGGGATTGCCATGGCGGCTACCTCATTGCCGACGGCCAGAACCTGGCGCTTGAGCGCTTCTAGTCGCGCAGCCTCCGAAACGTCGCCTCCGCCGCACCGCCTTCGCAGTTCTCGCGGTAGATTTCTCGCGCGATCGCATCGAGCCCTCGCACGAGATCGCGCTGCGCGAAAAAGCGTTTGGTTGCACGGGCAGACGCGTCGGGCAGGGCCGCCAAGCGTTGGGCAACCTCGCGCGCCCGGCCGAGCGTCGCGTCGTCAGATGTCAGGGATTCGTCGGCAATCCCCAGGCGTGCAGCCTCGCGGCCAGAGATCGATGCTTCGCCCCACACGAGTCTGCGCGCACGCGCCACGCTCACGCGACGCAGCAGCGCCTCCAGTCCCCAGGGTGGAAAGAACCCCAGCTCGACCTCGGGCAGGCGCCAGACCGCGTCTGCCGCGGTGAGGACGACATCGCAGCCAATGGCGAGCATGAAACCGCCGCCGAGCGCGAACCCATGCACCGCCGCGACGACCGGCCGCTCAAGCGACGCAAGACGATGCATCAAGTGTCCCTTGCGCTCAGCAATTCGGCCACGCGCCTCCAGATCGACACGCGCCATTTCCTTGACGTCGCTGCCGGCGCAAAAGCCCGTCCCGTCACCGCAGAGCAAGACGGCGGCGATCGTGGCGTCACGCGCGACGCGATCCAGTGTCGCGAGCAGATGCTCCGTCGTCTCCAGATCGAGCGCATTGCGTACCGCGTGGCGATCGAGCGTCAGCTCGAGCACGCGCCCTTCACGGGCAATTTTCACGCTCGACCTAGTCCAGTCCGCGCGCGAGGTCCGCGCGCAGATCCGCCTGCGCTTCGAGGCCAACCGCGACGCGCAGCAATCCGTCCCCGATCCCCGCCGCGGCCCGGGCCTCCGCCGTGATTCGCCCATGCGTCGTCGTCGCAGGATGCGTGATCGTCGTCTTTACGTCACCCAGGTTCGCGGTGATCGAGATCAAACGTGTGGCGTCGATCACCTTCCAGGCAGCCTCCCTGCCTCCCTTGATATCAAACGAGACCACCGCGCCACCGGATTTTTGCTGGCGCATCGCAAGCGCGTGCTGAGGATGTGACTCGAGCCCCGGGTAGTACACGCGGGCGACCCGCGGATGCGCCTCAAGCCAGCGCGCCAGCTCGAGCGTGCTACGGGACTGCGCCTGCATGCGCAGCTCGAGCGTCTCGAGGCCCTTGAGAATCACCCAGGCATTGAACGCAGACAGCGTGGGGCCCGCGGTACGCAGAAAACCAAAGATTCCGTCCATGACCAGAGCGCGCGGCCCGACGATTGCGCCCCCGAGAACCCGCCCCTGGCCATCAAGATACTTCGTCGCCGAATGAATGACGAGATCGGCGCCCAATTCGAGCGGCCGCTGCAACACCGGTGTGCAAAAACAGTTGTCGACGACAAGACGCGCGCCCACCCGCTTCGCCACGCCCGCAATCGCCGCAATGTCGGATACCTCAGTGAGCGGATTGGATGGCGTTTCGAGGAAAAACAACCGCGTGTTCTGACGCGCGGCGCGCCCCCAGGCCTCGATATCATGACCTGGGACAAACGTCGTCTCAATACCGAAGCGCGCGAGCACAACGCCGAATAGCTGGACCGTCGCGCCGAAGACGCCGCTGGAGCAGACCACATGGTCCCCTTGCTTCAGCAATGCCATCGCGGTCGCGAGTATCGCGGACATTCCCGAGGCCGTCGCGACACAGGCCTCGGCGCCCTCGAGCGCTGCGAGCCGGTCCTGGAACATCGACACCGTGGGGTTGGTGAAGCGCGAATAAATGAAGCCGTCCTCCCCGCCCGTGAAGCGCGCGGCGGCCTGCGCCGCACTGTCGAATACGAAGCTCGACGTGAGGAACAGGGCCTCGGAATGCTCCTGATACTCGGTGCGTCGCTGCCCGGCACGCACTCCCTGGGTTGCAAGCTCGAACGTGTCTGTCATGGTCCTCGTCCTTGCCTGCGGGCGCCGGAAAAACAAAACCCGGCCAAGCGGACCGGGTTTTTCTCGGCACGCTTTAGCTGTATTTTTAACGCGCCCGCAAGCTGTTATCAAATCGGCGCGGTGATGATTGTAGCGCGGCTTGGCGCCGCCGCCAAGCCGGCGGTCTGCTAGGTCGCAGTCACCAGATTCAGGTCGAGTTGTGCGTCCTCTTCACCGTCGATGGCGTCACGCGCCGCGTCACGCCGCAGTTCAATCGCCTGCAGATAGTCGCTCGTCACGTCGCCGGTGATATAGCTGCCATCGAAGCAGGATGTCTCAAAGCGGGCAAGGCGCGGGTTGACTGAACGAACCGCGGCCTTAAGCGCCTCGAGGTCCTGGTAGATGAGCGCATCGGCGCCGATTTCCAGCGTGACTTCGTCCTCGCTGCGGTGCGCCGCGATCAACTCCGAGCGCGTCGGCATGTCGATGCCGTAGACGTTCGGAAAGCGCACGGGTGGCGCGGCCGAGGCGAAAAAGACCTTCCGCGCGCCCGCCTCCCGGGCCATCTGCACGATCTCCTGGCTCGTCGTTCCGCGAACGATCGAATCGTCGACCAGGAGCACGTTCTTGCCCTTGAATTCCAACGATATCGCGTTCAGTTTTTGGCGCACCGACCGGCGCCGCACGGCCTGCCCGGGCATGATGAAGGTACGACCGATATAGCGATTTTTCACGAAACCTTCCCGGTAGGGCAAGCCCAGCCCGAGCGCCAGCTCAAGCGCCGCCGGCCGGCTCGAATCCGGTATCGGGATCACCACATCGATGTCGAGATGTCCGAAATGGCGTCGGATTTTCTCACCGAGCATCTCACCCATCTTCAGGCGTGCCTCGTAGACCGACGCACCGTCGATCAGCGAGTCCGGGCGGGCGAGATAGACGTACTCGAAAATGCACGGATTCAGGCTGTGCGCCTGCGCACACTGCTGGCTGAACAGGTTGCCCTGCTCGTCGATCAGCACGGCCTCACCCGGCACGATATCGCGCAAGACCCGGAAACCGAGTGCATCCACCGACACCGACTCGGACGCGACCATGTACTCCGTCCCGTCCCGAGTCTCCCGGTAGCCGATGACCGCGGGCCGTATTCCGAACGGGTCGCGGAACGCGAGCACGCCGTAGCCTGCAATCATGGCGACCACCGCATAGGCGCCCCGGCATCGCTTGTGCACCTTCGCCACGGCTGAAAAGATGGTTTGCGGATCGAGCCGCAGCCGTACCGACGTCTGCTCGAGTTCGTGCGCCAACACGTTCAGCAGCACTTCCGAGTCGGAGTTCGTATTGATGTGGCGCAGATCCTGACGGAACATCTCGTCCATCAATTGATCGGCATTGGTCAGGTTTCCGTTATGGCACAGCACGATGCCAAACGGCGAGTTGACGTAAAAGGGCTGTGATTCGGCCGAATTGTGCGCCGACCCCGCGGTCGGGTAGCGACAATGCGCAATTCCAATATTGCCCGGCAGCGAGCGCATATTCCGCGTACGGAACACGTCGCGGACCATGCCGCCGCCCTTTTGCATGTGGAAGCTCTTGCGCTCGCAGGTGACGATCCCGGCGGCGTCCTGGCCGCGATGCTGCAGCAGGAGCAGCCCCTCATACAGGAGCTGGTTGACCGGAGAGCGAGCAACGATTCCAAGAATCCCGCACATTCAGGCCGCCTCGCGTAATCCTTTGTGCTGGGCGCTCGCGAGCGCCTCGATCTGGACGCTAATGATAGCGTAGGCGCGCCGCGAACGTGTCGGGCAACCAGGGCTTTACGGCACCTGCGGCTTGCGCGAGTGGCGCGCCCGCCACCGAATCGCGCCATAGGGGCTGCTGTGGCAACGCTGTGAGCCCCGCGAGTAAGGCAAACGCGATCACGATCAGCGCCCCGCGCGCGATCCCGAACAGTGAGCCGAGGGTCCGATCGAGCCCGCCGAGTCCGATCGCATGTACGAACTTCGACAGCACGAGGCCGAGGAGCGCCGCGACCGCCAGCGCCCCGACAAAAACGACCAGGAATGCGACCAGCACGCGAAGCTCTGGCGACGGAATCGATTCCGGCATCGTCTCGCCGAGTGGCCCGGCAAACAGATTGGCGGCGAGAAAGGCGATGATCCAGCCGAGGATCGAGATGATTTCGCGGACCAGTCCGCGCCAGGCTCCCCAAATCAGTGACGCCACCACGACGCAGAGGACCCCGTAGTCCAGCCAGGTCATCCGGCGGTCACGACTTTTCGACGACCTTGCCCGGTTTCAGGCCCATTCCCTTGAGCTGTTCGAGCGCCTTTTCGGCCATCGCACGATCGACAAACGGCCCCGCGCGCACGCGCGTTACCGTCCCCTGCGCCGTCGCGATCGGCTCGGTGTAGTACGGCAGCTTCGCCGCCGCCAGGCGGGCGGTGAGCAGTTTCACTTTGTCCGCATCCGCCAGCGCTGCGACCGGGACAATGAATTCCGCGCTTCCCTTGAGTGCCGCTTCCGCACGCGCGCGCTCCGCGCTTGCGCTGCGCGCCGCAGGCTTGGTCTCGGCGCGTTTGGTCGGTGCCGCCGATTTCGGCGGCACGAGCGCGGATTCCCGGGTTTCCGCCGACTTGGCGCTCGACGGCGCGGGCGTTCGCGCGGACGGCGCCTTGGCCGCTGTGTTCGACGACGGGGTGGTGGCAGTCACCGCCGTTCTGGGCGGAGGCGGCGCCAGCTTCGGCGAGAATTTCGCGTCATCCTCACTCGGTATGCGCACGCTCACCGGCGGCACGGTCTGGCGTGGCTCGGTATCGAACACCATCGGCAAAACGATCACCGCAAGCAGCACCAGGGCGACCGCGCCCACCAACCGCCGCCGGCTGCGACGTTTCAGTGTGTTGACATCCAGAGCTTCAGCCATCGATCTAAGAACGGCGCCGCGTCGTCTCGAGATGGGCTGCGATCTCGCCGACAGTCAGAAAGGAACCAAACACGACGATTCTATCATCGTCGTGCGCCGTTTCGCGCGCAGCAATGAACGCATCGATCGGATTCGAATACGCGTGGACTGGCGCGCTGACCGCGGCACGCCGTAGCGCGTCCCCCAGTTGCGCCGCGCTCGCGCCGCGCGGTCGGGGCAACGACGCCACGTGCCAGCGTGTGATGCGGTTTGCAAGTGCATCGACAACGCCGCGCAGGTCCTTGTCCGCCAGCATGCCGAGGACCCCAATCGTCTCCCGCGCATAGCCGACCGCGCCAAGGTTGCGGGCAAGCACCTGTGCGGCCTGTGGATTGTGCGCAACATCGAGAATAATCGACGGCCGTCCGGGCACGATCTGAAAGCGGCCCGGCAGCCTGACCTGCGCCAGACCCCTGCGCACCGCCTGCATCGTGATGGGCAACCGATCACGCAGCGTGTCGAGCGCACACAGTGCGGTCGCTGCGTTGCCGAGCTGAACCGCGCCGCGCAAGGCGGGATAGGCAAGGCTGGCGCGTCGGCCTTCGGGGCCCCAATAGTTCCACTGGGTTGGCGCCGTGGCGAAGCCGAAATCGCGTTCGCTTTGCAGCACGCGCGCGCCAATGGATGTGGCATGCGCGATCACGCTCGCGGGCGGACGCGCTTCGGCGAACACGGCGGGGCGTCCGGGACGCAGAATACCCGCCTTCTCGTAGCCGATCGCCTCGCGCGTGGCGCCGAGATAATCCATGTGATCAAGGTCGATGGCTGTCAGAACTGCGCAGTCTGCGTCGAACAGATTGACCGCATCGAGCCGACCACCAAGCCCGACTTCGAGTACGACAGCCTCCGGCCGCGAGCGGGAGAACAACCACGCCGCCGCCAGGGTGCCGAATTCGAAATAGGTGAGCGGAACCTCACCGCGCGCGTCTTCCACCACGGCGAACGCGTCGCAGAGTGCCGCGTCCGTCGCGTCCTCACCGTCGATCCGGACGCGCTCGTTGTAGCGTACGACATGAGGTGAAAGGTAGAGACCGACGCGGTACCCGGCCGCGCGCAGTATCGCCTCGAGCAGGGCACAGGTCGAACCCTTGCCATTGGTCCCGCCGACAGTGATGACCGTGCACTCAAGCTCGAGCGCAAGTCGCCGACGAACGGTGTCGACACGATCGAGACCGAGCGCGATCTGCGCCGGGTGCTGTCGCTCGACAAAGTGTAGCCATTCGGCGAGCGTCCGCGCGGTCGCCACGGCGGACCCGATGCTGCGCCTAGGCGCCCTGCTCGACCGGCAAGTCCTGCAGCATCGCGAGCAGCGTCGCCAGGCGGTCGCGCAGCTCACGGCGGTCGACGATCAGATCGATCGCGCCCTTTTCAAGCAGGAACTCGGAGCGCTGAAAGCCGTCCGGAAGTTTCTGCCGCACCGTCTGCTCAATGACTCGCGGACCGGCGAATCCGATCAACGCCTTCGGCTCGGCGATTACGATATCGCCAAGCATCGCGAAGCTGGCCGACACACCGCCCATCGTTGGATCCGAGAGCACGGAGATAAAGGGTAGTCGGCGCGCGGCAAGATCGGCCAGTGCCGCCGTGGTTTTGGCCATCTGCATGAGCGACGACAGACCCTCCTGCATGCGCGCCCCGCCCGACGCCGTCACGCAGACGAAGGGCAGTTTCTGCTCGATGGCGACGTGTACGCCGCGCACAAACCGTTCCCCGACGACGGAACCCATCGATCCGCCCATGAATTCGAACTCGAACGCCGCACAGATCACGCCGATCGCGCGAATCGTGCCCTGCATCACCACCAGCGCATCACTCTCGCCAGTTTCCTGTTGCGCCTCTGCGAGCCGCTCCGGATAGCGTCGCGTATCCTTGAACTTCAAGCTGTCGACCGGCAGAACATCGTCCCCGATTTCGAAACGCGCTTCGGTATCGAGCAGCGCATCGAGGCGCTCACGCGCGCTCAAGCGCTCATGGTGCCCGCACTTCGGGCACACGTTGAGATTGCGCTCGAGATCCGTGCCGTAGAGCACGCCGTCGCAGGCCGGACACTTCGTCCACAGTCCCTCGGGAACGGTCTTGCGCGCACCGCCCGCGCTGCGCTGGATTTTCGGCGGTAGCAGCTTTTTGAGCCAGCTCATGGTCGTCGCGTCCTGTCTCGCTTAGCACGGCGCATCGAGCGCCGCCCGTATCGGCGCGAGCAACGCCTTGACGCGCGCAACCGCATGGTTCGGACCCGCGGCCTCGATTTCCTCGATGATCCGGCTGCCGATCACGACCGCGTCCGCGCTACGCGCGACCTGTTGCGCCGAGGCCGCGTCGCGTATCCCGAATCCGACGCCAATGGGTAGGCGCGTCGCCGCACGGATCGTCGCCACACGCGCCACCACCTCGTTCAAGTCGAGATGCCCGGCACCCGTCACGCCCTTGAGCGACACGTAGTAAAGGTAGCCGCTGCCGCTGCGAGCGACCTCCTCGATGCGTTTCTGCGTTGAGGTCGGGGCCAGCAGAAAGATTAGATCGATGCCACTGCGCTTCGCCGCTTCGGCAAATGCGATGCACTCCTGCGGCGGATAATCCACCACGATCACGCCGTCGACGCCGACTCGGGCGGCCTCAGCGAGGAACCGATCCGTCCCCAACGCCTCGATTGGATTCGCGTAGCCCATCAGCACGAGCGGCGTCGCATCGTCGGTACGCCTAAATTCACTCACCATCTCGAGCACATCACGCAGGCCGACGCCAAGTTTGAGCGCGCGCTCGCCCGAGCGCTGGATCACGGGGCCGTCGGCCATCGGGTCCGAGAAAGGCACCCCGAGCTCCAGAATGTCAGCGCCGGCCTCGACCAGCGCGTGCAGCAGGGCCACCGTCAGCGCGGGTGACGGATCACCCGCCGTGATGTACGGGATGAGGGCCTTGCGTCCCTGCGCACGCAGGGCCTCGAAACGCTGTGGAATTCTCGACATCGTCAGAGCGCGATGCCTGAGCGCTGGGCGACCGTATGCATGTCCTTGTCCCCGCGCCCGGACAGATTCACCAGCAGAGCGGCGTCGCGCGCCATCGTCGGCGCGATCTGTGCCGCGTAGGCCAGCGCATGGCTCGACTCGAGCGCGGGGATGATGCCTTCCAGCCGGCATAGATCATGGAACGCCTGCAGCGCATCTGCATCGGTCACGGCCACGTACGCGGCGCGACCGGCGTCCTTCAGCCAGGCGTGCTCGGGTCCCACCCCGGGGTAGTCCAGTCCCGCCGACACCGAGTGGGTTTCGGTGATCTGGCCGTTCGCGTCCTGCAGCAGATAGCTGCGGTTGCCGTGCAGCACGCCGGGTCGCCCGGCACACAATGACGCCGCGTGCTTGCCGGTCGCAAGCCCCTCGCCTGCCGCCTCCACGCCGACCAGACGTACGCCGTTGATGCCGATATAGGGGTAGAAGATTCCCATCGCGTTGGATCCGCCACCAACGCAGGCAATGACGACATCGGGATGCCGGCCGGTGAGCTCGGGCATCTGCTCAAGACACTCGTTGCCGATCACCGACTGGAAGTCGCGCACCATCATCGGATAGGGATGTGGACCAGCCACGGTTCCGATGATGTAGAACGTGCTCTCGACATTCGTGACCCAGTCGCGCATCGCCTCGTTCAGCGCGTCTTTCAGAGTCCTCGAACCCGACTCGACCGAAACGACGCTCGCCCCCAGCAATTTCATGCGGTAGACGTTTTGCACCTGCCGATCGATATCCTCGGCACCCATGTAGACGACGCATTCCATGCCGTAGCGTGCCGCGACGGTCGCGGCGGCAACGCCATGCATGCCGGCTCCGGTTTCCGCGATGACGCGCCGCTTGCCCATGCGGCGAGCGACCATCGCCTGACCGACCGTGTTGTTGATCTTGTGCGCGCCAGTGTGATTCAGGTCTTCGCGCTTCAGGTAAATCTGTGCGCCGCCGAGCTGCTCCGACAGGCGCTTCGCGTGATAGATCGGGCTCGGCCGCCCGACGAAATGCTTCAATTCGTAGCGCAGTTCGTCTTCGAAAGCCACGTCCGAACGGCAGGCTTCGTAGGCGGCAGTCAGCTCATCGAGCGCGTGCGACAGCGTCTCGGAAACGAACACGCCCCCGTAGGGTCCAAAATGACCGCGTGCGTCGGGCAGGTCATACAGCTGCATTCTGTACCTCTGCAATAAAGGCTTCGATCAGTGCGGCGACCTTGATGCCCTTGGCGACCTCGACGCCGCTGGACACGTCCACCGCCCAGGGCTTGACCAACCGCAGTGCCTCGCCGACGTTTGCGATGGTCAAGCCACCCGAGAGTATGAGGGGTCGCGCGCGCACGGGCGGCACGAGGCGCCAGTCGAACTGCGCACCCACCCCGCCATAGGCCTCGACATAGGCATCTGCCAGCCACCCTTGCGCATCGGCGTAAGGGCGGAAATATTCTAGCAAATCAGTGCCCTCTCGCACCCGGCAGGCCTTGACGTAGGGCACGCCGAACTGTGCGCAAAACGCCGGATCTTCCTCGCCGTGGAATTGCAGCGCGTCTGGGCGAACGTCGACCAACACCCGCTCGACCTCCTCGCGCGCCGGATTCACGAACAGGGCCACCGCGGAGACAAACGGCGGCAATGCCATGCGCACGCGGCTCGCCTGCGCGATCGACAGGCAGCGCGGGCTCGGCGGATAGAACACCAGGCCGACGGCATCCGCGCCCGCGCGTGACGCGGCATGCGCGTCTTCGACACGCGTGATGCCGCAGACTTTCACCCGTACGCGCACGGTTCAATTCCCGAGCACAAGAACGCCCACGTCGGTCCGTGCCTGGGGCAGGTTCCAATGCGCCTCGTACCCGATCGCTTCGAGGTAAAGCCCTTCGGCGCCGAAGGTCGGCGCGCCGCGCGTCCGGTCGCGCGACGCGAGCAACTCGCTCAGCCAGTGCGACGGATACTTACCCGTGCCGACGTACAGCAACGCACCCACGATATTTCGAACCATGTGATGCAGAAACGCATTCGCACGCACGACGAATTCAATCCGATCGCCATGCCGCACGATGTCCAGGGTCGTTAAGCGACGCACCGGCGAAGGGGCCTGACAGTCTGCCGAGCGGAAGGCGGAAAAATCATGCTCTCCGAGGAGTCGGTTGGCCGCTGCACGCATCGCGTCGATATCGAGCGGCGCATGGAACCAACCGACACGTCCCGCAGCGAGCGCCGGTCGCACCGGTCGGTTCAGGAGCAGGTAGCGATACGTCCGCAGGCGCGCGCTATAGCGCGCGTGAAAGCGCGCATCGACGGGCGTCGCCCAGAGAACCGCGACGGAGGGTGGTAGCAGCGCGTTTACGCCCCGCACCCAGGCCGTGACCGGTCGCGAGACCTCGACGTCAAAATGCACGACCTGCTCGAGCGCATGAACCCCGCGGTCGGTGCGTCCCGCCGCCGTAACGGAAATGGCCGCACCCGCGATCGCCGACAGCGCAGCTTGGACGGCGTCCTGCACCGTACCCCCACCGGGCTGCGTCTGCCACCCGAGGAAACGGCTTCCGTCGTACTCGACGCCGAGCGCGATTCGCATGTCGGAAAAAGGTTATCCATGACCACGGCCTGCAGGCGCCACGGCCATGGCAACGCGGCGCTGGGATTATCCCAGGCTTGCGAGCATCTGCTGTGCCTGCGCCTGCTGCTCGGCGTCGCCTTCCTTGGCCACCTCGTTCAGGAGTTCCCGGGCACCGTCCTTGTCGCCCATCTCCTCGTACGCCTTGGCAAGATCGAGCTTCGTCGCAACTTCCTGCCATTTCGCATCGCCGCCGCCCGCGCTGGTACCAGCGGACTCGGTCCCGCCCAGGTCGAGACTGATCGTGGAGAGATCCGTTCCGCCCGCAGCGGGCGCGGCCTCTTCCGCAGGGACGTCCATATCGAGGTTCAATTCAAAATCGAGCCCACCACCCGTCTCGGGCGCCGCTGCTTCGGCGGCGGGCGCGGCTTCCGCTGCCGCGGGCTGCTCGGTCGTCATTCCGCCGAGATCAAAATCTAGCCCGCCCGGCTCGGGGGTCCTGGATTCGGCTTCGGCCGCCACCGGCTCCTCGGTCGTCGTTCCACCGAGGTCAAAGTCCAGCATGGGCGCGGCCGGCGCTTCTGGCTCCGCCATCTGCGACCGGTCGAGTCCGGTTGTCGCATCAAGATCAAAGTCGACCGCCGGCGCCTCGGTCACGCCAGGCTCAGGCGCGATGTCGGCGACGGCTTCGCCCTGACCGTAGAGGCCATTGCCCGGGTCGATCGACCGCCCAAGCGCCATCGCCTTGTCCCACTCCGGCCCCTCACCACCGACCAGCCCCTTCATCTTGAGTGCGGTGGCCTCGAACTGCTTCGCGTCGCGCCGCTTGGCGTAGATTTCAAGCAGCTTCGCGTGAACGCCCGGTCGGCTCGCGTCCTTGGACAGTGCTTCGCGCAGAATCTCCTCGGCCTGCACATCGCGCCCATAGGCCATGTACACATCCGCCTCCGCGAGCGGGTCAACCTCTTCGGCCGCGCCCGCCGGAGCGGCGGCTGACGCGCCGGCTGCTTCAGCAGCGCCTACGGCTGACGCGCCGCCAGCGGCGCCCAAAAGGCCATCCTGGAACTGCGACTGTGCCGCACGCTTCTTCTTTTTCCAGGCATAAGCGCCGTATCCGGCGAGCAGGAGGATCACCGCGCCGAGCCCGCCGAGCATGAGCGGATCGCCGAGATACTCGTCGACCAGACTCGGCTCCGGCGCGGGCGGCGCAGGCATGGGCTTTGGCTTGGCTACCGGCTTCGGTTTTACGACGGGCTTGGGCTTTGCCGGCGCCGGCGCGGGCTTCGTCGGCGCTTCAACCGCTGGTTTCGGCGCCACCGCGACGGGCTTGGGGGCTTCTACGGCCGGTTTCGCGACCGGTGCCACCATCGCGGCTTTTCCTTCTTTGGCCTGCTTTTCAAGTTCGGCGACCTGCTGACTCTTGATCTCGAGAAGCTTCTGGAGATCCGTTACGTTCTTTTCCAACTCTTTAACCCGCGATTGCGCCTCCTCCAACGCACGCTCGCGCGCCACCCTGTCGTCCTCGCTCGCCGCAGACGTTGCGGTTGCAGAGGCGCCGGACGCATCAGGCCCGGGTTTCCCGGCACGCGAAAGCTTCAGCTGATCAGCGGAACCCGCCGGCTTCGCCGTCGCGTCTGGCGCCGTAATCCGACCTTCGACCGCTTGCTGGCCGCTGGTCGCGGACGTCGTCGGCGCAGCAGCTGCAATCTTGCGGCGATACTCGCCGAAGCTCGCCATGTGCGAAAGCACGACCTCCGTCGCCTCGCCGCTGTCGATCGCGGCGACCGCATCGCGATCAGGAACGTTCAGGATGCGACCCGCGCGCACCAGGTTGATGTTGTCGCGGATGAAGGCGTCGGAATTCGCCCGATACAGGGCGATCATCATCTGGTTCAGGGTCACGCCTGCAACCATGTGCTCGCGCGCAATCTTGGCGAGCGTGTCGCCCTTCGCCACCTCGTACTCCACGCCCGAGGTCATCGCGGCGGGCGCGGCGGGTTCGGCGCTGGGCGCGGCGGGTTCGGCGCTGGGCGCCGCGGGTTCGGCGCTGGGCGCCGCCAGTGCCGCTGACTGCCCGCTCGGCCCCATCACCGCATCCGAGGGCGGTGGCGGGATATACGTTGGCGGGTCGAGCAGAATCGTGAATTCGCGCACGACGCGCCCCGTCGGCCACTCCAATTCGACCAGCATCTCGAGGAATGGCTCGTTGACCACGTCTTTGCTCGTCACGCGGACGATCGGCTTCCCGTCCCGGCGAGCGATCGATACGCTTACCCCGATCATCGCGGCGTGGTACTCGATTCCGGCCTGCCGGAATGCGTCCGACGATGCGATGCGCGCGGTGAGACCGTCCCGCTCGCCACGCTTGAGCGAGACGATGTCGATTTCCACGCGCAAGGGCTGACCCAGGGCGGACAGGATCTGAAGATTGCCGAGTCCAGCAGAATTTGCCGCCAACGAAACGAGCAGTAACAGCGTGCCCAGAATCCGCACGACGATGGATTTACTCACGATCCCACCTTGAGTCCATTTTTTTCGCTCAAGTAACATAACATCATGGTGTTAGGCATGCAAGCTGAGAAATTTTCTCGGTTTTTTAAGCTTCACCGAGGATACGGAAGCGGAAATACCGTCCGCGTCAACATCCTTCGCACACGGCGTACAACGCGTTCTGACGCACTGCAGCACGATACGGCGCGCGCCACAACGTCAATGGCTTAAGCCTGCATCGAGCAGAATGCGCACCATCCGGCGCAAGGGCTCCGCGGCCCCCCAGAGTAATTGATCGCCCACTGTAAAGGCGCCCAAATACTGCGCGCCGATCCGCAGTTTGCGAACCCGGCCCACCGGAACGGAGAGCGTTCCGGTCACCGCGGCGGGGGTCAATTCGGCAAGCGACGGCGCGCGCTGATTCGGCACCAGCTTCACCCAGTCGTTTCCTTCCGCAATCATGCCCTCGATCTCGTCGAGCGGTACGTCCTTGCGCAGCTTGATGGTGAAGGCCTGGCTGTGACAGCGCATCGCACCGATGCGCACGCAGATGCCATCGATCGGAATCGGGCGTTCGCGCCGCCCGAGGATCTTGTTGCTCTCCGCCTGCCCTTTCCATTCTTCCCGGCTTTGCCCGTCGCCGAGATCCTTGTCGATCCACGGCTGCAGGCTCGCGGCGAGCGGGTAGCCGGACTGCGCGCGCGGCAGATCGTGCGCGCGCATTGTCTCCGTCACGCCACGGTCGATCTCGAGCGCCCCGGCGGCCGGATCGTCGAGCAGGGGACGCGCGTGCGCCCCGATCGCCGACATCTGTTCGACCAGCTCGCGCATGTTCGCCGCCCCCGCACCCGACGCCGCCTGATAGGTCATACAGGTCATCCACTCGACGAGGTCGTTCTGAAACAACCCGGCCATGCCCATCAGCATCAGGCTCACCGTGCAATTGCCGCCGATGAAGTTGCGCACACCATCCGCGTAGGCCTGCTGGATGACCGGCATGTTGACCGGATCGAGGATGATCACCGCGTCGTCCTGCATGCGCAGCGCACTGGCGGCATCGATCCAGTATCCCTGCCAGCCTGCGCCGCGCAGTTTCGGATAGACGGCGTTGGTGTAATCGCCGCCCTGACAGGAGATGATCACCGGCAGCGCGCGCAACGAATCGATGTCGGTCGCGTCCTGGACCGCCTCGACCGCACGGCCGATCGCCGGGCCTTGACTGCCCGCCTGCGAGGTCGAAAAGAACACCGGCTCGATCAGCTCGAAATCGCGTTCCTCGCGCATGCGCTGCACGAGCACGGAGCCGACCATTCCACGCCAGCCGACGATGCCGACTCTCAACATGCTGTTCGCGTGCGCCCCGTCATCAACCGAGCGCCGCAACCACCGCGTCGCCCATGTCGCGGGTGCCGACCTGTTTCGTTCCCGGCGTGAAAATATCCGCCGTGCGCAATCCCTGCACAAGCACCTGCTGTACCGCGCGTTCAACGCGATCCGCGGCCGCGGTCTGGTCGAGCGAGTAGCGCAGCATCATCGCCGCGGACAGAATGGTGGCGAGCGGATTCGCGACGCCCTGGCCGGCGATGTCCGGCGCCGAGCCGTGAATCGGCTCGTACAGGCCCTTGTTGCGCGCATCGAGCGACGCCGAGGGCAGCATGCCAATCGACCCGGTCAGCATCGATGCTTCGTCGGACAGAATGTCGCCGAACAGGTTGCCGGTCACGATGACGTCGAATTGCTTCGGTGCACGCACGAGCTGCATCGCGCAATTATCGACATACATGTGCGACAGTTCGACATCGGCATAGTCCGCCGCCATCTCGCTGACGATCTGCTTCCACAGCTCGGTGGATTCAAGCACGTTCGCCTTGTCCACCGAACACAGCCGCTTGCCGCGTCGCCGCGCCGCCTGGAACGCAACCTGCGCGATGCGCCGGATCTCGCTCTCGCGGTAGCGCATCGTGTTGATGCCCTCGCGCTCGCCGTTTGGCAGGGTCGTGATGCCGCGCGGCTCGCCGAAATAGATATCGCCGGTGAGCTCGCGCACGATCAGCACGTCCAGGCCGGCGACGATCTCCGCCTTGAGCGAAGAGGCGTCCGCAAGCTCGGCATACACCCGCGCCGGCCGGAAGTTCGCGAACAGCTCGAGTTCCCGGCGCAGCCCGAGAATCGCCTGCTCCGGGCGCTTGGCCCGCGGCAGCGTGTCGTATTTCCAGTCCCCGACGGCGCCGAACAGGATCGCGTCGGCCGCCTTGGCGAGGCGCAGCGTGGCCTCCGGCAAGGGATGGTCGGCGGCATCGACGCCCGCGCCACCGACCGGCGCTTCCTCGAGCTCGAGCGGCACGCCGAGACGCTGCAGCACCTTGACCGCTTCGGCAACGATCTCCGGGCCGATGCCATCGCCCGGCAACACCGCGACCTTGCTCATCGCGTCACCGGAAATACCAGGGAAACTGCGCGCACCGCCGCGCCTCGAACGCGTGGATCTTGTCGGCCTGGCGCAGGGTGATCCCGATCTCGTCCAGGCCGTTCAGCAGGCTGAACTTGCGGGAGCTGTCGACATCGAAATGAAGCGCCATCGAGCCATTGCTGGTGCGCACGCTCTGCTGTTCCAAATCGACGACCAGCTGGAATCCCGGAAACGCCGCGCAGTCATAGAACAGCGCGTCGACCTCGGCCTCCGACAAAACGACCGGCAAGAGGCCGTTCTTGAAGCAGTTGTTGAAGAAGATGTCGGCAAACGAGGGGGCGATCACGCAGCGGAACCCCTCATCGAGCAACGCCCAGGGCGCATGTTCACGCGAGCTGCCACAGCCGAAATTGCGCCGCGCAAGCAGGATCGTGGCGCCCTGGTAGCGCGGCTGGTTCAGCACGAAATCCGGGTTGTGCGGACGCGCTGCGTTGTCCATCCCGGGTTCGCCATGATCGAGGTAGCGCCAGGCGTCGAACAGGTTGGGTCCGAAGCCGGTGCGCTTGATCGACTTCAGGAATTGCTTCGGGATGATCTGGTCCGTGTCGACGTTCGCGCGATCGAGCGGCGCCACCAGCCCAGTGTGTACGTTGAATGGTTCCATAGCGATCGGTCGGTCGTGACGTTCAGCGCCAGTTGCGGATATCGACAAAATGCCCGGCCACCGCCGCAGCCGCCGCCATTGCCGGGCTGACGAGATGGGTGCGCCCGCCGTCACCCTGGCGGCCCTCGAAATTCCGGTTCGACGTCGAGGCGCAGCGTTCGCCCGGCTCGAGCCGGTCGGCGTTCATCGCCAGGCACATCGAACAACCGGGCTCGCGCCACTCGAACCCGGCGTCGCGGAACACGCGGTCCAGGCCTTCCTTCTCGGCCTGCGCCTTCACCAGTCCGGAGCCCGGCACCACCATTGCGATGCGAATGTTCGACGCGATTCTGCGCCCCTTCACCACGGCAGCGGCGTGGCGCAGATCCTCGATGCGCGAATTGGTGCACGAGCCGATGAACACCTTGTCGAGCCGGATGTCGGTGATCGGCGTGCGCGGCGTGAGTCCCATGTAGGCGAGCGCGCGTTCCATGCCTTCGCGCCGCGCGGCATCCTTTTCCTTTTCCGGATCGGGTACCGCGCCGTCGACCGGAATGACCATCTCGGGCGACGTGCCCCAGGTGACGTGCGGCAGGATCGCGCGCGCGTCGAGCGACAGCTCGCGATCGAATGTGGCGTCCGCGTCGCTCGCCAGCGTGCGCCAGTAGGCCACCGCCTGGTCCCACTCCGGCCCGACCGGCGAGAGCGAACGGCCTTTCACGTAGGCAATCGTGGTGTCGTCGACGGCCACCATGCCGGCGCGCGCGCCGGCCTCGATGGCCATGTTGCAAACCGTCATGCGCCCTTCCATCGACAGCGCACGGATCGTGCTGCCGGCGAATTCGATCGCGCAGCCCGTGCCCCCGGCGATCCCGATCTTGCCGATGATCGCCAGCACCACGTCCTTCGCCACGACACCGCGCGCGAGCGGACCGTCGACCGTGACGCGCATGTTCCGCATTTTTTGCGTCACCAGACACTGCGTCGCGAGCACATGCTCAACCTCGGAGGTTCCAATGCCGTGCGCGAGGCATGCAAAAGCACCGTGCGTGCTGGTGTGCGAGTCGCCGCACACGACCGTCATGCCAGGCAGCGTCGCGCCTTGCTCGGGACCAATCACGTGCACGATGCCCTGACGGTGGTCGAGGAACGGAAAGTAGGCCCGCGCGCCGAACGCCTTGATATTTTCGTCCAGCGTCTGCACCTGGAGGCGCGAGGTCGCGTCGCGAATCCCGTCGATTCCGAGGTCCCAATCCGTGGTCGGCGTGTTGTGGTCGGCGGTGGCAACCACCGATTCCGCGCGCCACGGCTTGCGCCCGGCGAGCTTAAGCCCCTCGTAGGCCTGGGGACTCGTCACCTCGTGCACGAGGTGACGGTCAATATAGAGCAGCGCCGTGCCGTCCGCTTCTTCGTGGACGAGGTGCGCGTTCCACAGCTTGTCGTACAGTGTCTGACCCATGGCGTACAGGCGCTCGAGAGCCGGAAATTATCCCACAGGAAGATGCGTTTTCGGTGAGCACCACGGGGTTCGCGACATCTCAACCACCCGTGCGGGCGCGCTGGTAGAGCGGCATGACGCGCGCGGCATACGCGCGCAGGTCGGCGATGCGGGTTTCATGCGACGGGTGAGTGGACAGGAACTGCGGCGGCTGGCTTTCGCCGAGCCCGCGCATTTTTTCCCACAGTGAGATCGCGGCGCGCGGATCGTAGCCCGCGCGCGCCGCAAGTTCGACGCCGATGCGGTCGGCTTCGGATTCGTGCTCGCGCGAATTCGGTTTCATGATGGTCACGTCGATCACGATCGACGACAGATCCATCGTGCTGCGCGACATGCCGGTCACCGCCCCGAGGATGTTCAGCCCGATTGCGGTCGCCATCGCCTGCGAGGCGCGCTCGCGGCCGTGCTCGCGCAGCGCGTGGGCGATCTCGTGACCCATGATCGCGGCCAGCTCGTCATCGGTCGGCCGGAGCTGCTGGATGAGTCCGGTGTACACCGCCATTTTCCCGCCGGGCATGCACCAGGCGTTTACCGCCTCCGCGCTCACCACGTTCGTTTCCCACGCCCAGCCGCGCGCATCGGCACGGAACGCCCCGGTCTGCGAGATCAGCCGCGCGGCGATCGTCCGCACCCGCGCCACCTGCCGCGGATCCCGATTCAATCTTCCGGCCCGCGCCGCCGCCGACATCTCCTGTCGATAAGCCTGCGCCGCGCTGCGATCGACCTCTTCGGAGGACACCAGCATGGTCTGCTGGCGATCGACGCCGACGGCGCCGGATCGTGTGGTGGGCGCGGTCTGACAGCCCAGAAGCACGGTCGCGAGCAGCCACAATGCGAACCACAGCGACGTTCTCATGTTCGATCCAATCCTCTCGCGACTCACGCGACCGACGCAGGCATCACTCAGCACAGCGACAGGCCTCAGGCGCGGACCCGCCAGGCTACCAGCGCGGCGCCCACGAGTCCCGCAATCGAGCTGATGGTAAACGTCCAACCCGACCCCAGCGCCGTCCAACTCCATCCGGCGAGCAAGGTGCCCGCGACACCGCCCAGTCCGTAGGAAACGCTCGAAAACAGCGCCTGCCCGCGCGCCTGGAGGGTGCCCGTGAAAAAGCGGTGAACAAGCGCGACCGAGGTCGCATGGTAGACCCCGAAGGTGGCCGCATGCAGCAGCTGCGCGCCAGATAGAAGCAGGACGGATTCGACACCCCAGCCGATCACAACGAACCGCAGGCCCGCAGCGAGCAAACTGCCGAGCAGGAGCGCACGCAGCGAGAAGTGGCGCAACAGCCACGGCAGCCTGACGAAGACGATGATCTCGGCGAGCACGCCGAGCGTCCACAGCGTGCCGATCGCGGTCTTGCTGTAGCCGACATGCGCCAAATGGATCGAATAGAACGTATACAGGGCGCCGTGCGCGACAACCATGCAGAAACACGCCGCGAACAGGGTGAGCACAGCGGGCTGGCGCAGCACGGCCCATAGCTTCGGCGCGGGCGCTGCGGGCGCCGCGCGCGCCGGGCGCGACGGCAGAAAGAAGCTGGCCGCACACACGCCCAGCGCGAGCACCCAGATGACCACGAGCAGCGAGGCGCGCGGCGCGTGGTCGAGCCAGACCCCGGTGAGCAGCACCGCCAGGACGAAGCTCACCGATCCCCAGAGCCGGACCGCGCCATAGCGACCGGTCTGCGCACCCAGCGTCGAGAGCGCGAGCGACTCGACGATCGGCATCGCACCCACCGAAAGCAGGCTCAGGCCAAGCATCACCGCCGCGATACCGCCCGCGTCGTCGATCCCGAACAAGGCCCCGTAACCCAGCACCAGGGCGCCACCGGACCCCACTACGATGGCGCGGTGGCGATGCGTGCGGTCGGCGACCCAGCCCCAGAACGCAGGTGCAACGATGCGCGCGAGCTGTGGCATCGCGAGCACGAACGCGATCTGCGCGGCGGCAAGCCCGATCGACTCCAGATAGAGCGCGAAATACGGCATCATCGCGCCTGCGAAGGCGAAGAACGCGAAGTAATACGCCGCGAGCCTGACCCCTTCGCCCGCAAATCTCGGCACAGCGTCCAACGGTGTTCCTACCGCGAAACCCGCCCTAAACGCCGTCAATCGGGCGGGCAGGTTATGAGTTACAGGACTGACCACACGGTACCATTCACAGCGCCAGCGCCAGCGCGCCCGCCCTAACGTCTTAACCCTGCGCGACCGACGCGACCACGGTGAACGAGCGATCGAGACCCATGACCCTGCCGCAGCTTTTCAGCCTCGAGGGCCGTGTCGCGTTGGTAACGGGCGGCAGTTCTGGCATCGGACGCGAGATCGCGAGCGCGCTTGCCGAGGCCGGCGCCGCGGTCGTGCTCGTGGCGCGTGGCGAGACCGCGTTGAAGGCGGCGCAACAGGCAATCGAAGCCGAATCCGGCCGCGCGGCCATCCTGGCCTGCGATCTGGCGCAGCGCGAGCAGTTGTTTGCCTGTGCCGATCGGGCGCCCGAATTTTTCGGCGCGCCGGACATCCTCGTGTCCGCGGCCGGGGTCAACATCCGCAAGCCCATGCTCGAGCTTACGCCGGCGGACTGGGACGCGACGATGCGCCTGAATCTCGACGCCGCTTTCCTGCTCGCGCAGCGGCTCGCGCCCGCGATGGTCGAAAAGGGTTGGGGTCGAATCATCAATATCGCCTCGTTGCAGGCGGTGCGCGCATTCGGACACAGCGGTGCCTACGGCGCGTCCAAAGGCGGCATCGTGCAGTTGACGCGCGCTCAGGCGGAAGCCTGGTCGGGCTCCGGTATCAACGCCAATGCCATCGCGCCCGGATTCTTTCCGACGCCGCTCACCGCCGCCGTAGTAAACGACGCGGCACGCTGGAAACAACTCGCCGAACGCACCCTCATTGGCCGCAACGGCGAACTGCGCGATCTGCGCGGCACCGCCGTCTACCTTGCGGGGCACGCGGCGGACTACGTGACGGGACAGACGATTTTCGTGGACGGCGGATTCTCCGCCGCGTGACGCGGCATGCCAGGCCGTCCGCTGCGGCGCGAGGCGTTCCGGCGCTAGTGCGTGGGCTGCGCAGCGCGCGCAAAGCGAACGACAGCCAGTACGTCTCGCACGAACGCCGCAGTCTCGCGTTCGCCGCGCGTGGTGCCCGGGAAGTGGCCGTCGAGCAGCAGTTGCGCGAGGCCGTGCACCAATGACCACGCCGCGGCGGCGGCGAAGGGCGCGCCCTGCGGACCCGCGAGCGGCGCGAACGCGCGGACCAGCCCGTCGTAGGTCCGTGCGGCCGCCGCACGCAGGCCGGGATGGGCATCGAGGCGCAGCAGTCCGCCGAACATCAGCCGGAAGCGCTGCGGATGCTCGAGCGCGAAACGCACATAGGCCTCGCCGCGCGCTCTGGGGCCTAGGGCACCCTCAAGCACGTCGCCGAGCCGCGCGAAACCCTCCGCAGCGAGCGCCGCAAGGAGCGCGTCACGGTCGGCGAAATGTCGGTACGGTGCATTGTGCGACACGCCGGCGCGGCGCGCCACCTCGCGCAGACTCAGCGCGGTAACACCCTGTTCCTCAAGGATTTCCGTTGCCGCCTGTGTCACCTCGGCGCGCAGGTCGCCGTGGTGGTAGGGCGTCTTCTGAGGCCGTCTGCGAGTTGATGTTGCCACTGACTACATTGTTCCGCAAATTAATGTTGTCGCCAGCAACATAACATTTCGAAACCGCAGCAGTCAACGCCAAACGCCCTGCTCAAGCGCGAGCCCGCCGTTCGCGGCACTCAGCGGCGCTTACGTGCAACGCGCGCCGCGTAGGGATTGCGTCCGCTACGGAATTCCACTGCAAGTGGCGTGCCGCGCAAATCGAACGCGGTGCGGAACACGCCGATGAGGTAACGTCGATAACTGTCGGGAACCCGGTCGAGCGCATTGCCGTGCACGATCACGCGCGGCGGATTCATGCCACCTTGATGCGCGTAGCGTAGCTTGGGCCGTATCAGCCCGCGGCGTGGCGGCGCCTGGCGTTCGACGGCCGCCGCGAGCGTCCGCGTCAGGCGCGGCGTCGATAGCTTCGCCATTGCCGCGGCGTAGGCTGCGTCGACCGACCGCAACAGGCCATCCAGCCCGCGCCCCTGTTTGGCCGAGATCGTATGCACCTCGGCAAAGTCCAGAAAGACCAACTTCCACGCGAGTTCCTGCCGCACGCGGCGGCGCCTCTCATCGTCCGCGGCATCCCACTTGTTCACCCCGAGTACAACGGCCCGCCCGCGTTCGAGAAGATAGCCCGCGACATGCGCGTCCTGCTCGTTGATGCCCTCGGCCGCATCGACCAGGAACACCGCAACGTTTGCGGCATCGATCGCCTGCAGCGTCCTGACGATCGAAAACTGTTCGACCGCCTCGCCACGCTTGCCGCGTTTGCGCAGTCCGGCGGTGTCGATCAGGGTGTACTGTCGACCGTCCCGCTCGAAGGGCACCTCGATCGCATCACGCGTCGTGCCCGGCGCATCGGCCGCGATCACACGCACCTCTCCCACCAGCGCGTTGATCAACGTCGACTTGCCGACGTTCGGCCGACCGACGATGGCGACGCGCGGCTGCCGCGCCGCCACCGCCTCGGCCTCTGGTCGCGCCACATCCGGAATCGGCACCAACAGCGCTTCGAGCAGATCGGACATGCCCTCGCCATGGGTCGCAGAAATCGCGATCGGCACGCCGAGGCCCAGGGCATGGAACTCGGCTGCAGCCATGTCCGACGCCAGCCCTTCGGCCTTGTTCGCTGCGATACACACCCGCTGCGCGGTTCGCCTGAGCTGATCGGCGATCGCGCGGTCGAGCGCCGTCAGGCCGGCGCGCGCATCGACCATGAACACCACCGCATCGGCTTCGGCGATCGCCTGCTCGGCCTGACGCGCCATTTCCCGGACGATGCCCGTCTCGGCGCCGGGCTCCAGGCCGCCGGTATCGATCACGATAAAGCCGCGCGAGCCGAGGCGACCGTCGCCATAGTGCCGGTCGCGCGTCACGCCGGGCACGTCAACGACGATCGCATCGCGCGATCGCGTCAGGCGATTAAACAGCGTGGATTTTCCGACGTTCGGTCGGCCAACGAGCGCAAAAACTGGTTTCATGGGGAGTGTCGATCGGTGCGTCGCCGGTGCCGTGCTGCACGCAACGTGCAGCGTGCGGCGTGCCGCGCGCCACACGCTGCAGGTCTCAGAGCGATAGCGCGATCAGCCCGCCATTATGCGTCTGGACGAGGAAGCCGTTCGGGAGGCGAATCGGCGCCGCGCGCACGGCGCCGCCGTCGGTCGCGATGCGCGCAACGAATGCCCCTGAATCGCGCGCCAGGAAGTGCACGTAGCCTTCGAAATCGCCGACTGCGATCGCCGAGCCCGCCGGATAGGGAAGCGAGAGCTGGCGATGCGCAAGCCGATCCTGTTTCCAGACGCTACGACCGCTGTAGCGATCGAGTGCGTGGACGGCACCCTGATCGTCACTCACATAGGCATGGCGCGCGTCCAAACTGACGCCAGTGACCGACGAAACCTTGCGCGACCAAATCGGATTGCCGCTGCGAATCTCGAAACAGCTTACGCGCCCCTGAAAGGCCGCCGCACACACAGCGGGCCCCAGCACCGCCGGGTTGCCGACCACGTCGGTGACACGCTCGAGTTCGGTCGAACCATGCGGGAGCGACACCGACGCTTCCCAACGTACGCCGCCATTCGACGTCGAGATTGCCACGAGTTTTCCGCCCGCGAAACCCGCGAGCGCAAGGCCCCGCAACAGGGTGACGCCCGCCGGCGAGCGGACCACCAATGCAGCCGGGGCCCGCTGATAGACCCAACGTCGCTTACCATCTGCGGCACTGAACGCGAAAACCCGGCTGTCCGCACTGCGCACGATGGCGAGCCCGTCTCCGACGGCCGGTGCCGCAAGCACTTCGCTCGAAACGCGCGCGCGCCAGCGCACCGTGCCGTCCTTCGCATCGAGCGCAAACACTTCGCCCTCCTCGTTGGCCACGACCACGGTCGTGCCGTCGCTTCCGACCCCCCCCGAGATCCGCGTATCGAGCGCAACGCTCCAACGGGTCGCACCACTGGTCGCGTCTAGCCGCACGACCGAGCCGCTGCGCGAGGCCGCGTACACGTCGTCCCCGACCAGCACCGGACTGAACACGAACTGTCCCGCGTCGCCCACGTTGTTTGACCAGAGCACGCGAACCGTCTGTCCGCCGGAAAGCGGCGGCAGCGGTGCCGGCGTCGGTCCGGAACTCGCGGTAAACCAGTCCACCGGGTTCAAGCTGAAATTCGAACAGCCACCCAGAATCAGCGCCACGAGCGCCGCCAAGACCCAATTGATGAAACGCATCCGCACGATCAACCCCCGAGCGCCTCGAGCCGCATCCGAACACTTTCCACGAACGCCGAATCGTCCTTGCCGGCCTTCTCGAGCGCGACCCGGTAGGCAGCCACCGCCTGCGCCGATTGCTGCTTCACCACCAGCACATCCCCTTTCAGCGCAGCGTACTGGGCCACGAACGGCGCGGCGGGCGGCGTCTCGAGCGCGGCGAGCGCGGCGTCGTAGGCTTTTTCGTCCAGCAGCACGCTGGCAAGCCGCAGCCGCGCCAAGTCGCGGAATTCGGCCGACCGCGATCGATCAATCACCCATTGCAATTGCGCCTTGGCGCTCTTCAGGTCGCCGCGGTCGAAATAAAATCGCGCCTGCGCAAGCGCGCCCATCGAGGCCTGCAGTCTTCCCGCGTAGCCCTCGGCAAGCGCGCCGCCGCTGTCGCGCACGCCCTTGCTGTCGCCCGCCGCCGCCGCTTTGAGCAGCGCCTCGTAGAGCGCGCTCGCCGCGACGACTTGCGTGTTCTGGTACCAACGCCAGCCCTGCCACCCGGAGAATACCAACGCGGCCGCAACGACGACGAGCACGATGCCCCCGCCATGGTCCTTCCACCAGGCCTTGATGGTCGCGAGCTGCTCTTGTTCTTCCAGATCGAGTGCCATTTTCTGTTCTCCCCGTGTGCCTGCGGCTCACGCGCGCGATCGCGCGAGCGCTGCAGCAAAACCGTCGACGACCTCGTTACGAGGCATCCGTACCTGCGGCGCATCCCGCCGCAGGAGTTTTACCGAGACCTCGTTCGCGTGCATCTCATCCTCGCCCACGATCAGCGCAGTCCATGCCTTGCTCGCGTCCGCTTTCTTCATTTGCGACTTGAAACTGCCTTCGCCCGCGTGCTGAATCACCGTGTACCCGGCATTGCGCAAGGCCTCAGCAACCCGTAACGCGTAGGCAAACGTGCCCTCGCCCTGGGACACCACGTAGGCGTCGGGCAGTGATTCCTGGGGTGCGGCACCGCGATCGCGCATCAGCGCGATCAGCCGCTCGTTGCCCATGGCGAAACCGGATGCCGGCGTCGGCTTGCCGCCGATCTGGGCGAACAGGCCATCGTAGCGCCCGCCGCCACAGACCGTGCCCTGCGCGCCAAGCCGGTCCGAGATCCACTCGAACACCGTCAGGTTGTAGTAATCGAGCCCGCGCACGAGCTTCGGGTTGATCGTGTAGTCCATACCCGCCGCCTCGAGCAGGGCGCGCAGGCCCGCGAAGTGCGCGCGCGAGGATTCGCCCAGGAAATCCATCAGGCTGGGCGCCGTCGCGACGATCGCCTGCACGCCAGGGTTCTTCGAATCGAGCACCCGCAATGGATTGCTGTGCAGGCGCCGCTTGGCGTCCGCGTCGAGCGCGTCCGCATGCGCCTCGAGATGGCGGACAAGATCCGCGCGGTAGCGGGTCCGCTCCTCGGGCGAGCCAATCGTATTGATTTCGAGCCGGATCCCGGACAACCCGAGATCGCGCCACAGCGCCGCGCATAGGATGATCAACTCGGCGTCCACGTCAGGCCCTGCGAAGCCGAGCGCCTCGGCACCGTACTGATGGAACTGCCGGTAGCGGCCCTTCTGCGGCCGTTCGTGACGGTACATCGGCCCGCAATACCAGAGCCGTTTGGGCCCGTCGTACAGGAGGTTGTGCTCGATGGCTGCGCGCACCAGCGATGCGGTCGCTTCGGGGCGCAGCGTCAGATCCTCGCCGTTCAGCTCGTCACGCCAGGAGTACATCTCCTTCTCGACGATATCGGTGACCTCTCCGATCGCACGGCGGAACAGCTGCGTGTGCTCGACCAGCGGCATGCGGATATTGCGGTAGCCGTAGCGTGCCAGACAGGCCTCGACTGTCGACTCCAACAGTTGCCACCACGGCGCCTCGTCGGGCAATACGTCGTTCATGCCGCGCACGGCCTGGATTTTCGTACTCATGGTGGGTTCTTCAAGCGGTCTGCAGTCTGCAGGGTCTGCGGCGCTCAGGAGACCGCCTTGACGCTGATTTCTCGCGTGCTGCTGCCCGTCGGCGCCTGCGCGCCGGGGTCGCCTGATTTTCCAGAACGCCCGCCAAAGCGACGACGCACATAGGCCTCGACCAACGCCTGGAATTCCTCCACGATCCGGTCACCCTTGAGGGTGACGGTCTTCTCCCCGTCGACGTACACCGGCGCGACTGGATACTCGTTTGTCCCGGGCAGGCTGATGCCGATGTCGGCGTGCTTCGATTCGCCCGGACCGTTGACCACGCAGCCCATCACCGCAACGCGCATCGTTTCGACCCCCGGGTAGCCCTCCCGCCAGTGCGGCATCTGATCGCGCAGAAAGGTCTGGATGCGGTCCGCAAGTACCTGGAAAAAACTGCTCGTCGTGCGACCGCAACCGGGGCAGGCGCTGACCATCGGCGTAAACGCGCGCAGCCCCATGCTCTGCAGGATTTCCTGCGCCACCTGCACTTCACGCGTCCGATCCCCGCCCGGCTCTGGCGTCAGAGAGACACGGATCGTATCGCCAATACCCTCCTGCAGGAGCACCGCGAGCGCCGCAGTCGATGCAACGATGCCCTTCGAACCCATGCCGGCCTCGGTAAGGCCGAGATGCAGCGCGTAGTCACAGCGCGCAGCGAGCGCGCGGTACACCGCGACCAGATCCTGCACCTGGCTCATCTTGCAGGAGATCACAATCCGGTCCGCCGCCAATCCCCAGGCCTGCGCCTGCTGCGCCGAATCGAGCGCCGAGCGAATGACCGCCTCGCGCATGACCGCCTGCGCATCGAGCGGCGCCTCGCGCTTCGCGTTCTCATCCATCAACTGTGCAAGCAGCGCCGGATCCAGACTGCCCCAGTTGACGCCGATGCGCACCGGTTTTGCGTAACGCAGCGCGCACTCGACCATGGTCGCGAACTGCACGTCGCGCTTTGCGCCGCGCCCGACGTTGCCTGGATTGATCCGGTACTTGGCGAGCGCCTGCGCACAATCCGGAAACTGCGCCAGCAACTTGTGCCCATTGAAATGAAAATCCCCCACCAGCGGCACCGGGCAGCCGAGGCCATCGAGTCGCGCGCGAATGCCCGCCACCTGCGCGGCCGCCTCCGGCGTATCGACCGTGATGCGCACCAATTCGGAACCCGCGCGCCAGAGCGCAAGAACCTGATCGACCGTCGCCCCGGCGTCTGCGGTGTCCGTGTTCGTCATCGACTGCACGACGACCGGTGCGCCGGCGCCGATGCGGACGTCGCCCACGACAACCTGCCGCGAGACACGACGCACGGCGAGTCCGCTCTGCGCGTTCATTGCAACGTGAACCGCGCGACGGCAACCTTGATGTAAGGCGCCAGATCGACACCGCGGTCGTCATAGGTGAGACGGACATACTGGGCGTTGCCGATGACAAACGATAGCGGCCCTTCACCCTCGACGCGCACGTCGCTGCCGGCCGTGTTCAGCTTGGAAACCAGCACCTTGCCATCGCCGTCGCGTACCTCCACCCAGGCGTCCTGGAGAAAGTGCAGCGCGACACTATGTTTGGAACTCGCAGGCGGCGCAACGCGCGGCGGCGCAGCACTGTCCGCCGGATCCGTCGCCGCGATTGCGGTCGTCCCGGTTCCCGCATCGGCCAGGGCTGTGTCAGGCCCCGAATCCGGTTCGTCTTGAGCCTCCGCAGACCCCACCGCATCGGCCGCCGCGACCACCCCGCGCGCGCTGTCGGTGGCGGCGGGCGCCGCGCTCGAGTCCGCGGCAACACCGTCGACAGGCCGCGTGATGACTGACGTGCTCGTGCTCGCCACGGTCGTGGGCACGGATGAAACCTGCGGCGCTTGGGCGGCGGGCACGAACGTCATCCGCGCCGGGGCCGGGCGATCTTCGCGCCACTGAACGAGCACCAACGCAGCCGCGAACAGCGCGGCGATCGTAAACACGACGTACACCACGTTCGATCGCTTCGATGCATCGCTAAACGGAACGGGCTCCCGATAGCGCGCCACGATTCGGTTTGCATCGGGCGCCGCAAGCGATTCGTTCAGCGTATCGAGCAGCGGACCGGCATCCAGAAAAACCAATCGGGCGTAGCTGCGCACCATACCGCGGACCATGGTCCAACCCGGCAGTTCGTCGTACCGGCCGCCCTCGAGCGCATCGATTTGGCGCGGCGAGAACTTCAGCTGCTGCGCAACGCCCTCGAGCGACAGCCCGTTCGCGCGTCGTGCCTGCGCAAGCTGCTCACCCAGCGTCAGCGCGCCTGGCGTCTGCAACTCGGCTGGCGCAGGCGGCGACCCTCTGGTCGCCGCCTCAGTCATACTCCCCGCGCTGCAACTTCTGGTTCTGCGGCGAACCCGGGAATCGCCGGCGCAGCTGGCTCGCAAGGCTCGCCTCGTTCAGGCGCTGTCCAAGCTTGCGTTGGATACGTATCGAAAGCCAGAGCGAGGCCGCCGTCGGCGGGCTGACCCTGCCGAAGCGGCGCACCCAGTCCTGCGCTTTGGCGTATTCCCCTTCGCGGTAGCGAATCTCGCCCATCTGCAGGTTGGAGCGCGGCTCGCGCGGATTGAGCTTCAGCGCACGCTCGAAAAGCTGCTCCGCGTCCGTGGCCTTGTCGATGCGCAGCAGGCACAGCCCGGCTGCACTGTAGGAACGCCAGGGCTTCTGGTACAGCGGGTTGCGAATCGCACGCAGGAAATACTCGACCGACTCTTGCTCGCGATCGGACTGACAAAGGTACCAGCCGTAATTGTGGTTAATGTCGGGATCGTTCGGCGAGAGGCTGATCGCGTGCTGAAAGTTCTTGTCCGCCAAGGGCCGCTCGCGCAGCTCCATGTAAACCAGACCGAACATGCTGTAGATGGGCGCATAGCTCGGGTCCGCCTTGGCGGCAATGCGCAGCTCGTCTAACGCAACGCCCATGTTGCGGCGACTGTAGTACAGCGAGGCAAGCTCGGTATGTATACGGGCGCGATTGCGCGCGCCGCTCACTTCTCCGACGATCTCGCCGGACTCAATCTCGGGACCCTTCGTCGACTCGGTCGCGCAACCGACAACCAGTACGAATGGAATCAGGACAAGAAAGCGTTTCATGCGTTTAGCTCCGCAACGGGCTGCAGGCGCCGCGTCTTCCGCGTGCGACGGGTTCGGTCGGTAACGTCTCCCGCGAGCTGACCGCAGGCTGCGTCGATCCCGTCACCGCGCGTCTTGCGCGTCGTCACCGTGACGCCGGCACGCTGCAGAATTTCCGCAAATCGGCGGATGCGTTCGGCCGGCGAACGACGAAAGGTCGTGTCAGCGAAGGGATTGAACGGAATCAGGTTGAATTTTGAAGGCACCGTGCGCGCGATTCCGGCCAGCGCATGCGCCTGCGCATCGGAATCGTTCACGCCGTCGAGCATCACATATTCGAAGGTCACGAAATCGCGCGGCGCACGTTCGAGATATCGATTGCATGCGGACAGAAGATCGCGCAACGGGTACTTGCGATTGAGTGGCACCAGCGTGTCGCGTAGCCCGTCGTTCGGGGCGTGCAGCGAAACGGCGAGCGCAACCGGGCATTCTTCGCGTAGCCGGTCGATTCCGGGAATCACGCCAGCGGTGGACACCGTGACGCGCCGGCGCGAGAGTCCATAGGCGTGATCGTCGAGCATGAGGCGCAGCGCCGGAATCACATGGTCCAGATTGAGCAGCGGTTCGCCCATGCCCATCATGACGACGTTCGTAATCGAGCGCCGGCGCGCCGCAGCGGTCTGCCCGCGCGCAGCGCCATCCAGCGCCGCCCGCGCGATCCACAGCTGGCCGATGATTTCGGCAGTGCTGAGACTGCGATTGAAACCCTGTTTTCCGGTTGCGCAGAACGCGCAATCCAGTGCGCATCCCGCCTGGCTCGATACGCAGAGCGTGCCGCGACCGGTTTCCGGAATGAAGACCGATTCGACCGCATTCGCGCCATCCACCTTGACCAGCCACTTGCGTGTCCCGTCCGGCGCAACGCTGTCCCCGACCACCCGGGGCGCACGGACATCCGCAGCCGAGGCGAGCGTGCCACGCAGGGATTTCGCAAGATCCGTCATACGCGCAAAATCCGCTTCCCCGCACTGGTGCACCCAGCGCAGAACCTGACGCGCGCGAAACGCCGGCTCGCCAATCTGCGCGAAGTAGGCCGCGAGACCCTCGGCGTCGAATTCCAGTAGGTTCACCATAGGCAGAGACTCCGCAGGCCCTAGCGCGAAAACACTTCGCAGCTCGCAAAGAAATAGGCAATCTCGGCGTGCGCGGTGTCGGGACCGTCAGAACCATGGACCGCGTTCGCGTCAATGGAGGTCGCGAAATCGGCGCGCATCGTGCCCTTCTCCGCTTTTTTCGGATCCGTCGCACCCATCAGTTCCCGGTTGCGTGCAATCGCGTTTTCTCCCTCGAGCACCTGCACGACGACCGGACCGGAGATCATGAACTCAACCAAGTCGCGGAAGAACGGCCGCTCGCGATGCACGGCGTAGAAGCCTTCGGCCTGCGCGCGCGAAAGGTGCACCATGCGCGATGCGACAATGCGCAGGGCCGCAGCCTCGAAACGCGCGCTGATCTGCCCGATGACGTTTTTGGCCACCGCGTCGGGTTTGATGATGGACAGGGTCCGTTCGACTGCCATTCAGACTTCTCCAGGGAAGCAGTGAAAATGAACCGACGATTGTACCATCAACGATCCATGAATCTCGTAAAAACAAAGGGTTGCGCTCAACGGCTGAACTTGGGCAGGGGACAGCCGGATCGCGGATCGCGCCATTCCAGTGCAATACCCGCTTTCCCAACGCTCGCGCGGTAGCGACAGTCGACGCCCAGCCCGGGCACCCAGACCAATTCCTCCCCGCAGTACACCAATGGCAGGCGCTCGCGTCGCCACGGTGGAATGCCCGCCTCCTGAAACAGATTCTTGAGCGTTCTGCGCGGGCGACCGGGGTCAGGCTGCAGTCGCTCACCGCCAATGCGCATGCGCACGCTCAATCCCGCCGCGCCGAGCCGCGCCGCGTCAATACCTGCACCGCGCACCCGACGAAACCGCAGTTCCGCACCGTCCAGCGTCGGGATGCGCAGGCTGCGTTCCCCGCGCCACGCGACAGGCGTAAAGCCCGAGATCGGCGCAGCCTGTTCCGCGCGCCCAACGACAGGCTCCACTGTGACGTGCCCACGGTAGAGCCGCAGCCGCGCACCGTCGTGCAGGATGTCGGTGCGTGCACCACCCGCGGCCAGTTGCTTGAGCATTTCGACCAGGCGTGCCTCGCTCGGTGCGCGCAGCCCTCGTTGCGCGAGAAAGGCGCGCAGCAACGCGCGCTCATCGGCCTGCGCCGCCGCAAAGTGGCGCGCCGCGCGCGCCAGATTCTCGCGCCAACGCGGGAACCGCGTCGCGAGCAGCGGCGCAACACGGTGACGCAGGTAGTTGCGCGTGATCGCATCCTGCGCGTTGGACTCGTCCTCGACCCACTCGAGGTCGTGCGCGCGTGCATAACGCAGGATCGCCTCGCGTGGCACCTCGAGCAGGGGCCGCAGCAGACGCTTCGCACCGAGCTGTCCGAGCGCCGGCATGGCGCTGGCGCCACGCAGGCCGGCGCCGCGCAGCAGTTGCAGCAGCACGGTTTCGGCCTGGTCGTCGAGGTGATGCGCAAGCACGATCGCGTCGGCACGCACGCGCGCGAATACGCCCAGGCGCGCCTCGCGCGCCACGGCTTCGAGTCCCCGGCCCTTGCGCGACGCAAGCTGTACCCGCCGCACGCTCAGCGGCACGTCGAGTGCGCGACACAGGCGCCTGCAGTGACGCGCCCACGCGTCCGCGTTTGCACTCAGTCCATGATGCACATGAACCGCACGCAGCCGGTAGCCGAATTGGGGCGCAAGCGCGCGCAATACGTGCAACAACACCACGGAATCCAGCCCGCCCGAAAGGCCAAGCGTGAGGCGCGCGCCGTACAGGGCCGGCAGCGCGCGAAACAGCCGCGCCGTCGCCGCGCGCGGAAGGGGCTCAGCGGCTCGTGCTTTCCTTGAACTTGCCATAGCCCATCAAGCGCTCGAGGCGTTCCTCGACGAGCTCTTTCGGCTTCTTGTCCCGGAGCTGCCGGAAGGCTTCGGCAAGCATCTTGCGCAGCGTTTGTCCCATCGCCTGCGGGTCTCGATGGGCACCACCAAGCGGTTCGTTGACGATCCGATCGATGAGGCCGAGCGTCTTCAGACGGCTTGCGGTGATGCCAAGCGCCTCGGCCGCGGCAGGTGCCTTGTCCGCGCTGCGCCACAGGATCGAGGCGCAGCCCTCGGGCGAGATCACTGAGTAGGTGGCGTACTGGAGCATCAGCACCACGTCGCCGACGGCGATGGCAAGCGCGCCGCCCGAGCCGCCCTCGCCGATCACGGTGACGATGATCGGCACGCGCAGTCCCGCCATGGCAAAAAGATTGCGCCCGATGGCCTCGGACTGGCCGCGCTCCTCGGCATCGATCCCCGGGTAGGCGCCGGGCGTATCCACGAACGTGAATACCGGCAGCTCAAACTTCTCCGCGAGCTGCATCAGGCGCAGCGCCTTGCGATAGCCCTCAGGCTTCGGCATGCCGAAATTGCGCAGAATCTTGTCCTTGGTGTCGCGTCCCTTCTGATGGCCGAGCACCACGCAGGCCTGGCCGTTGAAGCGCGCCAGCCCGCCGACGATCGAGGCATCGTCGGAAAACAAGCGGTCGCCATGCAACTCTTCGAATTCCGTGAACAGCATCGACAGGTAGTCGAGCGAATAGGGGCGCTGCGGATGGCGCGCGACCTGCGCAACCTGCCACGGCGTGAGCTTGGCGTAGATTTCCTTGGTGAGCGCCTGGCTCTTCTTCGTCAGGCGCTGAATCTCCTGCGAGATATCCACCGCGGAATCTTCCTGCACGAAGCGCAACTCTTCGATGCGCTGCTCGAGCTCGGCGATCGGCTGCTCGAATTCCAGGAAAGTGGTTTTCATCTATGCTGCCATTCTACGCTGCCGCAATTCGACGCGACGCTCCCACACACCGTCCGCCGCGCGGCGCACTATGGGCCGCCTCAATATTCCACTGGAACGGGATCGAGCGAGCGCCACAGATACCAGGTCGCCACCGAGCGCCACGGCGCCCAGGTCGCCCCGAGTGTACGCAGCCGTGCGCTCGACGCGGCGCGCCCACCGAAATACGCACGCCGTATCGCTTTTTGCAGCCCCAGGTCGTCGAGTGGAAATACGTCGGGCCGCAGCAGGCTGAAGATGAGAAACATCTCGGCCGTCCAGCGACCGATACCGCGCACCTGGATCAGTTCCGCGATCACCGCCTCGTCGTCCATCGCCGGCCATCGATCGACGTCGATCGTTGCGTCCGCGAAATGTTGCGCCAGATCGGCGATGTACTCCGTCTTGCGCGCCGACAGACCGCAGGCGCGCAGCCGTTTCCGGTCCAGCGCGAGGACCTGCGACGGTGTCATCCTGGGCGCCGCGGCGAGAAGGCGCTCCCACACGCTCTGTGCAGCCTGCACCGAAATCTGCTGTCCCACGATCGCACGCGCGAGGGTCATGAACGGCGCCCCGCGGCGGACGAGAAACACACCCGCATGCGCACGCATGATGGTCGCCAGCGTCGGGTCGCGCCGTGCAAGACTGCGCTTCGCGCGGCTCCAGTAATCGGGTTTCATGCCGCCACCGCAAGCGGCAGGTTCGTCAACAGGTTCTGCGGCTTCATGCGCACCACATCGGCGTCGTTCATCGACAGTGCGAGATACACCGGTTCGCCGGCGAGGTCCACGCGCATTGCGTTGGGGTCGGCAAACTCCAGACGAAACAGTACCGCGATACGCCGCATGCGCCCCGGTTCGACCTCCTTGCCGCTCCACAACGCGTTCAGGATCGCGGTGGATTCGGCGTCCAGCCCGATGTGCCAGCGCCATGTCGGTTCCTCGATCGCGCGCACGGCATTCACCGTCACCACGACGGCGTGAAAATGGGCGACCCAGGCTTCGATGACGCGGCAGAACGCCTCCAGCGGCGCACTCCCGAACTGGATCGGGATGACGGTATCGAAACGCGATTCGCGTTCCCAGTACCGATCGGCATTGTCGCGTCCGAGCACGTCGAGTTCCACCGTGCCCAGCGCACCCTGGGCTTCGACGACGAGTCGCCCGATGCTTCCGTAACGGCTTCCGGCCGCGTGCATCTCCACGGTTTCAAGATCCGCCAGCAGAACCTGTCCGTCTTGCAAGGTCGCCTTCTGTTCGCGGAAAAAAAGTTCGCCGGCGCGCACGCGCAGCGCATCGGTGCAGCCGTCGAGGACGTTATGCAAAATACTGTGTACGAGCTGATCAATGAATAGCGGCGGAACGTTGATGGCGTTGGCCTGGAACAGGCTTGCGTAGCAGGCCTCGAGCGTTCCGGCCTCGATCAGGCGGTCGCGGAAACGCAGGAGCAGGCGATAGTTGTCGCGCGTGTCCTCGTCCGCCATCGCATCAAGCTCGGACGACTCGACCGGTCGGCGTGGCGCGGCCATGAGCGCAGAATGCAGCGCGCGCTCGGCGGCGCAGGACGCCTCGACCGGGTGAATCTCCGGTCGCAGCAAGTAGGCACGTAGGAAGTCGTCGGATACCGCCAGATGGCCAGCGGCGTTCCTCGCCAACAGATGAAACCCGCTCGAGCGCCAGAATTCCGGCATCAAGCCGGCGCGGCCACCACGCGGCTGTGCGCCGCCACGTGCTGTCGGAGGAACTCCATCTGGTCGACGTAGATACGCCGGTTGGTAAGGATGAGGTATTCCGCCTTATTCGGCACGTACGGCGCATAGAGCAACTCCATGCCGGCTTCCTGGGGCATGCGGTTGCGCTTGTGGCCATTGCAGTGGCGGCAGGCCGTGACGACGTTCATCCACGTGTCGCGCCCACCACGCGAAAGCGGCGTGATGTGATCGCGCGTCAGGCGGAAATAGTTGAACGTCCGGCCGCAGTACGCGCACATCTGACGGTCGCGCCGGAACAATTCGCGGTTGTTGAGCGGCGGCACCTGATTGAAGCCACGCGCGGCCAGTGCGCGCCCCTTGATCGCAATAATCGAGTGCGCGGTAATGCTGGAACGCTCGCCGGTCAGTCTCGACAGGCCACCGTAGAACGTAAAGGTATGCTCACCCAGCGACCATGCGACCAGATTCTTCGCATAGTAAAAGCAAGCCTGCTGCCAGCTGATCCAGCGATGCGGGACGCCGTGGCTATCGAGTGAAAGGATGAGCGGACTGTCCATGGCACGAACTTTGATAATGCAAGGATTCTGCCAAGGCTGTTGCTTCTTTGCAATGCCCCTAAAAACAAAGGGCTGCGAGCAGTGGCTCGCAGCCTCCCTAAACCTCGGATGCCCGCACAGGACGCGCGCTTGAATTCAGCGCCGGCCGACGGCGTCCTTGAATCCCTGGCCGGCGGAAAACGCGGGAATCGTCTTTGCCGTGATCTTGATTTCCCTGCCGTTCGACGGGTTGCGTCCGTTACGCGCCTTGCGCACGCGTGGCAAAAAGGTACCAAATCCAACCACCGTGACACGATTGCCCTTCGCCACCTGGGCAACGATGGCATCGAACATCACATTGACTGCCTCACCGGCCGCGACTTTGCTCAGTCTTCCTGACTTGGAGACGACCCGCACGAGATCCGACTTGGTGACGACGGACGGCATGACATTCCTCCCGGTATAAGCGCGGCCCGCGGAGCGGGCTCTTTTATGACGTTCACTTCTTGCCTCGCAAACGCCGAACCGCGTCGATGTAACGACAACGAACGTTACGCGAGAGCGCGCATCGTATCCAAATGAAAAGCGGAACACAATGTGTGACCGCGCACTTTTTCGCAAAACCGAAAACAAACATTTAACATTTGCACTTCGCATCGAACGATTGAAGGAATTCATTGAACGTGAAGCGCATCGTTTCGACGGCGCCGATGCCGCTGGAACGTGAACAGCAGGTCGGATTTTCTGGCATCGCAACCGAAAGTCGCTGCGCGGCGACGGAATTTTTGCGTCTCGGCATTGGGCGCAAACATCGTGTAGCACCTTGGCTGTTGCGCGTATCTGCTTGGCTCAGTTGCGTTTTGCAGGCCTCGACGCGCGCGGACGTCCGGGCGCTGTTCGCGCATGCCGAGGGTGACGCGGGGCGGGCCGGACGCACCGCCCGCGCACGAGGCGCTTCTCGCGCGTCGACCGGTTCGACGTGACCTCGGCGATCGACCGGTTCGTCGAGCAGTTGCGCGCATTCGCCACGCCGAACGTATTCAACCCCTGGGCTACGTTCGATCCGGCGCACGATGCGTCGCGCTTGGCGCCCGAGATCCGTGCGCGCCAGCTCAGTGCCTATCTCGCGGAGCGCCGGGCGCCGGCACGCCTGCTGCTCATCGCCGAAGCCGCCGGTTACCAGGGGGCGAAGTTTTCCGGAATCGCCATGACCTCGGAGCGGATCCTGCTCGGGCATCTCGCGCACAGGGGCATTCGATCCGACGCCGTGATCGGCGTGCCCGTCCAGCGCAGCAGCCAGCCCGCGCTCAAGCCGGTTGGCTTCAATGAGCCCACCGCCACGGTGGTCTGGGGAACGCTGCTCGGCGCGGGCGTCGACCCGCGCGCCTGGGTGAACTGGAACGCCTTCGCCTTTCATCCGCACCGCCCCGCCGAACCGCTCTCGAACCGCACCCCGACGCGCGCCGAACTCGAGGTCGGACAACCGATTCTGCGTGTGTTCCTCGATCTCTTTTCGCGCTGCCAAGTCGTGGCGCTCGGACGCCAGGCGGCGCACACGCTGACGCTGCTCGGGGTGCCGCATCGCGCCGTGCGCCATCCCTCGATGGGCGGTGCGTCGCGCTTTCGCGCGGAAATCCTGCAGATCGTTTCCGGGTTGCAGGCGTCCGACTAGATCGCCGATCCGCCGCCGCGCGTGATCTCGGTGCGCGTTTGCTTCTCGACCCAGCGCACCAGCGCGCTGACGCCGCTGCCCGGCGCAGACTCGACCAGCGCCGTGTTCCACAGCTGCTGAGCGAGCGCGCACACCGGCAGGGGCAGGGCGTCCTTCTGCGCAAGCGCCATCGCGATACCGATGTCCTTCACCATCAATTCGATCTTGAATGGATCGTCGAACGTTCTGCTGATGATGCGCTGCCCGATGTGGTTCTGCGTGACCCAGGACATGCCGGTCGATTCGTTCAGCACCTCGTTCATGACCGCCGGATCGAGTCCGTAGCGCTTGCCGATTACGAGGCCCTCGGCGCTCGAGAGGAAATTGACCGCCGTGATCATGTTGTTGATGCATTTCATCGCATGGCCTGCGCCGAGCGGGCCGAGGTGAAAGACCGCGCGCCCCATGCGACGCAATAGTGGCATCGCACGCTCGACGGACGCCGTCTTTCCGCCGACCATGAACACCAGCTGCGCGCTCTGCGCGCCGATTTGCGCCCCCGAGACCGGCGCGTCGACCATCGCAATCCCGCGCGCCGCGAGCGCTTCTGCCGTGCGCCGCGTGAGCCAGGGTTCGGACGACGACGTATCGAGCAGCAGCGCACCCGGCGCAAGACCGTGAATGAGACCATCGTCTGCCAGCGCGACGCGCTCGACTTCCTCCCCGTTCGGCAGCATCGTGACGACGATGTCCGCCTGCGCCGCAAGCGCCTGCGGTGTTCCAGCGATCGACACCGCCCGGTGCCCGTCGCTGACGCGGCGCATGGCCGCCGCGTCGAGGTCATGGACCGTCAGCGGATAGCCGGCGTCGGCCAGGTGACCCGCCATCGGCGTACCCATGATGCCCAGACCGACAAACCCGATTCGCGTCGTTTCCATCTGCGATTGCCTCGCTTCTTCGCGGCGCGACGGCGACGCCGCGCGATTCAGGCAGACTTCGCGAGCAGATTGAAGTGCTCCACCGCCGGCGGCGCCGCAAAGTACGGCCCGACGAGCGCACGCCAGTCCTGGAACGCGGCCGACTCGCGGAAATCCACCGTGTGGTTCTCCAGCGTGTCCCAGTAGATCATCAGCACGTAGCGTTCGGGCGTCTCGATGCTCTGGTTGATCTTGAAGCCGCGAAAACCCTTCGCTTTCGAGATCACGGTCTCGGCACCCTGCTTGATCGCAACGTCGAATTCGGCCTGTTTGCCCGGTTGGATCCGGAGGTCGGCAAGTTCGAGAATCATCGTTTCCCTCTCTCAAAGCGCGTCGAAAAGCGGTGTCGACATGTAGCGTTCCGCCGTCGAAGGCGCGAAACACACGACGGTTTTACCTTTGTTCTCGGGCCGCGCCGCGACCTGCAGCGCGGCGCCGATGATCGCGCCGGACGAAATTCCCACCGGAATGCCGTCCAGCCTGGCCACCGTGCGCGCCATCGCGAAGGCGTCGTCGTTGCTTACCGCGATGACTTCGTCGATCAGTTTGGTATCGAGAACCTCCGGCACGAAGCCTGCGCCAAGGCCTTGCAGCGCGTGCGGACCCGGCGCACCGCCCGACAGCACGGCGCTGTCCTTCGGCTCGACCGCAACGACCTTGAGCGCCGTGTTGCGCGCCTTGAGCACCTCGCCGCAGCCGGTCAGCGTACCGCCCGTGCCGACACCCGAGACGAGAAAATCCACCGTGCCGCCGGTGTCGGCCCAGATCTCTTCGGCCGTCGTGCGGCGATGAATCTCCGGGTTCGCCGGATTGCCGAACTGCCAGGGCATGACCGCACCCGGCGTCTCCTTCACAAGCTTGTTCGCCGCATCGATCGCGCCCTGCAGGCGCTGCTCCTTGGGGGTGAGCACCGTCTCGGCGCCGAGCAGCGCGAACATCTTGCGCCGCTCGATCGACATCGACTCGGGCATGGTCAGGATGCAGCGATAGCCGCGCGCCGCGCACACGAACGCGAGCGCAATCCCGGTATTACCCGAGGTCGGCTCGACGATCACGGAACCCGGGCCGATCTTGCCCTCGGCCTCCAGCGCCTCGATCATCGACAGCCCGATGCGGTCTTTCACGCTCAGCAGCGGATTGAGATACTCGAGCTTGACCAGAACGTTCGCCACCGCGCCCGCCTCCTGCGCAACGCGGTTCAGGCGCACCAGCGGCGTATTGCCGATCACCTCGGCGATGGAATCGTAGACCCGCTTGCGGAGCGGTCCATCGAGCTTCAACGGTTTTGGTTTCGCGGGCATCGTTGTTTCCTCCTCTAATCTGCGTGCGCTGTGTGACGGGGATGGTACCCCGCCCGCAGGCGTTGGCGTACGGTGAACCTAACCTTCGGTTCGCGCCCGAATATGAAGACTTTGCGTTGAACGCCCGATGAGGCCGGTGCGGTCAAAGATCCGCGCCTCGGCGATTCCGCCCCCACCCGGCCCGACTAGGGTGCGCGCGTCAATGCAGATCCACTCGCCCTGAGCGGGGCGCAGCAGGTTGATCGTGAGATCAGAATTGACGAAGATGTAGCGTCGGAAATCGAGCACCGCGCTGATGCCGTTGCCCGAGTCCGCGGCGACCGCGACGCGCACAATCGGATCCGGCACTTCGCCCTCGACGAGCGGGTGGCGCAAGCGAAACCACACGGCGCAGGGCCCGCGCGTCAGGATCCCCTCCGCCATGCGCAGCTCGACCAGCTCGTGATAGCCAACACGACCGAGCGTATGCGGAAACACGATCGCCTCCGACGTCTCCGGCGATCGCGCGGCCTGCGGGTGCGGATGACCGGCGAGCTGCGTCGGCACCAAGACCTCCGCCGGGCGCTGCGCGACCGCAGTAAAGCGCGCGACTTCGCGCTCCGCGGATACCAGTCGCGCGGAAAAATGCGCAACATTGCGTCCAGCGTAGTCAGTCTGGATCTCGATCGAAAGCGGCGCAATCGGAATCGGTCGGATCAGATTCGCGGTCAACCGCGCGATGTGCCGCATGTCCAGCGCCGCTGCCGCCCGCGCAATTGCACCCGCGACCAACGCAATCCCCGGACCCGCGTGCTGGTGGCCCGGATCCCATGGCCCGCGCGTCAGCTCGGTCGAATCGAAGCGGGTTGCATCGCGCGCGACGTACGCGCTCGACGGAATCGGTGCCCTGGATGCAGTCATCGACATGGCGATGCTCGCATTCTAGTTCGGGCACTCGTCAAACGATCCGCCATCCTGCACACTCTTGCGACCCCGAGAACCCTGAGCGAAGGACAACCATGAAAGCGTTCCATATCGTCGACGGCCCCAACGGCAGCACGCTCGAGGCGCGCGACCTGCCGACACCCGAGCCCGGCGCGCAGCAGATTCTGGTTCGCGTCAAAGCGACATCGCTCAACCGCGGCGAGCTGCTGCCCACCGGCAAGCCGGGTGCTGCCCGCCCCGGCGGGGTCGAAGCGGTCGGCGAAGTCAGCGCGGTGGGCAAGGACGTGACGGGCATCCCCACCGGGACGCGCGTCATGGCGCGCTGCAAGGGTGGATTCGCCGAGTACGCGCTGGTCGAAGCCAGCGAGGCGATCGTCATCCCGGAACGACTCGACTGGGAGGCAGCGGCGGCGGTGCCGATCGTGTTTCTGGTCAGCTACGACATGCTCGTGCCCTACGGCCGCCTGCAGCGCGGCGAATGGCTCCTCGTCACCGCAGTGTCTTCGGGCGTCGGTGTCGCCAGCCTGCAGCTTGCGAAAGCGATGGGGGCACGCGTCATCGGCACCTCGGGCTCGGAAGCGAAGCTGGAAAAACTGCGCGCGCTCGGACTCGATGCGGGCATCGCGACGCGCGGCGAGCTCGCGGGTGAGGTACTGCGCATCACCGAAAAGCACGGCGCCGACCTTTCGATCAATAATGTCGGCGGCAGCGCGTTTGCCGACCTCGTGCGCGCCGCGGCCTACCGTGGACGGATCGCGATCGTCGGCTATGTCGACGGCAGGCTGCACGCGGATCTCGATCTCGCCGCCGTGCATTCCAACCGGCTCGAGATCTTCGGCGTCAGCAACCGTCTGCGGAGTGGCGCCGAGCGTGCCGAGACGGTCGCCGGCTTCAAGCGCGACTGCCTGGCGTGGTTTGCCGACGGGACGATCCAGCCGCTCGTCGACCGCGTGTTTTCATTCGACGCGATGCCCGAGGCGAAGGCCTATTTCGATCGCAACGAACACATTGGCAAAGTCGTGGTTCGAATGTAGGACCGCTCAGGCCGCTGCACGGCGCACGATCGCCTCCTCGAGATCGCGCAACCGGTCCTTGCCGAAGTACATGTCGTCGCCGACGAAAAAGGTCGGCGCGCCGAACGTTCCGCGCGCGACCGACGCCTCGGTGTTCTTACGCAGTGCGTCCTTGACGTCCTGATCCTGGGTACGCTCCAGGATGCGCGCCGCGTCGAGGCCCGATGCCGCCAGCACCGCGCGAACGACCTCGGGGTCGTCCATCTTCTTCCCCGCTTCCCACATGGCATCGAACACGGCATCGACGTAGGGCACGAGCACATCGTCCATTGCGGCGGCGATCGCACCGCGCATGATCTGCACCGTGTTCACCGGGAAATTCGGATTCCACTGAAACTTGGTCAACGCGTGCTTGTCGATGAAGCGCTGCATCTCCAGGCGCTGGTAGGCGAGCTTGTTCTTGACGTCCTTGAACTGGATCATCGGCGCACTGTTGTTGGTCAGCTTGAACACGCCGCCGAGGAGGACCGGGACGTAGACGAACGCCGCCCCGCTGCGCTGTTCGATGCCGCGGATCAGCTTGTGGGCGAGATACGCATTCGGGCTGCCGAAATCGAAATGGAATTCCACCGTGGTCATCGAAAACCTCGCTGCTTGGGTTGTGCCGGCATCACCAGCGTTCCGTCCAGGGACGCAGGTCGAATTCGAACGTCCAGGCGTCGCGCGGCTGGGTATGGATGTGCCAGTAGGCATCGGCGATATGGTCGGGATTCAGGATGCCGTCCCGGTCCTTGAGCGCGTAGCGCTCGGGAAAGTTCTCGCGAATGAACGCGGTGTCGATCGCGCCGTCGATGATCGAGTGCGCGACATGGATGTTCTTCGGTCCCAGCTCGCGCGCAAGGCTCTGCGCAAGCGCACGCAAGGCATGCTTCGCACCCGCGAATGCGGCAAAGCGCGCGCTGCCGCGCAGGCTCGCGGTCGCGCCGGTGAACAACATGGTGCCGCGCTCGCGCGCGACCATGCACTTCGCCACTTCGCGCGCGGATAAAAAGCCTGCGAACGCGGCCATCTCCCAGATCTTGAAGTACTTGCGCGCCGTCTCCTCGAGGATCGAAGCCGCCACGTTGGCGCCGATATTGAAGACGAACACCTCGATCGGGCCGATGTCGCGCTCGATTTCCTCGATGAGCGCGACGACCTGCTCTTCGCGTCGCGCATCGCAGCCGAATCCGCGCGCGCGGCCGCCGTCGGCCTCGATCTGCGCGACGAGCGACTTACAGGACTCGAGCTTGCGGCGCACGATGCAGGCGGTGAAGCCTTCGCGCGCGAAGCGCCGTGCGATCGCGCCGCCAGTCGCATCGCCCGCGCCGACGACAAGGGCGACGAGCTTCTCACTCATTGGCCACCTTTGAAATCAGCGGGATCGTGAAGCTGAAGGTCGACCCCTTGCCGAGCACGCTCTCGAGGCGCATCTCGCCGCCGTGCAGTTCGATGATGCGCTTGGTGAGCGGCAGGCCGAGCCCGGTGCCTTCGGCCTTGCGCGCGTGGTCGTTGCCGACCTGCTTGAATTCCTCGAATACCGCGGCGTGATCTTCGGGCGCGATCCCGGCGCCGGTATCGATCACCGCAACGCGGAGTAACGCCCCGTTGCGCGTCGCGTTCACGCTGACCGTTCCGCCCGCCGGGGTGAATTTCACCGCGTTCGACAGCAGGTTCAGCATCACCTGCTTGAACTTGCGCTCGTCGGCGTGCACGGTGTCGAGCGCCGCATCGACCGTGCACTCGAGCGCGATGTCTTGGCGCTGCGCGCGTTCCCTGATCAGCGCGAGTGCATTGTCGATTGCCGCCTGCAATGTGAACTCGGACAGCTCGAGCTCCATGCGCCCGGCCTCGACCTTCGACAGATCGAGGATGTCGTTGATGAGCGAGAGCAGGTGGCGTCCCGAGTGGTGGATGTCGTCCGACGTACTCGCCCTGCTTTTCATTCAACTCGCCGAACATCCTCTCGTGCAGCACCTCGGAGAACCCGATGATCGCGTTCAACGGCGTGCGCAGCTCGTGCGACATGTTGGCGAGGAACTCCGACTTGTGGCGGCTCGCGACTTCGAGCTCGGCGCTTTTCTGGCGCAGCTCGTCGAGCAGCCGGATGTTCTCGATCGCGATCGCCGCCTGGTCGGCGAAGGTCGCCATCAGCTCGAGCTGCTTTTCGCTGAACGGGATCGGCTTGTCACGGGCGAAGGTGATCAGCCCGAGCGGCTCGCCATCGCGCAGCATCGGCACTGCGGCCACCGCACGAAAGGGGTCCGACTCGACCAGATCGGTGCGCTTGAACTCGGCGTCGGCGAGCACGTCCGGTACGTGGATGATCTTGCGCTCGAGCAGCGCGCGCCCGGTGATCGACTCGCGCCCCGGGCGCAGCGGGTTGTTGCGCATGCGCTCGAGCACATCGGAGCCGCGCGGGTAGTTGTAGCTCGCCACCGGAACATAGTTATCGTCGTCGTCGGGTCGTACCAGTACCGCGCGGTCGGCGGCGCACAGGTGTGAGGCGCTATCGAGCAGCATCTGCAGCACCGCGTCGAGACTGAAGGTCGTGCGGCTGATGGTCTGCAGCACCTGCGCGGTCGCGGTCTGCTGGCGCAGCGCTTCGTTGATCTCGTTGAACAGGCGCACGTTCTCGATCGCGATCACCGCCTGGCTGGCGAAGGTTTCCACCAGATCTACCTGCTTCTGCGCGAACGGCCGGGGCTCCGGCCGATAGATCGCGATCACGCCGATGACGCTGCCCTCCTTGAGCATCGGCACCGCGACGTAGCTGCGGATGCCACCCACTTCGACGCCCATGACGATGTTCGTGGCCCCCGCCCGGTACTCTTCCGTGTCCTTCATATCCGGGACGTTGACGGGCCGGCACTCGACGATCATGCGCTCGAGCGGCGCCGCCTCGCCCGGTTCGAACGGCGCACGTTCGCGGAGATATTTCGCGTACTCGGCGTTGGCGCCGCGCTGGGCGCCGGTGCGGAACTGGCGCCCGTCGAAAAGCAGCAACATCCCCAGGTGCGCGTCGCACAGCCGCAGGGCGTTCTCGAGAATCGTATCGAATACCGGCTGCACGTCGTTCGGTGAGCTGCTGATGACCCTGAGGATTTCCGCGGTCGCGGTCTGGCGCTCGAGCGCCTCGCGCGTCTCGTTGAACAGGCGCACGTTTTCGATCGCGATCACCGCCTGGTCGGCGAAAGTGTGCAGCAGCGCAATCTGCTTGTCGGTGAGCGGCCCGGGCTGTTCGCGCACGACGCTGATCGCGCCAATTGCCGAACCCTCCTTCAGCATCGGCACGATCGTGATCGCCCGGTTGCCGGTCGGCAGGAAGTTTTGCTTGCCGAGGTCGAAGTTTCCGTCCATCACCGCAGCGTCCGGAATATCGATCATCCGGCCCTCCAGGATCGCCGCGCTGTGCATGTACGCGCGATCGAGCGGAATCGGAAACCGCTCCCACATGCGCGCAGCGCTTCCTGCGTGCGCCTCCGCCGTCGCCATCAGACGAGCCTCGTTGCCAACGGGCCGCGCCACGGCGACTGCCGCACCTTCGAACAGCCGCACGCCCGCTTGCACGATCGCCTCGAACACCGGCTGCACCTCGGTCGGCGATCCGCTCATCACCTTGAGGATGTCCGCGGTCGCGGTCTGGCGCTCGAGCGCTTCGCGCGTGTCATTGAACAGGTGCGCATTCTGGATCGCGATCACCGCCTGGTCGGCAAAGGTCCGGAGCAAATCGATGTCGCGCTCGGAAAATGCGCCCGCCTTCATCCGCCCGACCCAGATCGCGCCGATGCCGCGCCCGCCCGAGATCAAGGGTGCGAAGACGATCGCCTTGTTGCGCAGCACGCGGCAGCCGGCCACGACGCCCGCCGGGACGCCCGGCACATCGATGTCCGGGTAATGCTTCACCTGCGCGTCGAGGATGGCGCTGCCGGTGCCGCTGTCCTGCGACAGCGGCAGCGGGTAAATGTCCCGCAGGGCCTCTTCGGCCGGTCCGGTGTACGCGGCGAGCACGATGCGGTCCGCGGCGTCGACCACCGTGACCCCGACGAGATCGCCGGCGAACAGTCGTGCACAGCTTTCCTTGATCTTGTCGAACACCGGCTGGGTGTCGGCGATCGAGCCGCTGATCGCGCTCAACACCTCGGCCGAGGCCTTCTGCCGCTCGAGCGCCTCGCGCGTCTCATTGAACAAGCGCGCGTTCTGGATCGCGATCACCGCCTGGTCGGCAAAGTTGGCGAGGAGCCCGATCTCTTTCTCACTGAAGGGGCCGACGCGGTCGCGCGAGACCCAGAGGCTGCCGATACCGCGTCCCGCCGACCGCATCGGCGCATAGACAATCGCCTTGGCGCCCCACAGGCGGCATCCGTCGCGAATCTTGGCGGGCACGCTGTCAGCTTCGACGTCGGGAAAATGCGCGACGCCCCGTTTCAGGATCAGGTCCGTCCCGCGTTCGGTTTCGACCTGTTCCTCGAAATAGCGATGCAGCACTTCGCGATTCGGACCCTCGCAGGCCAACAAACGCACGCGACCCTCGTCATCGACCAGGTTGATGCCCGCTTGATGCCCGGCAAACAGTCGCGCGCAGGCCGCGACGATCGCGTCGAATACCGGGCGCGTGTCCTCGACCGATTGGCTGATCACGCGCAGGATCTCGCCCGACGCCTGCTGCCGCTCGAGCGCCTCGCGCGTTTCGTTGAACAGGCGCACGTTCTCGATCGCGATCGCGGCCTGGTCGGCGAAGGTTTCGATCAGCGCCACCTGGCGCGCGCTGAACGGCTGTGCCTCGCGTCGCCAGGTCGTGATCACACCGACCAGCGCGCCCTGGCGCAACATCGGAACCGAAAGCACCGCGCGCACGCCCTCGCGCTCGTACAGGTCGCGCGGCTCCGGCGAATACTCTGGGTCCGACAGCAGGTCGCTGGTTTGTACCACTCTGCGCTCGAGTGCGGCGCGGCGCGTGGTCGTCGCCGGGCTCGGCGCGGCGCGCAGGGATTGCAACTGCCTGGCGAACGCGGGCGTCGTGCCATGAGACGCCGCACAGGTGATCACCTCGCCGTCGAAGCGGAACAGTGCCGCGATCTGCGATTCGCTCAGCCGCGTGATGTGATCGAGCACCTTCGCATACAGGGGATGGAGATCGGATTGCGAGCTGGGAATGACGCGCAGGATCTCGCTGATCGCGGTCTGCCGCTCGAGCGCCTCGCTGACCTCGTCGTGCGCCAGCCGCAGCGCGTCCTCGGCTTGCTTCAATTTCGTGATGTCACCGGTCGAACCGACCATGCGCAAGGCGCGACCACCGGCATCATGGGTTGCAATGCCGTGCTGCCGCGCCCAGCGCCATAGGTCATCGCCGCTACGGTAGCGGTAATCGCACTCGAAGCGCTCGGTCTGACCTTTCAGGTGAGCGATGATCGCGGCGTCGTAGCGCGGCACGTCCTCGGGATGGATCCGCTCGCGCCATTCGTTCGGCGTACTAATGTCGCCGGGCGATAGCCCGACAGAACGCTGCACGCGGTCGGAATAGTAGATCCTGTTGTTCGCAATGTCCCAGTCGTAGGTACCCTCGTTGATCGAGCGCATCGAAAGCTCATGGCGCTCTTCGCTCTCGCGCAGACGCGCTTCGGCTTGCTGCACTCGCGTCACGTCCTCGCAGCAGACGAGTAACGACTTCGGCGCCACTGGCTGGCTGGTGATGCGGATCAGCCGGCCGTTCGCAACCTCTACGTCACGGTGCGCACGCTTGCGCAGCGCAAGCGCGGCAAGGCGCGTGCGCACCAGCGCCTCCACATCACCCTTGCCGTAGTCGCCACGCTTGGCCTCGACGCGAACGAACTGCTCGAGCGGGGTGCCGGCGCTCAACAGCCGGTGCGGGTAGCCGCCAAGCGTCGCAAAGCGCGCGTTCCATGCGACCAGGAAACCGCGCGCATCGAACTGGGCGAACCCGGTCGGCAGCGCGTCGAGCCCAACGCCCGGACTGGATGCGCGCACACGGCCCGCGGTGGCAGCCGCCTTCGCTTTCCTTTTCGCTGCGGCGCGTTTGCCGGATCGGCCGGTTACCACATGCCCTCCCACGTTGCGCGGACGAGTCTAACCCGATCACCGGATACGTGGATAACAGGACCCAGCGTGTTGCGACCGCGCCGCGGCGGCACGCGCTGAACAGCCGGTGGCGCGCACGGTCAAGCTTCCCTTGCCTCGTTTGCGGATACTTCGACGAGCGCCGAGCACGGCGGGCACAGGTCACATGGAATACAGCATTTTCACTTACTCGAACGGCGAGCCGATCGACACGGTCGACCTGCATGTTCTGGCGCGCGCCTATCGGGCCGCCTGGCGCACCGTGTTCGCGCGCAACCCCGTGGGCGCCCATATCATCGCGGCGCTCGACGTGATGTTTGTTTTTCCGGCGCAAGACCCGCATTCCAAATCGGATTCCTGACCCGAGTCGCCGTCCGCCGTTTTGCTAGACTCGCCGCACCCGGATGCGATAGCGGCCCGAGACCCTTGAAAGACGCAAGCCTCGCCACCGTCGGCCAGATCATCTGGCGGTTGATCGAACATTATGATCTGGCGCCCGAGACCTTGTTGCGTGCGGCCGGAATCGACCCGGCGCTGATCCGCAATCCGCACGCGCGTATCCCGTCCCAGAAAGGCGAGGCCTTGCTGCACGCCCTCGCAACGCAGATACCCGATCCCGCGTTTGGTCTCGAGGCGGGACACTGCTGGCATCCGTCGAACCTGGGCGCGCTCGGCTACGCCTGGCTCGCGAGCTCGAGCCTGCGCACGGCGCTCGGGCGCCTCGCACGCTACTGGCGCATCATCAATTTGCAGGTCATCGCGACGCTGAGCGACGTGCCCGGGGGCGTCGCGTTCGCGCACCTCCCACCGCGGGGTGACGAGGTGATCGAACGGGTTCGCGGCGATATGGTCATGGCGATCGTGCTCGACATGTGCCGCAGCAATTTCGGCCGCGCCCTGACGCCACGGCGCGTCGACCTGCGTCACGCGGCGCCGGTCGATGCCAAACCCTACGAGACGTTGTTTGGCTGTCCCGTGGTCTTCGGCTGCGACGCCAACCGCCTCGTGCTCGAGCGCGCCGACGCGGACCGCGCGCTACCCACCTCGAACCGCCAGCTTGCGGCGGTCCATGACCGCATTCTCGTCGAAGAGCTGGCGCGCCTCGACAAGAAGGATGTGATGGCGCGCTTTCGCGCCTCGCTGCTCGAGCGCCTGACGTCGGGCGAACTCTCGGAGCACGACCTCGCACGCGACCTGAACATGAGCCGGCGCTCGCTGCAGCGCCGGCTGGCCGAGGCCGACAGCACCTACCAGTCGTTGCTCGACGATACGCGGCGCGATCTCGCATTGCGCCACATCGAGGATCCGGCGAAGTCGGTCACCGACGTCACCTTCCTCCTCGGTTACTCACAGCAAAGCGCGTTTACGCGCGCCTTCCGGCGCTGGACGGGCACGAGCCCATCGGCGTACCGCGCAACCACGCGTCGCGCGTCCACCTGACCCCGGCGGGCGCCGTCCTGGCGCCCCGGGTACGTCGACTGGCGTCCGTAGTACAGCGTGAACCGCGCCCGCGGGGGATCCTATGCGCCCCGGATCCAGGCATGAAAAGAACCCACGATGAACCGCTTGTACCCCCTTGCGCTTCGCCCGATCGTCCGCCGGCGCGCGCCGGCACGAACGTCATGAGCCGCGCATTCTGTGCCATGTCGAAGACCGAAGACCGCACGCAGAACGCCGTCGACCACGTCGTCTGGGCGCTGTACGCACGCCCAAGGGCCGTGCCCTCCTACGGCGACGTGATGATGGTTGCCGACGCGCTCAAGGCGAGCGGCAGGCTCGCGGTTCACGGGACCGTCGGGCACTACGTGCTGGACCGGCACATCCCCGAGCAGGAGATGGCGTTCGGTAACGCGCTGGTGGGCGAAGACGACATTTCCGCCGCACGCCTTGCGCAGCTCGCCGCGGGGGCGCCGCCCACCCCGCAGGAAACGCTGCTCTGGCGGCGACGCTGGACGCAGCGCGCGCTGAGCGAACCGGTCGAATACGAGCTGCCCGTGTACAACATCGGCACGATCCGCGCGCGCACCGGCGAGCGCGCCTGCTGGCTGGCGACGATCGAAGGCGGCGACGACGCCTATCTGGGCATCGAACTGTTCGGATTCGCCTGTTCGGTCGAGGAAATCTTTGCGCGCTTTCACGCCACCGTGGTCGCCGCGACGCTGCCCTACGAAATCAGCGTGGCGCTCGGCCGCTAGACCACCAGGCCCATTCGCCCCCAGAACCGCGGCGAGATGCGATATGCTTCGCCGCCGCGCGCCGCGCGGCCCATCGCCACGACAGGAACGCTATGAAGAAAATTGCACTCGCCGTCGGTTTGTCGCTCTTTCTGGGCAGCGCGGGCGCGGCCGAAATGACCGAACACCAGAAGACCCTTTATGCCCTGGGCCAGGTGCTTGCCCGGCAGGCGGGCGTATTCAGCCTGACGCGTGCCGAGCTCGATCCGGTGCAGAAGGGCTTTCGCGACGGCGTGCTCGGCGCCAAAAGCGCGGTCGACATGAGCGTCTACGGGCCCAAGATCCAGCCGCTCGCCGAAGAGCGCCAGGCGGCCACGGCCAAAAAGTCCTCCGCGGCGGGAAGCGAGCTGCTCGCCAAAGCCGCCAGCGCGAAGGGCGCGGTCAAGGCGCCATCGGGCCTCATCTACGTTTCGCTGCGCGAAGGCAAGGGCGCGCAACCCGCGTCGACCGACACGGTGAGCGTGCACTACCGCGGCACCCTGCCCGACGGGACCGAGTTCGACAGTTCCTACGCGCGCAAGGAACCGACCGAGTTCCCTCTGAACGGCGTGATTCCCTGCTGGACCGAAGGCGTCCAGATGATGAAGGTCGGCGGCAAGGCGCGGCTCACCTGCCCGCCCGAAATCGCCTACGGCGCGCGTGGCGCGGGCGGCGTGATTCCGCCCAACGCAACGCTCACCTTCGAGGTCGAACTCCTGGCGGTCAAGGGCAAGTAGCGCGATTCAGGCGACGAGCGCCTGCGCCCGGGCGAGCGTGACGCTCGCATCGTCGAGCAGCGCGTCGATCTGCGCGGGCGTCGCTGTCGCTGCCTTCGAGGGGATCGCTGCGCGTGCAGGCGATGATCGAGCACCATGCGTGCGAGCACGAGTCGGCGCGCATCCACGTCCCTGCGCCGAGATGCGCACCTTCGACCGCCAGCAGCACCGCGCTCGTCGCATGGTAGAGCGCGCTCGCGCGCGTCGGTTGCGCGACTCGTCCCCCTCGCGTGCGACGCGCTCGGCGAAGTCGACCCCGATCGACCGCACTCGAAAGCAGTTCGCGCTGCAGCGGCTCGCCCATCGAGGGTGCGTCCTCGACTCCGCCTGCAGTGCGCCCGCGAGCGCACGATGCGCGCCCGACTTGGAACCGCGCGCCTGACCACGTCGATCGCAGTTGATATTCGACGTTCCCTCCCACAGCACGCCGAGGTGCGCGTCGCGCACGAGACGCGCATTCACCCACTCTTCGACGTAGCCGTTGCCGCCGCGCATCTCCATCGCGCCGGTGGCGACCTTGATGTTGTCGCGCGCCGTGCGGAATTTGAGCAGCGGCGTCAGGATGCGGGCGCAGCGCGCGGCGTCCTCGTCGCCCGCTCGCCGGCGTGAAGCTGGATCGCGCTGTAGAGCGCCACCGACAACGCCTGTTCGGTGGGAACCAGCAGCTTCATCAGCTGGCGGCGCACCATCGGCTTGTCGATGAGCACGTCCGCCGAACGCCCGTCGATTTCGCGCGACGGCGAGCGACTCGTTCCAGCAGCGGCGCATCATCGCGGCCGCGCGCACGCCGTGCGACAGGCGCGACATGTTCACCTGGTCCATCATCTGCTTCAGGCCCTTGTTCGCGCCGGTGTCGACCTGTCCGAGCGGCCAGGCCACGGCGCCCTCGAACACGATCTCGCCCGAGGCCATCGAGCGCGAACCGAGCTTGTCCTTCAGGCGCACGATCCGATAGCCGTTGCGCGACCCGTCGAGCCTGGCGCGGCAACGCGAACAGCGCCAGCCCGCTGTTGCCGGGCAGCGCGTCCTCGGGGCGCGCGAGCAGCAGCGCGATATCGCCGTCGGCGCAGGAGCAGAACCACTTGTCGCCGTACAGCCGCCACTCGCCGTCCTCGAAGCGGGCGGTGAGTTCGATCCCGCTCACGTCCGAGCCGCCCGACTTCTCGGTCATGAACTGCGCGCCCATCAGAATCTCGTCCATGTCCTGACTGAGCATGCGTGGCAGCACGCGCTGCCTTGAGCGCGGCGTCGCCGTAGCGCTCGATCAGCAGCGCCGTGGTCTCGGTGGCCGAGATCGGGCACATCAGGCCGAACTCCGACTGCGCGAACAGGTACTGGAAGACGTACTTGGCGACCGGCGGGACCGGCGCGTCCAGGCCGAACACGCCGGTGCGCCGCGACATGCAATGGATCCCGAACTCGCCGTAACCGATGCGCTCCATCTCGCGATACGACGGGTGGAATTCGATCCAGTCCTCGTCGCGGCCGAAGGCGGTCGCGCGACTGCAGCTGCGGCGACATGCCGGTCCGCACTGGCGTGCAGCGCGTCGAGCCGGTTGCCGGCGATCTCGCCCAGGCGCCGATAGTGCGGCGTCATGTGCTCGCGCAGTCCGGTCGGCAGGTACACGCGCAACAGGTCGCGCAGACTCGCGTCGATGTCGAAAAAGTTGAGCCCCGTGCAATCAGGCGCGACGCGCTCCGACGCCGACGACTGGGCCCAGCGTTTGACGTTTTCGACCTGTCCCATGCGAACCTCCGTCCCAAGCGGACGATGACAAGGCATGCTAGCGGTTCGTCCCCGGGCGCTGCAATGGCCATTCCGGCATGTCATCGGGCACGCCGCGGGTCCGCGCCGTGGCTATCATGGCACGACCGACCGTTTCACAACCCTCGCGAGGTCCAGCGTGCGATTCGGCGTTTTTTACGAGCTTCAGCTCCCCAAACCCTGGGCCCCGGGCGACGAGCACCGCCTGTTTCATGAAGCACTGTCCCAGGTCGCGCTGGCCGACCGCCTCGGCTACGACTATGCCTGGCAGGTCGAACACCACTTCCTCGACGAGTACTCGCATTCGTCGGCGCCGGAGGTCTTCCTCGCGAATGCCGCTGCGCGCACGCAGCAGATTCGCCTTGGCCACGGCATCCGCCAGGTCATCCCGAACTACAACCATCCGGCGCGCACTGCCGAAGGCCTCGCGACACTCGACCTGCTGTCGGACGGGCGCGTCGATTTCGGCATCGGCGAAGGCGCGACCCGACTCGAGCTCGGCGGCTTTCGCATCCCGGCGCGCGAAAAGCGGGCAATGGCGCTCGAAGCGGCCGAGCAGATCGCCAACATGATGGTGCTCGCGCCCTACCCCGGCTTCGAGGGCAAGTACTTTTCGATGCCGTGCCGCAACGTCATCCCGAAACCGCTGCAAAAACCCCATCCGCCGATGTGGATGGCCTGCACCAACCGCGACACGATCAAGGTGGCCGCTTCGCTTGGCGTCGGCGCTCTCGCCTTCGCATTTCTCGATCCCGTGGAAGCGCGCAGCTGGGCCGAGATCTACTACGGCATCATCGCCTCCGACCAATGCGTGCCGATCGGCCATGCGGTGAACGCCAACATCGCCATGGTGTCGTCATTTTCCATACATCACGATCGAGAGGTCGCGATTCGGCGCGGGCAGGAAGGGTTCGAATTCTTCGGCTATGCGCTGAGCGCGCTCGTCACGCGCGACACCGTACCCGGGCGCACCGATATGTGGCGCGACTTCCAGTCGCGCCGCGCGCAAGGCAACGCCGACGCCGGCGCGCCGGCGGGCGTCGGCGCGCGCAGCTCGGGCATCGGCACGCCTGACGACATGCGTGCGCATCTCGCACAGTTCCAGGACTCGGGCGTCGACCAGGTCATCTTCATGCAACAGGCCGGCCGCAATAGCCACGCACACATCTGCGAATCGCTCGAGCTCTTCGCGGCCGAGGTGATGCCGCAGTTCAAGGATCAGGCCGCCGCGCGCGAGGCGAAAAAGCGGGCGCGGCTCGCGCCCCACGTCGAAGCCGCGCTCGCACGCAAGACGTGGATGCAGCCGCTGGCCGACGCCGACATTCCAGTGGTGCGCGCCTCGGTCGCGGCGGCGCAGGTCAACGCGGGCGCCGCGGCCAAGGCGCCCAAATAGGTCACGGTGGTCCATTGGGCCAACGCGGCTGCCCGCGGCTAGGTGGGCAGCCGCGCGACGTAGATCGTGTTTGTCGATTCCCCGCCCGTGTACGGGTTGTCAAAGCGCACGACGTGCGCATCCGACGATGCGAAGGCCGCATCGAGCAGCCGCCGAAAGTTTTCGTCCGGCAGCTCGTTCGACCAAAGGGCAAACACGCCGCGCGGATGCAGGTGGCGGGCAACGCACCGCAAGCCCTCGGCTTCGTAGAATGCAGCATGCCGCGGATCGAGGACGTGGCGCGGCGAATGGTCGATGTCGACCAGCACGGCATCAAAGCGACGCGCCGGCGCGTCGGGATCGAGGCCGCCGTCGGCCGATCGCATCCGCGCGAAGAAATCGCCGTGAACGAAGCGGCAGCGCGGATCGGCGCTCAAGGTTGTGCCCAGCGGCACCAGACCCTGTTGATGCCAATCGATGACCGCGTCCAGCGCCTCGATCACGACCAGGGAGCGCACCGCTCGGTGCGCGAGCACCGCCGCCGCGGTATAGCCCAAGCCGAGGCCACCGACGACGACATCGGCCTGCGTAGCCTGCACGGCGGCGAGCCCGTGTTCGGCCAGAGCGATCTCGCCCGCAGTGAACCGGCTCGACATGAGAAAGTCGTCGCCCAGCTTGACCTCGAGCACCGTCTCGCCCTGCAGCGCGGGCTCGCGTCGGCGTCGAAGCACGAGCTCGCCGAGCGGCGTGCGCCGGTAGTCGAGCTCCTCGATATCCGGGTCCATCCGGGATTGCCTTTGCGCGTCGTTCAAAGGCAACGCCGGCCCGGCGCGTCGGGCGTCAGTTCTTCGGCCGGTCGAGCAGCACCCGGTAGGCGCGCAGCACACGCCCGGTCGGCCAGCGCAGTTCCACGAGCAGGTCGATGGCGGGTTCGTTCAGTGACTGCGCACCCTTGAGCTGGATCACCGGCCCACGTTTTGTGGAGACGACCGTCAACTGCGTGCCAGTGAGGTTTGCACCCCGGGTGAGCCCGGCGTTTGCGTACGCAGCCATCGACGCGATGGATGCACTGAGCCCTGCTTCGCCGGGCTTGACCGACACCACCCGGATTTCGCCGCGCAGCGGCTGTCCCAGTGTCGACGTCACGCGCAACTCGCCCAGACCGGCCGCCTGCGCGAACCACGGCGCAATCAACAACAGCCCTGCCAAAACGCCCACGGTCACCGATTTGCCCACGATTTCACCCCGAGTGTGTGTTGAATCGGCGTAACAGTACGGCCTGTTGGCGCCGGCCACAACCTGTCGCAACCTGTCGCCAAACCGCTACGCCGACCGGCCGCCGCCTCAGAGCGACGCGCGCAGCGCAACCCACAGGCCCCAGACCACCAGCACGATGCCGCCCGCCTTGCCGAGTCGCCCGCCGGCCGGCACCACCTTTTCGATCAGTACGAACAGCGCGAGGCACGCGACCCAGAGCAGATTCATCACGCCGCCCACGAACAGCAGCGCCATCAACGCCCAGCAGCAGCCCGCGCAGAACGCCCCGTGGCGCAGCCCCATCACCAGCGCGCCGCGCGCGCCGTCGCGCCATTCGGTCATGATGAAGCCCATCGGCGTGCGGCACTTCGCAAGGCAGGCGTCCTTGAGCGGCGCGAACTGATAGAGCCCCGCGCCAACCAGCAGCGCCGCGCCCAGCCAGGGCGCCGTGGTCTGCATCATCGGCGACAGGAGCGCGACGCGTTCCAGGCCGTACTGTGCGCTCGTCGCGAGCAGGCTGAACAGGCTCCAGACGATCAGGTAGCCCGAGAGGAAAACCCCGGTCGGAATGAAGGCGCCGCTCTGCGCCTTGCGGCGGCGCTGGATTGCCGCGAAGGTCAGGATCATCGGTGCCGCGGACGGCAGCATCATCGCCACCATCATCACCGCCCACATCACGACCATGAACGCGAACGTGCCCGCGCTCCAGGCATGCATCTGCGGCATCGCCATGGCGCCGCCCGACAGGTCCATCGTGCGCGCGAGGCTCACCGTGTAGCCCCAGGCAAGCAGCGTGATCAGGGCGAGCGCGAAGCCCACCGTCACGCGCTCGCGCTTGAGGGCGGCTTCAGCGAACGTCATCGGCATGCAGTCAGAAAATCTGCTGCTGCGCGCCGGGGAAAAACCGCAATCCGGGATAGACCGTTCAGCCGGCCCAGGCGAACGGCGCGAAGTGGCCGTTGCGCGTGCCGCTCGAGTCGTCCCAGTCCACGCCAAAGGCATGGAAGCGGCTGCGCGTCGCCTTGGCGAGTGCCAGCCGCTCGTTCACCGGATGGGCCGTGTTCTCGATAAACAGCGGTTCGCTGCCGCGCACTGCACCCGCAACGCCTTCGCAGGCCTGGTCGATCAGCTCGCCCGCGGTGACCGTGCGCTTCATGCCGTCGATCTCGAAGCGGATCGGCCGTTTCTCGATGCCCGCCACTTTGGCGACCAGCGGCGCGAGCGCGGCCATCGGCCCGCCGGCGGCGCCGGTTGCGATCGCCGCAATCTGCTCGACTTGCTGGTCCGACGCCTTGTCGTCGACGACGAGACCCACGGTCATGTTGCCGTCTGCCATCACGCCGGGCGAGTGCAGCAGCACGACGAACGCCACGCCGTCGAGCTGCACGCCGTCCTTCGCGCCTTTGTCGATGCGCATCGCGATCGCCGCCTTGCAATCGCCTTCGGTCGGTCTTGCGGTGAGATGGGTGGTAATGCAGGGGCAAAGGTAGTTGCAGTTGCACGTTTCCATGTACTGCCCCTCGATACGCCACTTCGCCATGGGCTTCCCCCTCCGTGGTGACGCGCCTGGACCATGTCCTTTGGCGCAAGTTAGAAAACGTTACCACGTGCCGGGACCGCGGGGGCGTGCGCGGTTCGGCCGCCCGCCGGATCGCGGCAGGCCAAACAAAAAAAGGACGAGGGGCAAGCTGCACCCCCCGTCCCCCCCTCCTCCTCAGCCCACTTGGACCGGGATGAAGAGCCGGTTGCCGTCGCGCTGCACCAGCAGCGCGACGTTCTTGTCGGACTTGGAGACCTTGGCGCGCAGCGCCTCGACGCTCGCCACCGCAGCGCCGTTCGCCGACAGAATGATGTCGCCCGCCTGAACGCCGGCACGCGCGGCGGCGCCGTCGACGTTCTCGACCATGAGGCCGCCGTCCACCTTCGCCGCCTTGCGCTCCGCGGATGCCAGCGGCCGCACGACGACGCCGAGCTTTGAATGCTCGCCGCGCTCGCCGGCCGTCGCAACCCTGTCCATCTCCATTTCGCCGATCGTGATCTCGAGCGAATGCTCGCCACCCGTGCGCCACAGACCCAGCGTCGCTTGATCACCCGGCTTGCGCGCCGCCACGCGCGCCGTCAGATCCCCGATGCGCGAAATCGGCCAGCCGTCCATCGACAGGATGACGTCGCCGGTCTTGAGACCTGCCCTGTCCGCCGGGCTGCCCGGCTCGACGCTGCTCACCAGCGCGCCGCGCGGCGAATCGAGTCCGAACGACTCGGCGAGCGCCTGGTTGACTTCCTGGATCGACACGCCGATGCGGCCGTGGCTGACCTTGCCATGCGTGACGAGCTCATCCTTGATCTTCATCGCAAGGTCGATCGGAATCGCGAACGACAGCCCCATGTAGCCGCCGGTGCGGCTGTAGATTTGCGAGTTGATGCCGACGACGTTGCCGTTCAGATCGAGCAGCGGCCCGCCCGAATTGCCGGGATTCACCGCGACGTCGGTCTGGATGAACGGCACGCGCGCACCGTCCGGCAGCGAGCGCGCTTTCGCCGAAACGATTCCCGCGGTGACGCTATTTTCGAATCCGAACGGCGAACCGATCGCGACGACCCATGCGCCGACCTTCAGCGCATCGGGCTTGCCGACCGTGACCACCGGCAGGTTCTGCGCGTCGATCTTGAGCAATGCGACGTCGGTGAGCGCATCCGCGCCCATGACCTTGGCGCGGAATTCACGCCGGTCGGTGAGCTTCACCGTGACATCCGAGGCGCCGTCGACGACATGTGCGTTGGTAAGTATGTAACCGTCTTTGCTGACGATGAAGCCCGAGCCCTGTCCGTGCGAGGGCGCCTTGCCTTCGGGCATCGGCATACCGAAGCGACGGAAGAACTCGTACATGGGGTCGTCGGGCGAAGCCCCCGGCCCGTGCCGCGACGCCAACTTGGATCCGTCCTGCGTCACGCTGATGTTGACGACCGCGGGCCCACTGGCCTCGACGATCGACGAGAAGCTGGGCAGCGCGCCGGCCCGGGCGGCAGGAACGGCCGTTTCGGCTACTGCTGCATGTGCATGCGACAGCAGTCTGGGTAAGCCAACGTGTTCGCCAAGGTCGACCGAAGCGCCGATCACGCCCGCTGCGATCAGAGCGAGCGTCACGCCTTGCAGCCTGCCTTTGGATACTGGTGTCATCTGTCGTCTCCTTTGATTGCGTCGCGGCCGATTGCCGCGCTCACGTCAAGGAGCCTAGGTGGCCAGTCTTAAGCCAGACTTAAGACGCGGCGCCAAAGCGCACGCGCGCAACCAGCCCGCCGCCCGGCCGCTCTTCCAGCGTGACGCGGGCGGCGTGGCGCGCGGCGATCTCGCGTACGATCGAAAGGCCAAGGCCACTGCCGACCTCGCCGCTGCCGGGCACGCGATAAAAGCGATCGAACACCCGTTCGCGCTCGCCTTGCGCAATGCCAGGGCCGGTGTCGGAGACCGCCACGACCGCCGTGCCCGCCGCGTCCCTCAATCCCGATGTCCACGTCCACCGCGCCGCCACGAGGCGTGTAGCGCACCGCGTTGTCGACCAGGTTCGCGAGCAACACGCGCAGCGCCGCCGGATCGCCATCGACCACCGCCGCGTCCACCCGTCCAAGTCCGAGGTCGACGTCCTTTTGCGCGGCGAGCCCGGCGCATTCGCTCACCACCGCCTGCGCGAGCGAAACGAGGTCGACCGCTTCGCTGCCCCCCGGCCGTGCCTCGGGCGTCTGTCGCGCGAGGGTCAGCAGTTGTTCGACGACACGCGTGGCCCGCTCGACCCCGTTCTTCAGTTCGACGATCGCCTGCGTGCGCGCCAGTGGATCCTGCGCGCGCTCTGCGAGCTGGGTCTGCAGGCGCAGCGCCGCAAGCGGCGTGCGCAGCTCGTGCGCCGCATCGGCCACGAAGCGCCGCTGCGTCTCGAGCGCGGCACCGAGGCGCTCGAGCAGGCTGTTCAACTCACCGACCAGGGGCGAAAGCTCGCCCGGCACGCCCTGGGTGGACAGCGGGGCGAGCGACGTCGAATGCCGTGCGCGCACCGCGCCCGCGATCGTCTCGAGCGGCGCGAGCCCGCGGCCGACGACGAACCAGATCAACCCCGCAAGCAGCGGCATGATCAGTCCGATCGGTGCCGCGGCGCGCAGCGCGAGTCCAGCGGCAAGCCGTTCGCGCACGCGCTGCGGCTGCGCGACCTGAATCACGCGGCCGCGCACCTGGGCGCTGAACACGCGCCAGGCGGCGTCTGGCGTGCGCTGGTTCGAAAACCCGGGCGGCGACAGGCCGGGGACCTGCGCGTGCGACCGCGAGAGATAGATTTCCACGCCGCCGCGATCCCAAATCTGAATGACGAAATCGTTCTCCAGCTCGCCGGCCGCGGGCGGCGGAATCGGCCGGCCCTGGAACGATCGATCGCGCATCGACCACGCGATCTGCTCGAGATGGTAGTCGAACAGCGCGTTCGCCTCGCCGCGCGCAGCGACATAGGTCCACGCCGCCGCCGCGATGCCGCCGGCGGCGATCGTCAACAGCAAGCCGACGAGCAGCTGGCGTCGAATCGAGCTCATGCCTTCGGCACCATATAGCCGGCGCCGCGCACGTTGCGAATCAAGTCGGCACCGAGCTTGCGGCGCAACCCGTGGACATAGACCTCGACGGTGTTCGACTCGACCTCGTCGCCCCAGCCGTAGAGGCGCTCCTCGAGCTGCGCGCGCGAGAGGACCGTTCCGGGCCGCTCGAGCAGCGCCATCAGCAGCGCGAACTCGCGCGGCGACAGGTTGACGGCCTCGCCACGCAGGCTGGCGCTGCGACCCGCCGGGTCGAGTTCGAGCGCGCCATGGCGCAGTCGCGGCGCCGCGCGCCCCGCACGACGCCGCGCGATCGCGCGAATGCGCGCCGCGAGTTCGTCGAGGTCGAACGGCTTGACGACATAGTCGTCGGCCCCGGCGTCGAGCCCGGCGATGCGATCGTCTACCGTGTCGCGCGCGGTGAGGATGATGACCGGAACGTCGCGCTTTCCCGCCCGCAGCTTGGCGAGCAGCGCGCGTCCGTCCATGCGCGGCAGTCCGAGATCAAGCAGAACCAGATCGTAGGCCTCGGCGGCGAGCGCGGTATCGGCGGCGATGCCGTCCTGCACCCAGTCGATGGCGAAGCCGTCCTGGCGCAAGCCCTCGCGCACGCTGGCGCCAATCATCGGATCGTCTTCGACAAGGAGGATGCGCATCGGGTGGCGGGAGCGGAATACCGCGCTCGAACATGAGGCGAACGGCTTAAGACTAGCTTAAGCCGGCATTGCCGGCAGCGAATCCGGCTCGCCCTGCACGGAGGTCCCGGCTACCATCCGCCCGTGCCGCGATCGGAGTCCACCGGGACATCGCCTCGCGCCGTGCGACGGCGCGGGCCACCGCGCGGCTTGATGATTCTGGCGCTCGCGCTCGCGGCGGCGGGCATCTTCGGCTATCGCGAGTTCCGTGAACGCGTACGCTTCCTGCACGAGGAGGACGCACGTATCCGCGCCGACATGGTGACGGTCGCGAGCCGGGTCGCCGGCTGGGTGACGCAGGTCGCGGCACGCGAAGGCCAGGCCATCGCGCAGGGCACCGTGTTGCTGGAGGTCGATCGGCGCGACGCGGCGCTCGCGCTGCAGGAACTCGACGCGCAGCGCGGCGCGGTGGCCGCGGACCGCGCGCGGCTGGTGGTCGAACAGGCGCTGGTGCGCAGCCAGACCGAGAGTCACCTGCAGTCGGTGCGCGCCGAACGCACCGCGGCGAAGGTCAGCTTGTCGAGTCTCGAGCCGCAACGCAGTCTGGCGCGCAACGAGTTGAAGCGCAGCCAGCAGCTGTTCGCAAAGAAGATGGCTTCGCAGAGCCAACGCGACCAGGCCGAAACGCAGCTGCAGCGCGTCGAGCGCGAGGTCCGCATCGCAGCCGCCAACCTGCAGGGTGCCGAAGCACGGGTGCGCGAAGCCGAGGCCGAACGCGCCCGATTCGAGGTGCTCGCGGGGCAGCGTGCGGTGCTGGAACAGCGCGAGGCCGAGATCGTCACGCGCATGCAGCGCCAGCGCCTCGATCTCGAGGACCGCACGGTCAGGAGTCCGCTGAGCGGCGTGGTCGATCGAAAGTTCGTCGAGGCCGGCGAGTACGTCTCGCCGGGCCAGCGCCTGATGCTGCTGCACGATCCGGCGCAGGTGTGGATCGAAGCCAACATCAAGGAAACCGACCTGCGGCGGCTCGCGGTCGGTCAAGCGGTGCGCGTGCGCGTCGACGCCTACCCGGAGGAAACCTTCGAAGGCAAGGTCGAGCGCATCGGCCATTCGGCGACCAGCACCTTCGCGCTGCTGCCGAGCCCGAACCCAAGCGGGAATTTCACCAAGATCACGCAACGCGTGCCGGTGCGCATCGCAATCGCGCAACGCGAAGCGCGGTTGCGCCCGGGCATGATGGTCGAGATCAAGATTGCCACCGGCCGCTGAGGCGAACGCCGCAATCGAGGCGCAGTTCCTGCGCTACGGGCCGGCCTACCGCTGGCTCGTGACCGTCGGCGGACTGTTCGGATCGATGTCGATGGTGCTCTCGGCGACGATGGTGAACGTCGCGGTGCCGAGCATCATGGGCGCATTCGGCATCGGCCAGGATCTCGCCCAATGGGCGGCGACCGCGTTCCTCGCCACCATGGTCGCCAGCCAGCTGCTGAACGCCTGGGCCGTCGCGGCCTTTGGCCAGCGCACCACCTTCAGCCTGGCGCTCGTGATCTTCGCGCTGGGCGCGCTGATCTGCGCCTCCGCGCCGAACATCGAGACGCTGATCGCCGGGCGCATTCTGCAAGGCTTCTCGGCCGGCCTGGTCCAGCCGCTCGTCATGGCCACCGTAGTCGCGGTGTTCCCGGCCGAGCGTCGCGGCATGGCCGTCGGCGTCTACGCCATGGGCGTGACGCTCGCGCCGAGCTTCGGCCCCTGGGTGGGGGGCCTGGCGATCGACGCCATGAACTGGCGCCAGATCTTCATCGTCCCGCTGCCGCTGGTCGCGGTGGCCTTCCTGATGGGGCTGGTGCTCATGCCGACGAAGAAGTTTTCCTGGCGCTTGCCCTCGTTCGACTGGGTCGGCTTCATCGCTGATCGCGCTCGCGCTACTGTGCGTGATGAGCGCGATCGGCAACGGCCATCGCTGGGGCTGGTCGTCGGACCGTACCACCGCCTTCTTCCTCACCGGACTCATTGCCGCAGCACTGTTCGTCGCGCTCCAGCTGCGTTCCAGGCACCCGCTACTCGATGTGAGCCTGTTTACCGACCTGCGCTTCACCGCGGCGATGTGCATCGCGTTCGCCTTCGGCGCTGGCAATTTCGCCACCAACTACGCGATTCCCCTGTTCATGCAGACCGTGCAGGGCTTTACCGCAACGCAGGCGGGCCTCGTGCTGGTGCCGGCGGGCATTCTGCTCGTGATGCTGATTCCGGTGGTCGGGCGACTGGCCGACACGCTGCCGGCGCACTACGCGATCATGGCCGGCTGCGCACTGTTTTCATTCTCGGGCTGGTTGATGTCGGATGCCGACGTCAACACCGCGTTCTGGACCTTCGCCGGGTTCACGATCCTGAGCCGCGCCGCGCTCGGCATGGTGATGCCGAATCTCAGCAAGGTGGCCATGAGCACCGTACCCGGCGACAAGCTGAACCAGGGCGCGGGCACCTACAACTTCATCCGCCAGATGGGCGGCGCGTTTGGCGTCAATCTGACCGCCGTGGCGATCGACCTGCGCACCGCGCGCCACAGCGACCTGCTGGTTGCGACGCAGACCCCCGACAATGCGCAAAGCGCGGAGGTGCTCGCACGCATCACCGAGCTGCTGCACCGCTCCGGCCTGCCCGACGCGGCACTGCAGACCGGCGCGCTCGACTATCTGGGTCGGGTGGTCTACGCGCAGGCGCTCGGGCTCGGATTCCAGGACGCATTCTTTCTCATCTGCTTTGCGTTCGCGCTCGCCTTCGTGCCGGCCTGGCTGCTCGGCCGTGCGGGGCGCTGAGCGCGTCATCCAGTCAGCCGCGGCGCCGACAGCCATCGCCCGCGCTTGCGCCCGGTGGCGTGCGCACGGAACTCACCGACGCGCCGTAGGTGTCGCGCAGGTTGACGCGCACCTTCAGCAACCAGTCTGCCCCGGATCGGATCTCCTGTACCGCGACGCGGTCCGGCGAAGCATGCATTGCAAAGTTGTCGTCATCGCCCGGAAAGCCGCGCGTCGAAGCGCCGCGGCCAAACGCCTGCCGGTAGCGCGCCACGCTCGCCGGGGCCGCCGCGCTTGTTTCCCAGAGCAGCGTCCCCGCCAGCGGCGACAGGCCGACCACGCGCATGTCCTGGATCTTCGTCGGCAGGTTGCCGTTGTAGCCGACGATCCCGACGACGAAAACATAGCGGATGAATACGCCGCGCTTCTGCCTGCCCACCAGCACGCCCTGGACGTCCCAGCCATCGCGTTCGGGCGTGTCGGCCCCGACATCGCGTACGCCGAAGGTGATGCGCGCCGGGCGCAGCGCGTTCGACGAACGCAGCGTCCTCAGCTGCGCCAGCACTGCGTCGTCTCCATTGCCTTCTCGCACGATGTAGCGGCACAGCTGCTCTTGCCAGATTGAAATGAGCTGGACGACCTTGGCTTCGGCGAGCGTGTCGGGCGCCGCCGCAAACTTGGCTTGCGACGAACGCGTCGCGCAGCCCGGGAGCACGATGGGCGCGACGAGCGCGAGCAAGAACAGGCGCCATAGGATTCGTTGGCAACGCATCGCAACCGGCTCAGCCGCCGCCTGTGACGCGATACGCGCTTTTCGCCACCGGGTTGGCGCGATACGACGCGAGCCATTGGGCGAGGACGGTGTTGCCTGCAGCCGCGGCGAGCTGTGCCGGCGTTTGCTTTCCGTAACGCACGGCCGGATTGGCCCCATGGTCCAGCAACAGCACCGCCAGCGCGCGATCGCCAGTCAACGCAGCCTGGTGCAGCGGCGTCATGCCGAACAGGTCGCGTGCATTCACATCCGATCCAGCGTTCAACAGCAGTTGCGCGGTGTGCGTGTGCGCGGCTTCGACGCCAACGTGTAGCGGCGTCGTCCCGTACCGATCCCTCAGGTTGGGATCCGCGCCGTAGGCCAGGAGTAGTTCGACGACCGCCGCATGCCCCCCGCGGGCCGCGGCATGCAGGGGTCCCTGGCCGTCGATGTCGCGTGCGTTCGGGTTTTCCACCGCCGCCATCAGGCGCTTGACCGTGTCGACGCGCCCGTCTCTCGCCGCCCACCACAGTTCGGTCCGGCCAAACCGGTCGCTCCCCGGCCACCGCGCGGCCTGCGCGCTCGCGCCTCGCGTCTCTGGCGCAGCGGGCGCCCCCGCCCTGCGGCCCGCATCGGCGGACACGCCGCCTGGCAGGGGCGCTGCGCCGGGCTCGAAGCAGGTGGTGGCGATGCTCACCGTGTCCTCCCCGTCGTTCTGATAGCCGTAGGGTTCGCCATAGAACGTCGACAGATCCTGCTCGATCGCTGCGAACTGTGCGCGGTTGCGAGGTCGTCCCTGTTCATCGCGGTACCAGTCCAGCACGTCGACGCAGCGAACCCGCAGCATTTTGCGCACCCGCTCGCCGACCGGCCCGAGGTAGCTGTTCGGATTGAGTGCCTCGTTGAAGTGCGGCGTAACGAACGCGGCGAAAAAATCCGACCCGGCGCGTACACGGTCGTCGAGCCGCCAGTAGATCCCGTCCTTGACGAGCATTGGCGGTAGCTCTGTCTTGCCGATGCGCACGGGCTCGGTGAGATTGCGGTAGAACTTGAGCCCCGCATAGTCCGCGGCGAGATCGGCGTTGGAGCGGATGCCGGTACTCATCGTGCCGAGCAGGCCGTTCTCGGACAGAAAGAGATTGGCCCCGGTGGAAATCTCGACCGCGCGCGCAATTGCCGCCGCCTCGGTCAAGCCGTCCTCCCGCGCGCCAAGGTAGGTCGAATGGTAGATCTTTCCAACGTGGACGAAATGCACGAATTTGTCAGTACCGAACAGCGTTCCACCGACGTTCACCGTGGCGCTGCCGAAGAACGTCCTCACAAACTTGGTCAGGTCGATCACCAGCAACGGATCGTGATAGATGAACTGATCGGGCGTGTAAACGACGACCAGGCCTGGGTACCGTACGCGCATCGCATCCTCGCGCAGCGCGGCATCGAAGGCTTCGTTGGTCGGCATGGCGGCGAAGAGGTTCGCCCAGACCTCGTTGGCGATGAAATCCGCGGACTGCAGGCGCTGCGTCTCAGCCGTCGGCCGACCGTTCGACAGCGATTTGCCGATCGCCGTATTGGTGAAATCGACCGCCGTGGCGATCGCGTCGTAGGTGAAACGCGAAAAGTAGCCGCGCAGGTCGGCAAATTCCCTGCCCAGCGGCAGCGTGTACTGGTCGGTTTCGTGCGCACCGGCCGTAAGCGGCGGCAGCGTGACCAGGGTGAGCGCAAGCATCGCCAGGAAGCGCGCGCCAACCGCAGGCGCGAAAACCGACCGCAACTGTTTTCCACCCCGTCCCATCGCGCCTGATAGTTTGCCAGAAGCGGCGCGTTTCGTGGACGCGCGCGTCCTCGATTCTGCGGCAACCGGACGTTGCGGCGTTTCGGGCATCCTGTGCACCGAGCGGCGGAGTTGCCTTTCGGCCGCTGGCGGTCTAACGTCCCGACGCAGACGGAGAACAACCGGATCCGTTGAACGTTCGTGGGTCTGCAGACCGATCAGGCGTGCCAACCAACCAAGATGACTGACGTTATCGTTCTTCCAATTGCCGCTTGGGATCAAACCTGCTCGACGGCCGAGCAGCAGCACGCAACGCGTGCGCTCGAAGCGGGCGACGTGCTCTTTTTCCCGCAGCTCCGCTTCCCGCTCGCGCCCGGCGAGGAGCGCCTGCTTTCGCCGAGCGCGGCCGGGCGATCGAAGAACGTCAGCCTCGATCCCGCAAAGGGTGCCTTGGGCGGAAGCCGCGCGGATGCAGCCGAGCGCGAACTGTTGCACGCGATGATGGCGCGTTTCGCCACCCTCAGCGCAGCCTTGATCCGCAACCTGCTGCCGCACTACGGGGAAAACCTGCAGCAGGCGCGCACCAGCTACCGGCCGGTCGAGGTTGCCGGGCGGCCAACGTCGTGGCGCAAGGACGACACGCGCCTGCACGTGGACAGTTTTCCGTCGTCGCCGACACGTGGCAAGCGAATCCTGCGCGTTTTCGCGAACCTTCATCCGCACGGGCACACGCGCAATTGGCGGCTGGGCGAGCCGTTCGAGGACATCGCGCAACGCTTCGTCCCCACGATTCCCGGTCCGCTCTGGGGTTCCAGTGCGGTCCTCAACGCGCTTGGTATCACGAAAAGCCGGCGCAGCGCCTACGACCATTACATGCTGCAGTTGCATGATCGAATGAAGGCCGACGCGGCGTACCAATCGCACTCGGCGCAGAAGCCGTTCGAATTTCCTGCGGGGACCACGTGGATGGTGTACACGGACCAGGTTTCGCATGCCGCCAATCGTGGCCAGTACGCGTTGGAGCAAACCTACTATTTGCCGACTGACGCCATGCTGGACCCGGCGCAGTCGCCGCTGCGCATTCTCGAGCGCCTCCTCGGCAGGCAGTTGACCTGAGGACCGGCGCGCGGTTCCAGCCCGCGTGCTCGGGCGTGCCGTCGCCGCCCGGCTCCTGCAGCCTGCCGAACGCGTAAGGTCTGCGCACAGTTCATTTCCAAGGGAGGCGCATGAGTCGCATCGGCCGCCGCAAGGCAATCACCACACTGTTCGCGCTTGCTGCGTCCGGCCCGTTTCCGGCCCGTGCGCGGCAGCCTGGGCTCGTCGCGATACTTTTTGGACGTGGTGGCGCTCGAGGTGATGACGAGTTCGAATGGCTTCCGACCGAGTGTGCGGACGAACGCTACCCGATGCAGCTGGTCTCGGGTCGGTTGCACTGCGACGAGAACAGGATCGTAGAGGTCCCCGCCGGCAAGATCGTCAACAACGGCTGGGGTGAGATCGGCTCGCGGCGTCTCATCGGCAACCCGATCAAGCCCGTGCCCGAACGTCTCACCGTGGCATGGTTCTCCTACGCCGAGGATCAGTTCTTCGCGGGAAGCGTCGCGCTGCCCCGCGCCCATCTCACGGCGCTGTTTCGGGCCGGCTTCGAGGAACCAGTGACGGGCAAGCGCGCGACTTGGTCCAAGATCATCGTCGGCATGGGGCTGGGCGGATGGACCAGCGTATGGCTGGCGGGCAGCGGGCTCGTGCGCGAGGTCGCGCGTGCCCGGCTCGAGACCACAGCGCTCGACTGGATTCGCGTCCTCGACAACCCCGCCATCCCGAGGGCCGACTATGTCCGCTCGAAACTGCGGTCTCGGCTGGGCGATGCCGCCGCTACTCGTCTCGCCAGGCACGGTCCGCCGGTCTCGACCTGGCCACGCTACGCGCAGCGCTACCGGTGGCGGATCGTCGTCGAGGGCCTGCACGCGCCCCTGGACATGTCCCTGCGCAGCTTCAACGGCGAGCGCAGCTACTACGACTTCGCCAAGCACCCGCCCGGAGCGCTGGAGATCGCCCCGAAGCATTTGCAGATCACCTGGCGCAACCGCGGCGGCGGCAGGCTGCTGACGCGGATTCAACTCGACGAGCAGGAAGTGTTCGGCGCCTTCGACAAGGTCGCGGCTGACGGCACGGCGACGACGACGCTGCGGGTCGCGTTTGCCGCGCGCAAACAGGTCACGCTGTCGCTCGAGCATGGCGCAGAGCGGCTCCCGCTGATGCGCTCGCGCGTCAAGCTTTCGTCTCTGTCTTGAGGGGGGCCGCGGCCGGTCCCCGCGCATCGCATTGACCGACAGCCAATCTTCGTGAGGCGCAGAATTTTTGCGTGTGCCTATAATGAATCAGCATGGGCAGGCAGCGAGCGCCGACGGTTGGCAGTCACCCGCTATCTTCAACGTATCGAGAAAGTCAGCAAGCACAATGGAATCACTGGCGTTACTTCTGATGGGCTTCGTCACGGCCGTTCTTGTGGCCTTGAGCATCGCGGTATTTTTTCTGTTTCGAAGAACACGTAAAAGCCCAAGTTCGACGTCTGTTCATTCGACTATTGAAGGCATGCGCGCAGTCGGGGATTTATCGGTATTCAAGGTCTATACGAAGGAGATTGTCACGGAGCTTGACCATAGCTGGGGAGACTTTGGCAAGAAGTACCTTGACTGGATTTACTCTAGCAAGAAGATGGCAATGATCTTCGAGTTTGAAATTGAGTTCCGATACGACCTGAGGACGCGGGACTTTGAGATCATCGAGACAGGCCCAGGCGCCTACATCTTGCGAATGCCTGCCTGCTTCCATGAGATCAATATCCGCAATATCGAGTTCTACGACGAGCAGAGAAGCAGGCTCCTGCCATGGCTATTGCCGGATCTTCTGAACAGCTTCCTGGGTGTGGGATTCACCGAGGAAGATCGAAACAAGCTTGTTTCGGCTGCGAGCAACCATGCGAAGGGACGCGCGAACGCCATGATCGACAAGTTGTCCTCGGAGGTCGAAGCATCCGCAAAGCAGACGCTGCACGCGATCGGACAGTCTTTCGGCGCGCAGAGCCTCACGTTTGTGTTTAAGCCCACGGGCGAATCCAAGAGCCATGTGAGCATCGGCGACCAAGTAAAAGCGGCGGCCTAGATCGGCAGTCGCGTACACGCCGCGTTGGCGGGGTTCTTCATTCCCGTACTGCGATCGACCGATAACGAGTGAATCCCAGGCAAGGTGGCGCGACCTCGTGGGAATCTTGAAATTCTTTCTGCTGCCTCCCGTACTCGCCGCGATCTGGATCGTTGCGTGGGCATGGAAGCGGATGTACAGCACGCCGGACATCATCGTCGTTCCGGTGGTCTTCGAGCTGATCGCTTTCGGCGTCGCGTTCGCATTCACCGCGGCGCTCTACTGGCTCATCGTGCTGCCGAGCAGTTTTCTCACGTACCGGGCTACGGGTTCGCGGCTCGCGGGCGGCTTCCTCGTGATCGCGATACCGGTGGCGGTCACGGTGGCGGATATGACGCTGGTCGGCTATGGAAGCCGCGACGGTACGCTCAGGTTGTTCCACCTTACGCAGGTGATCTGTCCATCGCTGTTTCTCGCCGCGACCGGCTACTTCCTGCTCTCACGCCGCCTGAACCGTCGGCTCGCATCAAACGGCGAATTCGTACCGTGGTTGCCGCGCAGAATCGTTGTCGCGATCGCAGTTGGCTTGGCGGCGTGCCTGCTGGCGGTCTTTGCGTTTGCCGCGTTCTGGAACCGGCCGGTGCCCGAACGCGCGATTGCGTTTACTGCACAAGACCGGGCGGTCAAGGACCGCCAACTCGTTGCGACCCAGGTGCAGGTGATCACGTCGCTGCTCGACAAACCAGGGGGGCTGCACGGCGGCGCCCTCTACCCACCGTACGTACTGCTCGACAACGCGCGGCACTGGGAACAGGGTGCGCGACAGCAAGTCGCCGCGTTCAACGCGTTCTTGGAATCCCCGTTTCTGCCGCAGCGCCGGCGCTCGAGTCGCGGGAGGCGGCGCGCCACATACGTCCAGCCCGAAGCGCCGCCGCTGCTGATGGAGGCGGTGTCGATGACGCGGCGCGCTTCGGGCGAACGCGTCGACGGTCATCCCGCCACGCTCTACAGCGACGCGATCGAGACACTGGGTCGCTACCGGGAAAGTCTGGACCCTGGTGAACCGGGTTCGTATAACCGCATCCGGCTCTTTCACTGGCTGGAATCGGCGGCCGACGTGCTGGCACGCCATCGCCAACGAAGCGAATCCGACAGCGAGAGCATCAATTACACACTGGTACCGTCGCGCTCGAACCGGCGCTCGCCGGTCATCGGCGCGATTGCGCCGCTATGGAACGGCAACGATGCCCTGTATCGCCTGTACGGCACGGCCTGGGCCCTGTCGATGTATCTCGAAGGCGTAGAAATTGCCTTTGCGCGCGAGGACGAGGGCGCCGGCGACGAGAGAACGCGGGACGCGCTACCGCATATGAAACGTGCGAAAGAAGCGCTGCGCCGCTGCCAGGCTGAACGCTGGATGCCCGTAGTGTTGAGCGTTGCCGGCATGCGGATGGTGCAGGACGAAATCGCGCGCGTGCGGCCGCACGCGGAGGAGGCGCTTGTCGAACTTCGCGCGGCGCGAACGAGCCTCTCCCGACGCTGATCGGGCCAGGTTTCGAGTGAATCCGTTGCTCCCGGTTGTGGCCGATAGCGGCGATCGGGACAACCCGCGCAGGCCCATCACAGCGCACCAACGAAAAAGGGGTCGCATGATTGCAACCCCTTCTTTTGACTGGCGCGCCCGGAGAGACTCGAACTCCCGACCCCCTGGTTCGTAGCCAGGTACTCTATCCAACTGAGCTACGGGCGCGAGGGGGCGAATTTTACCAAAGCCTACGCCGCGTAGTAGACGGATTTGACCTCAGCCCGCGCGCGCCGATAATCCGGGTTCCCCAATTCGCCCGCTGGAGAACCGCAATGAGCTTCGCCCTCGTCGTTCGCCTCAAGATCAAGGCCGATTCCATCGACAAGTTCATGAACGCAGTCAAGGTCAATGGCAAGGCGGCGCGCGAGACCGAACCGGGCTGCCGCAGCTTCGAGATCCTGCAGGACCCGCAGGATCCGACGAGCGCGATGCTCTACGAGGTCTACGACGACGACGCGGCGTTCGAAGCACACCAGCAGACCCCGCACTTCAAGCAAGTACCTCGAGACCGCGCTGCAATGGCTCGATCACCGCGAGCGCCAGATCATGACCCGGGTGGCGCCCTGATGCACCTCGAACTCGCCTCGCTGCCGATGCTGGAGCGCTACAAGATCATCACCGGACTGGTGATTCCGCGCCCGATCGCCTGGGTCTCGACCGTCAATGCGGCCGGTGTCAACAACTGCGCGCCCTACTCCTTCTTCAACGCCTTTTCCGAGGATCCGCCGCTGTGCATGGTGAGCTTCGCGCCGCGCAAGGACGGGGCCGTCAAGCACTCGCTGAAGAACATCCTCGACACCGGCGAATTCGTGGTCAACCTGGGGGACGAATCGACTGCGAACGCGATGCACATATCGAGCGAGGAGATCCCGGAGGAAGAAAGCGAGTTCGAGAAGACCGGACTCACGCCCGCGCCCTGCCTGCGCGTGCGCCACCCGCGCATTGCCGAGGCGCCGGTCGCATTCGAATGCACCGTGTACAAGAAGATCGAGGTCTCGCCGTCGCGCTTTCTCATCATCGGCGAGATGCTGCTCGTGCACGCGCGCGAAGGCATCATCGATCCGGCGACCAAGCGCATCAACGACGAGAACTACCAGCCGATCGGGCGCCTGTACGCGAACGGCTACTGCACGACGCGCCAGCGCTTCACGCTGCCCGGCGCGCTGCCCGACTGAAGCCTCAGCTGCCCCAGTAATCGAGCCCCTCGGGCAGCGGCTCGCCGTGGCTGAGCGAGGCGAGCTTGGCGTACTGGCCGTCGGCGTAGAGCAGCGGCCGGCCTTTCTTGCCGAACAGCACCTGCTCGACCTGACCGAGAAAAATGGTGTGCGTGCCGTGCGTCATCTTGTTCACCACGCGGCAGTCGAACGCCACCAGCGCATCGATCAGCACCGGCGAGCCGGTCGCGAGCCGCGTCCAGTCGCGCGAACGGAAACGCGCCTCACCGGTCTGCGACCCGCTGAACAGGGTCGAGAGTTCCCAGTCCTCGGCGCGCAGCGCATTGACGCAGAACGCCCCGCCCTTGGCGATCGCGCCGTGTGTCGCGGTGGCCTTGTTGACGCACACGAGCACGGTGGGCGGCTCGGCGCTCGCCGAGCACACCGCAGTCGCGGTCATGCCGTGGCGGTGGCCCGCGTGCGCGCTGGTGATAATGCTCACCGCACCCGCGAGGCTGCGCATGCCGAGCTTGAACTGCTGAAGGCTGATCGGCTGGGAGGCGGCGTGCTTGTCCATGGGCACCGAGTGTACCCGGCCGCTCAGCGCCTCAGATTGACCAGCACGATGCCCGCGCCGACGAGCAGCGCGGCGGCCGCGAACCAGGGCGTCATCGGCTCGCCGAGGATCATCACGCCGAACACCACCCCGAACAGCGGCGCGAGAAAGGAGAACACCGCCAGGCGCCCGGCGAGGTAACGCGTCAAGAGCCAGAACCAGGCGAGGTAGCTCGCGAAGGCGACGATCACGCCCTGGTAGGTGAGGCTCAGGAGCGCAAGCGGCGTGAGCGCAATGACACCGCGTTCGCCCAACAGCAGTGACGTGGCGAGCAGCATCAGGGCGGACACCGCGAGCTGGTAGAACAGCGTCTTCGCCGGCGCGATGCGCGCAAGGCCGGTGGCGCGGATCAGCACCGTGGTCGCGGCCCACAGCGCGGCCGCGATGAAACCGAAGGCATCGCCAAGCGCGGTTGCCCCCTTGGCGGAGACGAAGCCTTCGCCGAATGCGAGCACCAGGCCGCAGAAGGACAGCAGGACCCCGAACCATTGCAGGGGCGTCATACGCTCGCCGGGAACCCAGAAATGCAGTCCGAGCGCGGTGAGCGGCGGGCACAGGTAGATGAACACCACCATGCGCGAGGCCGCCGTGTGCGCGAGACCCGAGTAGATGAAGATGAACTCGCCGCCAAACAGCAGCCCGGCCAGCAGACCAGGCCAGAGGGTGCCGTCGCGCGAAAACAGCGCAATGCTGCGCGCCCAGGCCCACGCCAGCACCAGCACGGACGCGATCCCGGAGCGAATGGCCGCCTGCATGACGAGCGAGATATCCGGCGCGGTCAGCTTGATCGCGACTTGCTGGAAGCCCCACAGGCCGGTGAGGAGAACCATCACCGAAACCGCGGTCGCATCGAGCGGCCGGCGGGTGTCGATCATCGCTGGGCGCCTGCGCCCGCGCCGGCGTCATTCGAGGCTTGCATGGCGACGCGGATTCTACCGTCGCCTGCGACACGTCGGGACGAGATTGCCTCGCGATCGCCGGACCGGTACCCTCGGACGCGACACGTCGAGGAAGGCACGGACATGATTGAGCGCTTCATGGTGCCGGGGCAACTGCCGCCGGTCAGTCACTACTGCCACGTCGTGCGCGCGGGCAATCAGGTCTGGGTGTCGGGTTGCGTCGGCATGAAGGCCGACGGCTCGATCCCCGAGAACACGGTCGAACAGTTCGATATCGCGCTCGACGCCGTGGACGCCTGCCTGCGCCACGCCGGCGCAAACGCCCGGCAGGTGGTCAAGGTGAACGTCTACATGACCGACATCGGCGAGCGCGCAGCGATCAACCCGCGCCGGATCGAATACTTCGGCGAGCACCGACCGGCCTCCACCCTGGTCGAGGTCTCGGCGCTGGTCGACCCCCGGATGAAGGTCGAGATCGAGGCCGTCGCGGTCGTGGACTGAGCGTGGCCGGCGCCTAACCCTGGGCGCGCAGGCTGTGAAAGTCATCGCGCTCGAGCAGCCAGGACACGGCGAAGCCGAAGACCAGACCCCAGAATGGGGCGCCGATATTGAAGATCGCGACGTCGGCGACCGTCACCAGAAACGTCACCAGCGCGCCGAGCGCGAAGCGGTCGCGGAACGAGACCGTGAACGCAGTCTGCAGCACGCGCAGCATCGCGAGTCCCGCGAGCGTCGCGATAAACGCCTTTGGCGTCGAGAGCAGCAGGCGGGTGAACACCGGCGAGAAGAGGCCGAAGGCAAGACCGAACAACGCGACCAGCATACCGGCGATGTACTGCCGCTCGCGCGCGCCCGAGGCCGAGATGATCGCGTTCACCGGTCCGGTGAGGCAGGTCGAGACCGATCCGACGAGCGCGGTGATCATCGAGCCCGCGCCGCAGGCGAGGGTGATTGCGTTGGTGGGCGGCTTGTGTCCCGCGGCGCCGAGCACCGCGATGCCCTGCCCGTTCTGCACCACCAGCACCGTGATCGCGAGCGGCACCACCAGCTCGACCATGGCCTGCCAGGAAAACACGACCCGGTAGAGGTTCGGCTGCGCCATCGCGACCAGGGGCTCACTCTTGGCGTCGAACGTACCCATCACGGCGATTGCGACCGCACCGACGATCAGCGCACCGATCACGGGCGGCAGCACGCGCGCAAGCCGCGGCAACGCCGTCAGTGCGATGAACGCGAGCGCCATCGGCGCCGCGAGCCAGAAATCGTCGCGCATCGAATACACCAGGTCGAGACCGAAGCGCAGGAATACGCCCGCCACCATGCCCATCACGATCGGCATCGGCACGGCCTGCATCGCGCGCCGCACCCAGCCGGTGAAGCCGAGCACCCCCATCAGCAGGCCCGTGACGTAGAAGGCGCCGATCACCTCGGCAAAACTCAGGTGCCCGAGCGCCGGTCCGACCAGCACCGCGCCCGGGATGCTCCAGAAGAACACCAGCGGCTGGCGGTACAGCCAGCAGAACAACAGGCTGATCAGGCTGTTGACGAAGAACGCGCCGAAGATCCAGGACGAGAGGTCCGACTCCGACAATCCGCCGCGCGCGCCGACCGACAGAATGATCGCCACCGGGCCTGAGGCCGCGAAGATGAAGGCGACGACCGCATTGGCGAAATACACGCCACCGAAGTCGGCTGCCATTTTGCCGATGCCGGGCAGTGGGCGCTGGAGGTTCTCGAGCGGCATGGCGCAATTGTCGCGCAGCCCGGCAGGCGCGGCCTGCGTGTTTCGCGCCGGGCGTCGTATGATCGCGTCGAGCGCACGAGGGAGCGGCGAACGCGGTGGCGACGGACCCGAGGAAAATGAGCGAAGCGCCGCCGTGGCTGCTCAAGGCGCTTACGCCCTTCATCACACGCCATGTCGCGCTTCGCATGGCGAAGGAAAACCCCGGTCTGAGCGCGCAGGCACTTGCGGCGCGCATGCGCGCAGACCTCGGCTCGAATCCTGATCCGGCCGCGCTCGCCATGATCGCCGCGGTCGAAAAGCGCCTCGCGGCACAGCCACCCTCGGCCTCGGTCGCGACGCCCAGTTCGACGCCGCGGCTTTCTGCCGCCGTCCTCGTCGCGGCGAACCTCGTCCCCCTCTACGGCGTCGTCGTGCTCGGCTGGCCGGTGTTCGCGGTACTGCTGCTGTTCTGGGCCGAGAACGTGATCGTCGGCCTGCTGAATGTCGCGCGCATGCTCTGCGCCGACCCCTCCGATCCCGGACAGTGGCTCCTGAAGCTTTTCTTCGTGCCGTTTTTCTGCGTGCACTACGGCATGTTCACCGCGGTGCATGGCGCGTTTGTTTTTTCGCTCTTCGGTCACAGCAAAGCGAGCGGCTTGTTTCCGATCAAGACTTGGATCGAGACGATCGGCGAGCAGGGCCTGTGGCTCGCGGTCGCCGCGCTCGCGGCGAGCCATCTGTTTTCATTTTTCTGGAACTATCTCGGTCGCGGCGAATTCAGACTCGCGAGCGTCGCCGAGCTGATGGGCAAGCCCTACGGCCGCGTCGTTGTTCTGCACCTGACGATCCTGTTCGGTGGCTTCGGCGTGCAGGCACTCGGCTCGCCGGTCTGGGCGCTGCTGTTGCTCGTTGGCTTGAAGACCGGCATCGACCTGCGCGCCCACCTGAAGGCGCACCATGGGGTGCCGAAAACACAGGCTGGTCCCCTCAGTCGCCCCGCCGAATCTGGCGGCGCGTAGCGGGTTGGCGTAGTGGGTTATGCCGCAGGCACCACCGGTAAAGTGGCCTGTGACTCGGCGGGCGACACTGCGGGGTGTGCAGTTCCAGCGCCTTCTGAGTGACACCGAACAACATTGACGATAGTCGCTCCAGCTGCCGCGGCGCATACAGTGCGCTCCGAAACCGGTCGGCGATCGTCAATGGTTTGGTAACTCGGGCGTAAAAATCCTACCAGGCCGGACGCATTTCAGCAAAGGACCTGCAGGATCGGTCCGCAGACACTGTCGTCGAGAATTTGGTGCATATCAACCAACTTCTCGAAAGCATCGGGGTTGTTCTGAAGACCATGCGTACAACCATGGAAGCAGAATACGGAGCCGAATGGCCTGCGCAAAAGGACGCGGCGCGTGAGCCGCTGCCATCGACTTTCGAGTCCCGGTAGTCTGCTGTTTCGGATGAGCGATAGCGTCTTTGCACTACGCGTCCGAGATCACGTCTAGCTGACCGGCTCGACGTTTCTTACCGCCACACCAGTTGGGGTGGTCCTTCTCAAGACGCGGACGACGTCTCCCCGGCATTGGGATCCGATTGCGGTCGGCGACCTATCATTTTCAATGGTGAAATCAATGCGATCACCGACCGCAAAGGCAATCGGGCTATAGGTCCAGAAGAATATGCCCGTGGCAGCTACGTCTTCTGTGATGCCCTTGCCGTTCTCGAACGACAACGGGAGTGCTGTTGCGATCCGCTCGTCTCGTCTTCTATTCTCACGTGGCATTGTCGAACTCCCAGTTTGACGCTCAATTTTGCCCTAGCGCGCATATCGTCGTACACGCCACGCCGACAGCGGCACAGACCAAGGATGCGCCCAACGACCGCGCTATTGCAAGCGGGCGTCAACTTCGTCGGACAGGACGAGGGACGAGGCATTGCGACGCATTCACTGTGGCAAGTGCCCGCCACGGGTCGTCAGGACTCGGTCGAGAAGGTCAATAGACGGCCAAGAGCAAACGCTGGCAGGCCTGGGGAAATCCCTGTGACGCAATCCTGAAGGCCTGAAGGCTGCGCACAAACGCGTGAGCGCCTGCCGCCAGCATGTGAGAATGCCAATTGTCGGTGACACAGAGATCTACGCCTGCGCTTGCAAAAGCGGAGAGGCAGTGCCGGATGGTGATGCGTTGCGGAAATTGGAGCTTGCCAAGTCCTCATAGGTCCATGGATGCCGCGTCGCGCCGCGTCGCCTTCATGCTGGTGTACGCGGCGGTGGTTCTAACGTTGCTGGAGTACGTGTTTCGACCGGCGTTTTTCGTCCGGCACTTTGCGGTCGAATCGGCAACCTACGCAGGACTATTTCCGCACATGTGGTGGGCCCTGGGCAGCATCGCTTTGTACTTGCCCGTCCCCATGCTGATCGTCCGCTTCGGGTTTGGCCATCGCCTGCGAGAGTACGGCTGGTGCATCGACGTGCCGGGCCGATACTGGCTGCTATATGGCACCATGTTGTTGGTGGTCTTGCCGCTGGTATTCTATGCCGCCGGCCGGCCCGAGTTTCGGGCCGTGTACCCATTCTACCGAGGAGCGTTCAGCGCGCCAGCGACCACCGTGCTCGCGTGGGAACTGGTCTACCTCACCCAGTTTCTTGCGCTCGAGTTCTTCTTTCGCGGATTTCTCGCGATTGGAATGGGTCGAGTATTTGGGCGCCTCGCGATCTGGATCGCCGTGGTCCCGTACTGCATGATCCACTATCACAAGCCCCTGCCTGAGGCATTGGCGGCAATCGTTGCGGGCTTGGTCCTTGGCGAAGTCGCGCAGCGCACCCGTTCCATCGCTGGCGGCGTCGTCGTGCACATCGGCGTTGCGCTGACGATGGAGTTACTTGCGCTCGGGGTAATTTGAGCGGATCGGCTTCGCGGACAGTGAGAATGCGACGCGCCGCCGCCGGCGAGGAGCAGCCCCGTTCAGCCTTTCGGCAAGGGGTCACGCTGGCAAGCCTCGGCTACGACACCGAAACGCCGACCGTGGCACCGGATTCGGATGCGCTCGAATGCTCGAGACGATAGCCATAGTTGTAGATCGGGACAATTCGGTAGCCGGACGCCGGATGCAGATCGAGCTTCTTGCGGATCTGGCTGACATGGGTGTCGACGGTGCGTGTAGCGAGATCGCCCACCCGGCCCCAGACGGACTCCTGCAGATAGCCGCGCGAAAGCAGGCGCCCCACGTTACGGAATAACATGACCGCGAGATCGAACTCCTTGGGCGTCAGTTCGACATGCAAATCGCCGCGCCGGATTTCCCCTTTCGACAGATCGATCTCGAATGGCGGCGCTGCGATCAAGTTCTCTTTGGCCGCCGGGTACGCACGGCGCAGAAGCGCGTTGACGCGGGCGTTTAGCTCCTGATTGCGCACCGGTTTGATCATGTAGTCGTCGGCGCCCGCCTCGAGTGCAAAGACGATATCCTCTTCCGTATCCCGAATCGTGACGAACAGGATCGGCACGGTCGTCGAGACGTTCTCCCGGATCCAGCGCAGTACGTCGGTGCCCGAGACGTCGGGAACCTGCCAGTCGAGTAGGTAAAGATCGAAGCTTTCGCGCGCCGCCGCGCGCATGATCTCGCGCCCCCACAGAAAGCCGTGCAGGTCATGCCCACGATCGGAAAGAAATCGTTTCAGCAGGGCAAGCTGATCGGGATCGTCTTCAAGAATCGCAATACGCATGGATCGCACTCATTTGGACACTCACCGACAATTTTCCAGGGTAGGCGCTCGAATACCAACGTCGCAAATTACCATTATCTAACCATCCGCATTCGGAACAGACATGGGCCGTTTTCACGGTGACGCGCATGGCGTGGGCGACACGACGCAGACGGCGCCCCGTCGGTGACGCCCCGTTTGCGACCGGCTGCCGTCGGCCAGAAGCAGATACGCGCGACGGTTCAGAGCCGGCCCAAGATCAGGCGGAAAATAGAGAGCCCGCCTTAGCCCACCCACGCAGCCCACGCCGGGCCATGTGGGCAATCGGCAACAGGGACACGATGGGGGCGCACATCACGCCCAGCATCGACTCAGCGCCCCGCTTCCTCCTTGGTCTTGTGGCGGCGCGGGTAGAACTCATCGGTGAGGACATTCATCCCGCCCGCCAAATCGCTGAGCGGGTGCGCCTTACAATAATTTTCCAACCAAAGCATTGCGCTGGCCAAGTCGGCGTTGCCGAGGATGTCGTAGGTACCAGGCGTCTGCCTGTTGTATGCGGTGAGGAAGCCCGCGACCCATCCCATCGTTGTGATGTAGCTACCTCCTTTCGTTTTGATTTCTTCAGCATACATTTCACAGCCTGTTACGCCTTGGACGCTAGAAGCACCGTCGCCATCCATTCCCGCCGCCGATACCGACGCACAGAACATCACCACAAAAAGTAGCTTCTTCACCTATTCTTCCTCATTGCTCGTTAATTCCCCGGCGGCACCCGGTCAGGATTCGTCCGCATGCGACGCTTTCGCGAGCACGCCTAGACAATAAAACGTAGGGTCAGCCCGAGCCTCGAAACGCCCATCAAGGACAGCGTGGCTCATCGACAACATTGGCGAGCAGCGCGCGCCCTGTCAACGTTTGTGAATGCCATTGGTCAGACGCCCCCAGTTGGCGAGCAATCAAATTTATTGGCTCTTCAAACCCGACGAGGCGAATTCGCGCATTGACTACGCGAAAATCGAGAGTCGCGCTTGCTGATCCTGCGCCGCAGGTACCATCCGCTCAGTCCCATACGGGCAACGATCATGCGTAGGTTTCAGGTTCGACTTGGCCCCAAAGCACCCTGAATTGGAATGGGTATCGAAGCTGCCCGAAACGCCGAACGGCACGAAGGCCGCGACCAACTTGGACGAAACGAACTGCAATCCCGCCGCCACGATGGCGGCAGCCAGAACATTCTTGATCATTTCCGTAATCGCACCTATCCAAGTCCAGGTACGTTGTCCATTCAATGCCAGAACTACACCGCCCGGCTCCACATTCTCCCGATTCAGCATCTGCCACGGCGGGGGAGAAGTAAATGGCTCATTTGGACTACGCCCGGCGAGCAAAGCCGCCACCATACTCGGCTCGCGTTCCTGCAGTCTCCGCGAGCGCCACCCACAAACAAATGTTTTCAGTTCATGAGTCGCGTGTGGTTGTTCTGAGCGGTGCGCCTCGCGATGCGGGGGCGCCAGCGCCCTCGCCACGGTCGGGCTCGCGCCCGACATGTTGCGGATATTCAGCCGGAAATGTCGGCGGCCTCATCAAAGCTGATCGTGACCTCCCGCTCGGTCTCTATCTTGAGGTCCGGGATACCGCGTGGCTTGGTTTTTCCCGTTGCCATATCTTCCATTCTTCCCAGCGATACCAGCTTCTCGAATTCTTTTTCGTCATTCAGCAGCTCGCCGATGTCCATGTCGAATAGGGTCACATACTGTGTCTTGCCATCCTCGCCTTTGTGCGCGTACGACGCGTTGGTCTGCGCAATCTCGCCATCGACCTTGATCAGCGTTCGGAACCTGAAATCGTCGAACATCCGCTTCATCATCGCCTTCTCTTGAGCGCTCGGCGCCGACAGGTTGGGCCTGGCTTTGTCACTCGATGCTTCTTCGGTCTTGCCGCCCTGCGGCGCCGGTAGCTTGATGGTGAGCGTGGAGGTACCTTCCCTGCCGAAATCGAACGTAAGTGGAGGCGGACCCTTTTTCGTTGCACGCGTCGTCGCGCCCTCCAACGCGGATGTGTCCGGATCAGAGGCGTTCGCGCCAATTTGGAGCAGCGCACCCAATTCACGTTGCCAAGCCACAATACCGTGCCCTTCTCAGCAGCGCACAGGAAAACCAATCCCGCCGCCGGTTAACCGGACACACGATATTCATATAGCTATTTCGAACTCGCCCGAATGGGTGAGCCAGGGTGCGTTTCTATCGCGTATACCCAATATCGCGCCTAAATTGGTCGGCGTGAGCCCAGAAATACGGTCTCAATCGCTGTGATCGCCCCTTTTCCCATTGCTCGAATCGCTCTTCGACGAGCCCCCTTCTTTCTTTTCCTGGGTACGCGACCGGTTGAACTCACCGCCGGTAGCGGCCAGTCGTGGCAAGGGGTAGGCACCTGATTGCGGCCTCCTCATGGGCGCCTACGCCCGCCGTTAAAGCCGGCACAGGGGAACAATTTTCGTGCGGCCCCGTCGGCGCTGAAGCGGCCAATAAAGCGGCAACGGCTGTCCATGAATGCCGCCGAACGCGATTGGAAAAATCTCTGCGTATTCAGAGGTAAAAATGCGCTTCCGCGCACTTTCGCGGAAGCCCTTGGAAGGTATGTTGGCTGAGAGTGAGTCCGCTTGAATGACCGCCAATATTATTACGTTAAACAATAACAAATGAAGCCTACCCACGTTCCTACCCACGAACCAGTTCGGCTAAGTCCCTCGAGGTCGGAATCGACCACTTAGCCGCGGGTGACTGCTTACCGGAGCCCCTACTTGCACGCCCTGGCCGGCCGCTATCGGCCTATTCTGTTGAAAAACTCTTTCGCGCGACTTTCTGAATGAATTTTGGGGGTCGTCGACCCCTTACCCAGTTCGCTAGCGTCGCGTGTAGCGCATCCTGAGCGTTCGACTTTTCGACGATGGTATGTCTCGGGTACGGCAAGCGAGTTTTTCAACAGAATAGGCCAGGAGCGGTCATCCGAGAATCCGCGAATTGATCGCCCGTCCAGCGTAGATTGCCGTGCGCTGCGGACTTCGGAAGCGCCTGAAAGTGGATTTAGATTTTTATCCGATTGACCAGGCTTTGTAGTGGTGGAGCCTTCCATCTTCCTCGGACCGTTGGACGTGTTAGGCTGCAAAAGGCGATGCAAGGGAGAGGGACCGTGCAGTGCCCGAACTGCAACGCGAACGTGCCGAAAGGCAGCAAGTTCTGCGGCAAGTGCGGCACAGGTCTGCCACGTGTCTGTTCAAGCTGTGGCCACGCCGTACCCCTAGAGAATAGTTACTGTCCCGAGTGCGGGACCAGCTTGGTCGCTACGGTGGCGCCGGCGTCACCCGCCGCAAAGCACGCGTCCCCTACACACTTGACGGACTCTGCTGCGGAGCGTCGACAACTTACGATCATGTTCTGCGACATGGTGGGTTCGAGCGCGCTTTCAACGCGCCTCGACCCAGAAGAGCAGCGTGACGTCGTCAGCGCCTTCCAGACCTGCTGCGCCAATGAGATTAAACGACTGGGCGGTATGGTGGCGCAGTATCTCGGCGACGGGGTGCTTGCCTATTTCGGGTATCCCGCCGCCCACGAAGACGACGCCGAGCGAGCAGTAAGGGCGGGCCTCGCCATTCTTGACGGGGTTGGCATATTGAAGCCTTCGTCAGGCGTGACGCTGCAGGCGCGTCTTGGCGTCGCTTCCGGAGTGGTGGTTGTGGGTGATCTTGTAAAGGAAGGCGTGACACAGGAGAACGCGGCGATTGGGGAGACGACGAATTTGGCTGCGCGCCTCCAGTCCCTTGCCGAACCCAACAGTATTGTGGTCTCGCCTGAGACCTATCGGCTGGTCGCAGCGCTGTTCGAGTATCGCGACCTTGGCAAGCGTTCGCTCAAAGGTTTTGCCGAGCCGGTGCATGTGCGTCAGGTGCTCCGAGAAGGCAGTGTGGAAAGCCGTTTCGAGGCCCGCCAACAAGTGACGTCACCGTTGCTCGGGCGTGAAGAGGATCTTGATCTGCTCGTGCGGCGCTGGACACGGGCTAAGGTCGGCGAAGGGCGCGTCGTACTGATCACCGGCGAGGCCGGGATTGGCAAGTCGCGCCTCACGCGAGCGCTGCTTGAGCGACTGCAGGGTGAGGCGCATACACGCCTGCGATACCAATGCTCGCCCTACCACCAGGGTAGCGCGCTCTACCCTGTCATCAGCCACCTCGTGCGAGCCGCCGGCATAGAGCGCGAGGACAGCGCAGAGCAAAAGCTCGCCAGACTCGAAACCATGCTTGCTCCAGCAGCGCAAAACCTAAACGAAGCCATGGCACTGCTTGCGCCTCTGCTGTCTATCCCGCTTGGGTCGCAATATGCTCCGCTGGAGCTTAGTCCGCAGCGCCGCAAGGAGCGCTTACTGAAGACTTTGCTTGACCAGATCGAGGTCCTCGCCACCCGACAGCTTGTCCTCATGATCTTGGAGGACGTCCATTGGATCGACCCGACCTCGCTCGAATCTTTTTCGCTCCTGATCGAGCGCATCCCCAGCCTGCCCGTTCTGCTGGTGATTACCGCGCGTCCGGAATTTTCTCCGCCTTGGCCAGGCCATGCATACATCTCGACGCTGACGCTCAATCGTCTCGGGCGGAACGAAGGTGTAGCGCTCGCCTTCAGCGTCGCCAAGGGCAAGGCATTGCCGCCGGAGGTCTTGAGTCAGATCATCGAGCACACCGACGGCGTGCCCCTGTTTGTCGAGGAATTGACCAAGACGGTACTAGAGAGCGAGCTCCTAAATGATGCAGGTGACCGCTATGTGCTGCGCGGCCCGCTACCGTCGCTCGCCATCCCTTCGACGCTTCATGCATCGTTGCTCGCGCGCCTTGATCGCCACGCTGCCGTGAAAGACCTGGCGCAAACAGCTGCCGCCATCGGCCGAGAGTTCTCCTATGCGCTTATCGCGGCTGTAACCGACCTTCCCGAGCAGGATTTGCGGGGCGCCCTCGCGCAGCTCGTCAATGCCGAACTGGTCTTTCAGCGGGGATCGCCGCCTGACGCCAACTACCTGTTCAAGCACGCACTCGTGCAGGACACTGCCTATGCAAGCTTGGTGCGAACCCGTCGCCAGCAGATCCACGCTCAAATTTCCCGGTCGCTTGAGGAACAGTTTCCTGATGTTGTGACGAGCGAGCCGGAAGTGTTGGCGCATCATTTCACCGCGGCGGGCCTCACCGAGCGCGGCGCGCTCTACTGGGAGCGGGCGGGGCAACAAGCCAACGACCGTTCAGCCTATCTCGAAGCTACAAGGCACTTCAACACGGCGATCGAATTGCTCAGGACGCTGCCGAACACGCCCGCACTCAGACAGCAGGAATTACATTTGCACATCGCCCTGGGCGCGGCACTGATCGTGGTTAAGGGACACGCCTCGGCCGAGGTGGAGAACACTTACCTGAAGGCGCGTGAATTGTGCGAGCAACTGGGCGATGCGCCGGAGCTTGTTCCGATCCTGTTCGGCCTGTGGCGCTATTACATCGCACGGCCGCGGCTGCAACCGGCGCGAGAACTCGCGGAATCACTGCTTCGATTGGCGGACGACGCCAACGATCCTGCGCTGAGCGTGATCGCGTGCTACACGCTTGGCTTTTCTTGTTTCCAAATGGGTGAGCCGCTCCAGGCTCGACGGCTTCAGGAAGAGGGCATCGAAAAGTATTCGCCGGAACAGCGCCTTTCTCCAGTGTTTCGCTTTGCCCAAGACCTGGGCGTTGGCTGTCGAAGCTATTCAGCTCTGTCCCTTTGGATTTTGGGATTCCCTGATCAAGCGCTGGCACGGGGCCGAGATGCGTTGGCCATGGCACAGGCGCTTTCGCATCCCTTCAGTGTGGGGATGGCGCGGTGTTGGTTGGCCTACGTCTGCCAGTTCCGTCGGGACGTGCAGATGGTGCGCGAACAGTCAGAGGCTGCTTTGGCGCTCTCGACAGAGCAGGGATTTCCGCTTTGGGCCGCCATGGCGACGACCATGCATGGGTGGGCGATGGCAATGGAACACAAGAGTGAGGAGGGTGTGGCGGAATTACAGCAGGGGATCGCCGCGTGGCGGGCTACCGGGGCGGGTGCATGGCTCGCCTACTATGGCACTTTGCTGACGGAGGCATTCGACATCTTCGGCAAGGCAGAAGACGCCCAGCACGAGTTCGACGAGGCGCAAGCGGCGATGGAGAAAACCGAGGAACGCTGGTGGGAGGCCGAGATTTATCGTCTACGAGGCAGCCTTTTGCTGCGGCATTCGATGGCACCGGAAGCGGAAACCTGGTTCCAACGCGCGCTGGACGTCGCTCGCCGCCAACACGCGAAATCACTCGAACTGCGTGCCGCCACCAGCCTCGCACGTTTGTGGCGCGACCAGGGCAACGTTGCTGACGCGCGCGAGGGCCTTGCGCCTGTCTACGGTTGGTTTTCTGAGGGGTTCGACACTCCCGATCTGCAAGAAGCCAAGGCGCTGCTCGACCAGTTGAACGCGTAGATCTGACGTCACCCCGGTATTTCGGCACAGGTTAAAACTAGAGTAGGGTCGCTTCGAGGCTCCTTATGAGGGTAAGGAGAAGCGATGAAAAAGTCGAGGTTCACGGAGGAGCAAATCACGTTCGCGCTACGCCAGGCGGATTCGGGGACGCCGGTTGCGGACGTGTGCCGGCAGCTGGGGGTGAGCGAGGCGACGTTCTACATCTGGAAGAAGAAGTACGGCAATCTAGGTGTGAGCGAGCTGCGCGAGCTCAGGCAGATGCGAGACGAGAACGCGCGCCTGAAGCGCCTGGTTGCCGATCTGACGCTGGATCGGCACATTCTGCAGGAGGTGCTTAAAAAAAAGACTTAAAACCGGCACGGCGGCGCCAGCTTGCCCTGTGGATCCACGATCGGTTCCAGGTGAGCAAGAAGCGTTCGTGCCGGCTCACGCTGCTGCAGAGGGCAACGTTTTACTATCGATCGCGAGCGAAAGATCAGACGGCGCTGCGCATGCGCATTCGCGAGCTTGCCCACAGCCGGCCGCGGTTCGGTTACGAGCGCATTCACATCCTATTGCGTCGCGAAGGCTGGATGGTCGGACGAAACCGCGTGCATCGGCTCTATCGCCTGGAGGGCTTGCAGGTGCGAATGCGCGTTCGAAGACGTAAGCGCATCAGTCTGCATCGCGGCCCAGTGCCGGCAGCGACGACCAGGAACGAGTACTGGAGCATGGACTTCGTGCACGATCAGCTGGCAAACGGCAGGGCGTTTCGAGTGCTCACGGTGATCGATAAGTGGAGTCGCGAGAGCGTGTTGCTGGAGAGCAATTTCTCGCTGACCGGCCAGAGCGTCGTCGGTGCCTTGCAGGCACTGTCTTTGTCCCGCCCCTTGCCCAAGGCCATCACGGTGGATCACGGAACGCAGTTCACCTCGAAATCCTTGGACGAGTGGGCATGGAGCAACGGAGTACAGCTTGATTTTATCCGCCCTGGAAAGCCCACCGAGAACGCCTTCATCGAATCGTTCAACGGTCGGCTACGCGACGAGTGTCTGAACGTAAACGAATTCGCGTCGCTCGAGCATGCTCGAGCGACGCTACAAGCATGGCAGGACGACTACAATCATCAACGACCCCATAGCTCACTCGGCCACCTGACCCCGAATGAGTTCGCCATGAAAGGTCAGGAAACAGCCGCGAAAGCGATCAGACTCTAGATCAAAAGTGTCGGAAAACCGGACCAACCTCACCTGCCAGAAAGCTCTACTTCTCGGGTGTCCGCATTTCGGGGGAGCTTACGTTTCTTGGACAAGTTCTGGCGGAAGGGGTGGGATTCGAACCCACGAAGGCTTGCGCCTTGCCGGTTTTCAAGACCGGTGCATTAGACCACTCTGCCACCCTTCCACTCCGACTCAGCCTCTTGAATCTGACTGCTTCACCGCTATTTTCCGTGTGATGCGAAGAATCTGCCAGCGCGAGAGTAACCCTGCGTGAGAATAGGGTTATTTGGCGTTGAAACTTCGCCGTAGTTTGGTAGTCTTACCCGTTGTACCGAATGATCCGCCCAAGGAGGACGTTGAATGCAACCCGAATTGAAACCTGTGCGCACCGATAACTCAGGCTTTGGCCATGGCATGCGCCGTGACGCCGCGGCCGGCGCCGGTATCGCACCGGAAGCGCAGAAAGTCATGCGCAACACCTACCTGTTGCTCGCTGTGACGATGATCCCGACCGTCATCGGCGCGATGATCGGCATGGCAACCAGCGGCGTCATCGTGCAGAGCCCGATTTTCAGCACGATCCTGATGCTGGGCGCAGTGATCGGCCTGCAGTTCGCGATCGCGAAAAACCGCAACAACGGACTCGGTGTTGCGCTGCTCCTGCTGATGACCGGCATTCTCGGCTGGTGGCTGGGGCCGATCCTGAACATCGCGCTGTCAATGAAGAACGGGATGCAGCTCGTCGGCTACGCGGCCGTCGGTACCGGCGTGATCTTTTTCGCAATGGGCGCGATTGCAGCCACCACCAAGCGTGACTTCAGCTTCATGGGGAAATTCCTCTTCGTGGGCATGATTGCGCTGCTGATCGCGATGTTCGCCAACATGTTCCTGCAGATTCCGGCGCTTGCGCTGACGATCTCGACCGCGGTGATCGTGGTGTTCTCGCTCTTCCTGCTCCACGACCTCAACCGGATCGTGCGCGGCGGAGAGACGAACTACCTCATGGCCACCACAGGGGTATACATGAGCCTGTTCAACATCTTCGCCAACCTGCTGTACCTGCTGATGGCACTGGCCGGCCAGCGCGACTGAGCGCGCGTCCGGGCTAGATCAGCAGTTCAAGAAAGGGCGCCTGCGGGCGCCCTTTTTTTGCGGGGTACAGAGTGCTCGGCGCCCGGCGCTAGCGCTCCAACAGCGCGATCGATTCCACGTGCGCGGTGTGGGGGAACATGTTCACGACACCCGCCGCCTCGAGCCGAAACCCCATGGTGTTGACGAGAACGCCCGCATCGCGCGCGAGCGTCGCCGGATCGCAGGACACGTAGACGATGCGGCGCGGCCAGTCCTTGGCGAGCGCCTTCACCAGGTCGAGCGCACCTGCACGCGGCGGATCGATCAGCAGTTTGTCGAACGACGCGACCTGCGCGAGTGAGGCGGCGACGTCGGCGTACAGATCCGCCTCCTGAAACCTGACTCGATCCTCGCCCAGGCCGTTGGCACGCGCGTTTTCACGCGCGCGTGCGACAAGCAATGCGCTGCCTTCCAGGCCGACGACGGTGGCACCGCTGCGCGCGACGGGCAGGCTGAAATTGCCCAGCCCGCAGAACAGGTCGGCGATGCGTTCGCCCGGCGCGGGGGCGAGCAGGTTCAGCGCGCGGTGCACGAGCGCGCGGTTCATCGCATGATTGACCTGGGTGAAATCCGTGGGCGAAAAGGCGATCCGCACGCCGAATTCGGGCAGCGTGTAGTCGAGGTCCGGGGCGACAGCGGGGTGAAAGGGCCGCACCGTGTCCAGGCCGCCGGGCTGCAACCAGGCCCAGATCTGATGGTGCTGCGCGAATTCGCGTAACAGCGCCTCGTCTTCAAGCGTGAGCGCATCGAGATGTCGGAATACGAGCGCGATCGTCGCATCGCCAACCGCGACCTCGATCTGCGGCAACCGCGCGCGAACCGACATCGAATTGACCAGGTCGCGCAGCGGGCGGATAAGCGCCGACACGGCGCTCGGCAGCACCTCGCAGTTCTCCATGTCGACGGCGTAGTGGGAGCGCCGTTCATGGAAGCCGACCAGAACACCGCCCTTCTTGGGGACCCAGCGCACCGTCAACCGGGCGCGGGTCCGATAGCCCCACTCGGGGCCGTACAGGATCGGCAGCAGCGACAGTGGACGAACCTTGCCGATGCGCTCGAGACAGTCCTCGAGCCCGCGCTGCTTGGCCGCCATCTGTGTGCGCGCGTCGGCATGCTGCGTTCCGCAGCCACCGCAGATGCCGAAGTAGCGGCAACGTGGCGCACGACGCCCTGACGAGGGCCGGTGCACGGCCTGCGCCTGCATCAGATCGAACGCCGGCTTGCTGCGCACGAGCACGGCTTCGACCCGCTCGCCCGCCAGTGCGCCGTCGACGAACGCCACCTTGCCCGCCGAATTGCGCGCAACGCCTCGCCCGTCGGCGTTCAGCGAATCGATCGAAAGCGTGACCGGGTCGTGCCGCTTCACCGCCTCAGGCCAGGGGGTCGTTCCAGCGCTGCAGGAACGCTGCCCAATGCGCGCCCGGCTGCTTCTCGACGAAGGCGCGCAGCAGCGCACCCTCGCGCCGGTAGTGTTCGAGACTGAACACGCCGCGCAGGTACTGAAAGCGCAGATAAAGCAGGTAGGTATTCGCCGCGTCTGCCTCGCAGTAGTCGCGGATGCCCTGAATCTCCCCAGCCTGGAAGTTCGACCAGACCGCGGCACCCTCCATCCCGAGCTTGCCCGGGAATCCCGCGAGGCGCGCAACATCGTCGAGCGGCGCGTTGTTGCGCGGCTGGAACATTGCCAGCACGTCCATCAGGTCGGTATGCCGCGCGTGGTAGCGATTGACATAGTTGTTGTAGCGAAAATCGCGGTCGTCGTCGCCCTGCTCCCAATAGCGCGCGGCGTGCACGCCCTGGATCAGGCCACGGTAGTTGAGCACCGGCAAATCGAAGCCGCCGCCGTTCCACGACACGAGCTGCGGCGTGTAGCGCTCGACGCCATCGAAGAAACGCTGGATCGCGGCACGCTCGTCTTCCTCTGGCGCGCCGATCGACCACACCCGGATCCCGGATTCTTCGCGCATGACGCAGGAAATCACCAGCACGCGGTGCAACGTGGGCGCGAGAAAGTCGTGACCGGACTGCGCGCGGCGCTTTTGAAACGCAATCTCTGCCACCTCCTCGTCGGGCAGCGACTCGGGCAGGTCGTAGAGCCGCCGCAGACCCGCGCAGTCCGGGACGGTCTCGATGTCGAATGCCAAGATGGGCGTCATTCGGGCGTAGATGGGGTCAGACCCCCGCAAAAGGGGTCAGACCCCTGTGGATAACTCGGACACGCCGTTTGAACATGCTATTCGAAACCTTTGAGTTATCCACAGGGGTCTGACCCCATGGTCGCCCTAATCCGGAAACACGCCGGTCGACAGATAACGATCGCCGCGGTCGCAGACGATGGTCACGATCACCGCGTCGCGCAACGATTGCGCGACGCGCAGCGCCACGTGCATCGCGCCACCCGAGGAGATGCCGGCAAAAATCCCTTCCTCGCGCGCCATGCGCCGGGTCATCGCCTCGGCCTCCGATTGGCCGACGTACTCGAGCCGATCGACACGCGCCTTGTCGAAGATCTTCGGCAGGTAGGCCTCGGGCCATTTGCGAATGCCGGGAATCTGCGCGCCCTCCTCCGGCTGGCAACCGATGATCTCGATTGCGGCGTTCTGCTCCTTGAAGTAACGCGAGCAGCCCATGATCGTTCCGGTCGTACCCATGCTCGAGACGAAATGCGTGAGCCGCCCCTCGGTATCGCGCCAGATCTCGGGTCCGGTCGTCTCGTAGTGTGCGAGCGGATTGTCCGGGTTGGCGAATTGATCGAGCATCACGCCCTTGCCGTCGGCGACCATCCTGTCGGCGAGGTCGCGCGCGCCCTCCATGCCACCCGACTGCGGCGTCAGAATGAGTTCCGCACCAAACGCTCGCATCGTCTGGCGGCGCTCGATTGACAGGTGCTCGGGCATGATCAGCACCATCCGATAGCCGCGAATCGCCGCGGCCATGGCAAGGCCGATGCCGGTGTTCCCGCTCGTCGGCTCGACCAGCGTGTCGCCGGGCTTGATGTCTCCACGCGCCTCGGCATGCCGGATCATCGACATCGCGGGCCGATCCTTGACCGAGCCGGCGGGATTGTCGCCTTCGAGTTTCGCGAGAATCACATTGCCGCGCTTGACGTTCTCCGCGCCGGGCAGGCGCTGCAGCCGGACCAGCGGCGTTTCGCCGATGAAGTCCTCGAGCGTACGTTTCATGCCGCCGCATTGCTCCCGAGCAGATTTTTGACGTAGGCGCCCACGCCCTGCTCCACTGACATGAACGCGCGCGCATAGCCCGCCGCGCGCAGCTGCGTAAGATCGGCCTCGGTGTAGCTCTGGTACTTGCCGACGAGCTGCGCGGGAAACGGGATGTATTCGACCAGACCCTGCGCCGCCATCGCCTCCAGCGACAGCGCATCCTCACCGCGCCCGGCCCGCACGCCATTCACCACCGCACGCGCCACATCATTGAAGCTTTGCGCATGACCCGTGCCACAGTTGTAGATTCCGGAGGCATCACCCGCGTTGAGAAAATGAAGATTGACCGCGACCACGTCATCAACATGGACGAAATCGCGCTGTTGTTCGCCATCGCCGTAGCCGGCCGATCCGACGAAGAGCTTGACCTTGCCGGATTCGACGAATTGGTTGAACGCGTGGAACGCGACCGAGGCCATGCGTCCCTTATGCGCCTCGTTCGGGCCGTAGACGTTGAAGTAGCGAAAGCCGACGATGGGTGCCACGCGGGCCTCGAGTCTGCGCCGCACATGATGATCGAACAGAAACTTCGAGTAGCCGTAGACGTTGAGCGGCGCCTCGAAGCGACGCGCTTCGCGAAACACCGGGCCGGCCCCGTAGACCGACGCCGAAGACGCGTACAGGTAGGGCACCTCCTCGTCCTGACACCAGTCAAGCAGCACGCGCGAGTAGCGGTAGTTGTTATCCATCATGTAGCGACCGTCCGACTGCATCGTGTCGGAGCACGCGCCCTGGTGCAGGACGGCATCGACCACGCCATGAAACTGGTCCGCGGCCAGGCGCTCGAGAAACTCGCGTTTGTCGACGTAGTCGGCGATCTCGCCGGCGACGAGATTGCGAAACTTGTCGGCATGCTCCAGATTGTCGACCGCGATGATGTCGGTGATCCCGCGCTGGTTGAGCGCCGCGATGAGCCGCGAGCCGATGAATCCGGCGGCGCCGGTGACGATCGTGTACATGCCTGCCTGTGCGTGTTACCCGAAAAGCTCGTCGCGCGTCGCGACTGCGGTACCCAGCTTGCCGACGACGATGCCGGCGGCGCGATTGGCGATGTGCATCGCGTCCTCCAGACCGACACCCGCCGCCATCATGACGCCAAGCGCCGCGATCACCGTGTCTCCCGCACCGCTCACATCGTACACTTCGCGCGTCTGCGCCGGAACGTGCACCGCACCCGCCGCGCGAAACAGCGACATGCCGTGCTCGCTGCGGGTGACGAGCAGCGCGCCGATGTCAAGCTCGGCGCGCAGCACTTCGACGCGGCGTGCGAGATCCGCCTCGTCCTTCCACGTCCCGACCACCTCGCGCAACTCGGCCCGGTTCGGTGTGACCACGCTCGCACCGCGGTAGCGTGCGTAATCGTCGCCCTTCGGGTCGACGAGCACCGGTCGACCGGCATCCCGCGCAAGCCCGATCATGCGCGCGATGTGCGCAAGCCCACCCTTGCCGTAATCCGACAGAATGACCACATCACACAGCGGCAGCGCCTGCTCGAACGCCGCCAGCGTGGACGCCAGCACCTCGCTCGAGGGCGGGGTCTCGAAATCGATCCGCAGCAGTTGCTGCTGGCGCGCCACCACCCGCAGTTTCACGGTCGTCGGCATCGACGCGTCAACCTGAAAACTCGCCTGTACGCCCGCCGCGTCGACGAGTTCGGCGAGCCGGCGCCCGTGCTCGTCTTCGCCGATCACCGACAGCAGTCGCGTCGCGGCGCCAAGTGCGACGCAATTGCGTGCGACGTTCGCGGCGCCGCCGGGGCGCGTCTCCTCGCGCTCGACCAGCACCACCGGTACCGGCGCCTCCGGTGACACGCGCGAGGCATCACCAAACCAGTAGCGATCGAGCATCACGTCGCCCACGATCAGCACCCGCGCCTTCGACGTGTCGGGAACGGGGCGCGGCGTCACCCCCCGGGGGTTTGTCATGTCGGCGCGCGTCCGATCGCAAAGTATTCGATGCCGTGGGCGCGCACGGTCGCGGGATCGTAAAGGTTGCGCCCGTCGAAAATCACCGCGGTCTTCATGCCTGCGACGAGTGCGTCAAAATCCGGCGACCGGAATTCCTGCCACTCGGTCACGATCGCGAGGGCGTCGGCCGCCTCCACCGCGGCAAGCGCCGACTCGGTAATCTCCACCCGCTTCTCGCCCGCGAAGATCCGATCAACCTCGCCGCGCGCGACCGGATCGTAGGCCCGCACCGTCGCACCCGCGGCGATCAGGTCCTCGATCAGCGCCAGGCTCGGCGCGTCGCGCATGTCATCGGTATTCGGCTTGAAGGCCAGGCCCCAGACCGCGATGCGCCTGCCGCGCAGGTCCGGTCCGAAATGCGCGCGAATTTTTGCGCCGAGAACGCGTTTCTGCGCCGTATTGACACGCTCGACGGCGGCGAGAATCTGCAGCGGCGCGCCCGCCGCCGCCGCCGAGTGCTGCAACGCCTTGACGTCCTTCGGAAAACACGAGCCGCCAAAGCCGGCGCCGGCGTACAGGAACCCGGAACCGATGCGCGGGTCCGACCCGATCCCGCGGCGCACGTCCTCGATGTCCGCCCCGATCCGTTCGGCCAGGTTTGCAAGCTCATTCATGAACGAGATGCGCGTCGCCAGCATGGCGTTGGCGGCATACTTGGTGAGTTCAGCCGAACGCACGCTCATCAGCATCACCCGCTCGCGGTTGCGCTGAAACGGCGCGTACAACTCGCGCAACAGCTGGGTCGCGCGCGCATCGTCTGAACCGATGATGATCCGGTCGGGGCGCATGAAATCCTCGATCGCGGCACCTTCCTTGAGAAACTCCGGGTTGGAAACAACGCTGAACGTGGGTTCGCGCCCACGTGCCGCGAGCGCCTCGCCGATGACCGCGCGCACCTTGTCCGCGGTTCCGACTGGAACCGTGGACTTGTTGACGACCACGCGGAATTCGTCCATCCGATCGCCAATCGCGCGCGCCGCTTCGAGCACGTAACGCAGATCCGCACTGCCGTCCTCGCCCGGCGGCGTGCCAACCGCGATGAACTGCAACTCGCCGTGGGCAACGCTGGCCGCAATATCGGTCGAGAACAGGAGGCGCCGCGCAGCGGTATTGCGCCGCACGATCGATTCGAGCCCAGGCTCGAAAATCGGGATGCGGCCGGCGTTCAGTTCCTCGATCTTATTCCTGTCGACGTCCAGACACAGCACGTGGTTGCCCATGTCTGCCAGGCAGGCCCCGGTGACGAGGCCGACGTAGCCGGTTCCGATAATCGTCACGTTCATGCCGCGAGCTCGAATTCCTCGACGCGGCGCGGCGGGAAACTTTCCCAACCGCCGCAGGCCGGACACTGCCAGTAGAACTGCCGCGCCTTGAAGCCGCACTGCTCGCAGCGATAGCGGGCCAACCGGCGCGTGTGACCATGCACCAGATTGCGCATCAATTCCAAATCGCGCCGACGATCGGGCGACTGCGTGCCGACGATCTCCGCCTCGAGCAGATGATCCAGGCCAAGCAGCGTTGGATTGCGCCGCAACTCATCGCGCACCAGACGGTAGGCCGCCTCGGACCCCTCGGTCTCCAGGACGCATTGAAATACAGTGTCGAGCAGGTCGGTAGACGGATAGCGCTCGAGATAACCGGTCAGCAAACGCAGACCCTCTTCGCTGCGCCCGGTCTCACGCAGCGTATCCAGTATGCGCTGCCCGACCAGTGCCAGGTAGCCGGGGCTCTGGGTTTCGATCCGCATCCAGACCGCGAGCGCCTCTTTCGGACGGTTTGCGCCACGCTCCAGATCGCCGAGCAGAACGTTCGCCCGCGTGCACTTGCGGTTGGCCTCGAGCGCGGCCTCAAGCTGCGCGCGCGCCGCATCCGGATTCGATCGCATCGCCTCGGCGGCGGCGAGTTCGCAGTGATATTGCGCAATCTCGCGCGCACGCGTTTGGCCGGAATCCGCCTCCAGCGCACGCGCCATCTCGATCGCGCGCGCCCACTCCTTTTCCTGCTCGCAGATGCTGAGCAGATGAACCCGCGCCTGCGCGGCGTGCGGTCCGTCCGTAAGTCGGCTAAAGGCCTCCTCGGCCCGATCGAGTATGCCCGCGCGCAAATAGTCCTCGCCGAGCGCGGCCAATGCATTGAGCTTCTGCTCGGGGCCGAGGTCGGCGCGCTCGATCAGGATCTGATGCATGCGGATCGCGCGGTCGTACTCGCCGCGCCGACGAAACAGGCTGCCGAGCGCGAAATGCAGTTCAACCGTCTCCGGATCGATCCGCACGACCTCGATAAACGCCTCGATCGCCTTGTCCGGCTGCTCGTTCAAGAGGAAATTGAGCCCCCGGAAGTAGGACCGCGGCAGGGCACGCGATTCGATTACGAGGTGCTTGATGTCGATGCGTGCCGCCAGCCAACCCAGACCAAACAGGATCGGAATCCCGAGCAGCCACCAGACCTCGAAATCCATCGCGACGGCCTCAGTCAGGCGTCGATTGCGGGCTGAGCAGCGTGGGTTTCGCGCGTCGTCATCGAGACGCCCTGGCGCAGTTCGCGCCGAAGACGCGCGATCTCGCGCCGTTGGCGCACCAACCTGCCCGTGGTCGCCGCAATGCCGAACAACGCGCCGATGGCGAGGGCCCCGAACAGGACGACGACGAGCGGCCCCTGCCACGCCAGATCGAAATAGAAGCGCAGCGTGACCGGATCCGTGTTCTTGACCGCAAAGGCCAACAACACAACGAACAGGATCAGTCTTACGGTCCAGGTGAGGAGTGGCATGCGTGGCACCTCAGCGACGCGCGACCCTGCGCCGCGCGTCGTCTCGCGTGATCTCTATCAAGGCGTGGGCTGCGCCAACGCCTCGCCCGCGCTCTGCTGCTCGGCGTACTGTGCATCGACCCGCTCGCGCAACTCCTTCCCGGCCTTGAAGTGGGGGACGTATTTGTCCGGCACCTGCACCTTTTCGCCCGACTTCGGGTTGCGTCCGACCCGCGGCGGGCGGTAGTTGAGGCCGAAGCTGCCGAAGCCCCGGATCTCGATGCGATGCCCGGAGAGCAGCGCGTGCCCCATCGCATCAAGAATCATCTTGACGGCGAATTCGGCGTCCTTCGCGACCAGCTGCGGATAGCGCTGGGCGAGACGCGCGATCAACTCGGACTTCGTCATCTGCACCTCCCGCCAGCGCGTCACTTCCAGGGATCAGGCCGCACGCGCGCTACTGCTGCGGGTCGCGGTTGTCGAGCTTCGCACGCAGCAGCGCACCCAGATTGGTGCTGCCCGCTGCACTTGCCGCCTGCTCGGTGCGCAGATGCTTCATGGCATCGGTCTCCTCGGCCATGTCCTTCGCCTTCACCGACAGATTGATCGACCGGTTCTTGCGATCGACGTTGGTGATCATCGCTTGGATCGTGTCACCCTCTTTGAGGTGCGTGCGCAGATCTTCGACCCGTTCGCGCGCAAACTCCGACGCACGCAAGTAGCCGTCGACCTCCAACGACAATCCCACGACCGCACCCTTTGCGTCCACGGTTTTCACCACACCCTCGACCACGCTGTTCTTCTCGTTGCTCGCGAGGAAATTGGTGAACGGGTCGCCTTCGAGCTGCTTGACGCCGAGCGAGATGCGCTCACGCTCGACGTCGATCGCCAATACGACCGCCTCGAGATCGTCGCCCTTCTTGAAACGCTGAACCGCCTCCTCGCCCACCTCCGACCACGACAGGTCCGACAGGTGAACCAGGCCGTCGATGCCGCCGACCAGGCCCACGAACACGCCGAAATCGGTGATCGACTTGATCTGGCCCTTGACCCGATCGCCTTTCTTGAATTCGCGCGCGAAGTCGTCCCAGGGATTCGGCAAGCACTGCTTCATGCCGAGTGAAATGCGCCGCCGGTCTTCGTCGATCTCGAGGATCATCACCTCGACCTCGTCGCCGACCTGGCTCACCTTAGAGGGGTGGACGTTCTTGTTGGTCCAATCCATCTCGGACACGTGCACCAGGCCTTCGATGCCCTCTTCGACCTCGACGAACGCACCATAGTCGGTGAGGTTGGTCACCTTGCCGAACAAGCGGGTGCCCTGCGGATACCGGCGCGCAATGCCGACCCACGGATCTTCGCCCAACTGTTTGAGGCCGAGCGAGACGCGATTCTTCTCGGCGTCGAATTTCAGTACTTTGGCCGTGACTTCATCGCCGACATTGAGCACCTCGGACGGATGCTTCACGCGGCGCCATGCGATGTCGGTAATGTGCAGCAAGCCGTCGATGCCGCCGAGATCGACGAATGCGCCGTAATCGGTAATGTTCTTCACCACGCCCTTCACGACTGCACCTTCCGCGAGCGTCGACAGCAGGGCTTCGCGCTCCGCACCGGCCGTCTCCTCGAGCACCGCGCGCCGCGACACCACGACGTTGTTGCGTCGGCGGTCGAGCTTGATGACCTTGAACTCCATCTGCTTGCCCTCATAGGGCGTGGTGTCCTTGACCGGACGCAGATCAACCAGCGAGCCAGGCAGGAAGGCCCGGATTCCCGTAATCATCACGGTCAGCCCGCCCTTGACCTTGCCGGAAATCATCCCCTCGACCTTGTCGCCGTTGGTGAGCGCAGTCTCGAGATCCAGCCAGGCCGCCAGGCGCTTGGCCTTTTCGCGCGACAGGCGCGTCGCCCCGAAGCCGTCTTCCAGCGCCTCGATCGAAACCGCGACAAAATCTCCGATCTTGACGTCGAGTTCGCCCGCGTCGTCGCGGAACTCTTCGATCGGGATGACGCTTTCGGATTTGAGGCCTGCGTTAACGATGACAACGTTCGGATCGACGCTGACGACCTCAGCAGTGATGATTTCGCCGACGCGCATCTCCTTGCGGAGGATGCTTTCCTCGAAGAGGGCAGCGAAGGATTCGGTATCCGACGGGGATGATTGTGAGACAGCGGGGGAAGCGATAGCCATGAACGGGAAGGACCTCGTCTGCCGCCGCTCCAGTGAGGAACGGTCGGGTTAAGTTGTAACCACGGACGGCCGCGTGGTACGCGGCGCCCACCGAGTCAGCGCAGAATACAGATCAGCGCTGGGAAGAGCCTATTATAAATTTCCTTTAAAATCAAATACTCACGCTACTTCGCCCTTCCTGCCACCAGTCCAGCACGGTCGCCACAACCGCTTCGACCGTCAGCGTGGAGCACTCGAGCTCCCTCGCATCGGCCGCGCGAGAGAGCGGCGCCACGTCCCTGGCACTATCACGCGCGTCGCGCGCCGCCAGGTCACGGGAAAGGGCGGGCAGGTTAGCATTGATTCCTTTTTGTTTCAACTGGTTATGCCGGCGACGCGCCCTTTCCTCCGGGGAGGCGGTGAGGAACACTTTCAGCTCTGCGTCCGGGAAGACCACCGTCCCCATGTCGCGGCCGTCGGCGACGAGCCCCGGCGCGCGCCGGAATGCCCTCTGGCGGGTCAGCAGCGCATTGCGCACCCCGGGGTACGGCGCGACTTGCGAGGCACGCGCTGCGCAGCGCTCTTCGTATAGCCGCGCGGAGTCGACCTTCGCTCCGCCGAGGGTGATGGTGCCGTCTGCGAAGCGGGCGTCCAGCGTCTCGGCGATCCGCCGCAGCCCGTCGGCGTCGTCCGCTGCAACGCCCGCCTCGAGCGAGACGAGGGCCACCAGCCGGTACAGCGCACCGCTCTCCAGGTAGTGAAACCCGAGCGCCCGCGCAACGCACTGGGCGACGGTACCCTTGCCGGATGCCGAGGGCCCGTCGATCGCGATCACGGGCGCGTTCATCCAGGCGTCACGATCGACGCCAAGGCGTCAAAGAAATCGGGAAAGGTCTTGGCAACGCATTCCGGATCGTTGATGCGCACCGCGACGCCGCCGAGCGCGGCGAGCGACAGGCTCATGGCCATCCGGTGGTCGTCGTAGGTATCGACCGTCGCCGCGCGTAGCCGCGCCGGCGGCGTGATGCGCAGGCTGTCGGCACGCGCCTCGACCGTCGCACCGAATTTACGCAGTTCGGTGGCCATGGCCGCAATCCGATCGGTCTCCTTCACCCGCCAACTCGCGATATTGCGGATCGTGCTCGGTCCACGCGCAAACAGCGCCGCTACGGCCGCGGTCATTGCAGCGTCGGGAATGTGGTTCAAGTCCAGGTCGATCGGCTGCAACGGCGCCACCCCACGCACCTCGACCCAGTTCGGCCCCATCGACAGCTGCGCACCCATGCGCGCGAGCACGTCGGCGAACGCAATATCACCCTGAATGCTGTCGCGCCCGACGCCTTCCACCCGAACCGGTCCGCCACCGATCGCACCCGCGGCAAGAAAATACGACGCCGACGACGCATCACCCTCGACGAACAACGTCTCTGGCGAACGATAGGGACCGGACGGCACATGGAACGCGCGCCAGTCCTCGCGTCGCACGCTACAGCCGAAGCGCGCCATCAGCTTCAGCGTGATCTCGACGTAAGGCTTCGAAATCAGATCGCCGTCGACGACGATGGTGCCCGGGCGTCCGAGCAACGGCAGCGCCATCAGGAGCGCGGTCAGAAACTGCGACGACACCTCGCCCCGTACCGATACGGCATCGACGCTGCGCAGGCGCGCCGGATGGATTGCAAGCGGCGGGAAACCCTCGGCGCCGAGGTAGTCGATCCGGGCGCCGAGCTGGTGCAGGGCGTCGACCAGATCGCCGATCGGACGCTCGTGCATGCGCGCGACGCCCGACAGGCGGTAGGTCCCGCCGCAGAACGCAAGCGCCGCGGTGAGCGGGCGAAATGCCGTGCCCGCGTTGCCCAGAAAAAGCTCGGCCTCGCGTACCGCAAACGCGCCACCCGCCCCACGCACCCGGGTCGCATCACCGTCCGCCGCGCAGTCCACGCCAAGCTGCGCCAGGGCATCGCGCATGACACGCGTGTCGTCCGCATCGAGCAGTCCGACAAGCCGGGTATCCCCGCGCGCGAGGGCGCTCAGCAGCAGCGCGCGATTGGAGATGCTTTTCGAGCCGGGAAGCCGAACCGTTCCCGCCACGCGGCCGATGGGTCCGAGTTCGAGCGCGCCCATGGTCAAGCCCTCAGCACCTAGCCCGACGCACTCGCATCGTGCCCGGTATGCTGTAACCAGGCGTCGCGCGCGCGACGTGCCTCCGCGAACAGCCGCTCGAGCCCCTCACCGTCGCCACGCTCCAGCAAGACACGCAACGCGTCGAGCGTCCCTTGGTAGCGTGTGCACTCGGCCAGCAGCGCATCGCGGTTCGCCAAACAAATGTCGCGCCACATCTCCGGATGGCTCGAGGCGATGCGTGTGAAGTCACGAAAGCCGCCCGCGGCGTAATCGAATAGCTGCGCGGCGTTGTCGCGCCCGGCCATCTCGTGCACGAGCGCGAAGGCCAGCAGGTGTGGCAGGTGACTCACCGCAGCGAATACCGCATCGTGTGCGTCCGGTGTCATGCGCGAAACACGTGCACCGCAGGTCGTCCACGCGGCATCCACGATCGCAACATCGGCCGCTGCGTTTTCATCCAGCGGCGTGAGGACGATTCGCTTGCCGCGAAACAGGTCCGCTTTCGCCGCGCTCACCCCGCTCTGTTCGCCCCCCGCGATCGGATGCCCGGGAATGAACTGCGCCGCGCGTGCACCGAGCGCGCCGCGCGCAGCCGCCACGACGTCACGCTTCGTACTGCCGGCGTCGGTGACGAGCGTGCGTGGACCGAGGGACGCCGACAGTGCACCCAAGATCTGTGCGGTCTGCGCGACCGGCGTGGCGAGTAGCACGAGGTCGGCACCGCGAACCGCCTGCGCGGGATCTGCCGCCTGCGCATCGATGACACCGAGTTCACGCGCGCGCGCCAGATTGTTCGGATTGCGTCCGACGCCGACGATCGAGCCGCAGGCGCCCGCCGCCTTCAGTGCCAGTGCGAACGAACCACCAATCAGGCCGACACCGATGACGGCGACGCACTCGAAGCGCGTGTTCATTCCTTCAGACTGGCCGCGAGCGCGGCGAGAAAGCGCGTGTTTTCGTCGGGCATGCCCACCGTCACGCGCAGATGCTCGGGCAGCGCGTAGCCCGCCACGGGCCGTACGATGACGCCGCGCCGCAGCAGCCGTTTGAAGATGTCGTTTGCCTTGCCCACGCGCACCGTCAGAAAGTTGCCGTACGACGGGATCGCGTCGAGCCCCAGCGCCCGCGTGCCCTCCTCGAGCTGGCGCAGGCCCTGCAGATTTTCCGCGTAGCTGCGTGCAACGAACTCCATGTCGTCGAGCGCCGCCGTGGCGGCCGCGAGCGCAAGGCCGTTGACGTTGAACGGCTGGCGCACGCGATTCATCATGTCGGCAAGCGCGGGTTGCATCAGGCCATAACCGACGCGCAGACCCGCGAGGCCGTAGGCCTTGGAAAACGTGCGCACCACGATCAGGTTCGGATAGCGCTTGAGCCATTTGACCGAATCGTACTTCGCCTCTAGCGGGAGGTATTCGCTGTACGCCTCGTCAAGGACCACGAGTACGCGCGGCGACAGGCGCCGCAGCAGCGCCTCGAGCTCCGCCGGCGCGGCGAGCGTGCCGGTCGGATTGTTTGGATTCGCGATCCAGACGACGGCCGTATCGTCCGCCACCGCGTCGGCCATCGCGGCGACGTCGTGCCCGTAGGCCTTCGCCGGCACGACGATCGAGCGCGCGCCGCGCGCCTGCGTCGCCAGCGGGTACACGGCAAACGCATGCTGCGAGAACACCGCCGAGCGTCCTGCGCCGAGAAATGCGAGCGACACCAGCTCGAGTACGTCGTTCGAACCGTTACCCAACACGATCGCATTCATGTTCACGCTGAATCGCGCCGCAAGCGCGGCCTTCAGTTCGAAGCCGTTGCCGTCCGGATAGCGGCAGATCTCGCCAAGCGCGGCGTCGATCGCGGCGCGCGTGCGCGGGCCAATTCCGCGCGGGTTCTCGTTCGACGCAAGCTTGACGATCGTCGCTTCGTCGAGGCCCAGCTCGCGCACCAGCTCCGTGATCGGTTTGCCAGGCTGGTACGGTGCGATCGAGCGAATGTACTCGGGTGCGAGTTCGCTCAGGTCTATCGTTTTCGGCATGCGGGGTGGCGGAGTTTCCGGCTATCCAATAGGAATCAAAACGGGATCGAAACGCCGGTCGCGGCGCTTAGTCGCCCACCGCCATCGGGTAGGAACCGAGCACCTTGAGGAATGGCGCGAGCGCGGCCAATTCGTCGAGCGCAGCGGCAACCGCTGGGTCGCGCCGATGGCCTTCGAGATCAACAAAAAAGTAGTACGCCCACTGCCCGACCCGCATCGGGCGCGACTCGAACCGGCTCATACTCACGCCGTGTTTCGCAAGCGGGGTCAGGAGCGCGTGCACCGCGCCGGGTCGATTCGGGGCCGAGAGCACGAGCGCCGTACTGTCGCGACCGCTTGGCGCCGGCGCCTGATCGCCGAGCACAAGGAACCGCGTCCGATTGTTCGCATCGTCCTCGATGTTCGCGCTCACGACGCTGAGCCCGTAGCGCACCGCCGCGATTTCGGGGCCGATCGCGCACACGCCGGCCTCGCCGGCGGCCCGGCGTGCCGCTTCGGCATTGCTGGACACCGGCACCCGTTCGGCGTTGGGCAGGTGCTGGGCGAGCCAGCGATGGCACTGGGCGAGCGACTGCGCATGCGAGTACACCCGCCGAACGCCGTCGAGCGAGTCGCCGCGCAGCATCGCGTTCTGACGAATCCGCAGCACGACTTCGGCGCAGATCTGCTTCGGTGTCGACAGCAACAGATCGAGCGTACGGCCGACGGTGCCCTCGGCAGAATTCTCGACGGGCACGACCGCGTAGCGTGCGCCGCCCGTCTCGACGGCACGAAACACCTCGTCGATCGACGCGCAGGGCACGCCCTCGACGCCAGACCCAAACTGGCGCAGCAGCGCCTGCTCGCTAAAGGTGCCTTCGGGGCCCAGGTAGGCGACCCGGATCGCCTCTTCCATCGCGCGACAGGCCGAAATAACCTCGCGAAATACCCCGCCGACCCCGGCGCCCGAAAGCGGTCCGGGGTTGTCGGCCATCGCACGCCGCAGGATCTCGGCCTCGCGCTCCGGCCGGTACGCTTGTGCGCCCTGCTTTAGCGCACCGATGCGCTGCGCGAGTCCGGCGCGCCGATTGATCAGCGCAAGCAGTTCGGCATCGAGCGCATCGATGTCCGCCCGCAGCTTCGCAATGTCGTCCTTGGCCATCGTGGCAGGCCTGCCCGCGTTCGGTGCCCGTCGCGCGCCCTAGCGCGCGCCGGCAGGCCGGTCCTCCAGATAGCGCACCCTGAGCACGCCGCCGATCGCACGCAACTCACCGAGTACCGCCTCGGTCACCGGACTGTCGACGTCGACCAGGGTGTAGGCCATTTCGCCCCGGGACTTATTCAACATATTGTGGATGTTGATGCCGCGCGCGCCGAGTGTGTGCGAAATGCCCGCCAGCATGTCGGGAACGTTCGCGTTCGCGATCGCGAGGCGGTACGGCGAATCGCGGGTCATGCGTGCGTCCGGAAAATTCACCGCATTCGTCACGTCACCATGCTCGAGGAAAGCGCGCACCTGCTCGACCACCATCACCGCGCAATTCTCCTCCGCTTCGCGCGTCGACGCACCCAGGTGCGGCAGTGCAAGCACGCCGGGGCGGCCCAGCACCGCCGGGGACGGAAAATCCGTGACATAGGCCTTGAGCCGTCCGGCCTGCAGCGCCTGTACGACCGCCACGTCCTCGATGACCCCGTCGCGAGAAAAATTCAGCAGCACCGCCCCCGCGCGCAGTTGCCCGACGTTGTGCGCGCCGACGAGGTGACGCGTCTTGTCGAGCAGCGGAACGTGCACGGTGACGAAATCGCTCGCCTTGAGAACCTCGTCGATGCTCGCCGCGCGCCGCACCTGCGAAGGCAGCCCCCAGGCCGCGTCCACCGTGATTTCGGGGTCGTGGCCGAGGACGCGCATACCCAGCCGAATCGCGGCGTCGGCAACGAGGCTGCCGATCTTGCCGAGCCCGATCACGCCGAGCGTTTGTCCCGGCAGCTCGATGCCTGCATAGGTCTTCTTGCCCGCCTCGACGCGCTTTCCGAGGTCGGGCGCAGCGGGGTCAAGCGCGCGCACGAACTCGAGCGCGCCGCCGATATTGCGTGCCGCCATGAGCATGCCCGCAACCACGAGCTCCTTCACCGCATTGGCGTTCGCACCGGGCGCATTGAACACCGGGATCCCGCGTGCAGTCAGCTGAGGCACCGGAATGTTGTTGACGCCCGCGCCGGCACGCCCGACCGCCATCACGCCGGCGCCGAACTCGTATGCATGCAGATCCCGCGAGCGAAGCAGGATCACGTCCGGTGCGGTGGCCTCATTGACCACCGTATAGCGCTCCGACGGCAGCCCCTGCAACACGACCGGCGAGACCTGGTCGAACACCAGGACTTCGAACGTGCGCCGCGTCAGTTCGGCGTCAGCCATGGCGCGCCTCGAACGCCTGCATGAACTCAACCAGTCGGCGCACACCCTCGATCGGCATGGCGTTGTAGATGGAGGCACGCATGCCCCCGACCGCGCGGTGCCCCTTGAGCTGCAGCAGGCCGCGCGCCTCGGCCTCGGTCAGAAACAATGCATCGAGCTTGGCGTCGGCGAGCGTGAATGGCACGTTCATGCGCGATCGGTCTTCCGGCGCAACCGGGTTTTGGTAGAACGCACTTGCATCGAGGTAATCGTAAAGCAGCTTCGCCTTGGCGAGGTTACGGCGCTCGATCTCGGCCACGCCACCCAGCTGATTGATCCATTTGAAAACCAGGCCGGCGATGTAGATCGCGTAGGTCGGCGGCGTATTGAGCATCGACGCCGCCGCGGCTTGCTGCCGGTAGTCCATCACCGAGGGCGTCCCCTTCGCTGCACGCCCGAGCATGTCTTCGCGTACGACCACGATCGTCAAACCGGCCGGCCCGACGTTTTTCTGCGCACCCGCATAGATCAGGGCGAATTTTGAGACATCGATCGCGCGGGAGAGGAAATGCGACGACGCATCGGCAACCAGCGGCATGCCGCCGACCTCCGGCACCGCGTGATATTCGACGCCACCGATCGTTTCGTTCGAACAGTAGTGCACGTATGCCGCGTCACGCCGCAGATCCCACTGCGCCGCGCGCGGCGCATAGGTGAAGCGCCGGTCCTCGCTCGAAGCGGCGACATGCACGTCGCACAACGCACTGGCTTCCTTGACGGCTTTCTTCGACCATTCACCCGTGACGACGTAGTCAGCCTTGGCCTTGTCGCCGAGCAGGTTCATCGGCACCTGCGCGAACTGCAGCGTCGCCCCGCCCTGCAGAAACAGCACCTTGTAGTGCGTCGGAATCGCGAGCAGCGCGCGCAGATCGCGCTCGGCGGTTTCGGCAATCGAGATGAACTCCTGACCGCGATGGCTCATCTCCATCACGCTCATTCCGGCGCCATGCCAGTCGAGGATTTCGTCTCCCGCACGCGCCAGTACGGCCTCGGGCAGCACCGCAGGACCGGCGCTGAAATTGTAGGCGCGCGGCATCAGTGCAGCCCCGATGAATCCGTGGGTGCCGGAGGCATGCGCGGGGGCTCCGCGTCACCGTTGCCATTCGCACCCCCATCGTCGTCGCTGCCGTTGCCTTCTTCGCTCGCACCGCCGTTACCGTTACCGTTACCGTTACCACCGGTCTCGGCATCGCGCTCGACGATGCGTTCAATGCCGGCCAACTTCTGCCCGTCGTCGAGCGCGATCAGCGTCACACCCTGGGTGCTGCGGCCCTGCGCGCGAATCTGGCCGACCTCGGTGCGGATGAGCACCCCGCCGGTTGAGATCAGCATCACCTCGTCGAGATCGTCTACCAGCGTGGCGCCCACAAGTTGTCCGTTGCGCGCGCTCGCCTGGATCGCGTTCATGCCCTGCCCACCGCGCCCATGCCGGGTGTATTCGCCCACCGGCGTGCGCTTGCCGTACCCGTTTTCAGTCGCCGTGAGCACGCTGCCCGATTCGTCGCGCGCGACGAGCATCGACACCACCCGGCTGTCCTTGCCGATGCGCATGCCGCGCACCCCGGTCGCCTGCCGTCCCATCGGGCGCACCGCATCCTCGGCGAAACGAATCGCTTTGCCGTCCGAGGAAAACAGCATGACGTCGCAGCTGCCGTCGGTCAGCGCCGCACCGATCAGATAGTCGCCCTCGTCCAGGCCCACCGCGATGATGCCCGAAGGTCGCGGGCGCGAAAAATCGCTCAGCGGCGTTTTCTTCACGGTGCCCTGTGCGGTCGCCATGAAGACGAAGTGCTGGGGGTCGAACTCCCCCACCGAGACGACCGCCGTGATCTTCTCGCCGTCGGCGAGCGGGAACAGGTTGACGAGCGGCTTGCCGCGGCTCGTTCGGCTGCCTTGCGGCACCTCGTAGACCTTGAGCCAATAGAGACGGCCAAGACTCGAGAAGCACAACAGGTGATTGTGCGAGTGCGCAACGAACAGGCGCTCGATGAAATCGTCTTCCTTCGTGGCCGCCGCGGTCCGGCCACGGCCGCCACGGCGCTGCGCGCGATAGTCGGCAAGCGGCTGCGCCTTCACGTAGCCACCGCGCGAGAACATCACCACCATGTCTTGCGGCGCGATCAGATCTTCGAGCGAAATGTCTTCTGCCACCGTGACGATTTCGCTGCGCCGCGCGTCGCCGAACGCCGTCTTGATGTCGCTCAGCTCGGCGCTGATGATCGCGGTCAATCGCGCCGGTTTGTCGAGGATGTCGAGCAGGTCGGCGATCTGTGCCATGACCTGCCGATACTCTTCGCGAATCTTGTCCTGTTCGAGCCCGGTCAGGCGTTGCAGGCGCAGCTCCAGGATCGCCTGTGCCTGCGCGTCCGAGAGGCGGTAGCCCCCGGGGTGCGAGCCGAATTCGGCCGCAAGCCCCTCCGGGCGAAAGGCGTCGGCCGCGGCGCGCTCGACCATCTCCTTGACCAAACCGGATTCCCACGCGCGCGCCAGCAGTCCGCGCTTCGCGTCCGCCGGCGACGGCGCCTTCTTGATGAGTTCGATCACCTCGTCGACGTTCGACAGCGCCACCGCCAGGCCCTCGAGAATATGGCCGCGCTCGCGCGCCTTGCGCAGGTCGAACACCGTGCGCCGCGTCACCACCTCGCGTCGATGCGCGATGAACGCCTCGACGAGCGCCTTCAGGTTGAGCACCTTCGGCTGGCCATCGACGAGCGCGACGGTGTTCATGCCGAAGCTGTCCTGAAGCTGGGTGTGCTTGTAGAGGTTATTGAGCACCACTTCGGGCATCTCGCCGCGCTTCAACTCGATCATGACGCGCATCCCGGATTTATCCGATTCGTCGCGGATGTCCGAAATCCCTTCGAGGCGCTTGTCGGTCACCAGGTCAGCGATGCGCTCGAGCAAGACCTTCTTGTTCACCTGGTAGGGCAACTCGTCGACGATGATCGCCTGACGTTCGCCCTTGCCCTTGCTGATGTCTTCGAAGTGGGTGCGGGCGCGCATGACCACGCGGCCGCGGCCGGTACGGTAGCCCTCGTGCACGCCCGAGATGCCGTAGATGATGCCTGCCGTCGGGAAATCCGGCGCCGGCACGAGCTTGATGAGGTCGTCGATCGTGCAATCCGGATGCATCAGCACGTGCAGACAGGCATCGATGACTTCGGACAGGTTGTGCGGCGCAATGTTGGTCGCCATCCCGACCGCGATGCCCGAGGACCCGTTGATCAACAGGTTCGGGATGCGCGACGGCAGAATCTTCGGCTCCCGCTCGGATCCGTCGTAGTTCGGTCCAAAATCAACGGTTTCGCGATCAATGTCTGCCAGCAATTCGTGGCCGATGCGCGCCATCCGGATTTCGGTGTAGCGCATCGCCGCCGCGTTATCGCCATCGACCGATCCGAAGTTGCCCTGCCCGTCCACCAGCATGTAACGCAACGAGAAGTGCTGCGCCATGCGCACGATCGTGTCGTAGACCGCGGAATCCCCGTGTGGGTGATACTTACCGATCACATCGCCGACGATGCGCGCCGATTTCTTGTAGGCGCGATTCCAGTCGTTCGACATCTCGTGCATCGCAAACAGCACGCGGCGGTGCACCGGCTTGAGCCCATCGCGCACGTCCGGAAGCGCGCGCCCCACGATGACGCTCATCGCGTAATCAAGATAGGAGCGACGCATCTCCTCCTCGAGGCTGATGGGGAGGGTCTCCTTGGCGAACTGATCCATCCGTGGCGGCGTCTTTTATTACGTGGTTTTGTGGCGCGGCGGTTCGGTGTTTGCGGTACGCGGAAGTCTACGAACGCTACGAACTGAGCGGGTTATGGGGGCCGTCTGTGTGGGCTCCGAAATGGTCGCTGAAAAGCCCAGAATATTAACATGCGAAGACGACGCAAGCCCGCCCCGACACGCGCCAAAACCACACGGCGCCTGCGCCACAACCCGCGGTTTTCTCTCGCGAAACCGCGCATCCCGTACTTGTCCGTCAGGGGCAAGCTGTGGTTAAATTCCCGCAGTTGGATTCGGCGGCCGGTGCAAATCGGCCGTCCAGTAACGCAGTCGCACAGAAGCGTCGTTACGAAATACGACATAACCGCCGAAATTGGGAGGCGTGGTGAAAACGTTCAGGATTCTTTTCGCTGGGGCGCTCGCGACCGGTCTCGCGCTTTCGGCAGTGTCATTCCACGCTCTCGGTGCGGCGCATGAAGGCGCGACGAACCCGGGTAACTGGCATAACGCGAGCAAGATCGTCTGGAAAAATTCCTCCGGCGAGTGCTGGCAGGCAGGCTACTGGACGCCGGCGATGTCGACCCCGGAGTGCGGTGGGCCAGAAATGATGAAGCCGATGGCCAAGCCGATGGCCAAGCCGGCGAAGAAGGCGAAAACGCTCACGATTACGTCCACGCAACTGTTTGCATTCAACAAATCCGTGTTGACGAGCGAAGCGAAAGGACGCGTCGACCGCGAAGTGATCGGGCGGCTAAGCGAATTCGCGACGATCCAGTTCATCAATGTGTACGGCCATACGGACCGTATCGGCTCGGCGCAGTACAACCAGAAGCTTTCGGAGCGGCGCGCGAACGCGGTGAAGGCCTACCTCGTGTCGAAGGGCGTGGCCACGTCGAGGATCGAAACCTACGGCTACGGCAAGACCAGCCCGGCGAAAAAGTGTCCGGGCAAGATGAGCAAGAAGGCGCTCATCGAATGCCTCGCGCCGAACCGGCGCGTGGTTGTCGAAGCGAAAGGTATGCCGAAATAGTGAATCGGCGTCACCGGACGCTGAGCACGCGAGGCCCCGCGCGAGCGGGGCCTTTTCATTTGTGCCCGAGCCACAGCTGATCCTGCCGCGCTGGGTCGTACCCATCGAGCCCGACATGGTCGTTCTCGAGCACACGGCAGTGGTGGTGCGCGATGCGCGCATCGAAGCGCTACTGCCCGCGGCCGAGGCGCGGCAACGCTTCGGCAACGCGGACATTCTCGAGCTTCCGGAACACGCGCTCATCCCCGGGCTGGTGAATGCGCATACGCATGCGGCGATGTCGCTCATGCGCGGACTCGCAGACGATCTGCCCTTGATGCGCTGGCTGAACGAGCACATCTGGCCCGTGGAAGCCCGGCACGTCACGCCAGAATTCGTGCGCGACGGTACGCTGCTCGCCTGCGCCGAGATGCTGCACGGCGGGACGACCTGCTTCAATGACATGTACTTCTACCCGGAAGCCGCGCTGGAGGCCGCGCGCGCGGCCGGCATGCGCGCGTCACTCGGCATGATCGTGGTCGATTTCCCGACCGCGTATGCGTCGGACGCGGAGGACTATCTGCAGAAAGGCTTGGCGCTACGCGATCGCCATGGCGACGATCCACTCGTGTCGTTCTGCCTCGCGCCCCACGCGCCCTACACGGTCTCGGATGAATCCTTCCATAAGGTCGCGATGCTCGCCGGGGAGCTCGATGTCCCGATTCACATCCATATCCATGAAACGGAGGACGAGACGGGCCGCTCGATCATCGAGCACGGGGTGAGGCCGCTGGAGCGCATGCGCCGACTGGACCTCCTAGGCCCGAATTTCATCGCCGTACACGCGGTGCACCTGCTAGAAGAAGAGATTTTGTTGCTTTCGCGCCACAACGCCTCGGTGGTTCACTGTCCGTCGTCGAACCTGAAACTGGCCAGCGGATTTGCACCGATCGCGCGCATTGCAGCTGAAGGGGTCAATCTTGCGCTCGGGACGGACGGGGCCGCAAGCAACAACCGCCTCGACATGTTTGGCGAAATGCGCCTGGCTGCATTGATGGCCAAGGCAGTGGCCGGGAATGCCGAGGTGATGCCTGCCCATAGCGCGCTACGGGCCGCGACGCTCGGCGGGGCGGTCGCGTTGGGGCTGGATGGGACAATCGGATCGATTACGCCGGGCAAGGATGCGGATTTGGTCGCCGTGCGCCTCGCGGGCCCCGCGCTGTCCCCCTGTTATGACCCCGTATCACACCTCGTTTATACGGCGGGACGGGAGCACGTCAGCCATGTTTGGGTCCGCGGACGGCTGTTGCTGGAGGCCGGGACCTTCACTATTTCGGCGTTCGAGGGCTTGGAATCGCGTTGTGACTTATGGCAAAATCTGATTAAGGCAGGCCCAGGGCGTTGATAGAACGAATTTTTTGGGTCATTTAACAAAGATAATGAAAGTTCAGAGGGGAATCAGGATGAACAAGAATATGTGGCTGTCGATGGTTGCTGCTGCTGGTGTCGCGCTTTCGGCGGTGTCATTCCACGCTCTCGGTGCGGCGCATGAAGGCGCGACGAACCCGGGTAACTGGCATAACTCCAGCAAGATCGTCTGGAAAAATTCCTCCGGCGAGTGCTGGCAGGCAGGCTACTGGACGCCGGCGATGTCGACCCCGGAGTGCGGTGGGCCGGAAATGATGATGAAAAAGCCCATGGCTAAACCGCGTCCGCGTCCGGTCGCGAATAAAATCACGCTTGCCGCCGACGTGTTGTTTGATTTCGACAAGTCGGTCATCAAGCCGGCTGGCCGTACGCAGCTCGATGATCTGGCCTCGAAGATTGGCGGTATGAACCTCGAAGTCGTCATCGCGATCGGTCATACGGACTCGATCGGCAGCGACGCCTACAACCAGAAGCTCTCGGTGCGCCGTGCCGAATCGATCAAGGCTTACCTCACCTCCAAGGGTGTGCCGGCAAACCGAATCTACACCGAAGGCAAGGGCGAGAAGCAGCCGGTCGCGAGCAACAAGACCAAGGAAGGCCGCGCAAAGAACCGTCGCGTGGAAATCGAGGTCATCGGTACTCGCAAGTAAGCGTTCTCCTCTCGTAAAAGCCCTGCCTCGGCAGGGCTTTTTTTTTGCCGAACCGAAGCGCCTCGCGATGGCCTAAGCAGATATGGAACGCCCTCTGAACGCAGATCCGGCCGAACTGGAGAAATTCAGCCAACTCGCGCATCGCTGGTGGGATCCGACGAGCGAGTTTCGTCCGCTGCACGAGATCAACCCGCTGCGGCTCGAGTGGATCGACGGGTTCGCCACGCTTGCCGGCAAGACGCTGCTCGACGTCGGATGCGGCGGCGGCATTCTTGCCGAGGCCGCCGCACGCAAGGGGGCTGAGGTGACCGGCATCGACCTCGCGGAGCGCGCGCTCAAGGTGGCGCAGCTCCACCTCCTCGAAAGCCGGTTGCCAGTAAACTACGAATGCGTGTCAGCCGAGGCCTACGCGCAAGCGCATGCCGGGTCGTTCGATGTCGTCACCTGCATGGAACTGCTCGAGCACGTGCCTGACCCTGCGCGCACCGTTGCAGCCTGCGCGCAGCTCCTGAAGCCGGGCGGCCACGCCTTCTTCTCGACCATCAGCCGCAATCCGAAGTCCTACCTCTTCGCCATCCTCGGCGCCGAGTACATACTCAAGCTGCTGCCCAGGGGCACGCACGATTACGCGCGCTTCATCCGTCCCTCCGAGCTGACCGGCTGGTGTCGCGCCGCAGGCCTGCGTCCCGCGCAGATCAAGGGCATGACTTACAACCCGTTCACGCGCAGCTATCGACTCAGCGCGAACTGCGACGTCAACTATCTGCTCTATTGCGAGCGCGCGTCTTGAGCGTGCCGCAACCCCGGGTCGGCGCCGTGCTATTCGATTTCGACGGCACGCTCGCCGACACCGCAGCCGACCTCAGCGCGGCGGTCAATCGGATGCGCCTCGAGCGAGGTCTTGCCGAACTGTCGGTGGCCGAGGCGCGACCCTTCGCATCGAGTGGCGCGCGCGGACTGCTGCGCGTCGCGTTCGGCCTGACGCCGGAACATCCCGAGTATGGTTCGATGCGCGATGCCTTTCTCCGCCACTACGCAGACTGCCTCACCGAACAGACCGCGCTGTTTCCCGGCATCACCACGCTGCTCGAGGACCTGGCGGCGCGCGAGATCGCCTGGGGCATCGTGACCAACAAGGCGACGCGGTTTACCGAGCGAATCGTCACCGAACTCGGCCTGTCCCCGGGCTGCGTCGTCTGCGGAGACACGACCCCGCATTCGAAACCGCACCCGGCGCCGCTGCTGCACGCCGCGCAGGCGCTCGCGCTGGCGCCGGAATGCTGCTGGTACGTCGGCGATGATCTGCGCGATATCCAGGCCGCGAAGGCCGCCGGCATGCGCGCCATCGCGGTCGAATATGGCTACTCCGGCACCGACAATGGCGGTCCGCACACCTGGAATGCCGATGTCGTCATTGCGCACCCGCTCGAGCTCCTCGCGCAGCTCGATGCATAGACGCGGCCGAGCCGGTGATTGATATACAGCCGGTCGGCCCAATATGACAGAATGCAGAACGTGCAACATCCACATGGGGGCGACTTGGCTTCGACGTGGGTCACGAAGCAGCACAGGGCATGCCGAGGACCAGTTCCCTCGTAAATCCAGCTGGAAACACTTAAACGCCAACGACGAGCGTTTCGCTCTAGCCGCCTAATACCGGCTAGACGCTGCACTAGCCTGCTGATGGGCTAGGCCCCGAAAGGGGTGCAGCGCCATTTTCATCAGCCTCTCCGCATGGCTTGGCCGCTTGGCCACGCGGATCCGTCGAAGCGGCTGGCCAAGCGTCAGCCCGCCCGCCGGCGGACGCAAGGCGAGATCCAAATGGCGAGGCTAAGCATGTAGTCCTGACTGTCGAGGGCTTGCGGACGCGGGTTCGATTCCCGCCGCCTCCACCATCTCTCTTCATCCGTAGACGAGCGCGCCGTCGTCCAAGTCGGCGCTCGGCAGCTCGTCCTTCTCGCTCCAGTAGTCCTGCGTATGGCGCCAGGGCAACCGATCCCCCTGCTTCGGCAACAAGCTCATGCCGCGCAGCAGATAGCCGGGGTTGAAGTTTTCCGGATCAACCCACGGCAGCAATGCCATGTCCTTGTCCTGCGCCCGCAGCGTCGGCGTGACCACGGCGGCGCCGCGCGCGTCCATGTGCGCGAGCAGCCGGCACACGAAGTCGGCGATGAGGTCGGCGCGCAGCGTCCAGCTCGCCCTGAAGTAGCCGAAGACCCAGGCCAGGTTGGCCACGCCGGTGAACATCGTGCCCCGGTAGGTGACGGTGTCGGAGAAGACGAGGGGCTTGCCGTCGATCGTGAACGCGATGTCGCCGAGCACGTTCAGGTTGAACCCGGTCGCGGTGACGATCACGTCGGCGTCGAGCGTTTCGCCCGACTTCAGGAGAATGCCGGTCTCGGTGAACGATTCGATCTCGTCGGTGACGATCGACGCCTTGCCTTGCGCGATGCCCTGGAACAGGTCGCCGTCCGGGATGAACGCAATGCGCTGCCGCCACGGACGGTAGCGGGGCGTGAAATGCTTGTCGACGTCGAAATCGGGTCCGAGGTACGCCCGCACGCCGGCGAGCAGCTCCTGCTTGACCGCCTCGGGCTCGCTCACCGCGCGCCGCGTGAAGGTCGCTTGGTCCTTCAAAATCTTGCGCCGAACGATCTCGTGGATCCAGGGCTCCGGGATCTCCAGGTCCCGCAGCATGTCCGCGAGCTCGTTCGCGTTGCGGCCCGTGATGAAGAACGTCGGCGAGCGCTGAAGCATCGTCACCTGCGCGCAGCGCCCCGCAATCGCCGGAACGAGCGTCGCCGCGGTCGCCCCGGAGCCGATGACCACGACGCGCTTGGCGGAAAGATCCAGGCCCTCGGGCCAGGTTTGCGGATGGACGAACTGGCCTCCGAAACGGTCCATGCCGGGCCACTGCGGCGTGTAGCCCTCGGCGTGGCGGTAGTAGCCCTGGCACATCCAGAGAAAGCTCGCGCTGAAGCGCATGCGCTCGCCGCTGTCGGTGCGCAGGGCCTCGATCGTCCAGCGCTTGTCCGCGCTCGACCAGCTCGCTGCCGAGATCCGGTGCCGATAGCGGATGTGGCGCGCGAGGTCGTTCTCGCCGATCACCTCGCCCATGTACTTCAGGATCTCCGCCGCCGTGGCGATCGGCGGACCGGTCCACGGCTTGAAGCGGTAGCCGAAGGTGTAGAGGTCGCTGTCCGAGCGAATGCCCGGAAATCGATGCGTGATCCAGGTGCCCCCGAAGCTGTCCTGCGCCTCGAGCACGACGAAGGTCTTGCCGGGGCATTGCTGCCCGAGGTGGTAGGCGCCGCCCACGCCGGAGATTCCCGCCCCGACGATCAGCACGTCGAAGTGCTCGGTCTTCACCGGCGCGGCGTCGACCTGGGTCGCCATCATGTTCATGGTGTCGTTCAGTCCCACGTATTCACCATAGCATCCGATCGCGACCGAACCAAGATCGCTTTCGCCCGCAGCCCGGCCGGCGTCGCTATGGTCAGGCTCGCACGCCCTCCGAGCGCAAATCCGCAAATACTTTCGTTGCGACCAGCATCGCGTCGCGAACCAGGGGTGCGCCCACGTAGCCGAGCAGGTGGAGGATCGCCTCCGTCAATTCGTCCTCGGTCCATCCCTGGCGACGCGCCATGCGCAGATGAATCGCCAGCTCGGGCTCGCGTCCGGTCGACGCGTCAGAGATCACGGTGACGAGCGTGCGCGTCTTGAGATCGAGCCCCGGCCGCGTCCACAGCGTCGCGAAGACCGTCTCGCTCGCGAGGTCGATGAACTTCTGCATCAGCGGGTCTTTGTAGGTCGTCGCCGCGACGTTGTCGACGTAGACGTCACCTAGCAGCTTGCGGCGCATTTCGCGGCCCTTCGTAAGATTCGTCTCGGACATCGGGTCCTCCTTGGAAGTGGTGGGACGTATACGGACCTGAAATGTATCGTGACGCGCGATGAGTCGGTCGGACGTGTTCGTTGACGGAGAGGCGCAATCAGCCGAATGGCGTCGAGCCCGGGTTGCATCTCCCGGGCGACCCCGCCGCGCCGGCGCGGATCAGTCGGCGCAGCGATTCTCGCCTTAGCCCTTAGCCGATGCGCTGGATCGTCCAATAGAGTCCCAGCAACGAGATCAGCAGAGACGCCGGAATGACCACGCGCCGCCGGTACCATTCCCGGTTCCTGAACCAGCCGACCAGGGCGAGCGCCGAAAGTATTACCGTCAGTTGCCCCAATTCGACGCCGACATTGAACGCGATCAGTGCGGTGACGAACTCCGAGCGCGGCAAGCCGATCTCGGTCAGTACCCCGGCGAAGCCCATGCCGTGCAACAGACCGAACAGAAAGACGACGACGACCCGCCATGGCTTGAGTGTGCCGGTGAGGACGTTCTCCGCGCCGACGTAGACGATCGAGGCGGCGATCAGCGGCTCGACGATCGTCGGTGACAGCGAGATGATGCCGTACATCGACAGGCCCAGCGTAATGGTGTGCGCAACGGTGAAGGCCGTCACCTGCCAAAGAATCGGGCCCAGGTGCAGGGACAGCAGGAATATCCCCACCACGAAGAGGATGTGGTCCAGTCCCAGAGGCAGGATGTGGGAGAAGCCGAGGACGGTGTAGTCAACCACGACCGCGGCGCGCGATCGGGGCACGATTTTCTTGGCGAGCACGAACGGCGGGCTCGACTTCCCCTCTTTCAGCCAGTAGGACTTTGCCGTCTTGCCGTCCGCATATCGAATCCTCAGCACGCTGCTGCCGAACGCGTCGGGATAGCGCCAAACGAAATTGGAACCGCCTGCGGGGATCGCGCCGCGTAACACAATCACGGAGTTACGGGCCAATCGAAGATCCCCGGCCGGTGGAACAACGATCCGATCGAGTGTGAGCGGCGCCCGCAGGCCGTCGAAGGTCACCGAAATCTGGGTGATAAATTCGCCTACAAACGGCTGGAAGGCTTCCGCCAATTTTTCTGGCGCAAGTCGGCGCAACCGGTTGTAATTGGCCGCTTCGGGCGAATCGTCGGTATCCGCATGTTTTGGGCTGACCCGCGCAATCAGGGCTTCCACGTTGGCGCGAATCTCCAGCCGGAAGCTCGCGTCATTGGCGAAGGTCACCGTCACCACCGCGGGGCGGATGGTATGCGCACCGCCCACGCCCGGTACGATCAGCAGAGCGCAGACGAGCCACCAGCCGAACGCCGACTTGAGCCCCCGATTGGTCCACCTGCCCATCAACACAGTGTAACGACTCCGGCGAGCTTGCTACCCTTACGCACCATGCCGCGCATCGCCCTTTGTCTTGCCATCGTTCTGATTCTTGCCGTGGGTCCCGTTCGTGCCCACGACTTCTGGATCGAACCCTCGAAGTTCGTCGTCAACCTGGACGATTCCGTATCTCTCCACCTGCGTGAGGGACAGGAACTGGTGGGGAACTCCCTGCCCTACGTGACCGATTGGTTCCAGGACTTCAGTCGCAGCGATGCGAAGGGTCGGGCACCGGTCGTTTCCGAGATGGGGGACGACCCGGCCGCCGTGATCAGGATTCGATCTGCCGGAACCACGCTCCTGGGTTATCGAAGCAGAGCCAACTTCGTCGCACTGGCGCCGAAAAAATTCGAGAACTATTTGCGTAGTGAAGGCATGGAAACCATCGTCGCGTTACGGGCGCAACTCGGGGAATCCGACAAAACCGCGCACGAATTCTTCGTGCGCTGTGCCAAGACCTACCTGACCACGAACGGTCGCGCCCTTGGCAAGGAACTGCAGGCACCCCTGGGATACACGCTGGAACTGATGCCGGCCGATAACCTCCATGCGCTGTCGCCTGGCGACAGCTTGAACGTGCGACTCCTCTATCTGGGCAACCCGCTTGCCGGCGCGCTGGTCACGGCCTTTCGCAAGGAAACACCGGACGCGAAGCTGCGCGTGCGAACCGACACCCAGGGCCGGGCGCGTTTGGTGCTGTCATTGCCAGGTATCTGGTTTCTGAAGGCCGTGCACATGACACGCCTGCAAAACGATCCCAATGCCGACTGGGTAAGTTACTGGGCGTCGCTGCTGTTCGAACTGACGGCGCGCAGAACAACGGCTCAGCCGCCGAGCAAATAGTCGCTCCCACCCCATTCTTTGCTGTATGGCCAAAGACGCGCGCCGAGGAGGAAACGTGAACATGGATCCACTACCGAGCTGTCTGCTCGTGGTCACAGTCGAAGTCGATGCCGCGATCGAGGCCGACTGGAACCGCTGGTACGACGACGTCCACCTGCCTGCCGCACTCGCCTGTCCGGGCGTCCTGCGCGGCCGGCGTTATGTTTCCGTCGGACCGATCACGGAAACGGATCGAGGCAAGCGCGCGCAACGGTCCCACCGCATCTACACCACCGTGTACGAACTCGACAGCCCGCAGGCGGTCGCCTCACCCGAGTTCCAGGCCATGCGCGGCTGGTACGAATTCGCGCCCCGCCTGCGCTCGCGCACGCAAGTCATCCAAACGCTAAACTGACGCTCCCGGAGGGAGAGGTCTAGGCAATGCGAATCGCAATTTACGGCGCCGGCGGGCTCGGCGGCTACTACGGCGCACGCCTGGCCGAAGCCGGCCACGAGGTGGCATTCATCGCGCGTGGTGCGCATCTCGAGGCGATGCGCAAGAACGGCCTGAAGGTCTTCAGCCCGTTGGGCGATGTGCACCTGAAGCAGCCCACGGCGACGAGCGATCCGAAAGCCGTCGGCCAAGTCGACGTGATCGTCGTCGCGGTGAAAACCTGGCAGGTGCCCGAGGCGGCGCGCGCGATGCAGCCGATGATCGGCGCCGAGACGATCGTGGTGCCGTTCCTGAACGGCGTACAGGCGCCCGACGAGTTGGCCGAAATCCTCGGCGCGCAGCATGTCCTCGGTGGGCTGTCGAAGATCTTCAGCCTGATCGAAGCGCCGGGGGTCATCCGTCACGCCAATCCCGGCGCGTACATCGAGATCGGCGAACTGGACGGCGGTCCATCGCAACGCGTCGAGGCCCTGCGTGCGGTGTTCGAGCAATCGGGCGCGCAGGCGAAAGCAAGCGAAGACATCCGCACCGAACTGTGGAAAAAGCTCCTCATCGTGAGTTCCTGGGCCGGTCTCGGCGCCCTGTGCCGCAGCCCGATGGGCGTGATCCGGACCCAGCCCGAAACACGCGCGCTGGTCGAGCGCGCGATGGACGAAGGCATTGCCGTCGGCAAGCGACTTGGATTTTCCTTGCCGGACGACTACAAGACCGAACTCTGGGGCTTCTACGATGCGCTGCCCGCCGGCGGCACCGCCTCGATGCAGCGCGACATCATGGCCGGCAAGCCCTCCGAGCTCGACGCCTGGAACGGGGCGATCGTGCGCTTCGGCGTCGAGACCGGCATCGACACGCCGGTGCATACCTTTACCTACCATGCGCTGCTGCCGATGGAACGGCGCGCGCGCGGCCAGATCTGACACCAACGCGTATCAATCGACGGAGGACCGCATGCCGAAAGCAGACTGGGTCTACAGCCTCGCGAACGACGCGCGTGGCATCGCACGCACGCTATCCGAAGGCGTCGAAACGCGCGTTTTCGTCGGCGACAATGTCATGCTGTCGGTGGTGCGCATGGCGCCGAATGCCGTCGGTCAGGTGCACAGCCACCCGAACGAGCAGTGGGGCGTGTTGCTCGAAGGCTCGGCAACGCGCATCCAGGGCGACGAGGCGATCGCCGTCAGCGCGGGCGAGTTCTGGCATACGCCGGGCGGCGTCCCGCACGGCATCCGGGTCGGCGCCGACGGCGCGCTGGTGCTCGATATCTTCAGCCCGCCGCGCGACGAGTATCGCAAGGCCGGTTCGGGCTACGGCGTGAAGTCCTAGTCGGGCGTCGGCGCGTTCTCCGCGCCCGCCCCCAGGAGCGGGAACGCGCTCAGCACGCCCGGATCGCTGACGACCGGCGCGGCGACCACGTGCGCCGGCCCGAGCCCGGCAAACGACGTCACGCCGAGCAGACCAAGGCAGATCCGCACTTCCTCTTCCAGAATCTCGAGCGCGCGTACCAGTCCTGCAACGCCGTCGGCCGCGAGTCCCAGGCAGGCAAGCCGGCCGAGGCCAATGCAACGCGCACCGAGTGCGATCGCTTTCACCACGTCCGATCCACGCATGAAACCGCCGTCGACCCAGACCTCCGCCCTGCCCGCAACTGCTGCCAGGACCTCGGGCAGGACCGCGGTGCTCCCCAGCCCATGATCGAGCTGGCGCCCGCCGTGATTGGACACATAGACGACGTCGACGCCGTGCTGCACGGCAATCTCGGCGTCCTCGGCAGTCGCGATACCCTTCAGGATGAGCGGCAGGTCGTGCCGGTCTTTGTAGCGCCTGACCTCGTCCCAGGACAGCGCGGATTGGTATTCCATGCCCTTGGCCGCATCCGCGCGCCAGGGCTTGATAAAGCGCCCCACCAGGTCACGCTCGCGCCGGCTATAGGAAGCGCTGTCTACGGTCAGGCAGAAGGCGCGGTAGCCGTGGTCCTTGGCGCGGCGCACGTGATCGTCCACCCAGGCCGCATCGCCGCGCACGTAGAGCTGGTACACGCGCAGGTTGTCCGCCGCGGCCGCGGTGGCTTCAAGCCCCGGGGCACAGACCGAGGAGAGCATCTGCGGCACGCCGAATTCAGCCGCCGCGCGCGCGGCCGCCGCCGCACCGCCCTCGACGAACGATTCCATGCCGCCGACCGGTGCGAGCAGGACGGGCAGACGCACGGGGGCGTCGAGAAAGCGACTGCCTGATTCGACGCGACGCACGTCGCACAGTACCCGTGGCCGGAACGCGATCGAATCGAGCGCGTGCCGGTTGCGGCGCACCGTGGTTTCGGTCTCGGTGCCACCGATCAGATAGCCCCAGGGGCCCGGCGCCAGATTCTGGCGCGCAGCGGCGACGATCTCCTGCAGGGTGAGGAATCTTTCGTGGTCTTGTCCGCGCATGGATTGGGTCAGGCCTTGCGCACGCAGGCTTCGAGCAATTCGACCGCCCGGCGGGCAAAGTCCCACATATTGTTCTCGCGCTCGGCGCTCCCGGTATCGATGGTGATGACCGCCTCGACCGGACCCGCGACCGCGATGCAGGCGTGGCCGGGCGAATCGCCATAACGATTGCCGCCCGGACCGCTGGCCCCGGTTTCGCTCAGCCCCCAGGTGGTGCCGAGCTTCGCGCGCATGCGCTGCGCGAGCAGTTGCGCGAAGGCTTGGCTCGCCGAACGCATTCCCTTCATGTCCTTGGCCGTGATCCCAAGCAGCTGCTCGCGGCCGGTCGCGGTATAGATGACGCAGCCGCCGAGGTAGTAGGCCGAGGCGCCCGGGACCGACACGAGCGTCGCGTTGATCAAACCGCCGGCGGAGGATTCCGCAACCGCGAGGGTTTGCTTACGTTCCGTCAGCAACGCGCCGACCGCCGCGCCCAGTGCAGTGAGTGATTCCATGTCGGCTCTCCTGGTAGCCTAAACGCAGTTCCGGCCGGCGGCGAACGTGGAACGCGATCAAGGCGGGATCGCGACGCGCCCGCCCTGCGACTAGGCCGAAGTCGCCTTGTATTTGTCGAGCAGGCGCTTGGGCAGCTTCAACGCGTCGCGCCGGAACGGATCGCCGAGTTCGCGCGTCACCATCATCTCGAGGACCGTCGTCTTGCCCGCGCCCTGCGCCTTGCACGCGGCCGCGAGCGCCGGCCCCACGTCCGAGCGCTTGTCGATCGTGAGTCCTTCCGCACCCATCGCCTTCGCGACGCCCGCCCAGCTCGGGTTCTCCAGGTTCACGCCGAGAAATCGGTTGGCGTAGAAGTCGACGTGGTTCTTCTTCTCCGCGCCCCACTGCTGGTTATTGAACACCACCGCCGTGACCGGAATCTTCTCCCGCACGCAGGTCAGGATCTCGCCAAAACTCATTCCCCAGGCGCCATCGCCGACGTAGGCAATCGCGGGCCGCGCGGGCGCTGCCGCCTTGCAGCCGATCATGGTCGGGAAGGCGTAGCCACAGTTGCCGAACATCATTGCGCCGAACATGGAACGCGGGCGCTCGAACTTGAGATAGCTGTTGGCGATCTGGCAGATATTGCCGATATCGGTCGACACCATCGCGTCGCGCGGCATCGCCCTCTCCAGTTCCTGCAGCATCTGGCGCGGATGCATTTCCTTGGCGCCCTGTGCCACTTCGAGGCTCCAGGCATCCTTCTCCTGGTGCCAGTCGGCGAGCGCCTGCGCCCAGGCCGCTTTCTCGGACTGCACGGTCTTCATGCGCTGCTCGCGCGAGGCTGCGCCGGCGAGCGTCTTGCCCTGCAGCCGTGCACACAACGCCTCCGCCGACTCGCGCGCGTCACCACACACGGCCACCGCGGTCTTCTTCACCAACCCCAGCACCCGCGGATCGGCATCGATCTGAATAAGCTGCGCATTCACCGGCCAGTAGTCGTAGTCGTACTGCGGCAGGGTGCCGAAGGGCCCCAGGCGTGAGCCGAGCGCGACGACGACGTCCGCCCGGTTGATCACCTTCATCGCCGCCTTCGAGCCGTGATAGCCGAGCGGGCCGCAGGCCAGCGCATGGCTCGCCGGAAACGAGTCATTGTGCAGATAGGCGTTCACCACCGGCGCGCCGAGCTGCTCGGCGAGCCGGACGCAGGCCTCGACGCCGTTCGACATCACCACGCCGCCGCCCGCGATGATGACCGGAAATTTCGCCTTGGCGAGCAGCTCGGTGGCGGCATCCAGATCCCTGCCGCCGCCGGGGCCACGCTCGATCCGGATTGGCTGTGGAATCTCGCATTCGATTTCGCCGTAAAAATGGTCGCGCGGGATATTGAGCTGCGTCGGACCCATATCGAGGATCGCGCGGTCGAACGCGCGTCCGGTCAATTCGGCCATGCGAGCCGGATGGGTGACATGCGCCTGGTACTTCGTGATGCGGGAGAAAATCGGCAGTTGGTCGGTCTCCTGGAATCCGCCAAGCCCGATCGTCTGGCTGCTGGTCTCGGGCGTCACTGCGACGACGGGCGAATGCGCCCAGTAGGCCGCCGCGATCGCAGTCACGAAGTTCGTGATTCCCGGCCCGTTCTGACCGATGCAAACGCCGTGGCGCCCCGACACGCGCGAATAGCCGTCGGCCATGTGCGCCGCGCCCTGCTCGTGTACCGTCGGAATGAAGCGGATCCCCGCGCTCGGAAACAGGTCGAGCGCATCCATGTAGGCCGATCCGACGATCCCGAATACATCGGTGACGCCGTTTGCGACCATCGTTTCGACGAATGCCTCGGAGGGCGTCATTTTCACTCGCCCCTGCACCACGTCACGCGCGCCAGCGCCCCGCTTGCCAACCCGATCTACACCACCCATGGCATGTCTCCTCACGCCCCAGGTTGGGCCGCGAGCGCCGAGTCTTGCACAGCCCCTAGCGCGGCGGCAACACGGTTTCAGTACTCATCGCGAACCCGGCACGACCACCGGTCCCCACACCCTGCCTAGCGCAGGCGCGAGACCATGAACCGCCCGCGGTCCGCGACTGCGGCGAGCAGTGACTTGCCGAACCCCGGCTTGGTCTTCATGAGCTGGAGGAATGCCGTGCGACTGATGGCGAGCAATTCACAGTCCGTTTCGGCGACGGCACTCGCTGCGCGCGGCTGCTGATCGATCAGCGCGAGCTCGCCGAAGACGCCGCCCGGCCCGACCCGCTCCACCGGACTGCGGTTCAGAAAGATCGCTACGCTGCCCTTGAGCACGACATACATGAACAGGCCGACCTGCCCTTCCTGCATGATCGGCTTCCTGGCGTCGAAAAACTTCGGCGCTTCGCCCTCGTATTCCCTCACCAGTTCGGCAATCACTTTGCGCTCGAAGACGTAGGCGTCCTTCCAGGCCTTTTCCTCGCTCAGCACCCCACTCGCACTTAACTGGCCGATCGCCTCGCGCAGGCGGCCGATCAGCACGCTCAACAGCATCAGCGCGAACTCCGGCTTCTGCGTAAGCCCGGTCTCGAACGCGCGGTCGTCGAGCGCGATCACGCGGCAGTCGGTCTTTGCAAGCGCCGTGGCGCTGCGCGGCGAATGCGTGAGCGAGGCCATCTCGCCGAAAATCTCGCCCTTGCCCACCTGCCCGATCGGCCGGTTGTGCGCCACCAGACCGACCTCGCCGTCGAGCAGCAAGTACATTTTGTCGCCCTTGCGGCTGAACAAGGTCCGCGCGCCCTTCTCGTTCTCGGCGAACAGCGTCGCCCCGGCCGCGACGTCTTCCGGTATTCCGATTGACGTAAAGAATTCCAGCGCAATCGCCGGATCGTAGGCGGCATAGGGCGCGCCCATTGCACCCTGCCCTGACACGACAGATTCAGTCTGCGACATGACCACTCCCTGAATGAGCCAATATTATGCCGCGACCTTTCACCGCGCGCCGCGCGGTGCTGGGGCGTCGCTACGCGTTGCGGGGGATTGCTGCGAAACGTGACGTTATTTGACGACCCGGCTGCGTAGAATCCCCTTCAGGGAGGAAAACGTATGGATCTCGGGCTGGAGGGAAAGGTTGCGCTCGTCACGGGCGGGTCGCAGGGAATCGGTCGCGCAAGCGCGCTGCGGCTTGCGGCCGAGGGGACGCGGGTGGCGATCGTCGCACGCGGTGCCGAAGGACTCGAACGCACGGCCGCGGCGCTGCGTGCGGTTGGCGCCGAGCCGTTGTCGGTACAGGCCGACGTCAGCCGCGCCGAGGACTGCGTGCGCGCGGTGAACGAGGTCGTCGCAGGCCTGGGCCGCCTCGATATCCTGGTCAACAACGCAGGCACATCCGCGACCGGTGAATTCGAGGCGGTGAGCGATGCCGCCTGGCAGGCCGACTTCGATCTCAAGCTGTTCGCCGCGGTCCGGCTCGCGCGCCTCGCCATTCCACACATGCAGCGCGCGCGGCGGCGGGCGGATCATCAACATCACCAACATCGGCGCCAAACAACCGCGCGCGCGCTCGATGCCGACGACCGTGACCCGTGCAGCCGGCCTGGCGCTGACCAAGGCTCTGTCCAAGGAGTACGCGGCGCAGGCCATCCTCGTCAACACCATCTGCATCGGCCTGGTGCGCGCCGGCCAGCATGAGCGGCGCGCCGCGCAGCGCGGCGTCGAGGTCGAGGCGCTGTACGCGGAGATGGCGCGGGACATTCCGCTCGGCCGCGTGGGCGACGCGGAGGAAGTCGCGAACGTCGTCGCCTTCCTCGCCTCCGCGGCGGCGAGCTATGTGACGGGCACCAGCGTCAATCTCGACGGCGGAACGTCCGCCGTCCTTTAGGAAAAGACCCTCTAATGAGCACAGTGCAGTTCGAATTGAGAAAACTCACGCCGAAATGCGGCGCCGAGGTCCACGGCATCGACTTGTCGCAAACGCTCGACGAACCGCAGATCGACACCCTGCGCGAGGCGCTGGCAGTACATTGCGTGCTGTTCTTTCGCGACCAGCACATGACGCCCGAGCAGCAGAAAACCTTCGGCCGGCGCTTCGGAGAACTGCACCTCCATCCCGCCTGGCCGCGTCTGCTCGAAGGCCACCCGGAGATCATGGAAATCTACGCCGACAAGGACACAAAGCGGATCGCGGGCGAGGATTGGCATTCGGACGTGTCCTGCGACCCCGAGCCGCCGCTCGGCACGATCCTGTACATGCTGGAAGTCCCGCCGGAGGGCGGCGACACGCTGTTCTCCAGCATGGTTGCCGCGTTCGAAGCCCTGTCCGCTCCGATGCAGCGCATGCTCGAGGGTATGAGTGCCCTGCACGACGGCGAGACGACCTATCGCGGCCGCTACGAAGGCATGAAGGACCAGAGCGCGGAATATCCTCGTGCCGAGCACCCGGTGGTGCGCACCCATCCTGTGAGCGGCCGCAAGGCGCTTTTCGTCAATCGCATCTTCACGCGCCGCATCCTCGAGCTGGAAAAACATGAAAGCGATGCGGTGCTCGAGATGCTCTTTCGCCACGTCGAGACGCCCGAATTCCAATGCCGCTTCCACTGGCAACCGGGCTCGGTGGCGTTCTGGGACAACCGCTGCGCACAGCACCACGCACTGTGGGATTACTTTCCCGAGCGCCGCCGCGGCCTGCGCGTGACGATCAAGGGCGAGCGGCCGTTCTATCGCGCTTGAGGCCGATTCAGGCGGCGGCTTCGACCGGTTCCGCTCCGGTGCGCGCGGCGCGCGGCTGGGCGAGCAGGTAGATCGACGGGATCAGAAGCAGGCTCACGAACATCGAGAACAGCAGCCCGAAGACCATGCACACGGCAAGCGGCTGCAGCATCTCGGAACCCTCACCGAGCCCGAACGCGATCGGCGACATGCCGACCACGGTCGTCAGCGTCGTCATCAGGATCGGCCGCAGGCGCAGGCGCGCCGCCCCGACGACCGCCTCGACGAGCGCGCTGCCGCGGCCGCGCAAGAGCTCGATGTATTCGACCAGCACGATCGCGTTGTTCACGACGATGCCGATCAGCATGATGATCCCGAGCCAGACCGGCATCGAGAGCGGCAGCCCGGTTGCGAGCAGCCCGATGACCACGCCGATGAGGGCGAACGGCACGCCGAGCAGAATCACCATTGGATTGCGCAACGATTCGTACTGCACCGCCATCACCACGAACACGAGAAAAAGGGCGAGCCCGGCGAGAGTCAGCACGAGCACGTTGCCCTTCTTCAGGCTGTCATAAGCGCCGCTGAAGTACAGCGTATAACCTGGCGGCAGTGCGAAGTCCTGAAGGTCCGCACGCAGCGCGCCGACCACCTCACCGAGCGAAAGTTCTCCCGTGAGGGCCGCCTCGACTTCGACGATGCGGCGCTGGTTCTCGCGCCGGACTTCCGCCGGCGCCATGACGAGATCGACGTACGCGACGTCGCCAAGGTACACGGCGCGCCGTCCGCCCTGCGCCCCGAACAGCAGTACCCCCTTGAGCGCGGCGGGGCTGTCGATCGTGCGTTGCGGCAACCGCACCCGTACGTCGTAGGAACGATCGTTCTCGATGAAATCGCTTACGATCAGTCCGTCGAGTGCGATTTTCATTGCGCGGCCGACCTGGGTCACGTCGATGCCGAGCTCCGAAGCTCGGCTGCGGTCGATCCGGACAGAAAACTCCTGGCGCACTTCCTCGGCGCTGTGCTTCACGTTGCGCAGACCCCGGCGTCCGCGCAGGCGATCGGCGAGCTGCTCGCCGATCTCCGCGAGGACCGCAAGATCGGGGCCCTGCACGCGCACGCTGATCTCCTCCTCTGATCGCGTGGTGCGCAGCCCGCGCACGCCCGCCGGGCGTGCGAACACCTTCACCCCTGCGAGCTGTGCGCGCGTCACCGCGCGCGTATAGCCGGCGACCCAGGCCTCGACGCTGCGTGCGCGCTCGGCGAGCGGTACGAGCTGGATCGAGAGTGTGCTGCGGTTCGGGCGTTCCCGCTGGGTGCGCCCGAAAATGGAGCCGCCCGCGAGGACCGAGATCCCCTCGACGTCGCCCTGGGCGGCCGCAATGTCCTCGAGGCGGTGCACCGTACGGTCCATTTCGTTCAGCGAGCCGCCCGGGTCGGAGAACACGAAGACCTGCACCCGGCCGTCGTCCATCGTCGGCAGAAAAGCCTGCTTTCCGGTCAACTGGACGAACAGCGCCCCGAACCCGCCCAGCATCACCAGTGCCACGACGACGACCACGCTCGGCGCGCGCGTGATGGCCGACACCAGGGGAAGGTAGGCCGCCTGCGCCAGGGCCACCATGCGCCGCACGAAGCGCGTCACGGCCGAAGTGCGCGCAGGTTCGCCGCGCGCGGCGAGCGCCGGTACGAGCGTCACCGCGACTACGAGCGATGCGACGATCGCGGCCGAAATCGTGAAGATCAACTCTCGAAACAGCAACCCCACCAGACCGCTGATGAACAGGAACGGCACCACTGCGGCGAGGTTGGTCGAGGTCGCGGCGATGATCGGACTGTTGACCTCGGCCGCCGCGTTCGCGGCCGCCTCGAGCCCGTGTTCGCCCTCGCGCTGGTGGCGCTCGATGTTTTCGAGCATCACGATCGTGTTGTCGACCAGCATCCCGACACCGAGCGCGAGCCCGCCCAGCGTCATCAGGTTCAGCGACAGCCCGCCGAGCGCCATGATGACGAAGGTAATCATGATCGAAATTGGAATTGCCGAGCCGATGATGAGCGTGCCGCGCACGCTGCCCAGGAACGCGTAGACCACCAGCATCGCGAGAACGGCGCCGGCCAGGGCCGCCGTCGCCGCGTTGTTGAGCGACTGGCGCACGTAGACTGCCTGGTCCGACACCTTGTTGACCTGCACGTCTTCCGGCACGAGCTGTCGCTCGGCAAGTTGCACGAGCCGCGCGTTCACCACGTCCGCCACGTCCACCGTATTCGCGGTCGGCTGCTTCTGCACCGAGATGCGCACGCCGGGCGTACCGTTGTAGCGGACGCGGATGCGTTCGTCCTCGTGCGTGTCGATCACCTCGGCAACCTCCGACAGCGGCACCGAACTGCCGTTCGCGAGCCGGATCGGCAACGCGGCGAGCGCGGCGACGTTCTGCACCCGACCCGTCGTCCGGCTGGTGTACTGCTGCCCCGCCATGTGCAGGCGCCCCGCCGGCGCGTCGACGTTGCCGCGCTGGATCGCGCCGATCAGGTCGTCGATCGTCAGCCCGAGGCCGGCGAGCCGGCGCTGGTCGGGCAGCACGTGCACCTCGCGCACCAGCCCACCGCCGACCTCGACCGACGCGACGCCCGGCAGGTTGAGGAAGTACTTCGCAAACACGTCGTCGGTCCAGGTACGCAGGTCGGTCATGTTGCGCAGCGGCGAGCTGATGACGAATTCCATGACCGGAATCTGTGCCGGGTCGCGCTTGAAGATGATCGGCGGATCGATGGTGGTCGGCAGGAAGCGCTTTGCCCGATCCAGTCGCGTGCTCGCATCGCGCAGCGCCACGTCGATGTCCTTGCCGTACTCGAAATAGAGCTCGATTTCCGCGGTTCCCTCGACGGTCGTCGACTCGACCCCGATCGAGTCCTCGGTGATCGCCAGCTGTTCCTCGAGCTGGCGCGTCACCTGATCTTCCATGATGTTGGTCGGCACCGCCGGCTCGAGGATGCGTACGCCGATCTGCGGATAGATCAATTGCGGCAGCAGGCTGATCGACAGCCGGTCGAGCGCGAAGAACCCGAGCACGATCGCGGTGAGCGTCAGCATCATGGTGCTCACCGGGTGGTGGATGCACCAGACCGCGACGCCGCCGCGACGCATGGCGCTCAACCGCCCTTCGCGGCCGGCTTGGCCGGCGCGCCGGCGTCGCCTGCCGTGGGCGGCTTGGCCCGGGCGCGCGAAACCGGCTTCACCTTCTGCCCCGGCTTGAGGCCGATGAAGCCCTTC
>CAVQQK010000011.1:0-82025 GCA_963714925.1 uncultured beta proteobacterium | reverse complement strand
CGAGTTCTGGCGGGTTTGCACGGTCCGGCATGGGGACTCACATGCCGCCTCCGTTCTCGTTGGCGTGTCGTCAAAGCGAGCGCGTTTTCCGAAGCACCACCCGGCGCAGCGGCCTCGCCTCGGCACCCATGCTAACGCTCTCCACGAAATTCCGCGATTGCGGGCTACGGACTACGACAGCGGCTCCGCGCCCGTACGGGTTGCATTGGAGGGAACGTGGCGCGCGCGAGCGCGTCCAACCTCGACGCGAGGTCGGCGATTCTACGCCCCGCGTAGATCCGGCTTTGACTCTCGCCTGCCAAAGTGACGTAACCATGGATAGCATGCGCATTGAACCGCCCCGAGGTGAGCTGCTGCACATCACCGAGCTGACGGCCGGCGGGCCTACGCGCGCGCCCGTGACCACTGCGCTGCTTGCCGCCAACCTGCTCGTATTCGCGGCGATGCTCTTCCAGGGGGCTGGATTCTGGCATTCGCCAAACGACGTACAGCTCGCCTGGGGCGTGGTATTCGGCCCGGCGACCCAGGACGGAGAATGGTGGCGGCTGGTCACCGCCGATGTTCCTGCATTTGGGGTCCTGCATCTCGCAGGTACCTGTGGGCCCTGTGGGAGGGTGGGCGGCTGGTCGAACGCCTCTACGGTCACTGGCGCCTTGCCACGCTCTATTCGCCGGTGGAACCGCCGGTAACCTGATGTCGCTATTGCGCACGGCGATCACGCCATCTCCGGCGGCGTCTCGGGCGCAATCTTCAGTCTATTTCTGGCGCACTTTTGCGTCGATGGCGCGAGCGACGCAACATTCATCCGACCGACTTTCCCTGGCTTTTCGGCGGAGACGGCCTTTTCCATGGCCACCATCGCGTCTGGTCCGACGCATCCGGGGAATGACAACGCGGCGCATGTCGGCGGTTTTGGCTTCGGGCGCCCTGCTTGGCACCGCACTCGCTCGAGCAGGAGGCGCCGCGCGCGAGCGCTGGCTTGCACGGGGCGCGTTCGGCTGACGGCGATTGTACTCATCGCATCGATTCCCGAGTCGGGCTATCGCTGGCGCGAGGAACTCAAGGCACGCTCCGAGATCCGCGCCTTCCTCCAGGACGACACGCGGATCGTCGATCGATGGCAGGAGGTCTCCTCGATACAGGCAGAAGCGAGGCGGCGTCCTTCGAGCAACTCGCCGATCGAATCGATGCGGCGGTGACCAGCGAATATCGCGGCAGCTTCGAACAGTTGTCCTCGATCACGATTGATCCCGCTGCGCCCTCTGTGCTGGCCTCAGAAGCTACGCGCAGTTGCGCGAGGAAGCTTCGAGAGCACTTGCCGAAGCGCTGCGCAATCGCGACGAACAGGGCGTACGCGATGCCCTCGAAAGCGCGGCGCGCGCGCGCATGACTGGACGCGGGAAGGACGCGCCACCCCTCCTCCCAAAACCGCCAACACCGCCGTCAGGGCCACGCTGACGCCCTGTTGCCGCGTGCCACGTCTCGAGCAATGGACCAGCCACTTTGAAGCGAGCTGAGGGCTGGGCGCACTGGACACGCCGGACGGCGCGGACTGGGGCGCCGGAGTGCCTACTAGGCGCCTACTAAGCTCTTTGGGGAGGACCTGCAGAGCCGCAAGTCCTTGACTTTTTGGTGCTGGTGCGCAGACTCGAACTGCGGACCTACTGATTACGAATTAGATAGAGAGTCGGGGTTCGCGCACTCACATCTATTTAACTGTGAATTGAGCAAACGGCTACTGTTGTTGGATTTCGTGGGCCTGAGGCGTACCCGATGTCATCTTGCTCGCGCCAAAAAGCGGTCAATTTGTTGCGAGGTTGACGACGAATTCTAGAAAGAATCTAGAAATTGCCCGGGACGAAACGAATAATCGTAACGCATTGATTATATTGGCGACCCCACGGGAAAATCCCCGGTCTCCCGCCGCGAAAGGGCTGATGTCCTAGGCCTCTAGACGATGGGCTCTTCCCACTGCGGGTGCTGCAAACTCTCTGGTGGAGGTAAGCGGGATGGAACCGCTGACCTCTTGCATGCCATGCAAGCGCTCTCCCAGCTGAGCTATACCCCCAGACAAGGGCGCGGATTATAGCCGCCGCGATTCGATCGGCAAAAGCCGATCGCGCCCACTAAATCGCGCGCTTAGGAGGGGCAGGGCCCGATACGCCTGCCGCGCGTCTTGGTCTGCAGTTCGAACTTCTTGCCCTCGGCCATTCCGCTCATCTCCATCTCGCTATCCATCATGCCGGCCGTGGAAGCGCGCGCGCCCCCGTCCCTTCAAGCCCCGCGAGGACGGGGCAGGCCACCTCCCAAGTCGCGCCACGATCATCACGTGTGCCCGGGGTGAGACTGACGCTCCCCGGCGGTTTGCCGCCCATCCACGTGGGACGGACGGCCAGGTCTTCCTTCTTGCATGCAGCGTGTGACGGTCGCGGTCTGCGGCTTTTGCATCATCGGCGACGTGATCGTCGTCGTCAGTTCCCCCCTTGCCGGGCTCCATGGTCTGGGCGGCGGCGCCGAAACTCGCCTGAGCGAACAGCGTGAACACAAGTGGTCGAATCATGCAGGGTCTCCGTTCAGTCGATGGATCAAGATGGTGGGAAAGCCGCGCCAACACGGTCTCGCGACCGAGCAGTTCCAGCCGCGTTGACCGACGGGGGCTGCGCGCGCCCGGTAGCGAGCACGCGCAGCGGCATCGCGAGTTGCGGCATCTTGAGCCCGCTCGAGGTGAGCGCCGCCTTGATCCAGTACCGATCGACGCTCGTCCCAGCCTGCAAGCTCGCCAAGCCGCGCCTTCAGCGTGCGCAGCGCCGGGCGCGAGGCCTCGGCGAGCTGCGCTTCGAGCAACTCGGGCGTCGGCTGCGGGTCGAGGTAAAACAGCGTCGCCGCTTCGGCGAGGTGTACGAGCGAGGTCGCGCGGTCCTTGAGCAGCGCGACGACCGGCTCCAGCCCGGGGTCCGGCGTCGAGCGGCGCGCCGAGGCGGCGTAGCAAGGGCTCGACCAGCGCGGCAAGGCGCCTGTCGTCGGCGCACTTGATGTACTCGTGGTTCAGCCAGTTCAGCTTGTCGGGATCGAACTGTGCGGCCGATCATCGAACCATTCGACAAGCTGCACCATCGAAAACACTTCGTCGTCGCCGAGCCCAGCCCGCGCAAGCGCATTGACCAGCGCCTCGGGCAAGGTGCCGTCGTCGCGGGACCCTGGACGACGCTCACCGCGCCGTGGCGTTTCGACAAGACGCTCGCCGTCGGCGCCGTGACAATCATTGTAGGCCGCGCCGAACGCCGGCAGCGTGGCGCCGAGCGCATTGAAAACGTGAATCTGGCGCGGCGTATTGTTCGCATGATCGTCGCCGCGGATCACGCGCGAATCGCCATGTCGAGATCCGACCACGACGCCGAAGTTGTAGGTCGGCACGCCATCGCCGCGCAGGATCACGAGATCGTCGAGCTCCGCATTCGGAACGACCTCGTGAAGGGCACGATCAGCGTTCCGAATGCGGAGCTCGACGATCTCGTGATCCTGCGCGGCGATGGCGTGCCGACCTACAACTTCGGCGTCGTGGTCGACGATCTCGACATGGCGATCACGCACGTGATCCGCGGCGACGATCATGTCAACAATACGCCGCGCCAGATTCACATTTTCAATGCGCTCGGCGCCACGCTGCCGGCGTTCGGGCACGTACCAATGATTCTCGGCGCCGACGGCGAGCGTCTGTCGAAACGCCACGGCGCGGTGAGCGTCGTCCAGTATCGCGACGACGGCACCTTGCCCGAGGCGCTGGTCAATGCGCTTGCGCGGCTGGGCTGGTCGCACGGCGACGACGAAGTGTTTTCGATGGTGCAGCTTGTCGAATGGTTCGATCTCGCACACGTCAGCCGATCGGCCGCACAGTTCGATCCCGACAAGCTGAACTGGCTGAACCACGAGTACATCAAGTGCGCCGACGACAGGCGCCTTGCCGCGCTGGTCGAGCCCTTGCTACGCCGCCTCGGCGCGCCGCTCGAGCGCGGACCCGGGCTGGAGCCGGTCGTCGCGCTGCTCAAGGACCGCGCGACCTCGCTCGTACACCTCGCCGAAGCGGCGACGCTGTTTTACCTCGACCCGCAGCCGACGCCCGAGTTGCTCGAAGCGCAGCTCACCGAGGCCTCGCGCCCGGCGCTGCGCACGCTGAAGGCGCGGCTTGGCGAGCTTGCAGGCTGGGACAAGGCGTCGATCGGTACTGCGATCAAGGCGGCGCTCGCCTCGAGCGGGCTCAAGATGCCGCAACTCGCGATGCCGCTGCGCGTGCTCGTTACCGGGCGCACGCAGACCCCGTCGGTCGACGCGGTGCTGGAACTGCTCGGTCGCGAGACCGTGCTGGCGCGGCTTTCCCACCATCTTGATACCGACTGAACGGAGACCCTGCATGATTCGACCACTTGTGTTCACGCTGTTCGCTGCGGCGAGTTTCGGCGCCGCCGCCCAGACCATGGAGCCCGGCAATTGGGAACTGACGACGACGATCACGTCGCCGATGATGCCAAAGCCGCAGACCGCGACCGTCACACGCTGCATCAAGAAGGAAGACCTGGCCGATCCGTCGCGCTGGATGGGCGGCAAACCACCGGGGAGCGATTGCAGTCTCACCCCGGGCACACGTGATGATCGTGGCGCGACTTGGGAGATGGCCTGCCCGTCCTCAGGCATGAAGGGACGGGGGCGCGCGCGCTTCACCGCCGGCATGATGGATAGCGAGATGGAGATGAGCGGAATGGCCGAGGGCAAGAAGTTCGAACTGCAGACCAAGACGCGCGGCAGGCGTATCGGGCCCTGCCCCTCCTAAGCGCGCGATTTAGTGTCGTTTTTCGGCGCGATCGGCTTTACCGATCGAATCGCGGCGGCTATAATCCGCGCCCTTGTCTGGGGGTATAGCTCAGCTGGGAGAGCGCTTGCATGGCATGCAAGAGGTCAGCGGTTCGATCCCGCTTACCTCCACCAGAGAGTTTGCAGCACCGGCAGTCGGAAGACCCCATCGTCTAGAGGCCTAGGACATCGCCCTTTCACGGCGGTAACCGGGGTTCGAATCCCCGTGGGGTCGCCAATATAATCAATGCGTTACGATTATTCGTTTCACATTGCAGGGCAATTTCTAGATTCTTTCTAGAATTCGTCGTCAACCTCGCAACAAATTGACCGCTTTTTGGCGCGAGCAAGTGACATCGGGTACGCCTCAGGCCCACGAAGATCCGACGACGGTCGCCGTTTGCTCAATTCCGTCCTGATAGATGTGAGTGCGCGGAACCCCAATCTCTATCTAATTCGTAATCAGTAGGTCCGCAGTTCGAGTCTGCGCACCAGCACCAAAATTCAAGGACTTGCGGCTCTGCAGGTCCTCCCCAAAGAGCTTAGTAGGCGCCTAGTAGGCACTCCGGCGCCGTCCGTCCGCGCCGTCCAGCGTGTCCATGCGCCCAGCCCTCAGCTCGCTTCAAAGTGGCTGGTACATTGCTCGAGACGTGGCGCGCGGCAACAGGGCGTCAGCGTGGCCCTGACGGCGGTGTTGGCGGTTTTTGGGGGAGCGGTGGCGCGTCCTTGCCGCGTGCGTCGTACGGCGCGCGCCGCGCCATTTCGAGGGCATCGCGTACGCCCTGTTCGTCGCGATTGCGCAGCGCTTCGGCAAGTGCTCTCGAAGCTTCCTCGCGCAACTGCGCGTAGCGTCTGAGGGTTTCAAGAGCCGGCGCAGAGGGCGCAGCGGGATCAATCGTGATCGAGGACAACTGTTCGAAGCTGCCGCGATATTCGCTGGTCACCGCCGCATCGATTCGATCGGCGAGTTGCTCGAAGGACGCCGCCTCGCTTCTGCCTGTATCGAGAATTTCCTGCCATCGATCGACGATTCGCGTGTCGTCCTGGAGGAAGGCGCGGATCTCGGAGCGTGCCTTGAGTTCCTCGCGCCAGCGATAGCCCGACTCGGGAATCGATGCGATGAGTACAATCACCATCAGCCCGAACGCGCCCCGTGCAAGCCAGCGCTCGCGCGCGGCGCCTCCTGCTCGAGCGAGTGCGGTGCCAAGCAGGGCGCCCGAAGCCAAACCGCCGACATGCGCCGCGTTGTCGATTCCCGGAATCATCAGACCGAGCGCGATGGTGGCCATGGAAAAGGCCATTGCTCCGCCGAAAAGCCAGCGAAAGTCGGTCGGATGAATGTTGCGTCGCTCGCGCCATAGAAACACCAAAAGTGCGCCAAATAGACTGAAGATTGCGCCCGAGACGCCGCCGGAGATGGCGTGATCGCCGTGCGCGATCAGCGACATCAGGTTACCGGCAGTTCCACCGGCGAAATAGAGCGTGGCAAGGCGCCAGTGACCGTAGAGGCGTTCGACCAGCCGCCCACCCTCCCACAGGGCCCACAGGTTCACTGCGAGATGCAGGACCCCGAAATGCAGGAACATCGCGGTGACCAGCCGCCACCATTCTCCGTCCTGGGTCGCCGGGCCGAATCCCGCGCCCCAGGCGAGCTGTACGTCGTTTGGCGAATGCCAGAATCCAGCCCCCTGAAAGAGCATCGCCGCGAATACGAGCAGGTTGGCGGCAAGCAGCGCAGTGGTCACGGGCGCGCGCGTAGGCCCGCCCGCCATCAGCTCGGTGATGTGCAGCAGCTCACCTCGGGGCGGTTCGATGCGCATGCTATCCATGGTTACGTCACACTTGGCAGGCGAGAGTCAAAGCCGGATCTACGCGGGGCGTCAATCGCCGACCTCGCGTCGAGGTTGGACGCGCTCGCGCGCGCCACGTTCCCTCCAATGCAACCCGTACGGGCGCTGGAGCCGTATCGTAGTCCGTAGCCCGCAATCGCGGAATTTCGTGGAAAGCGCTAGCATGGGTGCCGAGGCGAGGCCGCTGCGCCGGGTGGTGCTTCGGAAAACGCGCTTGGCTTTAACGACACGCCAACGAGAACGGAGGCAGCAGATGTCAGTCCCCATGCCGGACCGTGCAAACCCGCCAGAACTCGCGTCGCGCTACATCAAGAGCGACGAGGTCCCCTGGACGTCGATGGCGCAAGCACCGGGGGTCGACGTGAAAGTACTCTACGAAGACAAGGCAAGCGGCATCTTCACCGGCCTGTTCCGCATACCGCCGGGCGGCGTGGTGCCCGACCACGTCCATGCCGCGCTCGAGCAGACCTACGTGCTCGAGGGTACGTTTGGCGACGAGGAAGGCATGGCCGGCCCGGGTGATTTCATCTGGCGCCCGGCGGGCAATCGGCACGAGGCCTACAGCCCGGACGGCTGCCTGATTCTCGGCTTGTTTCTCAAGCCGAACGTGTTCCTCAAGCCCGCGTGATGCGCAGGCCGCGTCGTTTCGCGGGCTAGGACTCGAAGGGCAGCCCCGCGTACTGCTCGCACATCGAGCGCCGGGCGTACTCCGAGCGCGCGATGTAGTCGAGCTCGGCCTCACGCGCGCGCTGGTCGAACGCGGTCTCGTCCGGAAACGGGTGCAGCAGCAGCGTCAGCCACCACGAGAAGCGCGCCGCGCCCCAGACGCGGCGCAACGCCATGTCGGAATAGCTGTCCAGAAACCGAGCGTTGTTGCGTTTGTAGTATTCGATCAGCGCGCGCGACAGGTAGAACACATCGGAGATTGCCAGGTTGAGGCCCTTGGCGCCGGTCGGCGGCACGATATGCGCCGCATCGCCGGCAAGAAACAGGCGTCCATGGCGCATCGGTTCGGCGACGAAGCTGCGCAGCGGCGCGATCGACTTTTCGATCGATGGCCCGGTGACGATGCGCGCGGCCACCTCCGCCGGAAAGCGGGCCTTCAGTTCCGCCCAGAACCGATCATCGGGCCAGTCTTCGAGGCGCGTGTCGAGCGCGCACTGGATGTAGTAGCGGCTGAGTGTCGGGCTGCGTTGCGAGGCGAGGGCGAAGCCGCGTGCGTGACGCGCGTAGAGGATCTCGTCGAGCGGCGGCGTCTGCGACAAAACGCCGAGCCAGCCAAAGGGGTAGACCTTTTCGAACGAGGTTAAGACCGAGCCCGGGATCGAGGCCCGGCTCACGCCGTGAAAGCCGTCGCAGCCGGCGATGAATTCGCAATCCACGCGATGCGTCTCGCCGGCCTTGCGGTAGCTGAGATACGGCGCATCGCAGGCAAGGTCGTGCGGCGTGACGTCTTCGGCTTCGTCGATGATGGCGCCGCCCATCGCATCGCGCGCAGCGTACAGATCCTCGGTGATGTTGGTCTGTCCATAGGCCATCATCGGTCGGCCGGCGTATTGCCGTGTGTCGATGAAGAACCGGCGCTTGCCGGCCCAGGCAATCCCGGTGCCGTCGTGTACATGACCTTCACGGTCCATGCGTTCGCCCACGCCCGCGCTACGCAGGACCTCGACCGAACCCCATTCGAGCACACCGGCCCGGATTCGGTTCAGCACGTAGGCGCGGCTGCGCGCCTCGAGCACGACGTTGTCGATGCCGTTGAGATGCAGCAGCTGGGACAGCAGCAGCCCCGCCGGGCCGCCGCCGATGATGCCGACCTGTACGCGCACCGTTTCCTCCGTCGCCTGTTTGCCCGATGAGGCTCAGTTTCTCACTGCCAACACCCCGTCGCCCTTCAATTTTGTAGCAAACCCGGCGCGCCGCAAACGTTTCACGACTTCGTTCGGCACATCGCGACCACTGGTCAGTTTGTTCGGCGTGCCAGTGTAGTGAAACAGGCGGCCCCTGCGCTTGAGCACCCGGGCCAGCTGGTCATAAAAAACCTGCGAGTAGAGCACCCCGGCAATACCGAAACGCGGCGGATCATGCAATATCGCATCGACCGAACCGCCCGGCAGCGTGACGATCTGCGCGGTAATGTCACCCTGGGTCAATGTCAATCGACTGTCACTCTCGGGCGACCAGGGATTGAGACTGCGCAGCCAGATCACGTCGGCGGACTTTTCGTACGAAAGCACTTGCCTCGCCTGGCCGAGCACACACCAGGCGGCGAAATAGCCGAGGCCGCCGCAGGTATCCAAAATCACTTTGCCACGCGGCTGAATCAAGCCGACTTTGCGTTCCGCGTCCGCATGGGGCGAACCCTGCGCCGTAGGGTGCATCTTGATGCCATCGATTTCGAACGTCGGTGGCCCCCATTCGGTTGGCACCAACTTGATGAGTGAGGTCGTGAAACGCGCCACGGGCTCAAAGGCGTCGCCAACCCAGTGGTAAACGGTTCTGTCCTTGCAGGTTTCCAGGTGAGGGAATCGTCCGCCCCGCCACGTCCACCCCGCAACGTCGACCTCGACCGTCGTCATCGAACGATCGAGGTCCAACGAGCACTCGACGATGGGCGTACCGGCACGCATGGCAGCGTGCAGCGCTGCGTGCACTTTTTGGGTCAGCAACGGCCCAATCATTTCTGCGTCCGCCATGACGGTGGGTGATCGATCGCGCGTCCCGGATTCTCTCTCACGGCTGCCTGTGAAGCCGGGCGCAGACCACCTTTTTCGATCGGCGCCTCGACGTCGGCGCCTCAGGCATAATCGAACGCTGTTGTTCCAACCCGGAGGATTGAATGAAACGCATTGTCGCTGCAATGACGCTTGCCCTGTGCGCCCCAACCGTCGCCCTGGCCGGACCCGAAGATCCCTCGAAGTTCGATGGCACGCGGTACAAGCCGCAGAAGGCGCTGTATGACTTCAACTTCGCCAAGCCGATGGATGGCAAGGTGGCCTTCGGCTACATCCGCAACCACCTCAAGACGATTCAGGAGTTCGGCGACCCGAAGAACTCCCACATCGTTCTGGTCGCGCATGGCAACGAGCTACACGCTTTTTCACGCCTGAATCGCGCGGCCTACCCCGACATGTACGCAGCGCTGAAGGAACTCAAGGACGCCGGCGTCACGATCCATGTCTGTCGCAACGCGGCGCGCTCCCGCGGCTACAAACCCGACGAGTTCTACGACGTGATCACGGTGGTGCCGGCGGCAGTGATCGACATTGCCAAATGGCAGAACGAGGGCTACAGCTACATGTATGCCGGCTGGTTCCCGCGCATCAAGCGCGAGGAGATCGTCGCCCAGCACCCCGAGCTGCGCTAGCGTTCAGGCGGTAGACCAAGTAAACCCCGCTTCGGCGGGGCGCTCGTTTTTGAGGCGCCGGTACTGGCGTGTTGCGCGGGTCCGCAGGCGGTTCCGGTAGAATCTGCGGCCTTTTCAGGAGCGCGCGGGCGCGATGGCGCTGATCGTCCAAAAATTCGGCGGCACGTCGGTGGGCTCGGTGGAGCGCATCCACAATGTCGCGCGCCGCGTCGCCAAGTGGAAGGCGGCGGGCCACGATGTCGTCGTCGTTTTGTCGGCCATGGCGGGCGAGACGAACCGGCTGATCGCGCTCGCCAAGGAGATCGAGGCGCTGCCCGACCCGCGCGAGCTCGATGTGATTGCGTCGACGGGCGAGCAGGTCACCATCGGACTGCTCGCGATGGCACTTGGCGCGCTCGGGATCAGGGCGCGCAGCTTCACGGGCTGGCAGATCAGGATCCTGTCCGATTCGGGATTTACCCGGGCGCGGATCATTTCGATCGATGATGCCGCCTTGCGCGCGGAACTTGCCGCGGGCGGCATCGCCGTGGTCGCCGGTTTTCAGGGCGTCGACGCGCAGGGCAACATTACGACGTTCGGGCGCGGCGGCTCGGATACCTCGGCGGTCGCCCTGGCCTCGGCCCTGAAGGCCGACGAGTGCCAGATCTACACCGACGTCGACGGCGTTTACACGACCGACCCGCGCATCGTGCCGGGTGCGCGTCGACTCAAGACCGTCTCGTTCGAGGAAATGCTCGAGCTTGCGAGTTCCGGTTCGAAGGTGCTGCAGACGCGCTCGGTCGAGTTCGCGGGCAAGTACAAGGTGCCGACGCGCGTGCTCTCCAGCCTGACCGATCCGTTGCTGCCGGTCGAGGTGGAGGCGCGTTCGGGCACGCTGATCACATTTGAGGAAGATCCGCACATGGCGATGGAAAAGGCGGTCATTTCGGGCGTTGCGTTCAATCGCGACGAAGCCAAGATCACGGTGCACGACGTGCCCGACCGGCCGGGGATCGCCTACGCCATCCTCGGGCCGATCGCGGAGGCGAACATCGACGTCGACATGATCGTGCAGAACGTCGGCCACGACGGCATGACCGACCTGTCGTTCACCGTGCATCGCAACGACTACCCGAAGGCGGTGACGATTCTGCGCGATCAGGTGCAGCCGCACATCCACTGTCGCGAAGTGAGCGGCGACGATCGCATCGCCAAGGTATCGGCCGTCGGCCTCGGCATGCGCTCGCACGCGGGCATCGCGGCGCGCATGTTTCGCACCCTGTCGGAGGAGGGGATCAACATCCAGATGATCTCGACCTCGGAGATCAAGATCTCCGTCGTCATCGAGGAGAAATACCTCGAACTCGCGGTGCGGGTGCTGCACAACGCCTTCGAGCTGGAACAGGAGTAAAATCGCCGGCGCGTCGCCGCCGTCCCGAGGGCGACACGTGGTGCACGCGAAGCAAACAAGGAGAGTTGCCCGAGTGGCTGAAGGGGGCGCCCTGCTAAGGCGTTATACGGGTAAACCGTATCGAGGGTTCGAATCCCTCACTCTCCGCCAAAGCTAGTCCAAGGGCTTCCAATGAAGTGCGCGGAAGCCCACCCTTTCCTCTGAAAACAAAGAGATTGTTCCACGAACGTTCGGCGGCGTTCGTTGACAGCCGTTTTGCGCTGGGGGCATCCTTGGGGGCATCCTGAGTATTGATTTGGGGGCATCGGGCCGATGCCCCCAATCTTGGAGCCCGATCGATGGACGAGAAGGTGGTCCCAGTCCACAAGGTCACGATGCACCCGCGGAGAGCCGTAGGTCCGATCGCCCTCCAGGAAACTCGTGGGGATCATCCCCGTCAGGCGCGCGTTCTCCACGCTGCGCTTACTTGGGCCGCGGCCCCTCCACTCGTAGAACCCTCCGTGCGAGACCTGCAGCATCCGGCACATCGTCCTCACAGGCCAGACTGACTGGTGCCGGGCTACAAAGCCGTACCTCGCGAGGGTTCCTTCGCGAACTAGCCCACCGCCTTTTTTAGGATGTCGCGCTCGGTCGTGACGCGCTTTAACTCCCGTCGCAGTCGCTCAAGCTCCTGCTGCTGCTCGGTCCCCAGCGACTTGCCAGGCGCCATCTCCCACTTGCCCGCCCGGGCCTGCCGCACCCACCGGGCCAGCATGTTCACATTCAGCCCCAGCTCCTGCGCCACCTTTGTCCTCGATACTCCCTCTTGCCCTGCCAGCTATTCTGCCTCACGCTTGAACTCTGCCGTAAATCTCCGTCTTTCCATCTGACACCTCCGATAGCATCATCCCACCTATCAAAAGTGTCCGGAATATCGTGGGAATCCCAGGCTGCGCATGCCGGCCGGTTCAGCGCACACGCCGCGTGCCGACGAGGGCGGCACGCTGTACGTGAAGACGGCCGGTATCAAGTACTTGAGGGGTACCTGAGAGCGGGCTGACCACGAGGTGTCACGCCCAAGGATTACGTATTCTGGGAATGGCTTGTGCCGGGCGTTGTATGGCTTGCCGCTCGCCGCGCAGTAGCCGGCGTCGAAGGCGGCGTTCCACTGCGTGTGACCGCCGAGATGAACGCGACCGCTACAATCCGGGGCACTGCTTCACGCGAGCCCGTCATGACCAATCCGTGCCGCTGGCCGATGTCGAACGAATGGAAGATCGTCATCCTGCTGCCGCTGGTACGCACGGCGCTTGCAGCTTTGCTTGCCGCTTCCGCTTTCGCAGGCACGTATGCATTTGCCGCAGGAACGACGACGCTCGCCCTTCCCGAATGCGCACTGAAAATCGAGCGCGGTGCGCCGATCGGCAGGCAAATTTCGCTCCGTCTGCGCCCGGCCTGTGCGCTCGGGCAAAACGCCACCCAGGTCGCGGTCAAGGCGGCGCTCGAGCAGGCAGGCAAGGCGCCCGAAATCAGCCTCGGCTTCGGCCGCATTGCCGACTATCCCTGGCTGTCGCGCCTGCTCGCGCGCAGGGCCGCGGTGACATCGGACTGGGATCCCGATGCCGGCCGCGCGCGCATTGGGCACGTCCACAGCACGGTCGCTGGAATGATCCGCGCGCTGCCGGAGTTCGCCGCGCTGTTCGGCGGCTGGCGATTGGTCCGCATCTCGGTGGAGGAGGTACTGGTCAAGCGTGCCGCCGAGCTCGACCTGCCGCCAGGCAAGCGGCCCGATCCCGATGCGAAGCTGCCCTGGGACGCGCAGCTCCGGGTGCAGCTCGCGCCGCGCTGAAGGTCTCCGGCATCGATTGCCTAAGGTCGCGACAGTTGATCGCCGATATCATCGAGCGGTCCCGCAACGTGCAGTCGGCCCGCAGCTGCGTGGGATAAGAGAATCAATCCGGCCGAGAAGTCGGCGCGGCCTGCCGCTGCAACGCGCACTCGCGAGCCGCCTCGGCAATCCGATGTTCGGGCGTCCTGCCGCAGATCCCAGGCAAGGCCGAGCTTGGACAGCAGCGTAGATGCACCACTTGGACGGATCCCAGTGATACAAGCGGACACCGTTGCGGTAATCCGTCGGAAACCGATGGTGGAAATTGTGGAAGCCTTCGCCGTTGGTCAGCAATGCGCCCAGCCAGTTGTCGCGGGCCGACTGGCCGCGGCATGTACGGCTGGCTGCCGAAGGTGTGCGCGAAGGAATTCACGAAGAAGGTCGAATGCAGGACGATGACGATGCGCAGGCACACCGACCATGATGAATCCGCCCAGCGGGTGGCCGATCGCCCAGGCGATGAGCATGGGCAGGACGACGCCCCCGCCAACCGACCACCATGCATGATGATCGTGCTGATGCGCGACCAGCGTCGACCGTCGCAAATCCTTCACGTTGTCGAAGTTGGTGCGTGTGGCGCCAGAACAGGATCCAGCCGATGTGCGCGTGCCAGAAGCCCCGGTTGACGCCATAGGGATCGTGCTCGGTATCGGTGAACAGATGGTGCTGGCGATGCTGCGAGGACCATTTCAGCGCCGATTCCTCGAACGTCGCCGCGCCGAAGAACAGCAAGCAGGAAGCGACACGATCGGGTGACGCCTTGAAGCTGCCGTGCGCGAATAATCGGTGATATCCGATCGTGGTTGCGAGGCCGGTCGCGCCGAGATAGAAGAAGAGCAACGCCAGTTCTGGTGCCGTGACGCCGTGATGGTAGAGATACAGCGGCGTGCCGACGATCCCGACGACGTGAAGAAAGACGAAAAATATCAGCCCGAGCCATCTGATCCGGCGCCTCGGCAAGGGATAGGCGTTGGCGAATCCGACGGCCGCCGCCGTCATGCGCAATCCCCCGGACCGCCGTCATTGCGCCGGCGGGGCCGTCTCATTCCACACCCGCGCATCGAACACCATGCGGTGGATCGGGTTCTCGAGGGTCTCGTCGTTTCTCTATGGGAAAGCGCTGCGCAACGCGACATCAAATGAAAGTTTTTCCGGTCGTTCGACGAAGGCGTTCTGCACCCGAAGGTGACGTCCTGCGATGATTCATCAGGTCTCGCGTGCTCATTTTACGCGCGCTCGACCACGAGCGGGATTGAAGATTCCGCCGGTGTCCGACTGATTCTCTTCTCCCGTGGCGGTGGCGTTGATATCCTTTGCAGACAAAAGGGAGCATCGCATGTCCGAGATCGAATATTTCTATTCCGCCCATTCCGCGTACGCCTATCTGGGCTCTGCCCGGTTGATGCAAATCGCCAAGGCTGCCGGCCGCACCATTCGGCACCGTCCCAACGATCTGCGCCGAGTCGTGCCGGGGTCCGGGTCAATGCCATTCAGTGCACGCAGCAAGGGGCATTACGCCTATTTCTTCCGCCGGGAAATCGACCGCTGGGCGGAGGAAAGGAACGCGCCGGTCATGGTCGGGCGCCCCACCTATCATGACAACGACATGACCCTGTGCAACGGCATGCTCATCGCCGCCATTGTTCAGGGCCACAACGTTGATCAACTGGCCCATGTGATGCTGGAGAGCCATTGGCGTGATAACGCTGATTTGGCTGACAGGGATACCCTGGTGGAACTTGGCAAGCGCGTAGGGCTGGACCCCGTCCCCTTGTTGGACGCGGCGTTGTCGGACGAGGTGCGGGCGATTTACGAAGCCAATACGCAGGAAGCCATCGAACGTTGCGTGTTCGGCTCGCCGACCTATTTCGTTGATGGCGATATGTTTTACGGTCAGGATCGCCTGGAAATGGTTGAACGGGCCCTGCGCCAACCCTACGCCCCCTCACCGCACCGGCGTGGGCCGAACGGGCTGTCCGGGCATACGGGCAAGAGCGTAAACTGACGGACATCAACACCTGAATGGGCCGACAATGCCAGCGGTGAATAGAAGGCAAGAAGAGCGGATCGCAACCGCGCTGCCGTTATCTTTTGAGGACGGCACGGGCGTCACGGAAGACGTCGCTGCAACGGGATTATTCTTCTGGACCGATAGCACGGTTGAATTCGAAGTCGGTGATCGCGTCAATTTCACGATCGAAATTGTTCGGTCCGGGAGACAAATCAGGCCTAAATGCCAGGGCGAGATTGTCCGCATCGAATCGAAGGGCATCCCGACGGGTGTGGCGGTGAGAATCGTCGATTCGGCGGTGGACGTTCTTCAGAAGTGACCACGCAGGCGCCGCGCGCGCGGCTTATGCCGCCGCCAGGCGCGGTGTCCGCGGTTCGCGAATCGGCAAATTGATGAGCGCCGCGAACACTGCGAGCGCGATGTCGGCGTACCACATCCAGTCGTAGCTGCCGGTCGCCGCGAACGCGAGGCCGCCGAACCAGGCCCCGAAGAACCCGCCGATCTGGTGCGCGGAGAGCGTCACGCCAAACAGCGTCGCGAGGTAGCGCGTACCGAAGAGCTTGCCAACGAGGCCGGCCGTGGGCGGGACGGTCGCGAGAAACGTCACCCCCATCCAGACCGAGAAGATGACGACGGTGAGCTCCGTTTTCGGCGCGATCAGGAAGTACATCACGCCGATGCCGCGCGAGGCGTACAGCAATGCAAGCATGTACTTCATCGACCAGCGTTGCGCCGCCAGGCCCGCGAGGATGCTGCCGACGATGTTAAACAGGCCGATGATTGCGAACGAGGTCCCCGCGAGCGACGGTGACAGGCCGCACAGTGCGATGACGCCCGGCATGTGCGTCATCAGGAAGGCGATGTGAAAGCCGCAGACGAAGAAGCCTGCCATCAGATACCAGTAGCTCGCGCTGCCGGTCGCTTCGCGCAGCGCAGCGCGCAGGTTTGGTGCGCCCGCTGCTCCCGCCGCGCCCGTTGCAGCCGAACCTTTCGGGCGCTTGAAGACCAGCGCGAGCGGCAGCGTCGCCAGCGCAAGCAGCGCCAGGCCGTACATCGCGGTGACCCAACCGTAGGTGGCGATGCCCATGGCTACGATCGGTGCCAGCACGAGTTGGCCGGTCGAGCCGCCGGCGTTGACGATACCAGTCGCAAGGCCGCGCTTTTCCGGGGGCAGGCGCTGTCCAACGGCACCCATCAGCACCGACATGCTGCCGGCCCCGGTCCCCGCGGTCGTGACGATGCCGATCGAGAACACCAGGCCGAGCGCGCTCGTCGTGCTCGGCACCAGCGCGCAGCCGAGCGCCAGCAGCAGTCCGCCGACGAAGATGACGATCGCGGGGCCGTAGCGGTCGGCCAGCGCGCCCGACACCGGCTGCCAGGCGCCCCACATCAGTTGCGCGACGGCGGCGGCGAAGCTGATCGTTGCGATCCCGAGGCCGGTGGCGGTATTGATCGGCGACAGGAACAGACCCCGGGTCGCGGTGGTGCCAAAGGTGATCGCGAGCACGAGGCACGCGGTGGCGACGAGACCCCAGGTCGCGATGTTGGAGGCGCGGGGTTCGTGGGTCATCGCGTCGTTCCTGGTTCAACGGCCTGGACAGCGCGAGCCGAAGTGGTGGCCCGTGTGCGCAGCAGTCGGGGACCGCGCGGGCCGGTCGGTTGAAGTTGCGTTCCCGGTATCGGGTCGTGCGCGACTATAGCAGCCGCGGGGCGGGCGTGACGGGGGTGTGGTTTTTCTCACCGCACATCGCGCACGCCGCTTCTTGCCCGCGTGCAATTCATCGCTGCGTCAGATCAATGCTATAAACGGATGCCCGCGAGCACGGGCTCGCGCCGGAGATGCCATGGACGCCCCTGCGCTGCACTCGAAGCGCTACGCGGTCGACGACGTGATCGCCGCGCAGGAGTTCTTTCACAGCCGCGGCTGGACCGACGGGCTGCCCGTCGTGCCGCCGACGCCCGAGGCGGTCGAGGCCTGCCTCGAGTGGGTGCTGATGCCGCCGGACCAGCTCGTGGGCATCGAGCCGGTGCGCCAGCGTCCGATCACGGTTGAAAAGCTGGCGGTGAACGCAGTGATGGCGGGCTGCCTGCCGATGCATTTTCCGGTCGTGGTGGCGGCATTCACCGCGATGCTGCAGGAATCCTTTCTGCTGCACGGTGCGACGGCGAGCACCGGCGGCTGTGCGGTCCTCATCGTGGTGAACGGGCCCATCCGCACCGAACTCGGGATGCGCGGCACGTTCAACGCGCTCGGCTCGAGCGATCGTGCGACGAGCGTGATCGGCCGCGCGATTCGCCTGATCCTGTGCAACCTGCTCGACGCACGCCCGGGCGATGTCGATCGATCGACGCTCGGCCATCCGGGCAAGTTCAGCTATTGCGTTGCCGAGGACGAAGAGCATGCGCCTTGGCTGCCGCTCGCCGAGGAGCGCGGCATCCCGCCACAGGTTTCGGCAGTGACGGTGATGGCAGCCGGCGCGCCGCGCCAGTTCATGAACGAATGGACGACGCAGCCGGAAGAAATTCTCGACACCTACGTCGCCGAGATCCGGGCGAACATGCGTCACTACTCGATCTGGCCCGGAAATTACGCGATCGTCGTCCCGCCGCAGTTGCGCGCCCATTTCGAGCGCGCCGGCTGGTCGAAAGCGGATATCCGCCGTTACGTTGCCCACAACGCGCGCATCCGGCGCAGTGAATGGGCCGAGTGCGGCAAGGGCTCGGTCGTCGGTGAGCGCGGCGATCGCGCGTACGCGGCCTTCGACGATGAGAACGATCTGCTCGTGATTGCGGCGGGCGGACCGGCGGGCGGCTTCGGCGCGGTGATCCCGCCCTGGTACGGAAACAAGAGCCGGGCGGTCACGATGGCGATCGGCGCCTGCGTCGATTGCGCGGTCTGAACACGGTGAGCAAAGCGGAGGGCGGCATGCAGATCGAAATCCTCGATCCGACGCATGAATCCGATACGCGCGCGTTCGCGCCGGCGCAGCGGCTCGAAACCCTCGCGGGCGCAACCGTCGGGATCGTGTCGAACGGGAAGAAGGGCACCAGGCCGTTCTTCGACGCCGTCGAGCGGGAACTCGTCGAACGTCATGGCGTGGCCAAGGTCGTGCGCCTCACCAAGGCGAATTACAGTGCGCCCGCCGAACCCGGGATCCTGAACGAAGCCGAGCGCTGGCAGGCGCTGATCGCCGGGGTCGGCGACTGAGGCAGCTGCTCGTCGTGCAGTTTGCACGACGCCATCATCGGCGAGCGACTCGGGCTTCCGTCGGTCGGCATCATGACGTCGAACTTCGTCAGCGCGGCCGACCTCATGGCGCGCGCGCTGGGCGCCGAGGGCTACCGCTTCGTCGTCATCGAACACCCGATCAGCAGCGCGACGCCCGAGGCGTTGGCCGAACGCGCGCGCCAGGCGGTCGCCGAAAGCGTCGAAATCCTGCGCGGCGCGAAGCGCTGACGGCGCTTCGCCGGTGAACGCTGCCTAGCGCAGGTGCTTGGCGATGAAGGCCATCGTCCGGCCCCAGGCGACCTCGGCCGCCTTCGGGTCGTACTTCAGGATCGGCAGGTTTTTTGAATCCGCGGTTTCGTTGGCGAAGGCATGCTTCGCGTCGTAGCGGTGAAACTCGAACTTCACGTTGGCGGCGCGCAGCATCGTTTCCAGTTCGTCGACTTTCGCGATCGGGAACGCCGCATCCTCCGTGGCCCAGTGCGCCATCAGCGGTGCCTTGATCTTGGACGCATCGACATACTCGAGCGGCGGATAGCCGTACCAGACCACGCTGACGTCGGACTCCGGAACGTTCACCGCCGAAAGCAGGGTGAGCGCCCCACCCATGCAAAAGCCGGTCACGCCGACCTTCGCGCTGCCCGAGCCCTTGAGGTACTGGACCGCGCCACGCACGTCCTGCCCGGCGGCGTCGCCGAAGTTCAGATCGTTCATGAGGTGCTCGGCTTCGTTGGCCTCGAGCGCGACCTTGCCGCGATATAGATCGGGCACCAGCGCCCGGTAGCCGGCCGCAGCCATCTTGTCCGCGACCCCCTTGATCTGGTCGTTCAGACCCCACCACTCCTGGATCACCACCATGCCCGGCGCGGCTGCACCCTGCGCGGGCTCGGCGAGGTAGCCATTCACGTTCTGGCCGTCCGGCCGCTTGTACTCGATCATTTTTCCCATTGGTTCCTCCTGGATTGACTCGTGGAATTGACCAAAACCCGGCTCGAGAGGGCTGTCAACCGGCGACGACCTGTGTCCCGGCCCTGCCCTCGATCGCCGGCAGCGCTTCGTCGATGCTCGCGATGATCGCGCGCGTTCCCCCGCCAGCGAGAAATTTCAGCGCGGCCTCGATTTTTGGACCCATGCTGCCCTCGGCGAACTCGCCCGCCTTCAGGTGGCCCGCGAGCTCGCTCGCGGTCACCGTGTCGAGCTCGCGCTGATCGGGCTTGCGGTAGTTGACTGCAACGCGTGAGACGGCGGTGAGGATGAGCAGCGTCTCGATACCGAGCCGATTGGCGAGCAGTGCCGAGGTCATGTCCTTGTCGATCACCGCCGGCACCCCCGAGTAGGACCCGTCAGCGCGCAACACCATCGGAATGCCCCCGCCGCCCGCGGCGATGACGACGATGCCCTGCGCCGCAAGGCCGGCGATGAGTTCTAGGTCGAGGATTTCGCGCGGCTTGGGGGAGGGTACGACGTAGCGCCAACCCCGGCCCGAATCCTCCACCATATTCCAGCCCAGGGCCCGATGCAGCTCCTCGGCCTTGTCCGCCGTGAAGAACGGTCCAATCGGCTTGCGCGGGTGCTGAAAGGCTTCGTCCTCTGCGTTCACCGCGACGCGGGTGATCACGCAGGCGACGCGCCGAGCGTCACCTGCGCGCGCGAGTTCGTCCTCCAGACCCTGCATCAGCAGATGGCCGATGCCGCCCTGGCTGTGCGCCACGCACACGTCGAGGCGCATCGGCGGAACGTGCTCGCGCGCATAGTATTGGCGCAGCAGGATCTTGCCGACGACCGGGCCGTTACCGTGCGTGACGACGATTTCGTGGGCCGCCTGCACCAGCGGCAGCAGCGCGCGCGCGGTCCGTGCGGCGATCTGTTCCTGCTCGGCGGTCGTCCCCCGGATGTCCTCCGGATGCGTCGCGTTGCCGCCGACGGCGACGACGAGCCTTTGCGGCGTGGTGTTGCTCACCGTGGCGATCATAGCAGCGCCGCTATAATCGGCCAGCCCGCTTGCCCGGCACGTTGACCGGCACGGCAGTCTCCAACATGTCAGCTAAATCCCTGCTCGGCGGCGCGCCACGCGTCGTCAATATCGGTCTGCGTGGATTCGCGGAGGAACTTTCTGCGCACGGCGTCGACGTCGTCCATGTCGATTGGCGGCCGCCGTCGCCCGGACGCCGCGCGCTCGACGAGATCCTCGTACGGTTGGGCGCGCACGAAGCCGCGATTGCGCGCGCGAACGCCGAAGGCCTGCGACGCATGCTTGCCGCCGAACCCGTGCTGGTGGATGTACAGCCGGCCGGCGCAGTGATCCCGGAGCTCGGCGAGCGCATGGTGCTGCATGCGGGGCCACCGATCACCTGGCGGCGCATGTGCGGCCCGATGCGCGGTGCCGTGGCCGGGGCGATCGTGTTCGAGGGCTGGGCGGGCGATCTCGAGGCCGCGGCAAGACTCGCGGCCTCGGGGGGCGTGACCTTCCATCCGAACCATCGCTTCGACGCGGTCGGGCCGATGACCGGCATTACGACGCGCTCGATGCCGGTGATGGTGGTCGAGAATCGCGCCGAGGGAATCAACGCCGGCAACCGCGCGTACTGCATGATCAACGAAGGGCTGGGCAAGGTGATGCGCTTCGGCGCCAACGACGCCGAAGTGCTTGCGCGGCTCGCCTGGCTGCGCGACGAATTCGGGCCACTGCTTGGCGCCGCGCTACGCGCCGCCGGCGGACTCGAGCTCGTCCCGCTCGTCGCGCGCGGGCTGACGATGGGCGACGAGATGCACCAAAGGAACGTCGCCTGCTCGGCACTTACCCTGCGTGCGCTGTCCCCGCATCTGGCCCGCGCGGCAGACGACGCCGAGATGCTCGCGAAGAGCCTCGCCTTCATCGCCGGCAACGAACAGTTCTTTCTGAACATCGGCATGGTGATGGGCAAGAGCATCATGGACCCGGTGCGCGGAATCGAAGCCTGCAGTCTGGTGGCCGCGATGTCGCGCAACGGCACCGATTTCGGGGTGCGCGTCTCGGGCACCGGCGACGCATGGTTTACCGCACCGGTCGAGATGCCGCAGGGGCTGTACTTCCCCGGCTACAGCGAAGCCGACGCCAATCCCGACATGGGCGATTCGGCGATCATGGAGACGATCGGCCTGGGTGCGTTTGCGATGGCGAGTGCGCCCGCGGTGGTGGGCTTCGTCGGCGCCGGCCGTGCGAGCGACGCCGCGGGGTTCACGCGCGCGATGGTCGGCATCACGCTGGCGAAGAATCCCAGGTGGACGATGCCGGCGCTCGACTTCCAGGGTGTGCCCGCGGGGATCGATCTGCGGCGCGTCGTCGAAACCGGCATCCAGCCCGCAATCAACACCGGCATCGCACATCGCAAGCCGGGCGTCGGCCAGGTGGGGGCGGGCGTCGCGCGCGCGCCGCTTGGATGCTTTGACGCGGCGCTCGTCGCCTTCGCGCGCACGCTCGGGGTCGACGCATGAGCGTCGTCGTCAATCGGGTGCGGCGCGGGTTCTATGCCGACTCGGTCGCGTTGATGCGTATCGCGCGCAGCCTCGCGGCCGGCGCGGGGGTGCGCGATGCGTCGCTCATGATCGGCAGCGATTCGAACAAGGCGCTGCTCAAAGACGCGGGCCTGCTCGCTGCGGAGACGTGGTCTGCTCAGGCCGACGATCTCGTCATCGCGGTGCGTGCAGGCAATGCCGCGCAGGCGCGCGCAGCGCTAGACGAAGCCGAGCGGCTGCTTGCGGGTGACGGGGATGGGGGAGGTGACGCGGTACCTGCCGGGGCAAGTCCGGGTGTCGTCGGCTTTGGCGCCGCACTCGCGGCGCTGCCGGCGGCGAATCTTGCGCTCATCTCGGTGCCGGGCGAATTCGCCGCGCTCGAGGCACGCCGCGCGCTCGAACGCGGGCTGCACGTGATGATCTTCTCGGACAACGTGCTGCTCGATGAGGAGGTCGCGCTCAAGCGCCGTGCGCTCGAACTCGGCTTGCTCGTCATGGGGCCCGATTGCGGGACCGCGCTGATCGGCGGCACGCCGCTCGCGTTTGCGAACGTGGTGCCGCGCGGCGACGTGGGCATCGTGTCGGCGTCGGGCACCGGATTGCAGGAAGTCTCCTGCCTCTTGGCGCGCGCCGGTTGTGGCCTGTCGCACGGCATCGGCGTCGGCGGGCGCGATCTGTCGGAGGCGGTCGGCGGGATGATGACGCTGGCAGCGCTTGACGCGCTCGAGGCGGACCGGGGCACGAAGCGCATCGTGGTGATCTCCAAACCGCCGTCCCCCGCGGTGACGGAAAAGGTGCTTGCACGCGCGGCGCGCTGTCGCAAGCCGGTCGTGTTGTGCCTGCTCGGGGTCGAGGCAGCGCCTGCACGCGGAAACGTCCGTTTCGTACGCACGCTCGAAGCCGCGGCGGCCGCGGTGAGCGGCAAGCGGGCAGCACGCCGACCGGTGGTGGGGCGCGCGCGCAAGGGCTGGATTCGAGGGCTGTTCAGCGGCGGTACGCTCTGCGTCGAAGCGCAGATCGTGCTGATGGACGCGGGCCACGCGGTGCACTCGAACGGTCCCGTGCCGGGCGCGAAGCGCCTGGGCAGAAGCGCCGCGGGTCATCGCCTGATCGATCTCGGCGCAGACGAATACACGCGCGGCCGGCCGCACCCAATGATTGATCCGGCGCTGCGAGACGATCATCTGGCGCGCGCCCTGCGCGAGCGCGATGTCGCGGCGGTGTTGCTCGACGTCGTGCTCGGCACCGGCGCGCATCCCGATCCCGCCGGATTGATTGCGCAGGTCGTCGGCGCGGCGGGCGCGCGCGCACCGCAGGTCGTCGCCTCGGTGACAGGCACCGACGCCGATGCGCAGGGTTATGCACGCCAGGCGGCCACGTTGCGCGCGGCCGGTGTGATCGTGGCGCGCTCGAACGCCGAGGCGGCACGGATGGTCGCGGGCATGGTGCGCTCGCCGCCTGCCGGCGCCCGGGTGACGTAGAATGCGCGCCTTCTTCCAGATTCCAAACCGAATTTTCCGAAGGATTTGTAGTCGTGATCGACAAGCAGAAATTTTCCCGGCGTGCGCTGGGCGTGGGCGTTCTTGCGGCAGCGGCGCTGCTCGCCGGCTGCGAGACGACGGGCAGCATGTTCGGGAGCGGCGCCGACGTCACCGCCTCGGACCCGACGCGCATGACGCGGAGCGGCTTTCTGTCCGACTACGGGCGGCTGCAACCGACCGCCTGGGGGCAGGGCATCGAGTGCTGGCGTATTCCGGACCTCGATGCGAAACGATACGGCAAGGTGCTGATCTCGCGCATCGTCGTATCGATCGCGCCGCCCGTGGGCGAGGACGTAGGAACCACCATCGACCCGACCGATCTCAAGACGCTCACCGACTACTTCCACGATTCGCTGATCAAGGCCTTGAAGCCGCAGATGCAGGTCGTGGACAAAGCGGGCGCCGGCGTCGTGGTGATGCGCATCGCGCTCACAGACCTCGTGCCGACCCAGGTGAGCCGCAGTGCGGTCGGCACGCTGATCCCGTACGGCTTCGTCGCTGAAGCGGGCTCGGGCGTCGCGTCTGGCAGGCCGGCGGGTTCCACCCCCTATCTGGGCGAAACCGGCATGGAGATGCAGTTTCGCGATGGCGCGTCGGCGGCGATCCTCGCCGAGTGCCGCGACACGGAGATCGGGCGCAAGTACGCCCTGGACGACAAGGCGAGCGCGGCCGGCGCGGCGCAAACCTGGGCGAGCGGCTACCTGAATTCGTTCGAGGCCTGGGCGTACGCAAAGAACGCGTTCGACAAATGGTCGGCGCTCGTCGCGCAGCGCTTTGCCGTGCTGCGGGGTGGATAGCCGCGCAGCGTAAGCGTCGCGCGGCGGCGCCCGCTATGCAGACCCGAGGTAGGTCTTTTCCAGCGCGCCGTCCGCGGCGATCTCGGCCGCGTTTCCCTGCGCCGTAATGCGCCCGCCGTCGATCACGTAGGCGCGGTCGGCGAGCGCGAGCGCGAGGCCTGCCATCTGGTCGACGAGCAGGACCGTCACCGCCTCGCCGCGCAACCGGTCGAGCGCAGAGAACAGCTGGTTGATCATCGTCGGCGCGAGCCCGAGCGAAGGTTCATCGAGCAGCAGTAGCTTTGGTTTGGCCATCAGCCCGCGTGCGATCGCAAGCATCTGCTGCTCGCCGCCGGAAAGGAGCCCCGCGCGCTGCTCGCGGCGTTCGCGCAGACGGGGAAAGCGCTCGAACATGGCTTCGACTTCGGCGCCGGACAGATCTCTGCGCAGGTGCGCGCCGAGACGGATGTTGTCCAACACCGAAAGCTCCGGGAACACCTGGCGTCCCTCGGGGACGAGCACCACGCCGCGCGCGACCACCCGATGCGCGGCGAGGCGCGCCAGGTCTGCGCCCTCGAGCGCGATCGTACCGCGCACCGGCCGGTGCAGGCCCGCGAGCGCACGCATCAGCGTCGACTTGCCGGCGCCGTTGGCGCCGAGCACCGCCACCAGTTCGCCTGCTGAAACGCGCAGGTCGATGCCCTTGAGCACTGGTTCGGCGCCGTAGCCCGCTTCCAGGCGGCCGACGTCGAGCAGCCGCGGTCCCACCGCCCTCTCGCTCGAGCGTCCTGGCGCGGGCTTGCCGTGATCCTCGCCGAGATAGGCACTGCGCACCGCGGGATCCAGCTGCATGGCCTGCGGGGTGCCTGCGGCGATCGGCGTGCCCGCGTCGAGCACGACGACGTGGTCGGAGATTCCCATCACGATTTCCATGTCGTGCTCGACCAGCACTACGGCAATGCCCGCCTTGGCAATGCGTCGCATCAATCGCGCGAGAGATGCCTTGTCATCGCGCGACAGGCCGGCTGCGGGTTCGTCGAGCAACAATACCGATGGTCGCGTGGCGAGTGCGCGCCCGATTTCGACCAGCCGCTGGTCTACGTGCGGCAGATCCGAGGCGCGCGCATGCAGGTCGCCGCGGTAGCCCACGAAGGCGAGCAACCGTTCGGCCCGGCGTTCGGTGTGCGCGCGCTCGGGAGATGCGATCACCAGGTTCTCGAGTACGGTCATGCTGCCGAAGAGGCGCGAGGTCTGATAGGTACGGGCGAGCCCCGCGCGTGCGATACGCCAGGCTGCGAAGCCCGCAATCGACTGCGCCCCGAGCGTCACGCGCCCTGCGTCTGGGCGGTAAAACCCACCCAGGATGTTGAGTACGGTCGTCTTGCCGGCGCCATTCGGGCCAATCAGGCTGGTGACTGCACCGGGCTGCGCCGAGAACGCGACGCCGGTTGCGGCCCGCACGCCGCCGAAGGCGATCGTCAGTCCGTCGACATCGAGCGTGGCGCGAACGCCCGCGGGGGGTGCCTCTGCCGAATCCGCGGGCAGAACGGGCACACGGCGGCGACGCACCCAGCGCAGCGCCTCGCCGACGATGCCCTCGGGTGCGGCCCAGAGTACGACCAGCATCAGGGCGCCGAAAAACAGCAACCGGTACTCGGCGAGACCGGCGAGTACCTCGGGCAGAAGCACCACGATTGCGGCGCCGATGAGCGGCCCGCTTACGGTCCCCGCACCGCCGACGATGACGACGAGAACGAACAGGATCGACTGCAGGAAGGCGAAGGTGGACGGCGTGACGAAGCCCGAGAGCGGAGTAAACAGCGCGCCCGCCAGCCCTGCACAGGCTGCGGACAACGTAAAGGCGAGGGTCTTGATCGCAACCGGATTGAGGCCAATGGATTCCGCAGCCACCTCGGAATCCTTTACTGCGCGCATCGCCGAACCCCAGGACGAGCGCGAAAGGCGCCAGAATGCGTAGACCAGCAGCGCGACGACGACGATCGCAAGCAACGCGATGCCGCGCTCTCCGAGCGTCATGCCGAACAGTTGTGGCTTCGGCACCCCCATGATGCCGTTTTGCCCGCCGGTGACCTCGTCCCACTCGACGATGCTGTGTTCGACGACGAAGCCGAAGGCGATGGTCACCATCGCCAGATAGGGTCCGCGCACGCGTAGCGCGGGCAGCGCGAGCAGCGCGCCGGTCACCGCCGAGAGTGCGACCGCCGCAGGCAACGCGATCCAGAAGCTGAGCTTCAGCGTGACCATGAAAATCGCCACCGTATAGGCGCCAATCGCGTAGAAACCCACGTGGCCCAAGGACACCTGCCCCGCCAATCCCAGCAGAATGTTCAGGCCGATGCCGACGATCGCCGTGATCGCAAGCGTCGCCATGACGAACACGTAGTAGTCGTTGGCGACCCAGGTGAACGCGAGTGCCGCGGCGAAGCTCCCCGCAAGCGCGGCAACGGGAAGCGCTTTCATACTTTCTTCACTTCGGCACGTCCGAACAAACCGTGCGGCATTGCGGCGAGGACGACGATCACCAGCGCGAAGCTCAGGATCTGCGTGTAGGTGGAGCCGAGCAGGGCCGTGATGAGCGCTTCGATGACGCCGAATACGATGCCGGCGATCATCACGCCCCAGGCGCTCGTAATGCCGCCGAGGATGGCGACTGCGAACGCCTTGAGTCCGAACACGGTGCCCATGTCGGAATGCACGTTGGACAGCGGCGCGATCAGAATGCCGGCGGCGCCAGCGAAGACCGTCGACATCGCGAACGCCCCCGAGATTGCGCGCGGCACATTGATGCCCATCAGGCGTGCAGCGTCCGGGTTTTGCACCACCGCAAGCATGGCTTTGCCGCTGCGCGTGCGATGTGAAAAGAGGTGCAACCCCGCGGCAAGCGCGATTCCGGCCACCGGAATCACGAGTTGCAGCGGCGAGACCCCGATGCCGAAGATCTGGATCGAGCCCGTCGCCCAGGGCATTGCCAAGGCGCGCGGTTCCTTGCCAAAGGTGAACAAGGTTGCGTTGTCGACGACGATGCCGAGCGCGACCGTCGCCATCAGCCAGGCGTTCGATCCGCGCTTTACGAACGGCCTGACTGCGATAAATTCCACAATCACGCCGTAGACCGCGCACAGCGCGAGCGCCATCGCCGCGGCGAGCGGAAGCGGCCAGCCAAGCCGCACGGCGAAGGCATAGGCGAATACCGCGCCGAGCATCATCGAGCTGCCCTGCGCGAAGTTGACCGTCGCCGAAACGGCGTAGGTGACGTGGAAGCCGAGCGCGAGCAGCCCATACATGCTGCCGAGCGCGAGCCCCGTAATGATGGCGGAGATGACGAGCATAAAAACAGGACGGCCGCCGAGGCGGCCGTCCTGGCCCTGCGATTCTAACTGCCCGGGTCGGTCACCCGGGCGATCGCCGAGTTACTTGACCATGCCGACGGGCAGAATCTTGTTGCCGATGAACTGCGTCCACACGTAGTCGTTCTCGTTGATCGCGTCATGCACCTGCGGCGAGAACGGTTTGACGTACGTCTTGATGAGACCATCGTGGGTGCCGATCTTGTAGAAGCCCTCGCGGATCTTCGAGCCGTCGGTCGAGCCGGCGTTCTTGATCGCGAGCGCGACCAGGTGCATTGCATCGTAGGCGTTCGCCACGCCCACTGCCGGCGTCACGTCATCCGGCCCTTTGATGTCGGGGTACTTGGCCATGAGCATCTTCATCACCTTGGCGCCGACCGGACGTTGGTTGCCGAAGAAGCTATAGGTCTGCACGAAATGCACATTCTTGGCGTTCGGGCCGGCGAGTTCCGTGAAGCGCCCACCTGCAGGTCCCCAATGCGACACGATCGGCACCGTCCAGCCCATGCGGTCGAGCGACTTGACGACCTGCGCCGAGGGACCGACGTTGGCGGCCATGAACAGCGTGTCGGCGCCGCCTTGCTTGAGGCGGGTGAGCTGCGGCACCACGTCGATGTCGCTGCTTTCAATCTTCTCGATACCGGCCGGGGTCACGCCTTTCGCGGCCATGGCCGCACGCAGCCCTTTTTCGTTCGAGGCGCCCCAGGGGTTGTTGATCAGGATCAGCCCGGGCTTCTTGGTGCCGAAGTTCTTCTGCGCGTACTGCAGCATCGCCTTGTCGACGATCTCGTCGACGGCCGAGACGCGGAACACGTAGTTCGGGTTGGCGCCGTTCTTGGTGATCGGCGTGCCTGCGGCCCAAGGGCCCATGAACGGCACCTTGGCCTTGTTCATGATGGGCACGATGGCGAGCGACACCGGCGTGTCGAGGCCACCGAACAGGACGGCGACCTTTTCCTTGAAGACCAGCTCGCGCGCCGCAGTGACGCCTTTGGCGGGCTTTGCCTCGTCGTCGCGCCGTACGAGCTCGAACGTGCGGCCGAGCACGCCACCGGAGGCATTCAGTTCGTCGATCGCAATGGTCAGCCCACGCGTGATCGCCTCGCCCGCGCGGGCGGACTGGCCGGACAGCGCCGTGACGAGACCGATCTTGATCGGATCGGCGGCGGTCGCCGGCAGGCTAGCGCCCAGCGCGGTGGCCACTGCGGCGGCAAGAACGCTGCGTCGAGTCCAAGTAGGTTTCATTCAGGTCTCCTGTTTTGGGTGGGGTAAACGAACGTACTCTGAAAGCAAACCGTGTGCCATTCGCGCCGTGCGTGATAATCTAGGCCGCATGACTGCACAAGCCGCCCCCGATACTGCGCGTGATCCGACGAGCGAAGCCGTCGAGATCGTCGAAACCTACCTGCGGCTGCACATGATCCCCGATCCGGACTCGGCGCGGGCCTACTGTGCGCCGGATCTCGAAATTCGCTTCACCGGCAATCGACTGATGCACGATCCGGCCGAGGCCACGGCGTTCAACAAGTCGCGCTACAAATGGGTGAAGAAGAAATTCGGCCCGACGCATGTCGTGACCGGCGGCGGCGCCGCGGAAACCATCGTGTATCAGACCGGAACGCTTTACGGCGAATGGCTCGATGGCACGCCGTTCGAGGGGAACCGCTACGTCGACCGCTACTTCGTGCGTCACGGGAAGATCGCCAAGATGGAAGTTTGGAACGACAGTGCGGAATGGCTGCTGGTTCGCGCCGGTCTGGTCAAGCCCTGATCGCGCAAGAGTCTATCCCAGTGCGCCCCGAAACGGTGCGCCGGGCACCATCCGGGAGCACCTGGTTCCATGTCCCGAGCCTTGAAAGTCCACGGCCGCTATCCCTATTCGGCGATCACGCGGCGTGCCGATTACGCCTGGCCCGACGCCAAGCGGCTCGCCGTCTACCTGGGGTTCAACCTCGAGCACTTCGATTTCGGCGCGGGGCTCGGCGCCGCGCTCGGGCCAACGAGCCCGGAGCCCGACGTGCTCAATTACGCCTGGCGCGACTACGGAAACCGCGTCGGCGTCTGGCGCTGCCTTGAGCTGTTCGAGACCTTGAAATTGCCCGTCGGCGTGCTCGTCAATACCGCGCTCTACGACTACTGCCCGGAGGTCATCGAAGCTTTCGTGAAACGGGGCGACGAACTGATTGGCCATGGGCATACCAATTCCGAGCGCCAGGGAACGCTGTCAGAAGCCGAGGAGCGCACGCTGCTGGAGGGTTGCAGGACCCGGATTGCGCGCGAATCGGGCCGAGCGCCCCAGGGTTGGCTCTCGCCGTGGATCTCGGAGAGCGCGGTCACGCCGGACCTGCTGGTCGAAACCGGCTATCGCTACACGCTCAACTGGTGTCATGACGACCAGCCGCTGCGATTCGCGACGCGCTCGGGAAATGCGCTGTGGTCGATTCCCTACCCGCAGGAGGTGAACGACATTCCGATGATCGTCGCGCGCCAGATGGACGGGCGCGACTTCGCCGATCTCGTCGTCGACAACTTCGAGGAAATGCTGCAGCAGTGTGAAGCGCAACCGCTGGTGATGGGCATCGCCCTGCACCCGTACCTCGTGGGACAGCCTTATCGTCTGCGGCACCTGCGGCGCGCGCTCACGCACATCGTTTCGCAGTCTGAGCGGGTGTGGATGACGACGCCGGGCGCGATCTGTGCGTACGCGGACGCACGCGGCCAGGGCTAGCAAGGCACTGTTTCGGTCTGCGCCGGCTTAGGATTCGTCTTCCGGCGCCGACGCCTTGGGTTCCGGAAACTCCGCGAACATCTGCTTGTAGTACTCGGACTTCCACACCGCGACGACGATCATCAGGTCGAACAAGCCGCCGAGCAGCACGAGATTGTCGGGCATCGCTTTCCAGCGCAGGACGCCGGCGAAGTACCACGCGATCCAGGCGAGGTTGAGTGTCGCGGTCAGCGTGATGATCTCGCGGGCGTAGCGCCAGACCCAGCGCGCGAACCTGTCGCCGCCCGGGTCGCGGTTGACCGCGGCGTATATGATCAGCAACACGGGAACCTCGAGCGCGAGGTGGAGGAAGGGAACGCCCTCGCTGCCCAGCAGGCGCGCGGTATCCGGCGAGCGCCGCATCCCGATGACCGCGGCCAGGATCAGCAGCCAGTGGCGCGCCTGAAACGCGACGATGCCCCACAGCGACAGCGGCACTTTGAGCATGCCGTACTGGTTGACTCTGTCGAAAAGGTCTTTCATCGCGGCAGGCGCCGGCTTACTGTGGCAGGCCGGCCTTCAGCAGCGCTTCGCGATGGTGGTCGAGGTCGCGTGCTTCCTTGTAGTGCTGGAGCGACAGGTATTCGGTCGCGGTGAATGAGGGCTGGCGCTTCATAAGTTCGGCGGCGGCCTCGCGTGCGGCAACGTCGGTCCCGGCCTGCGCATGGCACGACGCGAGCAGGGCGTAGTACATCGGGTCATTCGTTGTGACGTGCTGCAAGGCTTCGATCGCCTCCGGGTAGCGCCGGGCGACGAAGTAGGCACGCCCGAGGTGGCTCCAGAAACGCGGCGGGTGAAAGGGATTGAGGCGCATCGCGCCTTTGATCCACTCGATGCCCTCTTCGGCCTGGCCGAGCCAGGTCAGCAGTTCGCCCTGCTGCACGACGATCAGGTCGTCGTTCGGGTTGAGGCCGAGCGCGCGAGTCTGGTGGTAGCTGGCCTGGTCGAAATTGTCCTGCGTGACGTTGATTGCGGCGAGGATGCGGTGCACGTCGCTGTCGTTGTCGTCGAGACCGAGCGCGACCGTGAGCTCGCGCTCGATTTCCCGCTCGAGCGCCGTGCGGTCGTCGGTCCAGCCGTAGATCCAGCGCTGGCCGAGGATGCAGGCGCGCCAGGCGTGCGCATGCGCATACTTCTGGTCGAGGTTGACCGCGCGGTCGATCAGCTCGAGCGCCTTGTCGTTCTCGCTGCGGTCAGAGCGGTGGTGCAGCACCTTGGCGCTGATCACGCATTCATAGGCCGCCATGTTCTCGGTCGGCTTGCGCGACGCGCGCTCGCGCGTCGCCGCCTCCAACCGTCCCGGCAGCGTGGCGACGATCGCCTTCGTGATCTCATCCTGCAACTCGAAGATGTCCGCGAGGTCGCGGTCGTAGCGCTCGGCCCAGACGTGGCGGTCGGATTCGCCGTCGATCAGCTGCACGGTGACGCGCACGCGGTTGCCGGCGCGGCGCACGCTGCCTTCGACGACGTACTGCACGCCGAGCTCCCGGGCCACCTGCTGCACGTTGACCGCCTTGCCCTTGTACTTGAACGCGGTGTTGCGCGAAATGACGAACAGCTCGCGAAAACGCGACAGGTCGGTGATGATGTCTTCGCTCAGTCCGTCGGCGAAGAACTCCTCGTCCGTTCCGCTGCTCATGTTGGTCAGCGGGAGCACGATGATCGACGGTTTCGCCGAATGCGCCTGCACCTCGGCTTTGGGCGACGCGGTCTGCCCGGCCGGTACGGGCCTGGCTATCTCGATGCGGTAGACGCGAACCGGCGACGCGATGTTCTTCAGGGCGTGCTCGCCGAGGTCGACGCAGTTCAGTTCGAGTTTGCGGTGAACTTCCTCGTAGACCTTGCCGGAAATGCAGATGCCACCGGCCTCCGCCATCGCCTCGATGCGCGCGGCGGTGTTGACGCCATCGCCGTAGATGCGCGGCCCCTCGGTGATCACGTCGCCCAGGTTTACGCCGATACGGAAGGCCATGCGCCGGGCCTCGGGCAGTCGCGTGTTGCGACTGTCGAGATCGCCCTGGATTGCGATCGCGGCCTGCACGGCGTCGACCGCGCTGCCGAATTCGGCGAGCACGTTGTCGCCGGGCATGTCGACCACGCGGCCGCGGCGCGATACGACCACGTCGGCGATCAGGCGCCGCGAGGCCGTGAGCGTCTGCACCGTCGCGACCTCGTTCTCGCTCATCATGCGGCTATAGCCTTGGACATCGGCGCTCAGGATGGCGGCCAACCGGCGCTGCACGTGGATCCCTCCCTAGTAAAGGCGGGATTCAACACTGCTGGGCTGTTGTCCGCAAGTCTTATAGCGAGGGGTGGCTTGCTATGCTTCGCCTCGAGGCCGCAGGCGCGGTGTGTTCACCACGAGGAGCGCAGCATGGCAAAACGACAGATCAGCACCGATCGGCTGCGTCAGCCGAGCGGCCATTTTTCGCAGGCAACGGTCATCGAGGCGCGCGGGCGCCTGGTCTTCGTATCCGGGATGACGGCGCGTTGTCCCGACGGCTCGATCGCCGGCATCGGCGATATCGAAGCGCAGACCCGGCAGGTGCTCGAGAACATCAAGGCGGCGATGACGGCGGCCGGCGGGACACTCGACGACATCTGTCGCGTCGATGTCTACATTCGCAACATGGAGCACTTCGATGCGATCCACAAAGTGCGGCGCGAGTACTTCAAGCCGCCGTTGCCGGCATCGACCATGGTCGAGGTCACGAAGATGGTCTCGCCGGAGTATCTCATCGAAATTAGCGCGATCGCGGTGATACCCGACGCGTGACGGTTGCCACCGCGCGTCCGCTTGGCGACGCGTTAGCGGTTCGTGCGACCGCTAAGGTGTTGCCTGCCGTTTAATCCAACGCATGGCAATCGAGATCCAGCCAGGCAAACCGACAGGCGTTTCGACCGGCGGCGAATCGGGGCTGTCCCCGGTCACGCCGCTGCCGAGAAAGGCCTCGCCGCCGAGCCACGCAGTGTCCATCTCGGGCGTGCGCGCTCTGCGTCGCTTGGCGGTCTTGCGAATGGGCACGTTCAGAACAGCCGACCCGCACTGCGACGTGTTGGCGACACAGCCAATGCCACGCCATCGCGCAGCTGGGCCGCGTCGCGTGCGGCGGTGGACGATTGCTGCTCCAGTTGCCCAAGAATCTGGTTGGCGACAAACAAGAGCCGGTCGAGCTCCAGCAGTTCGAGCGTCAGCTCGAATGGGATCGCCTTCAGGGCCTTGCATTGGTTGTGCACCGCGCTGCCGATGCCGCGCAGATCCGCGGCGGAACAGACTTCGGTCGGGCACTGAAATTCGTCGAACGGCGCCCAGCCGGCGTCGATCCTCTGCAGCTTCGCGACGCGTTCGGGTGACCAGCTGCATAGGTAGGCGCGAACGATTTCGAGGATGCCGGAGGGCTGGGTCGATCTGCCCATATCCCTCATATAGCGATCCATCTCGGTCAGTGATTGCAGAACGTGCTCGCCGCTTGCCATGGCATTCTCCGGTGTCGAGTCGCAGACGGGGCGGAATCCAGCGCATCTATTGGACGTCCGCGAGGAGCCAAGGTGTGCAAATGTTTGTAAGGTCTCGGCGCAGGATTCGCGTCATCATGGTCCGGAACGGAGGGAGGACGTAGCGACGATGAAGCTGCGCATGGCCGAAAACTCGGTGTTCGCGATCCTGCTGCGCTCGCCGTGGTGGATCAGCTTTGCGCTTGCGTTCGGCATCTTCGCGCTCGCGCGGCTGTGGGTGGCGCCGATGTATGCGGCCGCTATTCCGATCCCGTTTTTTGTGATTGGCTGCATCGCGGCGTGGCGCCAGCTGCGTACGCCGAGTGCGGCGCGGGTCGCGGCGCGACTCGAGGCGCTGCGTGCGTTGACCTGGAGCGAATTCTCGACGGCGCTCGAGGCGGCGTACGCGGGGGAGGGCTACGCGGTACGCCGCCTGAAAGGGTCGCAGGCCGACTTCGAACTCACGCGCGACGGGCGCAAGGTACTGCTTGGCTGCAAGCGCTGGAAGGTCGCGCGCACGGGTGCCGAACCGCTGCGCGAACTGCAGGCCATCGGGCAGGCGCGGCACGCGGACGAGCTGCGCTACGTCACCGCGGGCGAGCTGACCGAGCAGGGGCGCGCATTTGCCGCGAAGAAGGGCATCGTCATTGTCGAGGGCGTCGCGCTCGCGACGCTGCTGGGACCGGAGCCCAGGGCGGCGCGGCCCTAGACCCCTGACGCGCGCGTGGGGTCGTTAGCCGTTGACGCCGGGCAGCGCATCGAGCCCGCGCACGTCCTGGCCGCCGTAGCGCCGCAGGCGGATGTCGGCCTGTTCCTTGTGCCCGGCAAAGTGCTCGAGCGCGCACAGGCGCGAGCAGTATTCGCCGACCATCACCGACGCCTCGGGCGTGGTCACGCGCTGGTAGGTGCAGGTCTTGATGAACTTGCCGACCCATAGACCGCCCGTGTAGCGCGCCGCGCGGCGCGTCGGCAGGGTGTGGTTGGTGCCGATCACCTTGTCGCCGTAGGACACGTTGGTCTCGGGACCGAGGAAGAGCGCGCCGTAGTTGGTCATGTGGTCGAGGAAATACTGCGGATCCCGGGTCATGACCTGCACGTGCTCGGCGGCGATGGCGTCGGCGACGTCGACCATCTCGGCCTCGCTGTCGCAGACGATCACCTGGCCGTAGTCGCGCCAGGCCTGGCCCGCGGTCTCACCGGTCGGCAGGATCTTGAGCTGGCGTTGGACCTCGGCCATGGTCTCCTTGGCGAGCGCGTCCGAGTTGGTCAGCAGGGTCGCGGGCGAGGTCGGTCCGTGCTCGGCCTGGCCGAGGAGGTCGGCCGCGCACAGCTCGCCGTCGACCGTGTCGTCGGCGATGATCAGCGTCTCGGTCGGACCGGCGAAGAGGTCGATCCCGACGCGCCCGAAGAGCTGGCGCTTGGCTTCGGCGACGTACATGTTGCCGGGGCCGACGAGCATGTCGACCGCTTCGATGCTTTGCGTACCGAGTGCCATCGCGCCGACGGCCTGCACGCCCCCGATGCAGTAGATCTCGTCGGCGCCGCCCAGGTCCTGCGCGACGACGATCGCGGGATTCGGCCCGCCCTCGTAGGGCGGTGCGCAGGTGGCGATGCGCTTCACGCCCGCGACCTTGGCGGTGACGACACTCATGTGTGCCGAGGCGACCATCGGATACTTGCCGCCCGGGACGTAGGACCCGATGCTGTTCACCGGGATGTTCTTGTGCCCGAGGATCACGCCCGGCATCGTTTCCTGTTCGACGTCCCTCAGCGCGGCCTTCTGGATCCGGGCGAAGCCGCGGATCTGCGTCTGGGCGAACTCGATATCGGCGCGCTCGCGCGCACTGACCCGCGCGTAGCAGGCGTCGATGTCCGCGCGGCTGAGGCGAAATGCCTTCGGCGACCAGCGGTCGAGCCGTGCGGAGTATTCGCGCACCGCGTCGTCGCCGCGGCGTTCGATCTGCGCGAGCATCTCTTCGACGGTCTGGCGTACCTTCGCGTCGGCATCGGCTTTGGCATCTTCGCTGATGCCGGTTTTCAGGTAACGGGCCACCGCGTGCTCCCTGCATATTGAGAAAGGCGGTATCGTAGGTCTCGTTTCCAGATCACACAATCACGCGACGGCGCGGGACATTCGGAGGCATCGTGAGCACGAACCAAAGCGAAACCCCTGGGCTGCCGGTCTGGGCGCAGGGCATCGAGGGTCAGGTCGCACTCGTGACGGGTGCCGGGCGCGGGCTTGGACGCGCCTGCGCGCTTGCGCTCTCGCGTGCAGGGGCGCGCGTGATCGCGGTCGCCCGCACACGGACCGAACTCGAGCGTCTGGCGACCGAGGCCGTCGGATCGGTCGAGGCCTGGGTCGAAGACCTGCGCGAGGACGCCGTGCTCGCGCGGATCGAGCGGCTCGCGCGCCTCGACATTCTGGTCAACAACGCCGGCACCAACCAGCCGCAGGCGTTTCTCGAAGTGACCGACGTCGCGCTCGACACCATGCTCGAACTGAACGTGCGTGCGGCCTACCGCGTCGCGCGTAGCGCCGCGCGGGTGATGGCAAAGGCCGGACACGGCTCGATCATTCACATGAGTTCGCAGATGGGCCACGTCGGCTCGCCGCGGCGCAGTGTCTATTGCATGACCAAGCATGCGATCGAAGGCCTCACCAAGGCCATGGCGGTCGAGCTGGCGGTGAATGGCATCCGCGTGAACGCGGTGGCACCGACCTTCGTCGACACGCCGCTGACACGACCGTTTTTCGAGAATCCGGAGTTCAACGCGTTCGTGATGAACATGATTCCGGCGAAGCGCCTGGGGACGCTGGATGAGGTGGCGGCGGCGGTGCTCTATCTCGCCTCGCCCGCGTCCGGCATCGTGACCGGGACGAGTCTCAGGCTCGATGGCGGCTGGACCGCGCATTGAGCCTGCGCCGAACGCGTTAACATGGATCGTCTCGCCCGACGTTCTGCGCCGCCCCGGAATCGATGAAACCTGCCGCTTTTGAATACGAACGTGCGTGCACGCTCGCCGGCGCCGTAGCGCGCCTCGCGGCGCACGGCCCCGACGCCAAGCTGATTGCAGGCGGGCAGAGTCTCGTTCCGATGATGGCGATGCGACTGCTGCGGCCGACGTTGCTGGTCGATATCCGCGAGCTCCAGGAGTTGAAAGAGATTCGCATTGACGCCGACAGTGCGCGCGTGGGTGCCTGCGTGCGGCAATGCGAGGCGCTGGAACACGCCGCCCTCGCGCAGGCCGTGCCGCTGCTCGCGCGGGCCTTGCGCTGGGTCGGGCACGTGCAGACGCGCAATCGCGGCACGCTCGGCGGCAGTGTCGCTCACGCAGATCCCTGTGCCGAACTGCCGCTCGTGGTACGCGTGCTCGACGCCCGGCTCGAAGTCTGCGCCGCCTCGGGAACGTCGATGATCGACGCGCGCGACTTTTTCACCGGGCCGCTCAGCACCGCGCTCGAGCCCGAGGCCTGTCTCGCAGCGATCCATTTCCCGCGCTGGCGCGAGGCTGCGCTCGGCTGCGCGTTCGAGGAACTCAGCATCCGGCACGGTGATTTCGCGCTCGTTGCGGTGGCCGCACAGCTCGCGCTGGATGCGGGCGGGCGCTGCACGCGTGCGGTCCTGGGCGTCGGCGGTGCGGGATCGACGCCACGCGCGCTCGAGCGCGCGGCGGCAGGGCTCGTCGGCACGCGGCTCGAGGACGCGGCGATCGACGCCGCAGCAGGGCAGGCGTCGCGCGAGGTGGATCCCGGCGACGATCAGCACGCGAGCGCCGAGTACCGGCGTCATCTCGTGCGTGTGCTGTCGACACGCGTGCTGCGCGCGGCGCGTGCCGAGGCGAGGCCGCAACCGACGGCGGGCGGCGCGTCATGAGCGACGAGAAGCAGTACGAAATTCGCCTCGAGGTGAACGGGGTCGCGCGGCAGGCGCAGGTGCCGGCGCGCAAGACCCTGGTCGACCTGCTGCGCGAGGACCTGGGTCTGACCGGGTCGCATGTCGGCTGCGAGCACGGCGTGTGCGGCGCCTGTTCAGTGCTGTTCGACGGCGAACCGATGCGCGCCTGCCTCGTGTTCGCAGTGCAGGCCGACGGTCACAAGGTCACCACGGTCGAAGGCCTGTGCCGGCCCGACGGCTCGATGGGCGTGCTACAGGACAGCTTCTGCGAAACCCACGGCCTGCAATGCGGCTACTGCACGCCGGGCATGCTGGTGGCCGCGCAGGGACTGCTGCAACACAACACGAATCCGAGCGCGGACGAGATCCGCGACGCGATCGGCGGCAATCTGTGCCGCTGCACCGGATACCAGCAGATCGTCGATGCGATCCAGCTCGCAGCGCGGCGCATCGGCGCAGGAGAACGCTGACCATGGCGCAGGGCGACGCGACCCCACCGTTCAAGTACATCGGCCAGCACCGCCGCGCGAAGGAGCATCCGCGCTTCGTGACCGGCCAGGGGCGCTTTGCGGCCGACATCGCGCTGCCGGGACTGAAGCACGTCGCGCTGGTCGCGAGTCCGCATGCGAGCGCGACGATCGTCTCCATCGACGCCGACGCAGCGCGCGCGATGCCCGGCGTGCGATGCGTGCTCACCGGCGACGAACTGGCGCGCGAGACCGACGCGCTACTGATCGGCGTCGACGCGCCGCAAGTGAAGCGGTATCCGCTCGCGCACGGCGTCGTGCGCTATGCGGGCGAGTGGGTCGCCGCGGTCGTCGCCGACACGCGTGCCCTCGCCGAGGACGCGGCCGAGTGCGTCGAGGTCGAGTACGCGCCGCTGCCGCATGTGGTCGACCCCGAGCGCGCGCTCGCGCCCGAGGCGCCCTGCGTGCATCCGGCGCACGGATCGAACGTCCTTTACCGGCGCCAGTTCGTCTGGGGCCCGGTCGACGACGCCTTTGCAGGCGCGGCGCACCGGCTGTCGTACCGTGCGCGTTGGGGGCGCAGCGCGACGGTGCCGATCGAGACCTTCGTGGTCTGCGCGCAGTGGAATGCACCGGATGCGCTGCTCGACGTTTGGGCGTCGATCCAGATGCCGAAGTTCCCCGACCAGACCGCGCGCGCGCTGCGCCTGCCGGGGAACGCGGTACGGGTGCACTTCGACGTCGACGTCGGCGGCAGCTACGGCACCAAGCGCGGCATCAAGCACGCGGTGCTCGTCGGCTACCTCGCGCGCAAACTGAGGATGCCGGTGCGCCTGATCGAGGACCGGCTCGAGAACATGCGCGGCGGCGACATGCAGGGGCCCGACCGCATCTTCGACATCGAGATGGCCTATGACGCCGACGGTACGGTGCGCGCGCTGCGCATTCGCGCGCTGGACGACGTCGGCGCCTATGCGGGCCGCTCCCCGCTGCAGCTCGGCAAGCCGGTCGGTGCGATCTGCGGGCCCTACCGTATTCCCGCGGTGGCCTATGAACCGATCTCGGTGATGACGAACAAAACGCCACAGGAGGCGGTGCGCGGCTTCGGCCAGTCGCCGACCAACTATGCGCTCGAGCTCGGCATGGACAAGGTTGCGCGCGCGCTTGGCATGGATCGCATTACGCTGCGCCAGCGCAACCTGATTCGCAAGGACGAGTTTCCCTACCTGATTCCGAGCGGTTCGACCTACGACTCGGGCGATTACCACACCGTGCTCGACAAGGCGCTTGCGTCCGCCGGCTACGACGAACTGCTCGCCGAGCGCGACCGCGCACGGCGCGCCGGACGGCTCGCGGGGATCGGCGTGTCGACCTGCCTCGAGCCGAGCGGCGGCAATTCGGCATTCGAGCCGCTGTTCAACCCGAAGAACGAAACCACGACCTGGATGGATTCCTGCCTGGTGCGCGTCGATCTTTCGGGCGCGATCACCGGCGTCATGCACACCTCGACCTCGGGCCAGGGGCACGAGACGCTGGTCGCGACGGTGCTGGGCGAGGTGTTCGAGCGCGATCCGGCGACGATCCGCGTCGTGCATGCGGATTCGCTCACCGCGCTGCCGTCCAACAGCCCGGTCGGCAGCCGCATGGCGATCATGCTCGGCGGTGCCGCGGCCGGTGCGGCCGAGCGCATCAAGCAACGGCTGATGGCGATCGCCGCCCACAATCTCGGCGTCCCGCAGGCGGCGCTCGCCTACGCGGGCGGCGCGATTTCGGTCAAGGCGGATCCCGCGCGTGCGCTCGGCTGGGACCAGCTGGTCGAGATCGCACACCGCAAATTCCACAAACTCCCCGAGGCGACGGAACCCGGGCTGCAGGCGGCATTCGTCTGGGAGGTGCCGACGGGCGGTGCGTTGCCCACTGCGGACGGGCGCATCCAGATGTATCCCTGCTATGCCTTCGAGGCGCACGTGGTCTACATCGAGGTCGATCCCGAGACCGGCCAACCCGCGATCCGCCGCTACGCGGTCGGACATGATTGCGGCGTGATGATCAATCCGGACATCGTGCACGGCATGACCTACGGCGGAATCGCGCACGGCATCGGCGCCGCACTCTACGAAAAGTTTTCGTTCTCGGACGACGGTCAGCTCATCTCGGGCACCTTCATGGACTATCTGATCCCGAGCGCGCTCGAGGTGCCGCCGCTGACGATCGTCGATCACTGCACCCCGTCGCCGCTCACCACGTTCGGACAGAAGGGCTCCGGCGAGGCCGGGTACCTCGGCGCGCCGGCGGCCATCGCCAGTGCGATCAACGATGCGCTCGGACCGCTCGGTACCTCGATCGAGGAGACGCCGATGAAGCCGCTCGCGCTGTGGGCGCGCATCCGGGACGGGCGCGCCAAGGTCAAGCGGGTCGCCTAGGCACGGTGATCGCAGCCATCGCACACAGTCCACAGCACGGATTACCAGACTGACGCCATGATCATCGACGTACACGCGCATTTCGTTCCGACGCTGCTCACCGAGCGCTTCGATGCGAACGCGGCGTCGTTTCCGGGCGTCACGCTGCTGCGCGACGCAAAGGGAAAGCGCCTGGTGTTCAGCGGTGGTGTGCCGACGCGGCCGATCTCGCCCAAGCTGTTCGATCTCGCCGAGCGGCGCGCCTGGATGGACGCCAACGGTATCGACCACCAGCTCGTCGGTGGCTGGCTCGATAGCTTCGGCTACGAGTTGCCGGCCGACGAAGGGCTCGCCTGGAGCCGATTCATCAATGCCTGCATGTGGGAGGCGCTGCGCGACCAGCCGCGCTTCACGCCACTTGCCACCGTACCGCTGCAGGACGGGGCGCTCGCCGCGGAGGTCCTTGGTGAGGCACTCGAGCACGGATTCGGTGGCGTGATGATCGGCACGCTGCCGAAAGGCGATCGGGGCGTGCTTGACGATCCGTCGCTCGACCCATTCTGGGAAATGGCCTCGCGCCTCGAAGCGCCGATCTTCCTGCATCCGATGTTCATCTGCGGCGAACCGCGCGTTGCGGACTACGACCTGGTAAACGCCATTGGACGGCTCGCCGACACCTCGATTGCAGTGTCGCGGCTGCTGTTTTCGGGGCATCTCCTCAAGTATCCGGGCATGAAGTTCGTGCTGTCGCACGGCGGTGCGGCATTGCCGTTCGCGCTCGGGCGCCTCGCGCGCAATCATCAGATTTCACAGGGAAAATATGCGGATCCGCGCAAGGGCTTCGAGGCGATGTACTTCGACAGCGTCGTATTCGATGCCGACGCGCTCAAGTTCCTGGTCGACAAGGCCGGCGCCGACCGGGTGATGCTCGGCTCCGACATGCCGTTTCCGATCGGCGATCCGCAACCCAAGGCCCTCATCGAGCAGGGGCGCTATTTCACCGCGGCGCAACAGAGCGGCATTCTTGGCGGCAACGCGATGCGGGTTTTCCGTGTGCGGCCCGACTGCTGGCGCCGCTAGTCAACGCGAAGGTGCTGCGGTAACGTAGCGGCGAAGATGGCGGGAACCTCGAAACGGTTGCAGCTCGGGCTCGGCCTGCTCGCGTCGCTGATCGTCATCGCGATCGCGGCCGGCGCCGCCTACTACGTCTACCTGGGCGTGACCGGCGAAGATGCCGCACCGACCTGCAAGAGCGCGCTCGATCACTGCATGAAAAAGTGCCGGCGCACGAGCAGGGACGCCGACGCGGCGCAGGTCTGCCAGAAGAGCTGCCAGCGCGAAGCCTATCTGTGCGAGGGCCTGAAGCGCTAGCTGCGTGGTGCGTTGGCCACGCGGGGGCAAATGAAGGCGTTATTGATCGGGGTGCTGCTGTTCGTGTCCGGTTGGTCCTGCGCGGCCTAAGACGCGCGATAGCGGAAACGAAACGCATTGCCCGCCGAAACGACGTGGCCGGTGGAAGGCTGCGGGAAATGCGCGGTCATCACCGTCGTATCGGTGTCGGCATATTTCTCGAGGAAATCACGCCGCGTCCGCGCCGCCAGCGCGCGGTCCCAGTCGGCGCGCGGACTCCACTCCGGAAAGGCGAGCTGAAGCGGGGAGTGGATCAGATCGCCCGCCATGATGCCGCGCGCGCCCTTCGAGGCGAGCGCGACGGCGACATGCCCCGGCGTGTGGCCGACCGTGGGTTCGAACCAGACGCCGTCGCCGAGCTGATGGTCGAGTTCGACCAACACGGCCTGGCCGGCATCCATGACGGGAAGCACGTTCTCGCGAAATACGATGCCGTTCACCGCGGCGCTTGCTTCGTACTCCGGTTTGGCGAACAGGTACTTGGCGTTCGGAAACGTCGGCACCCAGCGGCCGTCGTCCTGGCGGGTGTTCCATCCGCAATGGTCGACGTGCAGGTGGGTGCACATGACGGTGTCGATTTCTTCCGGCGCGACGCCGGCTGCGCGCAGATTGGCGAGCCAAACCTCGTCGCTGCGCCCGCCCCAACCGGGAAACGCCTTGTGCGACTTGCGGCAGCCGATGCAGGTGTCAATCAGCAGTGTATGGCGGCCGGTTCGGACCAGATAGGACTGCACCGGCAGGTTCATGCGCAGTTCGTCGGCCGATAGTGCGCCCGGCACGAGCCAGTCGAGATGGGGCGCAAGGGCCTCGCGCGAGGCGTCGGGAAACATCTCGAACGCCGTCATGAACGGTGCGTCCAGATCGACGATTCGGTCGACGCGGATTTCTCCCAGTTGTAATGGCGGCATGGCGCGTGACCCGTGCTGAGGGAGGGTCGAGCTTAGCGGGGAATCTGCGGGCGGGCGATCGAATCAAGGTCGGTCCGATCGTCACCAGCATAAAAATGCTGTGCGCCGGGTCGAAACGATCAATTTCCCCTTGCAATCAGCGGCGTAGCCTTCATACTATCGCTATCGAAAGCGGCTTCGAGTTGTCCGCCAAGCCCCTCGGGGTGTTGTACCCGGCCTTCTCTAATCGACTATTTGATGCCTCGTACCGTATTGGCCGGGGCGACGCAAAATCGGAGGGTAATCATGCCTACTGGTACCGTGAAGTTCTTCAATCAAACCAAGGGCTACGGCTTCATTGCGCCGGATGCAGGCGGCAAGGACGTGTTCGTCCACATTTCCGCAGTCGAGCGCGCTGGACTGGCCGGGCTCAGCGAGAATCAGAAAATTTCTTACGAGCTTACGCAGGGCAGGGATGGCAAGACGTCAGCGGACGATCTTAAGGCGCTTTAATGGCGAAGGAAGAATTGATTGAAATGCAGGGTGTCGTAAGCGAGGTACTGCCAAATACGCAGTTCCGCGTAACGTTGGAAAATGGCGTTGGCGTGCTTGCCTACGCGTCGGGCAAGGTGCGCAAGTATCGGATTCGAATCCTCGCAGGCGATAAGGTGAGCTTGCAGATTTCGCCCTACGACCTTACGAAGGCGCGCATCAGCTTCCGACACAAGGACGACGCCGCGCCCACGCGCACACACCGCCGCCCGCCGCCGCACCGCCGGCGCTGATTGGCGCGCGGCGCCCTCAGCCGCTGCGCCGTTTTCCGGCCTGTTTCGCTGGCGCGACCCGCGACGCCTACGGTCGGCAAGGCCATGCGATCGTACAAGGCTCGGATTTTCCTCGTATTTGTGGTGAATCCGAGGTAAAATCGCGATTCGCCGACGCGGGGCAATCCAACCGTTTGCCGGCGAGGCAGGACGCGGGACATTCGGGCGGTCGGTCATCAAGTCAGCAGACCCCCAAGTCAACCTCGAGGCGGCCGGGATACAGCGGCATTCGTCTGCAGGACGTCCCGTCGATATCAGCGTTTTCAACTCTAAAGCGAGAATCGCGTGAGTATTCCCAAGGCCGAGCGCATGCAATTCAAAGTCGGGAAGTACGAGGTGATCGCACAGCCCATGGGCGGCTCCGCGCACATGCTGCGTTACACCGTGCGGCTGCATGGCAAGCGGATTGGCGCGCTGGCCAGCATGCCGACCGAGTCCGATTGCCGGTTCATGGAGGCGCCGCCGCCCGTGCCGCCGCTCAAGCCGTTCGTGTACTACCGGCCCGGACGTCCGAAAAAGGGTGCGACGCCGCCCAGCGCGAGTAGCGAATTTTCGCAAAACGCGGCGCCACGCGAAGACTTGCCGAGCGACGCGATTCCCGACGCGTTGCGCGGGCGCATTACCGACTGAATCGCGGCCGCGCCAACTAACTAACTAACGGCGTCCGCCGCCGCCACCCGTGCCAGCGCCAAGACCCGCGCCGGAACCGCCGCGACCATATAGCCCTGGCCACCGCGCTCGTCGGGCAGGATCACGCCGCGTTCGCGGGTATCTGCCTGCATCTGCTTGTGATGTTCGCGGCGCAGCTGTTTTCGCTCTTGCTCGGTCTGCGCGGCGCACATGCGCTCGCGATGCTCGTTGCGTTCCCGCTCGGTCATGAGCTGACTGGCCTCAACAGGCGCCTGTCCGCTCGCCTGGGCCCATGCTCGTATCGGGAACAGGACCAGCCCGAGCCCGGCGATCGATATGGCGCCAAGCGAAGCGCGAATCTTCCTTCGATCAATCGCGACGATCTCCGCTCGTTCAGCGTTCTTTGTTGAGTTTCATGCGCTGCTCTTCGGCGACCTGCGTGACCGACCGCCAAGCCCAAACAGGTTCACGCAACGTCAAGCCAGCGGCTTACGCAGACCGCGCGTTCATTTTCCATCGGCGGACGCCACAACCGCCATACGCTGCTGCTCGGCCGCGGCCGAAATTTCTTGCGCCCGCGCATCATTGGTACGTGCGCACAGCTGGAATCCGACCTTCTTCACGGTTTCTGGGGTCACCGGTATCTTTGCCACGAGACCCAGGTAGGTGCCGGCGAGCTGCGAATTCGGCTCAGGCTTCACCAACTCCTCCTGCAGATTGGCCATGAGATAGGGCGACGCGATCTTCCCGCTCGCGGCGAGCGCCGGGTCGACGAGGCCACGTGCGGCACTCAGGCGCCGCAGGTTGCTCGCGCCAAATTGCCGTGCCGCAGGCATGTTGGGTGCGACACCTTCGCAGCGCGGCGAGCTATCGAGAACGTTGCGTACGTTGATCGACGGTCCGCCGCCCGGCCCCGCCACCGTATCCGTCGACGTCACGAGCGTCGTCGTGCCCGGGTCCGTTCCGCCGGGATCAGTCGGGTCGTCCGGCAGTGTCCAGCCGCCCCAGTATCGGAAGCGGAAGCGGGTCGCGATGCGAAGATTGTCCGACGCCTGTTCTGAGTTTGCTCCGAATCGGCCGATGCCCTCCGGTATCTGATTGTTTCCGTGCAAGCCGCTGCCGCCACCGAAGCGATCGGCGCCGGCCTGATGCGAAGACGTCGCGCCGTGCGTGCCGCTGGCGTGACCCTGATGTTTATAGCGGGTCCCATGGCCCAGGGCCTCGTTTCCGCGGTGCGGCACCATGCCGCTGCCGCCGCCACTACCACCCCCACCCCCGCCGCCGTCATGGCCACCGGTGCTGCCGGTATCGTGGCCACCGGTGCTGCCGGTATCGTGGCCACCGGTGCTGCCGGTATCGTGGCCACCGGTGCTGCCGGTATTGTGGCCGCTGCTGCTGCCGCCGGCGCCTTCGGTATGCGATTGCGCCTGTGCAGCTTCGATGATCCATGGTGCGGCCGCGCCGCTGAGGTGCTCAACCGCGTGCAGCGCGCCGCCGATCGCGAATGCGACGGCAAGCGCAATGGTGTTCTGTCTATGGGTCGTTTTCATGGCTTCGTTCTCGAATTGCTGGCATCGAGGCGCGGGTCTGACATCAACGCCAGATTGTGACGTTTGCGGTCGCCCCGGCGGTAACCTCGACCGCCGGGATACGACTCGCTACTTCAGCGTTGGAGAAGACGTTTCGCCTTCCCCGCCGCGTCGGTCACAGCCCCTCGTGCGTCTCGTACACCGCAACCCGCACCACTTCCGCGGGCACTGCAACCGCTTCATCCTGTGCCGCATCCGGATTGAACGTTGCAGTGCTGCCCGCCTCGGTCGGGAACGCGAAAATCACGTCCACGGCATGCACCGTCGAAACCGAGACCTCATTGGTCTTGTCCGATGCCATCGCGATGAAAAGCGCGGCGGCGAGATTACGATCCGCGTCCGCGACGCTCCACACCGTGTTGCCGTCCGCGTCCATGATTGCTCCAGTCGTCAGGATCGACTTGTAGAACGCCAGGTTGGCAAGCGGCGAGTCGACGCGAACGGTTGTCGCGCTCGCAAGCAGCGCCTTCAGATCTGCTTTCGGGTCCGTCGAGGTTTTAAGGATCTCGAGCGCCGCGTCGTAGAACGCTACGTTATAGGTACCGCCCGTCTTAAGTTCGGCGACTCCGTTGAGCAGCGAGCGCTCAAGCACTGCGTCGGGCGCGCGAGCGACATTCATGCGCCCGATATCGGTTAACTCCTGACTCGCCCATGCGGGCCGACCACCCTGCGTGCCGGCTTCGGGTTTGGATCCTTCGCCGCCATAGCGCGGGCCTTTCGCATCACTGTCCGCGCCCGGGCCGCCCTGGCCCGAACCGCGGCCGCCAACGCTCTGCGAGGGCGCACCGCCGCCCTTATGACCTTGCGCACCCGTCGGGCCGCCCTGACCTTTGGGACCTTCCTCCGAATATGCAATCGGGACAGCCATGGCGATACCCAATGCCGCTGCCGTCGCCACTGCAAGCACTCTGAATGTGAAAGTCTTCTTAGACATGGTGTAGTCCCTTTTATCTTTACTGCGTTGCGCAAATTAGCCTTTGCTGATATTCAAATCAAAAAAAAGCACCCCCTCGGATCCATTCTGTTATGGAGCAGCTAGGTGCATTGGTTTGAGTTCCAGCCTCAGTCTTAGGCTGCACGCTTTCCGCGCTCAGGTATTGACCGGGGTCAAGCACGCGCACTTTTTGAGCCGTGCGATGTAGCGCCATCGATGCCCTGTTCGCCACGCCGAGCGCGATCGCTTTCCAGCGCGCGCCAATCCTCTCGCAAGGCGCGCCAGGGCGAACGTCGAAGGGGCCGGGCGTACTCGGGGTGCATCGCGCACCGCCGAATCAATTCGAGAAGGGTATCGCCATGCGCATGTAGATCACGCGCTTCCTGAAGTCTTCCGTGGGGATGCTCGAATTGAGCTTGCGGAAGGAAACGCTCAGGTCAAGAAACACATTGGGATGCGGGCGGTAGCCGACGCCGGCAATCGCGCCGTAGTACTTGTCGTCGCGGTCGATACCTTCATAGTCCACATCCGAAGCCGTCAGAATTCCCCTTAGCGACCACTCGCTCGTCAGGCGGTGGTTGAGACCGGCGGATGCGAAGGTATTGAGGTAACTCGATGCACTTTCCACGACGCCCGGCGCAATTGTTTGCGTCAGGTTCGTTTCCTCAAGCGTTCGGTCGAGAGAGGCGGAAAATCGTGTCTGCGGCGTGATCGCCCAGACCAGCGCGCCGCCATACAAGGGTTTGTCGACGTCGCTATACCGGGGGTCGTCGTAGTTCTGCTTCAGCACGCCGACAAATGCGTCCAGCTTCACGCTGCGCGGGACGTTCCACTTCAGGCCGACGAGATAGCGCTGGCCGTCCGAGCTTTTCTGGTAGCCGAGATCGTCGGGCGTTTCCTGGTATTTGCGATTGTCGAAGGCAAGCTGAAGGTACGGTTCGAGCCGTGGCGACGCTTCGTAGCCGAAGCGAACGCCGCCCGTGTATTGCCAGCGGTCGCGGTCGTCGTTGTTGATCATCAGGATCTGACCGCTGCCGGTCAGAAAGGGAACGTCCCTGTAGTTCAGCTTGTTGGCGGTGCCGGCGATACGCACCGAAAAGCGATCCGCCTGGTGGAAAAATCCACCGTAGTAACGGTTTTGCCAGTAGATCGTCGGCAGGAGACCGTTGCGCGCGTCGGGCGATTCCCGATCCTCGTGATTCTGCGAATAGTGTGCGCCTCCGTACACGTTGGTGTCGGCCGCAAAGTCGTAGCGTCCCTCTAGGTTCACGCGATAGTCGTCGGTATCCTCGGTAGAATATGTCTGGTACCGCGTGCTATCTGCGCCAGCATTGAAGTTCAGCGCATGCTGCGCCCAGTTCGACTGCACCCAGACTGCAGGCGAAAACACCCACGCCTCGTCGGCGAACTTCTGGCTATTGGTGTAGAAAATGTTGTCGTCGAAAAGGTAGGTCGCGTTGATCTCCGGGTAGACCAGAAACGAGCCCCACTGGATCGGCGTTCCCGAAGCTGGCGCCGACTTCGCAGGCTTGGCGCTGCGCCCTGGCGCCGTACCGGGTTGCGCCACCCGAGGCGGCGAGATCGTTTCGCCCGAAGGAATCGGCGGCGTCGAGGACGTCTCCGCCGGCGCTTCCTTGTTTTTGTCTTGCGCCGCGCTCAAGGCCGGCCAGGCAAGTGCCAGCGCCAAGACCAGCGCCTGTTTTCCAAACGCACCGCCAAAGAAAGATCTTTTGATCAGGTCCACGTTCGAGCCATGTTGTTCTTATTTTTCGCCGCCAATGCTTCAGATCGGCATTTGCCTAGGTGCGAATTCCGACCATGTATTTTGCACGACCGCCGAGTCATTTCCAATTCTGAGAATTTTTCGTTGTTCGAAATGCACGTCTCTACTGTTGTATTTCTGTCGTGTGGGCCGGTTTATATGGGCGCGCTCACCGGATGAGCCTGTGCCAACTGAGAATGATGTGCATATGGCGAAGCGTGACGTTCGACAGATCGAGGGGTGGCGCGTGGATTTCGCGAACCTGTCGATCGCACGACGGTGCAGCCGCGCTTCTTCCGCCCCCTCGGCGACGCCGACCCGCGGCGCCGCTGCGCGACCTGCCGTCATTCGATCGGCTGGGACAGCGTGCATGTCTTCTGCCAGCGCGCGGCGATCGTGGCGGTCTATCCCTGTGGCCACTGGGAGCGCGAGGCGGGCAGCGACTGACGCGCCTGCGCGCCCAGCGCTAGACCAGCTGCGACATCGGCTTCAGCGTTACACCGGCCTTGACCAGCGCGGCGCGCAACTGCCCGGCCATCGCAACCGCGGCCGGGTTGTCGCCGTGCACGCAGATCGTGTCGATCTTGACCGGCATTTTCTTGCCACTCACGCTGGTGACGGCGCCCTCATCGAGCATGCGCAGCACGCGCTCGGTGGCGAGCGCCGCGTCGTGGATCACCGCGCCCGGCTGCTTGCGCGAGACGAGGTTGCAGCTGTCGTCATAGAGGCGGTCGGCAAACACTTCACGTGCCACGCGCAGCCCCGCCTGTTCACCGGCCTTTTCCGCTTCGGTGTTCGGCATTGCGACCAGGATGAGGTCCGCGTCGGCGGCCTTCGCGCCGCGCGCGACCGCGAGCGCGGTATCGAAATCGACCGCGGCGAGATTGCCAAGCGAACCGTGCGCCTTGACGTGCGTCACGCGGTGGCCCGCCGCGTGCGCGATCGCCTGGATCGCGCCGATCTGATAGATGATCATCTTCTCGAGGTCCTCCGGGCGCTCGCCCTGGATCGGGCGCCGGCCGAACCCCCAAATGTCGAGAAAGCCCGGGTGTGCGCCGACATCGACCCCGTTCGTCTTTGCGAGGGAGACGGTCTTGTGCATCACGAGCGGATCACCGGCGTGGAATCCGCAGGCCACGTTGGCCGAAGTCACGATGCCGAGCATCGCGTCGTCGTCACCCATCTTCCAGGCGCCGAAGCTTTCGCCCATATCGGAATTCAGGTCGATATTTGCCATCTCAGTCCCCCCTCGAGTTCGCGCGATATCCGATGTCTCTTGAGCGCCGCGAGCGGGTGGCATACTCGACGCATGACAGCCTCGCGCTTTGGAATGGTAGGAATTGTAGCGTCTCGTCGATGAAACCCAGCAAACGTCAGGCCGGGACGACCGCGGCATTCCGCGTGCTGCAGGCGGGTGATCAGGCCCTGGTCGTCGAGTTCGGCGATGCGATCGATGCACGCCTCAACCGGCTCGTGCAGGCGCTCGACCGCCGGGTGGCGGCGGCGGGGATCGAGGGCGTGATCGAGGCGGTACCCACCTACCGCTCGCTCATGATCGTCTACGACCCCTTGCGCATCGGCGCTGCGGCGCTGCGCAAGCGCATCGAAAAGCTGGTGCCGAGATCCGCCGAGACCGATGCGCCGACACGGCGCTGGTCGATTCCGGTCGCCTACGGCGGTGCGCACGGTCTCGATCTGGAGGACGTGGCGCGCGCGCACGGCCTATCGAGCGGCGAGGTGATCGCGCTGCACAGCCGCGCCGAGTATCGCGTCTACATGATCGGGTTCTCGCCCGGGCTGGCCTACCTCGGTGGCTTGCCCGAGCGCCTGCACACGCCGCGCCGTACCTCGCCGCGCCTCAAGGTGCCGCCCAGCAGCGTGGCCCTGGGCGGTATCCAGGCCGCGGTGTTCTCGGTCGAAATTCCGAGCGGATGGCATCTGCTCGGACGTACGCCCGAGCGTTTGTTCGATCTGCGTCGCGCCCAGCCCTTCCTGTTGAGTGCGGGGGACCGTGTACAGTTTCGGCCGATCTCGCACGCCGAGTACGAGCGCCTTGCGGCGATCACCGAACGCGGCGAGATCGTGGCCGAGTGCGAGGCGGGCGCATGAGCAGGGTGCAGGATCGCGCGGTCTTGCGCGTGGTCAATCCGGGTGCGCTCGCGACGCTGCAGGATCGAGGGCGCATGGGTTACCAACGCTATGGTGTGCCGCAGTCGGGCGCGATGGATATGTGGACCTTCGCGATCGCCTGCATGCTGGTTGGCAACGCGCTGGACGAGGCCGCAATCGAATTCACATTGATGGGCGGGACCTATGGCATCGAGTCGGGTGCCTGCCGCGCGGTGGTGGCCGGCGCGTTTCCGGTGACGTTGAACGGTGCTGCGGTCCCGCCGTATCGTGCCTTCGATCTGCAGGCCGGCGATACGTTGCGCATCGGCGCCGGCAATATCGCCGGAGGCAGCGCGCGCGGCTACCTCGCGGTGGCCGGCGGCTTCGACGTCGCGCCGGTACTCGGCAGCCAGTCGACCCACGTGCGCTCGGGCATCGGCGGTGTCGGTGGCGCGGCGCTCGGCAAGGATGCGCGCCTGCGCCTGCGTGCGCCAGCGAAGCGGGACGGTCCGCCGGTTGCGCTCGATCCGCGTCTCGCACGCCATGACCCTGGCGCGATTCGCCTGCTGCCGGGTCCGCAGGACGACTATTTCGATGCGGCGGGCTGGGCGGTACTGCTCGAGGAAACCTGGCGCATGAGCCCGCAGTCCGACCGTATGGGGATGCGCCTCGACGGGCCGCGCGTGCCGCACAAGGGCGACTACAACATCGTCTCGGACGGCGTGCCGCACGGTGCGATCCAGGTGCCGGGCGATGGGCAGCCGATCGTGCTGCTCGCCGATCGCCAATCGACCGGCGGTTATCCGAAGATCGCGACGGCGATCTCGGCGGATCTGCCGCGTCTCGGCCAGCTGCGCCCGGGCGACGCGTTGCGGTTCGCGCGCGTGACGATCGACGAAGCCGAAGCCGCGGCGCGCGAACTTGCCGAGCGCATCGAACTGCTGCGCAGCGCCCTGCGCCCGGCAGGAATTCTCGCCTGAGGGAGCACACGCATGGCGCTATGGAAAAAGCTCTGGCTGCTGTTTACCGTGATCTGGGTCGTGGTCGGTGCGCTGAATGCGGTCACCATCCTCGCACTTGCCGATGCAAGCGAGCGTGGCAAGGCCTGGACGCCGGTGCTGCTCACCATCGCCGTGCCGCCGGTGGTCTATCTGCTCGCCTGGCTCGTGGTCTCGATGCGCCGACGCGGAGGACGCGAGGATTGAGCCGGTGAGCGTGGAAACGCCGGACGTCCCGGCCTGGCACGCAATGCCTGCTGAGGACGCGCTGCGCGCGATGAAAAGTACCCGCGGCGGGTTGGCTGCGGACGAGGTCGCGCCGCGTCGCGAACGCTACGGCAAAAACGCACTGCCGCCACCGGACAAGCGCGGCGCGGTCATGCGCTTCCTGCTGCAGTTTCACAACGCGCTGATCTACGTTCTGATCGGTTCTGGGATCGTCACGCTCGCGCTTCAGCACTGGGTCGACAGCGGCGTGATTTTCGGCGTGGTGATCGTCAACGCGATCGTTGGCTACATCCAGGAAGGGCGCGCCGAGCAGGCGCTGGAAGCGATCCGCAGCATGTTGTCGCCGACGGCGATGGTGCTGCGCGCGGGCCGCCGGCGCGCGCTGCCGGCGGTCGAGATCGTGCCCGGCGATATCGTGCTGCTGACCGCCGGCGACAAGGTGCCCGCAGACCTGCGGCTGCTCGAGGTGCGCTCGCTGCGCGTTGAGGAGGCCGCGCTGACCGGCGAATCGGAGGCGGTCGAAAAGTCGGTCGCGCCGGTTGCGGCGGACGCGGTGATCGGCGACCGCCGCGCGATGGCCTATTCGGGCACGCTCGTCGCCTATGGGCAGGGCGTCGGTGTTGCGGTCGCGACCGGGGCGGCGACCGAAATCGGCCGTATCAGCGCGCTGCTTGAGGGCGTCGAGCAGATCACGACGCCGTTGTTGCGCAAGTTCGAGCAGTTCGGTCGCTGGCTGACGCTCGCCACGCTCGGTCTGATGGCGCTCACCTTCGCGCTCGCTACGCTCGGGCGCGCCTATGGCGCGGCCGAAGCCTTCATGGCAGCGGTCGGCATCGCGGTGGCGATCATTCCCGAGGGGCTGCCGCCGATCCTGACGATCACGCTTGCGCTCGGTGTGCGGCGCATGGCGCGGCGCAACGCGATCGTGCGCCGGCTGCCGGCGGTCGAAACCCTCGGCTCGGTCACGGTGATCTGCTCGGACAAGACCGGCACGTTGACCCGCAACGAGATGACCGTGGTGCACGCGCTCAGCGCGGAACGCTCGATCGAGGTCGAGGGCAGCGGCTACACGCCGCACGGCGCCCTGCTCGAGAACGGCGCGCGGATCGACCCGCAGGCGGACGGCGGGCTGCGCGAACTCGCGCGCGCTGCGCTGCTGTGCAACGACGCGGTGCTAGAGGCGGTCGACGGCGAGTGGCGCCTCGAGGGCGATCCGACCGAAGGCGCGCTCGTGACGTTCGCGCGCAAGTGCAACCTCGACCCGGAGGCCGAGCACGCCGCGCGCCCGCGCCTGGACGAGATCCCGTTCGAGTCGCAGTACCGCTTCATGGCCACGCTCAACCAGGCGGGCGATGGCAGGCGCATCTACCTGAAAGGCGCGCCGGAGCGGATCCTCGAGATGTGCAGCACCGAGCGCAGCGCGCGGGGCGAGCGGCCGCTGGATCCGGCGCTGTGGCACGCGCGCATGGACGCGATCGCGGCGCAGGGCTTGCGCGTGCTTGCGCTCGCGGCGCGCGACGGCGCGCCCGGTCAGCAATCGCTCGAGTTCGAGCGCGCGCAAGACGGCTACTGCCTGCTCGGCATGGTTGGCATCATCGACCCGCCGCGCGAGGAGGCGATCGCCGCGGTCGAACGCTGCCGCAGCGCCGGGATTCGCGTCAAGATGATCACGGGCGACCATGCGGCCACTGCGCGTGCGGTCGGCGAGCGTCTCGGCATCGGCGGCGGTGGGGATGTGCTCACCGGCCCCGAGCTCGAGCAGCTCTCGGACGAAGCGCTCGCGCAACGCGCGCCGCACACCGATGTGTTCGCGCGCGCAAGCCCGGAGCACAAGCTGCGCCTGGTCAGCGCGCTGCAAAGGAACGGCGACATCGTCGCGATGACCGGCGACGGGGTGAACGACGCGCCGGCGCTCAAGCGCGCCGACGTCGGCATTGCGATGGGCCAGAAGGGCACCGAGGCGGCCAAGGAGGCCGCCGAAATGGTGCTCGCCGACGACAACTTCGCGTCGATCGAGCGTGCGGTGGAGGAGGGCCGCACGATCTACGACAACCTGAGGAAGGCGCTGATTTTCATCCTGCCGACCAACGGCGGCGAGGCGTCATCGCTGCTCGCGGCCATTCTGTTCGGCTTCACGCTGCCAATCACGCCGGTGCAGATTCTGTGGGTGAACATGATCACGGCGGTGACGCTTTCGCTCGCGCTCGCCTTCGAACCCGGCGAGCCGGGTGCCATGGCGCGTCCGCCGCGCGACCCCGCCGCGCCCATGCTCGATCGCTTTCTGGTCTGGCGCATCGTCTTCGTTTCGCTGCTGCTGCTCGGCGGTATTCTCGGGTTGTTTCTGTGGGAGCTGGAGCGCAGCGGTTCCATCGACGCGGCACGCAGCGTCGCGGTCAACACCCTCGTGATCGGGGAGATCACCTATCTGTTCAATAGTCGGCATCTGGCGAGCAGCTCGATGAACAGCGAAGGTCTGTTCGGCAATCGCGTCGCAGTTGCGATGGCGGGCGCGCTCGTGCTCGCACAACTTGCGTTCACCTACGCCGGGCCGATGCAGGCGCTGTTTGGCACGCAGGCGATCGACGCGGCGGCCTGGATGGCCGTGCTCGCCTTCGGGGTGGTGCTCTTTGTGCTCGTCGAGGTGGAGAAAGTACTCATGCGGCGCTGGTTCGGTGCCCGGGAGACGAGCAGATGAGCCGGCTGCGCTTGCTGCTGTGTGGCTTGCTTGCGGGTCTGTGCGGAACGTCGCAGGCCACCGACGCCGCGGAACCAAGGATCTGGCGCGGCAATTTCCTCGTCGCCAAAAAGGGCGCGCTGTTCAGTCCCTGCCGCAGCGGTGAGCGTTTCGTGCTCGATGACGCGACACCGGGACGTGCGCTCGAGTCCGCGTACCGCGCGCTGGCGCGGCGGCGCGGGCGGCCGATCTTCGTCGAGTTCACGGGTCTGCGCGCGGGCGCCGGCGCGACGACCAGCACCAGCACGACGCTCGACCATACGTGCGACGCGCTTCGAGCGTGCGATGGCCGACGGTCCGGGCTGCCGCGAGGATTTGGCGGGCGTGCGCTTGCGCGCCTATGGCTTCAATCCCTTCATTCAGGTCGAGATGCGCGCGGACTCGGTGTTCCTGCGCCTGCGCCCGGCGAGGGCACCCACCGAGTATGCCGGCGCGGCGCTGCGCATCGAGGGCGGCGAGGCGCGCAGCGAAAGCGTGACCGCCGATGCGGTGCTGCGCCTGCGGATTCGCGCCAAGCCTTGCCGCGAGCAGCTGTCGAGCGCGATGTTCAGCTACGAGGCCCTCATCGAGGTCGACGGCAAGCGCTACGCGAGCTGCGCCTACTGGGGGGATCTCGGCCCGATCCCGGACTTGCCGCGTTGAACTGAAGCGGCGCGCAGCGACGTCTACGCGGCGCGCTGAGTGTTCACCAGCGTGGCGGCGAAGGCCTCGAGCTTGCGCGCGTCGGCGTCGAATCTCCGGATCCCGTCGGCAAGCTTTTCGACCGCCATTGGGTCCTCGTTGTGCATCCAGCGGAAGGCCTTCTCGTCGAGGGCGATGCGCTTCAGGTCCTGGCGCTTTGCGTCTTCGGGCGACAGCCGGCGCGGCAGCGGGCCTTCGGCAGCGCGCAACTGCTCGAGCAGGTCGGGCGCGATCGTGAGCAGGTCGCAGCCCGCGAGGGCAGTGATCTGACCGGCCTTGCGAAAGCTCGCGCCCATGACCTGCGTCGCGTAGTCGAACTTCTTGAAGTACTCGATAGATGCGCACGACCGACGCAACCCCGGGATCGTCCTCGAGCGGAATGTCGTCGACCTTGCGCGCCTGCTTGTGCCAGTCGTAGATGCGGCCGACGAAGGGCGAGATGAGCGTGACGCCGGCCTCGGCGCAGGCGACGGCCTGGGCGAAGGAAAACAGCAAGGTCAGGTTGCAGTGGATGCCCTTTTTCTCGAGCCGCTCGGCGGCGCGGATGCCCTCCCAGGTGCTGGCGACCTTGATCAGGATGCGCTCCGGGCCAACCCCGGCCTCGGCGTAGAGGGCGATCAGCTGTTCGGCCTTGACCACGGTCGCCTCGGTGTCGAAGGAAAGTCGGGCGTCGACCTCGGTCGATACCCGCCCGGCGATGTGTTTAAGGATTTCGCCCCCGAAGCCGACGAAAAGCTGGTCGATCACCGCCTGCGGATCGGCGCCGGCCTTGGCCAGGGCGGCGTCGACCAGCGGGCGGTAGCGCGGGTCCTGCGCCGCGGCGAGGAGCAGCGACGGATTGGTGGTCGCGTCCTGCGGTTTCCAGCGTGCGATGGCGTCGATATCGCCGGTGTCGGCAACGATGACGGAGTGCGTTTTGAGGGCGTCGAGTTGTGTGGTCATGGCCGTCGAAGAATACCGCGTCAAACCCCCATAAGGCCGATGGGAACACCATACTAATGGAGATTCCGCAGCGGATTTCGTCCGCGTGTGCGGAAGTTCACCTAGCGTTTTGAAATCACAGCCTTTCCCTCGCGTCCCGCCGAGGGTAAACTGTTTGGCACACGAACGATTCGGGCCCGCCACGTGACGAACAGGCGTCACGCGACTTGGCGGCGCACCGTGGAGACAGGAGTTGCACCCCACCGAAATACGCAATCCCGATTACTTCCACAAAGTCGTTGATTGCCAATGGGCCTGTCCGGCGCATACGCCGGTGCCCGAATACATCAGGTTGATTGCCGCGGGGCGTTATTCCGACGCCTACCTCGTCAATTGGAAGTCCAACGTGTTCCCCGGAATCCTCGGGCGCACCTGTGACCGTCCCTGCGAACCGGCCTGCCGGCGCGGGCGGGTCGAGGATGAGAGCACGGCAAAACGCGAACCGGTTGCCATTTGCCGGCTGAAGCGCGTTGCCGCCGACTACAAGGACGACATCCGGCCGCGCCTGCCCAAGCCCGCGACGAAGAAGAACGGCAAGAAAGTCGCCTGCATCGGTGCCGGTCCGGCTTCGTTGACGGTGGCGCGCGACCTTGCGCCGCTCGGCTACGCGGTGACGGTGTTCGACCAGGACCCGAAGGCGGGCGGCATGATCCGCAGCCAGATTCCGCGCTTTCGCCTGCCGGAATCCGTCATTGACGAGGAGTGCGGCTACATCCTCGACCTTGGCATCGAGTTTCGCGGCGGTGCGGCGATCGACTCGATGAAGAAGCTCCTGGGTGAGGGCTACGATGCGATTTTCGTGGGTTCGGGCGCGCCGCGCGGGCGCGACCTCGAGATCCCGGGGCGCCGGGAAGCCGCAGCGAACATCCATATCGGCATCGACTGGCTATCGTCGGTGTCCTTCGAACACATTTCGACGATCGGCAAGCGGGTGATCGTGCTCGGTGGCGGCAACACCGCGATGGACTGCTGCCGCACCTCGCGCCGCCTGGGCGGCGACGACGTCAAGGTGATCGTGCGCTCGGGCTTCGAGGAGATGAAGGCGAGCGCCTGGGAAAAGGAGGATGCGGCGCACGAGGGCATCCCGATTCTCAACTTTCACGTGCCAAAGACCTTCGAGCTGAAGAACGGCAAGCTGTGCGGCATGACCTTCGAAATCGTGCGCGCCGAGTATGACGCCAAGGGTCGGCGCAGCCTGATCCCGACCGGTGAGCCGGACGTCATGTTCGAGTGCGACGACGTGCTGATCGCGGTCGGCCAGGAGAACGCCTTTCCCTGGATCGAGCGCGACAGCGGGATCGATTTCGATCAGTGGGGCCTGCCGGTGCTGAACGCCGAAACCCTGCAGGCGTCACTGCCGCAGGTGTTCTTCGGCGGCGATTCGGCCTTCGGCCCGAAGAACATCATCTGGGCGGTCGCGCACGGCAAGCAGGCTGCGGTCTCGATCGACAAGCTGCTCTCGGGTGAGGACGTGCGCGAGCGCCCGGCGCCGGGCGTGACGCTGGAATCGCAGAAGATGGGCATTCACGAGTGGAGTTACGACAATGACGTCGCACTCGACGTGCGCTACAAGGTGCCGTGGCGCGACATCAAGGAAACGCTGAAGAACGTCAAGACCGAGGTCGAGCTTGGCTTCGACGTGGCGACGGCGTGGAAGGAAGCGCAGCGCTGCCTGAACTGCGACGTACAGACCGTGTTCACGCCAAAGCTGTGCATCGAGTGCGATGCCTGTGTCGACATCTGCCCGATGGACTGCATCAATTTCACGCCGAACGGCGAAGAGCAGGATCTGCGGGCGCGGCTGCGCGCGCCGGCCACCAACCTGACGCAGGACCTGTACGTGCAGGACGGGTTGAAAACCGGCCGTGCGATGGTGAAGGACGAGGACGTCTGCCTCCACTGCGGGCTGTGCGCCGAGCGCTGCCCGACGGGTGCCTGGGACATGCAGAAGTTCCTGCTCGAGTTGACGCACGCCGGGCCGGGCTGCAGAACGCCGCAGCGCAAGGCGGCGTAACAGAAGACGGAGTATCGAAATGAAGTCCGCCACCCGCAAGACGAACAAGGTCACGCCGCTCTCCCGCCGGCCGGACATGGATCCGCAGGAGTGGGCGGTCCGCGTCGATCTCGCCGCGGCCTACCGCGTCGCCGCGCACCTTGGCTGGGCAGAGCTGATCTACGCCCACATCACCGCGCGCCTGCCTGGCCCCGCGCATCATTTCCTCATCAACCCCTATGGGCTGCGCTGGGACGAGGTCAGCGCCTCGAACCTGGTGAAGATCGACGCCGACGGCAACCCGGTGGGCGCGCAGCCCTACGGTGTGAACAAGGCCGGGTTCATCATCCACAGTGCGATCCACATGGGGCGCGCCGATGCGACCTGGGTTTATCACACCCACACGCTGGCCGGGATGGCGGTCTCGACGCAGGCCTGTGGTCTGTTGCCGATCCACATGTACGCACATAATTTCTACGAGGCGCTCGGCGTGCACGACTACGAGGGACCGAGCATGCGTCTCGGCGAGCGCGAACGGCTGGTGGCGAGCCTCGGCCAGAACCCGGCGCTGCTGTTGCGCAATCACGGCCTGTTGAGCGTGGGGCGCACCGCCGCCGAAGGCTTCATTCGCATGTGGCGGCTCGAGCGCGCCTGCCAGATCCAGCTCGCGGCGCAGGCGGGCGGCGCACTGATCGAGCCGAGCCCCGAGATGTGCCGCCAGTCGCAGGCCCTGGGCGAGGAATTTCTCACCGACCAGGCAGCCCTCGGCGAGCTCGAGTTCGCCGCGCTGGTGCGCATAATCGACGAGCGCGATGCGACGTACAAGTCTTAGACGAACGGCAGGGGAAGGGCGGCAGCAGTGAAGCGCATCGAAGCAGTCAACGATTTCGTCATCAAGTTCGCCAACGTCAATGGCTCGGGCTCGGCCTCGGCGAACGAGTTGTTCGCCAAGAGCTTCCTGCGCATGGGCATCCCGGTCAGCCCGCGCAACATCTTCCCGTCCAACATCCAGGGCCTGCCGACCTGGTACGAGGTGCGCGTGACCGAGGCCGGCTGGCTCGGGCGGCGCGGTGGCGTCGACCTGATGGTCGCGATGAACCCGCAGACCTGGGACCAGGACGTGCGCGAGATCGACCCGGGTGGCTATCTCTTCTACGACGATACCAAGCCACTGCCAAAGTCGAAGTTCCGCGACGACATTCACGTCGTCGGCATGCCGCTCACCGAGATCACCAACGCGACTTTCACCGATTCGCGCGAGCGGCAGTTGTTCAAGAACATCGTCTACATCGGCGCGCTCGCCGCGCTGCTCGACATCGAACCGGGCGTGATCGCCGAGCTGATCGGTGAACAATACAAGGGCAAGGAAAAGCTCCTCAAGCCCAACCTGAACGCGTTCCAGATGGGTTACCACTACGCCGAGGAAAAACTCAAGGACACGGTCGGCCTCAAAGCGAAGCGTGCCTATGGCGTCGGCGACCAGATCTTCATTGACGGTAACTCGGCCGCTGGTCTTGGCATGGTCTACGGCGGCGCGACGGTGTGCGCCTGGTACCCGATCACGCCCTCGTCGTCGCTTGCGGAAGCCTTCCAGCGCTATTGCGCGCGCCTGCGCGTCGACAAGGACAGTGGCAAGAACCGGCATGCGATCGTCCAGGCCGAGGACGAGCTCGCCTCGATCGGCATCGTGGTCGGTGCAGGCTGGAACGGTGCGCGCGCTTTTACCGCGACCTCGGGGCCTGGCATTTCCCTCATGACCGAGTTCATCGGCCTCGCCTACTTTGCGGAGATTCCGGTGACGATCGTCGACGTGCAGCGCGGCGGGCCGTCGACCGGGATGCCGACGCGCACCCAGCAGTCCGACATCCTGGCCTGCGCCTACGCTTCACATGGCGATACCAAGCACGTGCTGTTGTTTCCCGAGGATCCCTACGAGTGCTTCGAGCACGCGGCCGCGGCGCTCGACCTCGCCGACCGGTTGCAGACCCCGGTGTTCGTCATGACCGACCTCGACATCGGCATGAACCAGCGTCTGACCAAGCCCTTCACCTGGGACGACGCGCGGCGCTACGACCGCGGCAAGGTGATGACCGCGGAACAACTCGAGGCAGGCAAGGAGTTTGGCCGCTACCTGGATGTCGATGGCGACGGCATTCCCTATCGCACCTATCCGGGTACCCACCCGACCAAGGGGAGCTTTTTTACTCGGGGCACCACCCGGGATCGCTACGCGCGCTATAGCGAGGAGGGTTCGGTCTATGTCGACAACGTTCAGCGCCTGCTGCACAAGTTCGAGACCGCGAAAGCGCTCGTGCCGCAGCCGGTGCTGCACGAATGCGGCAAAAAGACGCGCTTCGGGGCGATCTACTACGGCTCGACCAGCCCGGCGATGGCCGAGGCAATCAAGGCGCTGGAGGCCGCCGGCATCGCGCTCGACACGCTGCGCCTGCGTGCCTTCCCGTTCAGCGAGGCAGTGACCGATTTCATCGCCGAGCACGACCAGGTCTTCGTCGTCGAGCAGAACCGCGACGCGCAACTGCGCACGATGTTGCTCAGCGAGTTGAACGCGGACCCGGCGAAGCTCATGCCGGTGCTGCATTTCGACGGCACGCCGATTACCGCACGCTTCATCGCCGCCGAGATCAGCGAGCGCGTGCAGATCCTGAACGTGTCGCCGATCAAAAAGGGCAAAGCTGCATAGAAAGGAACTACGCTGCGCTGCAGTGCAGACAGAACCTGCACTGCAACGCGAACTTTCTGGAAAAGCAAAACGATGACTTACATTACAAAACCACGCCTGCATCACCCGACGCTCAAGCAGAATGCGCTCGGATTCACTCGGCGTGATTACGAGGGCAAGGTGTCGACGCTGTGCGCCGGCTGCGGCCACGACTCGATCTCGGCGGCGCTGATCCAGGCCTTCTGGGAGCTCGATATCGAGCCGCACCGGGTCGCCAAGCTCTCGGGCATCGGCTGTTCGTCGAAGACACCGGACTATTTCCTCGGCACCTCGCACGGCTTCAATACCGTGCATGGCCGCATGCCGTCGGTGCTGACCGGGGCGAATCTCGCGAATGGCGACCTGATTTACATCGGCGTGTCGGGGGATGGCGATTCCGCATCCATCGGACTGGGCCAGTTCGCCCATGTCATGCGCCGCGGCGTCAACATGGCCTACATATTGGAGAACAACGGCGTCTACGGGTTGACCAAGGGCCAGTTCTCGGCGACCGCTGATTTGGGATCGAGGTCCAAGCGCGGCGTCGAGAACACCGACTCTGCAGTGGATACCGTCGGCTTGGCGCTGTTGATGGGCGCGAGCTACGTCGCGCGCGGATTTTCGGGCGACAAGGAGCAGCTCGTGCCGATCCTGAAAGCTGCAATCGCGCATCCAGGCGCGGCCTTCGTCGATGTCATCAGTCCCTGCGTCGCGTTCAACAATCACACGGGGTCGACCAAAAGCTACGATTACGTGCGCGAGCATAATGAAGCGGTCAGCCGCCTGGACTTCTGGCCGTCCCGGGAATCGATCACCGTATCCTACGAGGCGGGCGGGGTCATCGAAGTGCCGCAGCACGACGGATCGGTGCTGAAGCTGCGCAAGCTGGATGGGTCGTACGATCCGACCGACCGTGTCGAGGCAATCAACGCGACGACCCGGGCGGCGGCGAAGGGCGAAGTGCTGACGGGGCTGTTGTACGTGGATCCGTCGGCCGAGGATCTGCACGCGCATCTGTCGACGGTCGAGACGCCATTCAACCGGCTCGGGGAGAAGGAACTCTGTCCCGGGTCGGCGATGCTGCACAAGATCAACGCGAGCTTGCGCTAGGCGCGCTCGCATCAGAGGACGCCGCACGCCGTCTCGCCGGTCGGGGGCCGGTAAGGTTTCTCGCGGTCATTCGACTACTTGGAGCGGCGCCAGGCGCTTTCGCGCGCCGCAATCGCCTTTGGCCCGTTAAACGATCGATTGGGAGACTGCTGTGAGATTTTTTGCCTTCTGCATCCTTTTTGCCTTTGCCGCCGCGGTCAATGCCCAGTCGGGCATGATCAAGATCACCAGCAAACACAGTGTTGCGGTCACGACCGATCGTCTGGCGAAAATCGTGACCGAAAAAGGCTTCACGGTCGTCGCACGCGTCAATCACGCCGGTGCGGCGAAAAAGGTCGGCACCGATCTGCGGCCCACCGAACTGCTGATTTTCGGCAATCCCAAAGTCGGCTCGGCGCTCATGAGCAGCCAGCAAAGCGTCGGCATCGATCTGCCGGTCAAGGTTCTCGTGTGGCAGGCCGACGACGGCACGGTGTGGGTTGGCTATAACGACCCGGCGTACCTGGTCGAACGGCATTCGATCGGCGACCGGCAGAAGGTGGTCGACAAGATGAGCAGGGCCTTGAAGAACTTCACCAAGGCGGCCGCGGGGCATTGAACCGCGAGGCAGCACGCTGATCATGTGCATCGTTTCTAAGGCATCGTGAGCGGCCACGCGTTCGACGCGGCGACCGGGGAGGGGGCGACGTGAGTCACGCCATCACTGCACATTACACGCAGGGCGACCTGCTCGACCGGCTGAACCGGGCGCTGGTCGAGGACGGCGTCGATCCCGAGCGTCCGAGCATCGAGGCGCTGGCGCATTACGACCATTTCCACGGTCGGGGACTGGAAGCGACGCAGGAAATCGCCGACGGGCTCGCGATCGCGCCGACGAACCATATTCTCGACATCGGCAGCGGGCTCGGTGGCCCGGCGCGTTACTTCGCGCAACGCTTCGGCTGCCGCGTCACGGGGGTCGATCTGACCGCGGAGTTTTGCGAGGTTGCGCGTCATCTGACACGGTTGCTGGAACTCGACGATCGCGTCGCGTTCGAACTCGGCAACGCCCTCGCCATGCCGTTCGCCGACGCCACATTCGACGGCGCCTACTCGATGAACGTGTCGATGAACATCGCCGACAAGGCCGCGCTGTACCGCGAGATTCGTCGCGTGCTGAAGCCCGGCGCCTGGCTCATGCTGTCGGAGCTCGCACAAGGCAAAGGCGCGGAAGTCGACTATCCGACGCCCTGGGCCGCGCACGCGGCCGCGAGCTTCCTGTCGTCACTCGAGGATACGCTGCGGGCGCTCGAATCGGGTGGGTTCGAGATCGTCGACCAGCACGACACGCTGCAGAAGGTGCTCGCCTACGGGGCGCGCAGCCGTGCCGTGGTCGAACGCGGGGAAAAGCCCCCGCACCGCGCGGTGCAGCTGGTCCATCCTGATATCGCGCCGCAGGCGACGGCGAATATGGGGCGTGGCCTGGCCGACGGACGCGTCGTTCCGATCGAAGTCCTGTGCCGAAAGCGCGGCTGACGGGCGCGTTGCTGACCGATGTCGACACAACGCGCGATGCCGACGCAGGGGTTGACATCCATCGGTGTCACCGCGCTTGGAATCATCCTTGCCGCGGTGCCCTTGGCGCTCTGGATCGCCTGGACGCCGGGGTTGTTTCTCGTGGTGCTCGCCGTGGGCTGGACGAGTGCCGTATTGATCATTGTCCTGGTGGACGGGCAGCGCGCCGCCGGCGATGACCGACATGCGCTGCACGGCGGTGAATCGAGTACCGCCGTGCGTGACGAATAGGAGATGAGGGGTGGCGAAGATCGAGAGCCTGCATGGCACGACGGCGGCGGAAATATTCCAGACCGGAATCGATAACCTGGCAGAAATCGAGGCGGTCGCGTTTACCGTTCTTTGGAAGGACGGCAGCGTGACGGCAGGCTGGTCGAACGTCTCCGCCCCGCAACTCGCGCTCATGGTGCTGGCGCTCGACGAAAAGCAGCGCCGCGATAACCTGGGCGAGCTCTAGCGGGTCAACAGATTCAGCACGGGACCTTGCCAGTCGTGCTGCCGAACCGTTGCCGCATGACGTCCTCGAAGGACATGCTTGCAGCTGTGATGCACCCGCCGCCCCGCAGCCGGTAGTGCGCGGGAAGCTGCGCCGCTGCCGGTTCCTTGCCATCGGACAGGGCTTTTGCTTGCTCGAGCATCAGGCGCCGGAAGCGGACGATCGCAACATCCGTGGGCGTCAAGTGTTCGCGCCTGCGGTCGGCGATGACGCCCTGGCTGTCCTGCGCCATGGCGTCCTGCTCGGCGACCCCCCGCACGCCGGTGAACGAGCGGTGCTTCTGGTCCTCCCGGTCGATCAGGTAATCGTTCCCGCGGTTGCGCAGCGGCACGAATCCCGGCCCGAGCGCGGCGAACTGGCCATAGCCGCCCTGGTCGAAGCGGGCGCGTTCTGCATCCGAAATCGGCCGCTCCGGGTTCCAGGCATAGACGTAGATCCAGCAGGCCTCATCCGTGATCGGCACCCAGCTGTAGCCGTAGTAGATCTCGCCCGGCATGGCAGAGGGCGTCACCGAGTGGGTCGGCAGCATGAATTGCGTGATGCGCCAGTAATGCGCCTCGCGGTCGGCACGTCGGGCACCGCCGATCACGAAGCCGACGTCGTGCTCGAAGATCGTGAACTGCGGCATCGGGTCGTCGCGCAACCAGCGCAGGCGCTCCTCGTCCGCTGCGACCGTGGGGTTCGTGTTCGAAAAATGCTTGGGCGCCGGCATGTGAAGGAAGGAGAAGTGCGCCGTGTCCAGCGCGCCTTCGATGGAATGCGCCCAATTGCACGCTTGGAGTCTTTTCGTCACGTAGCGATGCGACGGCGGCAGCACGGCGAATTCCAGTTGCGGCAGCTCTGCCGGCATGCGCTCGCGCGGCCCGAAGTAGGCCCAGACGATGTCGCCGAATTCCCGCGTCGGATAGGCCTTGATGGAGATCTTGTCGTGGTAGGCCGAACCGGGTGGCACGTTCGGCATGTCGATGCACTTGCCGTCGACGTCGAATTTCCAGCCGTGATAGATGCAGCGGATGCCGCAGGCTTCATTGCGGCCGAAGAACAGGTTGGCGCCGCGATGCGCGCAGTGCGGCTCGATCACGCCCACCCGGCCGTTGGTGTCGCGAAAGGCCAGCAGGTCCTCGCCCATGACCTGGGCGCGGATCGGCGGTCCATCGGGTTCGGCAATCTCGCGTGACAACGCAACGGGATGCCAGAAGCGCCGGAAATACTCGCCCATGACGGTGTCGGCATTCGTGCGGACCAGCAGCTCGTTGTCGGCGGCGCTCAGCATGATGATCGCATTCTAGACGGAGACGCGTCGGGGGGCGTTGCTGTGCAGGCGGGCCGCCGTTCGCGCCCACGGTTAATCAAGGTCAACACGACCAGAAAATAATCGGCGTAGAAAAGGACCGCTTGGGCCTGTCGAGCAGGCGGGGCCGCTCGACGGATCGTCAGGAGGTTGGTCATGACACTCAGGTCGTCGGGCGGTGTGAAGTCTTCTGGCTGGGAAGGAATCTGCGCAGGGTTGCGCGTGCTCGCCGTGCTTGTTCTCTTGGCCGTGGCGGTCGCGCCCGCTGGCGCGCAAGAACCGGGCTACCGTGGCGTCGACATCTTCGATGCCGTGTGCTGGGCCTGCCATACCGATGGTGAAAAGGGCGCGCCGCGGATCGGCGAGCGCGCCGCCTGGGCGGCGCGCACCATGCAGGGCTTGGACGGCCTCACGCGCAACGTGCTCAGGGGTAATCGCGGCATGCCGCCGCACGGCGGCAACGCCCGCCTGAGCCGGCTGGAGGTTCAGCGTGCGATCGTCTACATGGTCAACGCGTCGGGCGGGGACTGGATCGAGCCACCCGACCCGAGACCGCAGGGCGCCGCGCGAAGCGGCGCGCAGATCGTGCACGCGCAATGCGCCCTGTGTCATGAATCCGGCTTCGACGGCGCCCCGCGCATTGGCGACCGCGCCGCGTGGCTGCCGCGCACGAAGCTGGGTATCGATCCGATGGTGCGAACCGCCATCCGCGGCCACGGCGCCATGCCACCGCGCGGCGGCAAGGCCAACCTGAGCGACGCCGAACTGCGCGACGCGGTGATCTATATGATCAGTTCCCCGGACGCGCGCGCAGCCGCAGACCGTAAGGCGAATCTGCCGCGCTAGGACGTCGCGCCGCGGCCGTCGGCGTCATGGTGAAGCCTTCGTAACCCTTCGCGGCGATCTCGTCGCAGCTGCGCTTGTAATTGTGGACGCCGCCGACATAGGGCATGAAGACGCGCGTCTTGCCGGGGATGTTGGCGCCCATGTACCAGGAATTGGCAAGCGGATAGAGCGTGGCGTTGGCCACATCCCCCACGTGCCGGGTCCATGCGGTCTGCGCTTCTTCGGTCGGTTCGATGGCGGCGATTCCGTTGGTAGCCATGTGCGCCAGGCAGTCGACGATCCAGTCGACGTGCTGCTCGCAGCTCAGGATCATCTGGCTCTTCACCCCGGGGCTTCCCGGTCCGGTGATCATGAACATGTTGGGAAAACCGGCGCACATGATGCCCAGCATGGTGTACGGCCCATCCGCCCAGTCGGCCGTCAGCGAGCGGCCGTCGGTGGTGCGCACGTCGATTTCCTTCAGCGCGCCGGTCATCGCGTCGAATCCCGTGGCGAACACGATCGCGTCCAGCGCGTACTCCGCCTCGGTGGTGCGCAGGCCGGTCGGCGAGATTTCCTCGATCGGCGCCTTGCGCGCGTCGACGAGCGTGACGTCGTCCCGGTTGTAGGTCTCGTAGTAGCCGGTATCGAGCACCAGCCGCTTGGTGCCGATCGGATGGTCGTTCGGGCACAGCAACTCGGCAGTCGCCGGATCCTTGACGAGCGAGCGGATCTTGTTGCGCACGAACTCAGCCGCGGTGTCGTTTGATTCCTTGCTGGTCAGCAGGTCGTTGTAGCTGTAAAGAAAACTGATCGAGCCACCCTCGGCCCACTTTCTCTCGTACATCGCCTCGCGCTCCTGCGGGCTCGCGTCCAACGCCGATTTGACCGGCGGCGGAAAGCCGCCGATGCCGAACGGCGTGTCGTATGCCGCACGGCGGCGCGCCGGATACTCCGCCTTGTGCCTGGCCTCGAGCGCTTTGTCCATCGGCCGGTTCTCCGCCGGCAGGATGAAGTTGGCGGTGCGCTGGAACACCGTCAGCTGCGCGGCTTGGCGGGCGATGATCGGGATGCTCTGCACGCCCGACGATCCGGTACCGATCACGCCGACCCGAAGCCCGGTGAAGTCGACCGGCGCATGCGGCCACATGCCGGTGTGGTACCAGCGGCCCCTGAAGCTTTTCAGGCCCTTGAAGTCGGGCACGCGCGGCACCGACAGGTTGCCGGTCGCCATCACGCAAAATGGCGCGCTGAACCGCTCGCCTGCGCCGGTCTGCACGGTCCAGCGGTTGTTCGCGCGATCGTAGGTCGCCGACGTGACGCGCGTGTCGAACTGAATGTCGCGGCGCAGATCGTAGCGGTCGGCGACGTGGCCAACATACGCCAGGATCTCCGGCTGGTTGCCGTAGCGCTCCGGCCATGACCATTCCTGCTGCAGCGCGTCGTCGAACGAGAAGGAGTATTCCAGACTTTCCACGTCGCAGCGGCAGCCCGGGTAGCGGTTCCAGTACCAGGTGCCGCCGACATCGCCGCCCGCCTCGAGCACGCGCACCCGCATGCCGAGCTTGTCGCGCAGGCGATGCAGCGCATACAGGCCACCGACCCCGGCACCGATGACGATGGCGTCGAACGCCGTACTGGCCGAACTGTCGTGGGTTGCCGGCATGTTCGCGTGATCCCTTCTAACAACGCCCATGGTCATGCACAGTTTAACCGTCGGCGCCGGCGACTCACAATGCTACCCGTTTCGGAGGACGCGACCGTCGCGCCCCGAAATCCTTGCACTCCGGCTGATTGTCGTAGGGCCGGCGTCGACCGGTGTGACGGCAGTTCTCAGCGGTTCGCGTGCGGCCCCCATGCAACCTAGGTAGACTGTTCCGCAGCCGATTGCGGAATGACGTGGCGGTATTTGTAGCTCGCAGTAACGCTCCGCTGGATGCGGTAAAGGACCATGGCGACGATCACCTACCATTTTGAGTTTCCCGACGGTCGGACGGAATCGCTGGAGATCACGCCGGCGATCGCATGCGCCGTGCAGGCGGACTTGCCGCCGTGGACTGCGCTTGATTTCCACCAGTGTTCCAATTGCCCGCTGTCGCCGTCGGATACGGCGCACTGCCCGATGGCAGTCCGCTTCGTCCCGCTGATCGAATTGTTCGACAGAGTACGCTCGTATGAAGACGTTACCGCGCGCGTCGAGTCCGAGGAGCGTACCGTCACCAAGCGCACCAGCGTGCAGCGCGTGCTGCGTTCGCTGATGGGCCTGCTCGCCGCGAGCAGCAGTTGTCCGCGTATCGACTTTCTGAAGCCGATGGCCCACTATCATCTGCCGTTCTCGAGCCGGGAAGAAACCATGTATCGGGTCGTATCGACCTATTTGCTCGCGCAGTATTTCTTGAGGCAGCAGGGCAAGGCGGCGGATTCGGGACTCGAGGGGTTGAAAGAACGCTATCGTGGACTTCAACAGGTCAATGCGAAGATGGCCGAGCGGCTTGGCGCAATCAGAAACCAGGACGGCGACAGTAGCGTCAACGCCCTGGTCTTGCTCGACCTGTTTGCGCAATCATTGCCGGACTCAATCGATCAGGAGCTGGAAGAGCTGCAACCCGCGTTTCAGGAACTGTTCGATCTGAACCGCGGCTGAGTTTCTGATCACGATCGGTTGAGATCGCGTTTCGTTCTCCATCGAATTCGCAAAACATGACCACGCTTGCCAATCGCCTTGCCATGATCGGGCTCCTTCTCGCGCTCGGCTGTGTGGCGACCATACTCCTGGCGGGGCTCGGCTACCGCTTCGGGTGGTGGCCGTACGGCTCCGGCATTGCAACGATCGCGGTCGTTTTCTGGGTCGCCGCGGGCAGCGCGGCGCTCTGCGCCGTCGCAGCCGGCCTGGCCGTGACACGCGTCGGTGCGCGACGCGCGCTCGTCATGGACCTTGCTGGCCTCGCGACCGCCGGCGTCACGGTCTGGGCGCCCTACGACATGCGCATGACGGCGCGCGCGCTGCCCCCGATTCACGACATTACGACCGATATTGCCGACCCGCCCAGCTTCGTTCGCGTCGCGGCGATGCGAAAGGCCGAGGACCATCCGGTTGCCTACGACGGCGCCAAGGTCGGCGCGCAGCAACGGAAGGCGTATCCGGATCTCGCCCCGCTCATTCTGAAGGCGCCGCGCGACGAGGTCTTCGCCGCAGCGCAGGGCGTACTCGCGTCGATGGGGCTCGAACTGGTCGCAGCCGACGCCGCGCAGGGCGGCATCGAAGCCATCGCAACATCGCTGTTGTTCGGTTTCAAGGATGACGTGGTCGTGCGCATCGCGAGCGCGCCCAACGGCACGACGGTGGATATCCGCTCCATGTCGCGCGTCGGCCTTTGCGCCCGCGTCGCTTCGATCACGGCGCCTGCGCACCCGCCGCCGAGCGCATCTGATCTGGCAACGGAATGAACGGTTCCTGCTTCAGGAACTACACGACAACGCGGAACAACCCGGCCGATTGCGTGCCCACTCTGGGCGCCGTGCGGCGAGATCCTCGCAGCCCGGTTGTTCGTCGTAGGGCCGCGCGAGCACCAGCATGAGTCGCTCGAGCACCGACGCATCCCCGAGCGTCAGCGCATCGATCGCCAACTGCGCAAGGTAGTTGCGCGGGACGTATTTCGGGTTGACGGCATTCATGCGCGCGATGCGCGTCGACGGATCGCCGCCATCCTGGCGTAGCCGACCGACGTATGTGCGTAGCCAGCCCGCGACACGCGCGTGATGCACCGACTCGAGCGCCGACGCGTCGTAGAACGCCGCGCGCAGCGGTTCGACCAAGGCCGCATCGTCGGCGCCATCCAATGGCACCAAGGCCAAGTTCCTGAACATAGTCGTGAAGTCGGTTTCGGTCTCGCGCATGACCTCGAGCAGATCACTCAACAATGCATCGTCGCCGTCCCGATTCGGCTCCGACAACCCAAGCTTGTGCGCAAACGCCCGCGCAGACGCGTCTCGATACACATCGCCATACAGCGCCAGCCCCGCCTCGAGCGGTTCGCGCGAAACCAAGGGCAGCAAGGCCTCGGCAAGGCGCGCGAGGTTCCACTGTGCGATTGCCGGCTGATTTCCGTAGCTGTACCGCCGCATTGCGGCATCGGTCGTATTCGGCGTCCACGAAGGGTCGTAGCCTTCGAGCCAACCGTAGGGACCGTAGTCGATCGTCAGTCCGAGCACCGACATGTTGTCGGTGTTCATGACGCCATGCACGAATCCGAGGCGCATCCAATCGACCATCAGCAGCGCCGTGCGCCGGCAGATCTCCTGGTACCAGTCCGCCACATCGACAATTCCTGGGAAATGTTCACGCATCGCGTAGGCGACGAGTGCGCGGAGCAGTTCCGCCTCGCCGTATGCAGCGTGAATCTGGAAATTGCCGAAACGAACAAACGACGGTGCGACACGGCACACGACCGCGCCCGGCTCGGCCTCCGGGCGGCCGTCGTAGAACATGTCGCGGATCACCGCTTCGCCGGTGCCCACCAGGCTCAGCGCGCGCGTCGTCGGCACGCCAAGAAAATGCATCGCCTCGCTGCAGAGGAATTCGCGCAGCGACGAGCGCAACACGGCACGCCCGTCGGCTCTGCGCGAGTAGGGCGTCGGACCGGCGCCCTTGAGCTGCAACTCCTGGCGCCCGCCGTGGACATCGATGACCTCGCCGAGCGTGATCGCGCGGCCGTCGCCGAGCTGGCCGGCCCAGCCGCCAAACTGGTGTCCGCCGTACCGCGCGGCATAGGGCTGCATGCCATCGAGCACGCGGTTGCCGCCGAGCACGTCGACCGCCGCCGGCGACGGCGCGCCGATACCGAGCTGGGCGGCAAGCGCGTCCGACCAGGCAAGCAGGCGCGATTCGCGTACGGGCGTCGGCGCGACGCGCGTGTAGCAGGCGTTCGGCACGTGGCGCGGCACGTTGTCTGCCGTCTGGTCGGCGGGGAGCGCGGCAACGAATCGGTTCTCGATTTCGAGCTCGAGCAGGTCAACGGTGTCGGCGGGCGCGGTCTTGCGTTTTGCGAGAACTGGGGGCACGGTGTCTCCTGAGCGTGGGATTATGCCGTCCCCCGAACCTGCTCCTGGTAGGGGTATTTGGAAGGAGATCTGCGAATGCTCGAGAGCTGGTATGAACGCAACGTCCTTCCGTTTGTGATCAATCTGGCCTGCGGCGTAAAGCCGGTGCGCCGCCAGCGCGCCAAAGTGGTGCCGCTCGCCTACGGTCGCGTGCTCGAAGTCGGCATCGGCAGCGGGCTCAACATGCCCTATTACGACCGGTCGCGTGTCAGTGCGATCGTCGGACTCGATCCGTCCGGCGCGATGCGCCGCCGGGCCGAGGCGCGCATCGCCCAAGCAGGGCTCGCGGTCGAGTTCGTCGGCCTGTCGGCGGAGAAGATTCCGCTCCCCGACGCGGCCTTCGACAGCGTGCTGATCACCTATACGCTGTGCAGCATCCCCGACCCAGTGGTGGCGCTCGACGAGATGCGCCGTGTGCTCAAGCCCCAAGGTCGGCTGATCTATTGCGAGCACGGCCGCGCGCCCGACGCATCGGTGCGCCGCTGGCAGGATCGCCTGACGCCGCTCTGGCGCAGGTTTGGCGGCGGCTGCCACCTGAACCGCGACATCCCGGCGCTGCTCGCCGCCGGTGGCTTTGCCTGCGACGACGTGCAGACCATGTATCTGCCGGGGCCGCGGCCGATGACCTATAACTACTGGGGCGAGGCGATTCCCCTGCGACGCTAGGCGCGCGCCGCACGCGCGCGGTTAGAATCGGCCGCTCTTTCTGACGAGGCTCTTCTGTGCGCATCTGCATCTTTGGCGCTGGCGCGGTCGGCGGTCATATCGCCGCGCGTTTCGCCGCTGCCGGCCACGCCGTGTCGGTGTTCGCGCGCGGCGCGCACCTCGAGGCCATGCGGACGCGGGGCATCGAGTTGCGCAGCGCCGACGAGATCGTCAACGCAAAGGTCGAGGGCAGTGAGCGCGCGGCCGAACTCGGCAAGCAGGACGCCGTCTTCGTCACACTCAAGGCGAACATGCTCGATTTGTTCGCCGCACAGGCGAGCGCCTTGCTGGACCGGGACACGCCAGTCGTGTTCGTACAGAACGGGATTCCCTGGTGGTATGCGCAGGGGATTTCGAATGACCGTCCGAGGCCGCCGGATCTTTCCAAGCTCGACCCGGGAGGCGCGCTTGCAAACGTGATTTCCCCAGAGCGCGTCGTCGGCGCGGTGGTGTTTTCAGCCAACACAGTCGAAGCGCCCGGCGTCATCCGGAATTCGACGCCGGGTCGCAACATGCTGACCGTGGGCGAACCGAACGACACCCAGTCCGCGCGCATCCTGTCCTTGCGCCAGATGATTTCCGCGGCCGGGATGCATTCACCCGAAAACGCCGATATCCGCCAGTCGCTGTGGAGCAAGCTCACCCTCAACATCGGCAGCTCGACGCTGTGCGTGCTGACGGGTATCGCGGTCGGCGAAATCGCGAATGACCCGATGCTCGCGAAGATCCGCGCGCGCATTGCGGCCGAAGGCGTAGCGATCGCCAAGGCGCACGGCGTCGCAGTCGAGGGGGCGCCGAAGCGCCCCGGCCAGCCGACGCCGAGCATCGTCGGCCACAAGCCCTCGATGCTGCAGGACTACGAACAAGGAAGGCCGATGGAGGTCGAATCCCAGATCATGACGCCGCTCGCCTTTGCCCACAGCGCGGGGCTCGAGGTGCCGAGCTTCGAGCTCGCGGCGACGCTCGCGGCGCGCAAGGCCGCCGAGAAAGGGCTCTACCAGCGATGAAGGTCGGCATCGTTCCGGTCACGCCGTTTCAGCAGAATTGCTCGCTCCTGGTCTGTGAGGACACGAACCGTGCCGCGGTGGTCGACCCCGGCGGCGACCTCGAGCGCATCCTCGAACTGGTCAAGCGCGCCGGGGTGGAGCTGGAGAAGATCTTCCTCACCCACGGGCATATCGACCACTGCGGCGGCACCGCGGAACTCAGGCGCATCACCGGCCTCCCGGTCGAGGGTCCGCACAAGGAAGACGCATTCTGGATCGACCAGCTGCCGGAGCAGGGTGCGCGCTTCGGCATGGCGACGCTCGAAGCCTTCGCGCCAGACCGCTGGCTTGAGCAGGGCGATACGGTGCAATTCGGCAAGGTCACGCTCGAGGTGCGCCATTGCCCGGGCCATACCCCGGGGCACGTGATCTTCTTTTCACCCGCCGATCGGCTCGCGATCGTCGGCGACGTGCTTTTCGCCGGATCGATCGGGCGTACCGATTTTCCGCGCGGCGACCACGTGACGCTCCTGCGCTCGATCCGCGAGAACCTGTTTCCGCTCGGCGACGACGTCTCGTTCATCCCCGGGCACGGGCCGACCTCGACCTTCGGCGAGGAGCGTGCCTCCAATCCTTTCGTTGGCGACTCCGCTGTAGGCGGCGGGCGCCCGCGTTATCTTTGAGGCACCGCCATGGGGGAATTTGTCGACCTGCGCAGCGACACGGTGACCCGCCCGAGCGAAGGCATGCGGCGCGCGATGATGGCGGCCGAGCTCGGCGACGATGTCCTGGGCGACGATCCTACCGTCAACCGCTTGCAGGCACGCGCCGCCGAAATGCTCGGTTTCGAGGATGCGCTGTTTTTTCCGTCTGGCACGCAGTCGAACCTCGCTGCGTTGATGAGCCACTGTCAGCGTGGTGACGAGTATGTCGTCGGCCAGGAAGCCCATACCTACCGCTACGAGGCGGGTGGCGGCGCGGTGCTCGGCTCGATCCAGCCCCAGCCGCTCGCCAACCGTGCCGACGGCACGCTTGACCTTGCCGAGGTCGAGGCGACGATCAAGCCGGATGATGCGCACTTTGCGCGCACGCGCCTGCTGGCGCTCGAGAATACGATCACCGGCCGTGTCATCTCGCGCAGCTATCTCGAGGCAGCGCTTGCGCTCGCCGAACGACGCGGCCTCGCGACGCATCTCGACGGGGCGCGCATCTTCAACGCCGCGGTGAAGCTCGGCCTGCCGGCGCGCGCGCTTTGCGGGGGCTTCGACTCGGTTTCGGTCTGCCTCTCGAAAGGGCTCGGCACACCCGCGGGGACGGTGCTCGTCGGCGCAAAGGATTTCATCGACCGCGCGCGGCGCGCGCGCAAGATGCTCGGCGGTGCGATGCGCCAGGCGGGGCTGCTCGCCGCCGCCGGAATCTACGCGCTCGAACACAACGTCGAGCGTCTGGCGACCGATCACGCGAATGCCGAGCGCCTTGCAGACGGCCTCGCGCGCATCGACGGACTGGAGGTCGAGCCGCCACAGACCAACATGGTCTTCGTGCGCGTGCCCGAAACGCGCTGCGCCGCGCTCGCGGCACAGTTGCGCCGCAGTGGTGTGCTCGCGCTGGTGGGGCCGCGCACGCGCCTGTGCACGCACCTCGACGTCGACGCCCAAGACGTCGATCGCGCAGTCGCCGCATTCGCGAGCGCCGCGACCTAGCGCGCGCGGGATATCGAGAGCAGGCCGGCCAGCGCCACGGCAGTGAATCCGGCGCCACACCAGAACGTCCAGGCCGGACCGTAGGCGCTCCATAGCCAGCCCGCGAGCAGGCTCGCGAGGAGCAGCGCGGCGCCCGTGACCAGGTGGAATACGCCGAACGCAGTGCCGCGCAGTGCCTCGGGCGAGGCATCGGCGATCAGGGTCGACAGCAGACCCTGGGTGAGTCCCATGTGCGCGCCCCACAGTGCCGCCCCGACGAATAGCAGGCCGCTCGACGTGGCCGCGGCAAGCAGCAGGTCGGCGCACAGCAGCGCGAGCAAACCCCAGCCGAGCAGCGCGCGGCGCCAGCCCCGGTCGGCCGCGCGACCGGCCGGATACGAGATCAGCGCGTAGCTGCCCGCCATCAGCGCCATGACCAGCGGCGCTTGCGCCGCGCCGAGTCCGAGGTCCAGCGCGCGCAGCACCAGGAACGCCTCGGAAAAGCGTGCCAGGGTCAGCACGGCGCCGAGCGCGACAACGGCCCAATAGCGTGCGCCGAGGTTGTCCAGGCCGGCGAAGGACAGGTGCGTGGGATCGGTTCGCTGTACCGCGGGTTCACTGACGCCGAACAGGACGATCGCGAGCGCGACAAAGGCGGGCAGCGTCGCGAGCCATAACACCGAGCGGATGTCGCCCGCCAGCCAAAGCATCAGCGCGACGGCGGCGAGCGGACCGAGCACCGCACCCACGGAATCGAGCGCCTGGCGCAGCCCGTAGGCGGCGCCGCGCAGATGCGTCGGCGTGAGATCCGCGATCATCGCGTCGCGCGGCGCGCCTCGCAGGCCCTTTCCGATGCGATCCGTGACACGCGCAGCGAACACCAGGCCAATCGAACCGGCGAGCGGAAACAGCGGCTTGGTGAGGGCCGCGAGTCCATAGCCGAGCACGACCAGAGGCTTGCGCCTGCCGATGCGATCCGAGACGACGCCCGAGAGCACCTTCAGCATCGCAGCGGTTGCCTCGGCGACGCCTTCGACGAATCCGATCGCCAGCGCACCCGCCCCGAGCACGGTCGTCATGAAGATCGGCAGCAGACTGTGTATCAGCTCCGACGAGAAATCCATGAACAGCGAAACGAGGCCCAGGGCCCAGACAGCGCGCGGCAGCGCGATTCGCGGTGTCGATCGGTTCATCGTGATGTCGGGCCGCGCCGCAAGGCGCGCGCGCATATACTACGCGGGGCGTTGCGACGCGTTATGACTGACCGATCCATGGAAATTCTCGCCCGACCTGCGGTGCGCGCGCTCAGCGCGTCGAAGATTCGTGAACTGTTCAACGCGGGGCTCGGCCGCAGCGACGTGCTGGCGTTCTGGGTCGGCGAACCCGACGCGGCAACGCCCGAATTCATCCGCCGCGCGGGCATCGATTCGATCACGGCCGGCGAACTGTTCTACACCCACAACCTCGGCATCCCGGAGTTGCGTGAGGCGCTCGCCGCCTACGTGACGCGCTTGCACAGCGTTACGCTGCCCGAGCAGATCGCGGTGACGAGCGCTGGCGTGAACGCCTTGATGCTCGCCTCGCAGCTGATCGTGGACCCGGGCGACCGCGTCGTCGAGGTGGTGCCGCTGTGGCCGAACCTGCAGGAGATCCCGAAGATCCTCGGCGCCGAGGTGGTGAGCGTGGCGCTCGAGTTCGCGCCCACGGGCTGGCGCCTCGATCTAGACCACTTGCTCGATGCGCTCACGCCGGGGACCAAGGCGCTCTACATCAATTCACCGAACAACCCGACGGGCTGGACGATCTCGCGCGAAGCGCAGCATGCAATCCTTGCGCACTGCCGAGAACGCGGCATCTGGCTCTTCGCAGACGATGCCTACGAGCGGCAGTATTACGAAGGCACGCACATTGCGCCGTCGTTTCTCGACATCGCCCATGCAGACGATCGCGTGATCAGCGCCAACACCTTCTCCAAGTCCTGGTGCATGACGGGTTGGCGGCTCGGCTGGTTGGTCGTGCCGCAGGGGTTGGTCGACGATCTCGGCACGCTGATCGAGTACAACACCTCCTGCGCGCCGGTGTTCGTGCAGCGTGCAGGCCTTGCCGCAGTGCGCGACGGCGAACCGGTGATTGCACACATGCTCGGGCGTTTGCGCAGCGCGCGCGATACACTGATAACGGCGCTAAATGGCATCCCGGGTGTCGAGGCGGCGCTGCCGTCGGGAACGATGTACGCCTTCTTCCGCGTCGCCGGGATGACCGACAGCCTGGCATTCTGCAAACAGTTGGTGCGTGACGTCGGCCTCGGCCTGGCGCCTGGGTCGGCGTTCGGTCCGGAGGGCGAGGGTTGCCTGCGCTGGTGTTTCGCGGCGAGCGAGGCGCGCCTGCTCGACGGGGTCGAGCGGCTGCGCCGGGGATTGGAGAAACGCGCGATTTAGGTTTCGATCGCGCGCCGCTCTCTCGCTTCGCGCGCGAGCGAGCGCTGTGCCGCGATCGCAAGTGCCGTCAGCTCGCCTGCGACCATGCGCAGCACGTCGTCCAGCGTGATGATGCCGATGAGGCGCCCCGCGGCGTCGACCACCGGCAGGCGGCGTGCGCCGTGATCCTGCATCAGGTCGACCGCCTCGAACACGCCGACGCTTTCCTCGGCAACGACGAGGTTGCGCGTCATCACGTCGCCCACGCTGAGCGTCTCCGGCTGAACACCCGTCGCTGCGACGACGGCGACCACGATGTCACGATCCGTGACGATGCCGATCGGACGCTTGCCGCCATTGCTGCCCTCGACCACCACCAGGGCACCGACATGATGGTCGCGCATCAGGCGGGCCGCTTCGCGCAGATCCGTGCTCGGCTCGGCGACGACGACCACTCTGCTGCAGATTTCCTTGATGCGCATCGATCCTCCGCGCCAGCAGGAGAACACGCTAGCGTAGTGAGGAATTCGATGGCTTGATCTCAATCAAGCGGCCCGCGGGGCGCGCCCTGGTCGTCGGTCGTCCCGTTAGGGCGCGAACGCGCGTAACAAACGCCCCGGTCGTGCCGCCGTCTCGAGCGGACCCTGCGCATCGGCAACGCGCACGCCATTCACCCATACGCCGTGCACGCCGATCGCAGGCGTCGTCAGGCGCGGGCCGCCGCCGGGCAGATCGTGCAGGCGGATCTTGGCGCCGCGGTTGACGGTTTTCGGATCGAACAGCAGCAGATCGGCACAGTAGCCGGGCTTGAGCGCACCGCGTTCGCGCAGACCAAACACGCTCGCCGGCAGGCCGCAAAGCTGCCGTCCGGCTTCGGCGAGGGTGAGCGTCGCGCGCTCGCGCACCCAGTGCCCGAGCAGGTGGAGGCCGAAGCCGGCATCGTTGAAAAAGGTGAGGTGCGCACCGGCGTCCGACAACGACACCATGCTCGCCGGGTGCCGCAGCATGCGTCCGACCGCGTCCTCATCGCTGTTCAGGGTGAGCGCGACGAACACCGTATCGAGATCCTCGGCGAGTGCGAGGTCGAACCAGAAATCGAGCGGATCCGTGTCCGCGTCCGCGGCGAGCGCGGCGAGCGTGCGGTGTTCGTAGCGACGGTGCTCGGGGCGCTTGCATTCGACCACCTGCACCTTGTCCCATTCGCCGTTGAACAGGCGAAACACCGCAGGGCGGGCGAGTTCATCGCGGATCGTCTGGCGAAATGCCGGGTCGGCGAGCTTCGCCCGAAATGCCTCGCCCTTCAGGCCGAGCGCTGGCCGCCAGGCATCCATGCCTTCGATCGGGTAGGGCGAGTGCAGGGTGAAATCGAAGCTCAGCGGACAGCAGGAAACCGCGCCGACCATGCGATGGCCGCGCGCGTTTGAGGCGGCGATGGCGTCGAGATCGGCGAATACCGCCTCCGGATTGGTACTGTTGTGCAGCAGCGCGGCGACGATCACCGGACGCGTCGACTGCGCCGCGAGCGACTCGAGAAAGTCCATCCGCGTCTGCCCGCCCTTGGTGAGCATGAACAGCCCGCGTCCCGCCTCCTTCAGGCTGCCGACCAGGGTGCGCAGCTCGGCCTCGTCAGCGAGGCGCGAGGGCATCGGCACGCCGCCTTCGCCGTTGTGTGCGGGCGAGGTGCTGGTCGCGAAGCCGACCGCGCCGGCCTGCATGCCTTCGAGAAGCAGGCGCCGCATTTTGCCGACCTCGGACGCCGTCGCCGCGCGTTCGACCGCGGCCGCGCCCATCACATAGCTGCGCAGCGACGAATGGCCGACGAAGCAGGCGACATTCGGGGTGGTGCCGCCGCGCTCGAGCTGGTCGAGATATTCGGGCACCGACTCGAAGTCCCAGCGGACCCCTGCGCGCAGCGCGTCGAGCGACATGCCTTCGACCTGCGTCAGGTTGCGCATGATGCGTTCGCGGTCGCTCGCGCGGCAGGGTGCGATGGTGAAGCCGCAGTTGCCGATCACCGCGGTGGTCACGCCCAGCGCCGGCGAGGGCGATGCGCCCGGATCCCAGGTGAGCTGCGCGTCGTAGTGCGTATGCGTGTCGATGATGCCCGGCATGAGGGCGAGTCCGTCGGCGTCGACGACCTCGCGTGCCGCGGTCGCGCCCGCGCTTCCCGTTTCAGCGAGGTCAACGATGCGACCGTCGCGCACTGCGAGGTCGCCGTGCACCGGCGCCGAGCCGAGCCCGTCGATCAACAGCGCGTTGCGAATCAAAAGATCGTGCATTGCGTTGCAGTATATATTCGCAATCATGGACGCCTTCAAAGTGAAAGGCCGTGTCGCCCTGGTGACCGGTGGCGGACGTGGTATTGGTGCGGCCTGCGCGGAGACGCTGGCAGCGGCGGGTGCGTCGGTGGCGGTGCTCGATGTTGACGCAGCCTGTGCGCAGGCGCGCGCACAGGCAATTGAGGCTGTGGGCGGACGCGCACTCGCGATCGGTTGCGACGTGACAGACGCGAAGGCGGTCGAGCAGGCCTTCGCGCGCGTGATTGCCGAGCTGGGTGGTCTCGATGTACTCGTCAACAATGCGGGTGGCGCAGTTCGTGTTCCTGCGACCGAGATTGCGCTCGAAGACTGGCGCAAGGTCATCGATCTGAACCTGACCGCGGTGTTTTCCTGCGCGCGCACCGCCGCGCGCCACATGCAGACGACGGGTGGCGGCGCGATCGTCAACATCGCCTCGATCATGGGACTTTCGGGCGGGATCTATCCGAACGCGTCCTACCAGGCGTCGAAGGGCGGGGTGGTCAACCTGACGCGTGCGCTCGCGCTCGAATGGGCGTCGATGGGCATCCGGGTGAACGCGGTGGCACCGACCTTTGTGCGCACCGATCTCACCGAGTCGGTGTTTACGGACCCGGAGCGATCCGCGCTGGTCATGCGCAATACGCCGCTCGGCGTGCTGCCCGAGCCGGAGGACATTGCCGCCGCGGTGCTCTACCTCGCAAGCCCCGCCGCGCGCTGCGTCACGGGCATCGTGCTGCCGGTCGATTCGGGCTACCTCGCGCGTTGAAGGGGCGCCGTGCGGGCAGGGCGTGTTTTTCGCTTGACTTTAATTTAACGGATTGGTTAAATACAGTCATGGATCGCCTGTCGACCACCTTCGCCGCGCTCGCCGACCCGACCCGGCGCGCGATTCTTGCGCGCCTCGCACAGGGCGAGACGACGGTGGGCGAACTCGCACAACCGTTCGACATCTCCCTGCCTGCGATCTCGCGCCACCTCAAGGTGCTGCAACATGCCGGCCTGGTTGAGCGCGCGGTCGACGCGCAATGGCGGCGCTGCCGCCTGATCGGCAAACCCCTGCTCGAGGCGAACGAGTTCCTCGAGCGATATCAGCGCTTTTGGGAAGACAGTCTTGACCGCTTGGCCGATCTTCTCGAAACGCAATCCGCCGCAAAACGCAGCAAGAGGAGGAAAGGATGAACAAGACAGCCACGTTTGAATTGACGCTCGAGCGCACGATCCGCGCGCCGCGCGATAGGGTGTTCGAGGCATTCGTCACCCCCGAATTGATGAAGACATGGATGTGCCCGCGCGGCATGGCCATACCGGAGGTGCGCGCCGACCCGCATCCCGGCGGGCGCTACCGCGTGACCATGCAGGCGCGCGATGGCGATCGATTCACCGCGGGTGGCATCTACCAGGAGGTCGAACCGCCCGAGCTGCTGGTCTACACCTGGCAATGGCAGGGCGAGGGCATGCCGAATGTCGAGACGCTGATCACCGTGCGCTTCACCGAGCGCGATGGCACGACCCATGTGCGCATGACGCACTCCGGATTCCCCGACGCTGGCCTGCGCGATTCGCACAACCAGGGCTGGAATTCGAGCCTCAACAACCTTGTCGAGCAGTTCGACGCACGTGGTACGGCCGCGAACCTGGCCCTGCTCGGCGATCCACGCAGCACCTATGTGCGCACCGCGCGTATGGGGCTGGCGGAAAAAGGCATCCAATACACGCTGCAGCCGGCGATGCCGCAGACCCCGGAAATCCTCGCGATTCACCCCTGGGGCAAAATGCCGGCGTTTCGCGATGGCGACCTGCAACTGTTCGAAACCAGCGCGATCCTGCGCTACGTCGACGAGGCCTTCCCCGGGCCGAGCCTGGTGCCCGGCAATATCCGCGACCGCGCACGCTGCGAGCAGTGGGTGAGTGCGATCAATGCCTACTGCTACGACGCCATGGTGCGGCGCTACCTGTTGCAGTACGTATTCCCCAAGGGCGCCGACGGCAAGCCGGACCGCGCCGTGATCGACGCGGCCCTGAAGGACGTCGCCGCGCAGCTCGCGATCTTCGATGCGGCTTACGGCGACAAGAACCTGCTCGCCGGGGCCAACGTGAGTCTTGCGGATCTTTTCCTCGCACCGATCCTCGCCTATGTCCCGACGATGCCCGAAGGCAAGGATCTGATGAAAGCCGCGCCGAACGTCGCGCGCGCGCAGGCGGCGATGCGCGAGCGCGCGAGCTTCGAGGCCAGCGATCCGGCGCGCTGATCAGTAGCCCGCCGCAACGTCGACCAGCGCCTCGGGCGTTTCGCCGCGCGCGAAGCGCTCGAGGTTCG
>CAVQQK010000010.1:0-13368 GCA_963714925.1 uncultured beta proteobacterium | reverse complement strand
CCGTCGACGTAAGGCTTCAGCGCGGCGAAGACGGCGCGATTTGCGGGGGCGTCGAGACTCGCCTCGCGCGACATGCGCGCGACCGCCCCGGAGAGCCACGGCGCCTCGAGTCTGCCTCCGGCTTCGAGATCGGCGGCCATCGAGGCGCGCATCTCTGCAGGCAGGCCGTCGACAAACTTGAGTGTCTGGGCGACGAGCGCGTCGTCGAGTGCAACGCCGCGCTTGCGGCCGAGCGCCCAGGTCTCGCGCATGCAGGTTTCGAGCAGCCAGCGCAGATCCGGATCGGCGCGCACCACGCCGAGGGTCCTGCGTGTCACGGTGGTGGTGGCCGAGACCGACACCAGCAGTACGAACTTCTCCCACAGCACCCGCACGATGTCGTCGGTCAGTTCCGCCTCCACCTTCGCCTCCTTGCACACGGCGAGGAAGGCCTCGGCCATCTTCTGCTGCGCCGGGAGCACCGGACCGAAACGAAGCCGGGCCATGGCGCCCGTCTGCACGATGACGCCGGGCGCCTCGATTCTGCTGGCGATGTAGGCAGCGCCGCCCATTACGCGCTCGGGCCCCAGCACCTTGCCCACGCGCGCGATCGACTCCACCCCGTTCTGAAACGGGATCACGACACCGCCCTTTGCAAGCAGCGGACGGATGCGCTCCGCGGCGGACTCGGTGTCCCACAGCTTTACGGCGAACAGCACCACGTCCGCGGCCCCGAGCTCGGCCGGGTCCTCTGCCGCGCGCACCTTGATGGTGGCGTCGCCGAGCGGGCTCTTCAACACGAGTCCTGTCGTTTTCATGGCGTCCAGGTGCTTGCCGCGCGCGACGAACGACACGTGGTGCCCGGCCTGCGCCAGGCGTGCGCCGAAGTACCCGCCGACGCCGCCGGCGCCCATCACTGCAATGTGCATTCCAAGATCCTCGAGAAAACGTGCCCCATTGGCTGCGCCTAACGCCCCGTAAACCGCGCCGCGCGCTTTTCGACGAAATGCGCGACGCCTTCCTTGAAGTCCTCGCTCGCGAAGCTCGCGCGCATCTCGCGGTTCGCGACCGCAGTGGCTTCGGCGAGGGTCTGGAACGGCGTCTCCCAGAGCTGTCGCTTGATCACCGCCATCGAGCGCGGCGACACGCTCGTGGCGAGTTCGCGCGCATAGGCGAGCGCCTCGTCCATCAGGTTCGCAGTCGTGCAGACGCGATCGACAAGGCCGATGCGATACGCCTCGGCCGCATCCACCTTGCGCGCCGATAGCAATAGGTCGAGTGCGCGCGTCTGGCCGACCAGGCGCGGCAGCATCCACGAGATGCCGTGCTCGGCGATCAGGCCGCGGCGCGCGAACGCAGTCGTGAACACTGCGCTGTCGGCGGCGAAGCGCAGGTCGCAGTACAGCGCCACCACCATGCCGAGGCCCGCACAGGGGCCGTTGATGGCGCCGATCACGGGTTTCGACAACGACGGGAAATAGCCGTAACGAACCTGGTAGTCGGCGCGCCGGTCCATGTCGTGCGGCGGGGCGGCGTCTGGCGTCGGGCGGCGCGCGCCGCCCTGTATGGCGGCCAGCACGTTCATGTCTGCGCCGGCGCAGAATCCGCGCCCGGCGCCGGTCAGCACGATCGCGCGCACGCCTGCGTCCGCATCGGCCGCCTGCATCGCGGTGCGCAGTTCGACCTCCATCTGCGGCGTCCACGCGTTCAGCTTGTCGGGGCGATTGAGGGTGACGGTCGCGATGCCGTTCGCTGCGCTGCTGAGTACTTCGGGCTGGCTCATCGTTTTGGTTCCGGCGGCGCTGGAGGGTCCGAGGATAGCGCAAGGGCGGGGAAGCGGCGCGCGCGCGGCAGATCGCAGTTGCGCCTGCAGCGCCGCGGTCGGCGTGCGAAACTTGCGGCATGCCGGACTCAGCCAACAAGGTGGCGGTCGTCACCGGTGCCGCGCGCGGAATCGGTTTAGCCGTCGCGCGGCGCTTCCTTGCGGAGCGCTACGCCGTCGCACTGCTCGACATCGACGGCGCCACGCTCGCCCGGGCGGACGCGGCGCTGGGCGCGCCTGCACGCGTGCTCGCGATCGAATGCGATGTCGCCGAGCCGCGCCAGGTCGATGCGGCCATCGGGCAGGTCGCGGCGCGCTTCGGGCGCATCGATGCGCTCGTGAACAATGCCGGCATCGCGGTTTTCAAGCCGCTGCTCGAGACCAGCTTCGAGGAGTGGTCGCGCGTGCTGGCGGTGAACCTGTCCGGACCGTTCATCTGCACCCAGGCCTGCGCGCCGCTGATGCTGCGCAGCGGCGCGGGCAGCGTGGTCAACATCGGGTCGGTATCGGGCGTGCGTGCGAGCACGCTGCGTGTGGCGTACGGCACCAGCAAGGCGGGACTTGCGCACCTGACCAAGCAGCAGGCGGCGGAGCTCGGCAATCTCGGCATCCGCGTAAACGCAGTCGCACCAGGTCCGGTCGACACCGCGATGGCGAAGCAGGTCCATACGCCGGACATACGTGCCGGCTATCACGATGCGATTCCGCTCAATCGCTACGGTACGGAGGAGGAAATTGCCGCGGCGGTATGGTTTCTGTGCAGCGATGCGGCGAGCTACATCAACGGCCAGACGCTCGGGGTCGACGGCGGTTTCGATGCCGCCGGCATGGGCCTGCCGCAGCTGCGCACCGTGCATTCCTAACGCATGGACTTGGCACTCTCGGGCAAGACCGCGCTGGTGACGGGCGCCTCCGCCGGCATCGGCCGCGGTATCGCGCGCATGCTCGCCGCCGAGGGCGTGCGCCTTGCGGTGACCGCGCGCAGGCGCGACCGGCTGCAGGCGCTCGAGCAGGAAGCCGGCGCGAAATTCGTCATCATCGACTGTGACTTCATGCAGGCCGACGCACCGCAGCGCATTGCACAGGCCGCGCTGGAAGGCCTGGGCGCGGTGGACATCCTGGTGAACAACGCCGGTGGCTCGCGCGCATTCACGCTGGACTCGAGCGAGGCGCAATGGGAGGAGGCGCTGACCCTGAACTTTACGCGGCAGCGCCAGCTGACCCACGCCCTGCTGCAGCAGATGATTGCGCGCAACTGGGGCCGCATCATCAACATCACCGGCAAGAGCGAGCCCGAGGGCATCAACGGCGCCTTCGCCGCAAAGGCCGCGATACACGCCTGGGCCAAGGGCCTGTCACGCGAGGTCGGCAAACACGGCATCACCGTCAACTCGATTCCGCCCGGGCGCATCCATTCCGAGCAGATCCTGCGCAACTACGCGCCAGAGTATCGCCAGTGGCAGTCCGAGCACGAGATTCCCGTCGGCCGCTACGGCGAGCCCGAGGATATCGCGAATCTCGTGTGTTTCCTCGCCTCGCCGCAGGCCGCCTACATCACCGGCGCGGTGATTCCGGTGGATGGCGGTCTGCGCCGCTATCAGTTTTGAGGCGCAAGGAAACCGGATTGCCCACGTCGCGCCGGGTTTTTCCTTCTCGTCGAATGACGGGCAATGGCCGGTCGGCGCCGATCGGCCAAGAGGCCCAAACCGCTCCATGGCGGTCGTTCGCAATGTAAGATTGCCAACGAGCATCAACGAACGTTCTTGTCAATGCGCGACTACGGCGTAAAGTTCTTAATCGCCTCGATCAGAGGGCGAACTCGGGCAGCGGGCCGATTGTCTTTCCCGCACGCGTTCCTGGATGTCCTCATCACAAGGGAGCATCGACATGCGTAAATATCTGCACATTAATCTCGGCGAGCGCTCGGTCAGGACGGAGGAATTGCATGGCGAGGCGATCATACGGGCCGGTCGGCACTACATCGCCAAGACCCTGCTCGGGAGCGGCGTCGCCAAGGTTGACCCCCTGTCCCCGGACAATCCGCTGATCTTCTCTGCCGGGCCGTTCGCGGGCACCAACTTCTCCAACGCCAACCGCCTCAGCGTCGGCTGCAAGAGCCCGTTGACGGGTGGCATCAAGGAAGCCAATTCGGGCGGCACGTTCGGCTTCGCGCTCGGCCAACTCGAGACCGCCGGGCTCACCCTCTATGGTGCGTCCAAGGACTGGGTCGTGATTCGCATCACCAAGTCGGGTGCACATTACCTACGACAGCGCAGAGCCTTATCTGGGCAAGAGCAACAACGAGGTCGCGGCGCTTCTGTTCGAGAAATACGGCAAGAAAATCAGCTTCGCGCTGTGTGGCCCGGTCGGCGAATATCTCGGCCTCGTGTCAGGCATCGCGTTCGCCGACACCGACGGTCGGCCGTCGCGGCTTGCCGCGCGCGGCGGCGTGGGCGCGGTCATGGGCAGCAAGAAGGTCAAGGCCATCGTGATCGACGTTCACAAGATGCCGACGTTCCACGACCGCAAGAAGGTCATGGGCGCCATCCGCGAATACGGTGCGCGGCTTGCCAAGGAGCCGGCCATCGACACGTTCAAGCGTACCGGTACGGCGATGATGGCCGACATCACCAACCAGATCGGCGGGCTCCCGGTGCGCAACTTCAGCGTCGGGCGCCTGGTGCAAGCTTCAGAAGAGCCGCTCAAGATCGGCGGGGACTACATCCGCGAGCAGAATCTGAGCCGTGGTGGGGAGATATCGCACGCCTGCATGCCGGGCTGCACCATCGAATGCAGCAATGTCTATGTCGATGCAGCGGGAAAAGAAATGGTTTCGCCGCTGGAATACGAGACCCTCGGCATCATGGGCAGCAATTGCGGGCTCGACGACCCCGATAACGTGGCCAGGGTCAATGCCGTCGCCAACGATCTCGGCGTCGACACCATCGAGGTCGGCGCCATGCTGGGCGTGCTGATGGAGGCCGGACAAGGTGCGTTCGGCGAGGTCGAGTTCATGCTGCAGGCGATGGAAGACATGCGCTTGGGCAACGAGCGTGGCCGCCTGCTTGCGCAGGGAACAGCGCGCGTGGGCGCGCATTACAAGGTTGCCCGCGTGCCCGTGATCAAGGGGCAGGGCATCAGCGCCTACGATCCGCGCGTGATCGAGGTCACCGGCATTTCCATGATGGTCACGGCGCAAGGCGCCGATCACACCGCCGGCAACTTGCCGGTCTTCGACTGCAAGGACAAGACGACCGACGAGCTGGTGGCGGCGAGCCTCGGTATCCAGACGGCGTGCGCGGCAGCCGATTCTCTGGGTCTGTGCATTTTCGGGCGCTCGGTGACGAACGTCAGCGCCGAACTCGTGGTTGCCGCGCTGAACGACGCGCATGGCACCCAGCTCGACCCGTCGTTCATGCAGAAGCTGGGGCTCGAGACGCTGCGCCTGGAATGGGAGTTCAACAAGGCCGCCGGTTTTACCGAGAAAGACGACGAGTTGCCGGAATTCTTCTACGTTGAGCCCCTGCCGCCGACCCAAAAAGCCGCGCGCCATCGCAGCGCCGAAGTCAATCGAAGCCTGCGAGAACTGCTCGCCTGAGCGCCGGGCGGGCCATCCGTGGGTCGGTGCGCTGGGTGAGCGTCCGCGTTGCGGGCCTGATCGCGCTGCTGATTGCAGCGCACCCGGTCGCGGCCTTCGACCTCCAGGGCCACCGCGGCGCGCGCGGGCTTGCACCGGAGAACACGCTGCCTGCGTTTGCGCGTGCGCTCTCGATCGGCGTTTCGACGCTCGAACTCGACGTCGGTGTGACCAAGGACGGCGCGGTGGTGGTCGCACACGACCCGGTGCTCAATCCGGCGCTTACGCGCGGCGCCGACGGGCATTGGCTCGAAGGTCGCGGTCCGGCGATTCACGCACTGACCGACGCCGAACTGCGGCGCTACGACGTCGGCCGCGCCAAGCCCGGCTCGCGCCTCGCGCAGCGCTACCCGAATCAGGTGGCGGTCGACGGCACGCGGATTCCGCGCCTGGCCGAGGTGTTCGCGCTCGCCGCGCGCGCGGGCAATCGTTCGGTGCGCTTCAATATCGAAACCAAGATTCACCCCGAGCGCAAAAGCCGAGACCCTGCCGCCCGGGCCATTCACGCGTGCGCTGATCGCCGAGATCCGCACCGCGGGCGTCGCCGCGCGCAGTACGGTGCAATCCTTCGACTGGCGCACGCTCCTGATCGTGCAGCGCGACGCACCCGACATTGCGACGGTCTATCTCAGCGCGCGCCAGAGCTGGCTCGACAACATCGGCGCGGAATCGACCCTCGGCTCGCCGTGGACCGCCGGTTACCGCTTCAGTCAGTACGGCTCGGTACCGCGCATGGTGAAGGCGGCGGGCGGGCGCGTCTGGTCGCCGTACTTCGGCGACCTCGATGCTGCGCAGCTGAAGGAAGCGCAGGCGCTCGGTCTCAAGGTCATCGTGTGGACGGTGAATGCGCCGGCGCACATCGCCGCAATGATGGATCTCGGCGTCGACGGCATCATCAGCGACTACCCGGATCGCGTGCGCGCGGAGATGCAAACGCGCGGCTTGGTGCTGCCGCCGCAAACGCCGGTAACACCTTAGGCGCGAACGCCAGCCGGCGCGCGCGGGATGTTCGCTCGAGGGAGAGGGCATGGCAAGACAACTTGAGGGCAGGGTCGCGCTGATCACCGGCGGTGGCTCGGGCTTCGGCGGCGCCGCGGCGCTGAAATTCTGCGCCGAAGGCGCGCGCGTCGCGGTCGGCGATCTGAACCCGGAGACCGCCGAGGCCACCGCGCAAGCGGTACGGGCTGCAGGCGGCGATGCGTTCGCGGCGCAGGTCGACGTCTCCGAAGCCGCGTCGGTCACGCAATTCTTCGAGCGCGTGGTGAAGCAGTTCGGGCGCATCGACTGCGCGTTCAACAACGCCGGCATCCTCGGGCCGCTCGGTGATCTGCATACCTGTACCCTCGAGGACTACGAGCGCGTCATGGCGGTGAACGTGCGCGGCGTCTGGCTGTGCATGCAGGCCGAGATCGCGTGCATGCTCGAGCAGGACGCACCGCCCGACGGCCATTCGATCGTCAACACCGCGTCGGTCGCAGGACTGATCGGCAGTCCGCTGATTCCCGCCTACGCGGCCTCCAAGCACGCGGTGGTGGGGCTGACGCGCAGCGCGGCGCGCGGCTACGGCCGGCGCGGCATCCGCGTGAACTGCGTCTGTCCGGGACCGATCGAGACGCCGCTCGCCGGGCCGCTGTTCGAACACGGCGGCATGCGCGAGACGATGCTCGCACGCCAGGCGATCGATCGCTTCGGCACGCCGGAGGAGGTCGCGTCGGTCGTGGTCTGGCTGTCCTCGCCCGCGGCCGCACTCGTCACCGGTACGCCGATGCGGGTCGACGGCGGCGCGCTAAGCTAGCGTCTGCGCCAAACACGGGGGAGGTGAACGATGCGGGTGGGCGTACCGAAGGAGATCAAGCCGAGCGAATTCCGCGTGGGCCTGGTCCCCGCCAACGTGCACGAACTCGTCGTGCACGGGCATCAGGTCATCGTCGAACACGACGCGGGCGCGGGCATCGGCTGCACCGACGACCAATACACCGAAGAGGGTGCCGAGGTCGTCGCCAGCGCAGGGGAGGTGTTCGAGCGCGCCGAGTTGATCGTCAAGGTGAAGGAGCCCCAGCCCGAGGAGCGCCGCCGGTTGAAGACGGGGCAGGTGCTGTTCACCTATCTGCACCTTGCACCCGATCCCGAGCAGGCGAAGGACCTGATCGCCTCGGGCGCGACCTGCATCGCCTACGAGACGGTGACGGCGCCAGCGGGCGGGCTGCCGCTGCTCGCGCCGATGTCCGAGGTCGCCGGGCGCATGGCAGTCCAGGCGGGCGCGTATTTCCTCGAGAAGGCGCACGGCGGCCTGGGCGTGCTCCTTGGCGGCGTGCCGGGCGTCGATCCGGCCAAGGTGCTGGTGCTCGGCGGCGGCGTGGTCGGCACGCATGCCATCCACATCGCGCTCGGCATGGGCGCCGATGTGTGGGTCGTCGATCGCAACCTGGACCAGTTGCGCCGCCTGTGGCGCCAGTTCGGCCGGCCGCTCAATACGGTGTTCTCGACGCGTCGCGCGATCGAGAAGCACCTGCTCGACGCCGACCTCGTGATCGGCGGCGTGCTGATTCCGGGTGCGGCGGCGCCCAAGCTGGTCACTGCCGACATGGTGCGCCGCATGAAGGCGGGCTCGGTCGTGGTCGACGTCGCGATCGACCAAGGCGGCTGTTTCGAGACCTCGCATCCGACGACGCACGACGAACCGACCTACGTCGTCGACGGCGTCATCCATTACTGCGTCGCCAACATGCCGGGCGGCGTGCCGCGCACCTCGACCTTCGCGCTCAACAATGCGACGCTGCCCTTCGTGCTCGCGCTCGCCGACAAGGGTGCGAAGCGCGCGTTGCTGGACGATGTGCACCTGTTGGAGGGCCTCAATCTGCACGCCGGGCGGGTGACGCATGCGGCGGTCGCTGAAGCGCTCGGCCTCGGTTTCGTCGATCCGCGCCGTGCCCTGGGCTGACGGCGTGCGATGAGAACCCGACGGCGACAGCGCGGCAGCCAGGGCCTGTTCCAGTACGTCGCGATGCTCGTGTTTGTCGTCGGCGGGTTTGCGCTGGTCCAGTACACGCGCGAGGCGCCCGAGCGCGAGCGCGCGGCGATCGCGCGTGCGGCGAAACAGCAGGCGGCGGCGCGCGCGGAAACGAAGCGCAGGGCCGAGCGGCGCAAGCAGCAGGCCGAGGTGGCGAGCAAACAGCGTGAACAGCGTGCGCAGGCGGACGAACGCGCGCGCCGCGCGCAGGAGGCCGAGCGCGCAGCACGCGCCCAGCCGCCAGCGGCTTCGCTCGGCGCTGTGCCCGCGCCGGCAGGGCCGCAGAACGAGGCTGCGCCGCCGCCGGCACCGTCTCCAGCGCTGCCGTCGGACTGGATGCGCGCCACCTTGCGGCGCAGCGCGACGCTCGATCTCGAAACCGGCGCGCAGTCGAATGCGTCGCCGCGTTCGCAGGACCTGTGGTGGCGCGCGCGCACGGCCACCGAGCACTGCCTGTGTCCACGCAATTCCGCCTCGCGCACGCCGTTTGCCCTCGTCGAGCCCGGCGCGTTTCGGACGATCGACGGACGCGGAATCGCCGCGCTCGATTTCTCGATCGACGGCTTCGAGCAGGGCGACGGCGCGCGCGTCACGCAGGCAGTGCGTCCCGGCCTGACCTTTGCCGTGCGCACGGTCGAGGGCAACCTGGCCAAGCTGCGGGTGGTCGGGCTGACGCCGGCGAACGAGTTGACCGCTCGAATGGCGGATTTTCGCCAAGGACGGCGCAGGGATCGCGCAGGCGATCAGCGCCAATCCGTCGCTGGCGCTCGTCGATCTGCGCATCGCGATCTACGATGCGCGGCGTGCGCGCGACAAGCCCCGCACCGTGACCCTGCTTGGCGAGATGGAAGCGCTCGCCGGCCGCCTGCCGGCGGGCGACGTGCGGCGGATCGACGCGCGGCGCGAAATCGGCTGGACGTACTACGTGAGCGGCGCGCGCGTGCAGGCGATCCCGGTACTGGTGGCGGCAGTCAAGGATGTCGAGGCGAACGACCGGCTTCCGGCGGCGCAGCGCGCGTCCTGGGAGCTCGCGAGCAAGACCTATCGCGCGCTCGGCATCGTCTATCGCGCCCAACGGCGCGACAAGGAGGCGGTGCCCGCCTTCGGCCAGGCAGTCGAGCGCACCGCGGCGGCGAAACCGCAAGGCGCGAGCGAAACGCGCCGGCATGCGATGACGCTCGCGCGCAATCTGCAGGAACTCGCGACGACGCAATGTCGCATCGGCCAAACCGGCGAAGCGCAGAAGAACTTCGAGCGCGTTCGTGCGGTCTGCAAGCCGCCGATCAATCCGGCTACGACCTGGTTCTGCAGGCCCGAGCGCCTGCGCTGCCCGGCGCGCTAGCCGGCGCGCTCAGATCACGCCGTCCGCGCGCAGCTGCGCGATGTCGCCCGCGGCGTAGCCGAGTTCGCCGAGAATCGCCTCGCTGTCGGCGCCGAGCACCGGCGGCGCTCGGCGCGTAACCGGATCGGTGCGCGAAAGTTCCACCGGAATCCTGCCCACCGGCGCCGGCTTCGGCAGCCCCGGGTAGTCGAGCGGCTGCAGCAGGCCGAGCGCCGCCACCTGCGGGTGGTCGAGCGTCTCCTGCGGCGCGAGCAGCGGGCCGCAGGGGATCATCGCCTTGCCGAGAATCTCGAGCACGTCTTCGGTGCTGCGCTCGGCGCACCAGCGCGCCATGCGCGCGCTGATCACGGCGCCGTTGTCGCCACGCGCGCGGTCGTCGCGAAAGCGCGGGTCGCTCAGCCACTCGGGCTCGCCCATCAGCTTCGCCCAGCGTTCGTACAGCGGCTGGCCGATCACCTGGCAGATGACCCAGCCGTCGCGCGTACGAAACAGGTCGTTCGGCCCCGAGGTCTGCCCGCGGTTGCCGGTCGCCACGCGATCGACGCCGAGCACCCCCTGCTCGATGAGCAGCGCGTTGCCGAGCGTCAACGCGGTGCCGAGCAGGGTGCCGCGCACGATTTGCCCTTTGCCGCTGGCCTCGCGCTCCTTCAGCGCGATCATCGTGCAAAAGGCGCAGTGCAGCGCGGTACCGAAATCGACCCAGGGCACCATCGCGCGGTAGGGCTGCTCGGGCGTGCCGGTCATGTTGACCGCGCCCGACATCACCTGACCGACGCCGTCGAAGCCGACGTTGCGGCTCATCGGGCCTTCGGGTCCGTAGGCCGACACCGTGGTCAGGACGATGCGGGGATTGACCGCGCTGATGCGCGCGTAGTCGAGTCCCATGCGCTCGAGCGTCTGGCTCGGAAGATTCGCGACCACGACATCGGCCGTCGGCAGCAGTCGGTCGATCACCGCGCGTCCGCCAGGTTTCATCGGATCGAGCGTGAGCGAGCGCTTGTTACGGTTCATCTGCAGGAACAGCGCGCCCTCGCCGCCCTCGGCCACCGGAGTGTTCCAGCGGTCCTCGCTGCCGTCACGTTTTTCGATGCGGATGACGTCGGCGCCATACTCGGCAAGCAGCGCCGCGCAGTACGGCCCCGCGATGTAGCGGCCGAAATCGAGGACCCGGATGCCATTCAGGACGCCAGTCATCGCGTGCCTATCGGTTTCGAAATTTTCATGGAGAGATCACCTGTGTGGCCATAGGGTAGTGGAATACTTCGCCGGAGAACGGGACGGCTGATCCCGCGTTTATGCAGATGATCCCCGGAACTGTCCAACGAAAGGGTGATCCGATCCTCTTGCAGACGGGCCCATAGGCACTGGGGAAGCCATTCGCGGCCGGCCTCCGCATCCTTGCGCCCATGGAGGGCCAGACGCTCGGAGACGGCTTTCAAAATGCGTTCCGCCACGGCCTGGCTGTGATATAGCTTCGACTGGCGAATGCTGACGCGCACATCGAGGGGTGCCTCTACTTTAAAATAGATTTCCCAGGGGATGGCCCAGTAGTTGTTTCGAGTTCATCGAAATGTCTGGCCTTGAATCCCTGAATTCGCATGAGGACGCGACTGGCCGTGCGGCATCCAGGTTCGCCTGGTAACAGGATGTCAGGCGCCCTTTGAAGCTCACGCCACCCCTGCTCAGGATCAGTTCTTGGGGAGGATCCTCGAGCGCGGCCAGTTCGTCGCGGCAGAGGGATTCAAGTCCCGGCGGGGTAACCATAGAAATCCTGTGGCCGACCGATCACATGCTGTTTGATGCGGCGTGCCAGGGCTTTTTTGTTGGTATCGATGGTGGTGGTCATGGTTGCTGGTGCCCGTGTCCGTAAAAGGTGATGGACGGAAAAAGTCCCCGAGGGTTGTCAATTGATTCTGAATGGTCTTTATTTCGCAGAGATCGACGGTTCAGGCAATACCCTTTTCCGTCCGACCCGTTACCCCACCCCCTTCTTTTCAATGTGGTGCGGAGGACCGATGGCTGATGTTAAAATTCGTCGTGCGGCCTATGACGACACGTTGAAGGCGGTCATTTATCAAATGTTGACGGCGGGAGGCGCCGACCTCGGCACCCGAGGTCGGGTGTTGATCAAGCCCAATCTGCTACTGGCGGCCAAGCCGGCGCGGGCGGTGACCACCCATCCCCGGGTGGTGCGGGCGGTGGTCCAGTTTGTCCGGGACCAAGGGGGCGACCCCCTCATTGCCGACAGCCCGGCCGTGGGCAGCATGGCCCGGATCTACCGCAGCGGTGGCTACCGGGAGGCCCTGCAGGATCTGGATGTCCCCTTCAGGCCTTCGATACGGAAGCCGTCGTGGACATGGACCCCCTTCGGGCAGGTGCCGCTGGCCCGGCAGGCCCTGGAAGCGGACGCGGTGATCAACCTGGCCAAGCTCAAAACCCACAGCCAGATGACCCTGACCCTGGGGGTCAAGAATACCTTCGGCTGCGTGGTGGGCCTGAAGAAACCCGAATGGCACATGCGGGCCGGGGTCGACGAGGCCCTTTTCGCCCGCCTGGTGGTCCAGATCCACCAGGCGGTTGCGCCGGCCTTCACCTTGATCGACGGCATCGTGGGCATGGACGGCCACGGACCGGGCAAGGCCGGCCGGCCGGTGCCGCTGGGGCTGTTGATGGGCAGCCGGAGCGCCTTTGCCGCTGATCATGCCGTGTGCGACCTGATTGGTCTGCCCCCGGAGCAGCTGCCGACCCTGGCCGCGGCCGACGCCCTCGGTATTCCCCATACGCCTGCGTACGTCACCGGCGATGGGCCGGATCGCATCCCATTCAACCTGCCGGAGGCCGGCGCCACACCGTTCGGCCCGGAATCCTTGCAACCCCTCCTGCGTCGTCACCTTCTGCGACGGCCGGTGGCTGATCCTGATTTGTGCCGCCTGTGCGGTGAGTGCTGGCAATACTGCCCGGCCGGAGCCATTCAATGCCGGGAGGATCATCTGTGCTTTGACTACAATCGCTGCATCCGCTGCTACTGCTGTATCGAAGTCTGCCCCATGGGCATGGCATCAGGGCAGGGAAGCCCTTCTGGGCGTCTGCTGAGTGCGCTATGGCGCGGCAAGCGGTAACGCCGTCCGTGTTGTGATCGGTAGCGCTTTGTTTATCCGGGCCGCAGCCGGCATCCGGCATGTGACGCCCCCCTCAATTATTCCACCTCCTCAGATAACCAAACGGTAATGTCCCCGTCATTACATCGTCATGTACGGGCTGATATGAGATTCTGAAATTATTAATCCACAGCTGAACATTACCCCTGTTTGCCGGGGTTTGGTGATGATTCGGGCGTGGGGTATTTGGCGATTGCCTATCCACCATTGGAGGTATTCTTGTTGTTAACGCATATTGAATCGAATCACCACAGTCGATTCGTTATCATCTGGTCTCATATTCTATTCGCTCTGGCGGCGTTCGGTACGCTACGCATAGCCCTCCTGATCAAAGCCTGGCCGGAGGTGAGCCGCACGGTTCTAAGCGGGATTTATATTTTTGGCTTAGGGCTGTTTTACGCAAGCCGGTCTCCTCCTCAG
>CAVQQK010000009.1:0-158271 GCA_963714925.1 uncultured beta proteobacterium | reverse complement strand
GGTTTCGACGGATAACGCATTCCCCTATCGTCTGCTGGGTGGTCAGCAGGATAATTCCGCCGTCAGGATCCGCTCCCGCTCGGCCTTCGATGACGCCATTGGCACACGCGACTGGGAACCGACCGCAGGTGGTGAAAGCGGTCACGTGGTCGCCCGGCCGGATAACCCGGATATCGTTTATGGCGGTTCTTACAGCGGCTACCTGATCCGGTATGACCACGGCAATGGCGATGTGCGCGCGGTCAATGTGTGGCCGGACGATCCGATGGGCTGGGGTGCTGCGGATCTGAAATACCGCTTCAACTGGAACTTCCCGATCCTGATCTCGCCGCACGACCCCGACACCTTGTACGCAGCGGCCAATGTGCTGTTCAAAACCACCGACGAAGGTCAGACCTGGCAGGCCATCAGCCCGGACCTGACCCGCAATATCAAGGAAAAACAGGGGCCGTCCGGCGGACCGATCACCAAGGACAATACCAGTGTCGAATACTACGGCACGATCTTCGCCGTGGCAGAATCGCCATTACAGGCCGGTGTCATCTGGACCGGATCCGACGACGGCATGGTGCACATCAGCCGCGATGGCGGTCAGAACTGGAATGATGTCACCCCCAAAGGGCGGCAAAGACGGTCTGCCGACTGAAATCCAGATCAACTCCATTGAGGCCCATCCGTTTGAAGCCGGTGGGCTTTACCTCGCCGCGACCGGCTACAAAAATGACGATTTCAGACCCTACCTGTTCAAAACCACGGATTACGGCAAACACTGGGAAAAGATCACGACAGGGATTCCCGCCGACCATTTCACCCGCGTGATCCGTGCGGACAAGCAACAGCGCGGTCTGTTGTTTGCCGGTACCGAATTCGGAATTTACATGTCAAAGGATGATGGCAAAAACTGGCAGAGCACGCAGCTCAACCTGCCGCTGGTGCCCATCACCGACCTGGCGCTCAAGGACGGCAACCTGATCGCCGCCACCCAGGGGCGTGGTTACTGGATCCTGGACGATGTGGCAGTATTGCGTCAGGCGGATGATGTCCGTATTCAGCCAGGCACAGCACCTGTTTACACCCGCCCCCACCTGGCGTTTAAGCAACGGTGCGGACAAGGAACCTGAGAACATGGGCAGCAACCCGCCGGCACGGTGTGCCCTTGTATTACTGGCTGGCAGAAGAACCGGCGGCAGACAGCGACATTTCGCTTGAAATCATGGACAGGGATGGCGGTGTTATCCGTACGTTCACACCCAAACCAGCGGAAGACGAGGACAAGGACAAGGAAGACCCGCTATTGGGTGACGATGACCGGAAACTCGAAACCAGGGCGGGCCTGAACCTGTTTGTCTGGGATATGCGTTACGCCAGTGTTGAGAAATTCAAGGACCTGGTGCTGTGGAACGACGCGCTGAAAGGAACCAGGGCCGTACCCGGCACCTACCAGGCCACCTTGAGTCTTGGCGATATGCAACAGACCGTCAGTTTGAAGTACATTGCGGACCCGCGTCTGGACGTCTCCGCAGCGGACTACCAGGCCCAGTACAATTTCGTTTCCGGTATCAACCTGAAACTGACCGAAACCCATCGCGCCATCACCGCGTATTCGTGAAGCCAAAGCCCAGTTGAGTGCGATTGAAAAGCGGATTGCGGAGGATGAACAGTTTGCCGGTCTGCTCGAATCAGCAACGGCACTGGAAGACATGCTGGGCAGCATCGAAGAAACCCTGTACCAGACAAAAATGGAAAGCCCCCAGGACCCGCTCAACTTCCCCATCCGCCTGAACGACAAACTGGCCGGTGTGATGGCGCTTGCCGCGATTGGCGATCATGCACCAACCAACTCCGCGATCGCGGTGCGTGACGAACTCGTTGCGGCGATCGACGCCGCACTGGGTCGATTGGAGGAGGTGTTCAACAATGACCTGGCCTCCTTCAATAAACAGGCGGCCGAGGCGGGATTGGAGGCTGTGCGGGTGACGGCCCTGTAAAAATTTAAACCTGGATTCTGAGCAGCGTGGTTTATACTGCCGGCCCCGCGATTTCACCTTGACGGAGAGAATCTTGTCATCACTGGCGAACAAAATTAAAAGCATTCCGGAAGGCGCTGGCGCCCTGTTTCTTTATCCAGATTGTTGCGACACTGGGTTTTGCGGTGTTTTATTCCACCCTGGTGCTGTATGCAACACGGCACCTGGATTTTCCGGCGGCTGACGCCGCCGTCCTGATGGGCGTGTTCGGTGCGTTCAACTACGGTCTGCATCTGTTCGGCGGGTACCTCGGCGGCCGTTTCCTGAGCAATCGCAACCTGTTCGTCGGTGGCATGGTGCTGCAGGTATTTGGTTCAGCGCTGACCGCCGGCGGCACGACCGGACTGCTCTACTGGGGGCTGGCGCTGTTTCTGACCGGCAGCGGTCTGAACGTCACCTGCCTGAACATGATGCTGACCCAGCGTTTCGAACCGGAGGACAACCGCCGCGAAGCGGCTTTCCTGTGGAACTACGCGGGCATGAACCTGGGTTTCTTCATCGGTTTCGCGGTTGCCGGCCACTACCAGTTGACCGAAAGCTACGCCAGCCTGTTCATTTTCGCGACCGTCGGCAACTTCCTTGCGATCATCATTGCGGTCGCCAACTGGCGGGTGCTCAAGGACCTGCATACGCCGTTGCTGAAGGCTACGCCTGCACAATTCCGGCTGCGATTCGTTGCCGGCCTGGCCATCCTGTTCGGACTCGTACCGACCCTCTGGATCCTGCTGCAACACCCCGGCCCCACCGGGACACTACTCAAGACCATTTCCGCGATGGTCGCGGCCACACTGATTTACCTGACGGTTAAGCATCGCGACAAGATCGAAAGAAACAACATGTGGGCGTACCTGATTCTCACCCTTGGCTCGCTGGTGTTCTGGTCGCTCTACCAGATGGCGCCCAATGGTCTGCAGTTGTTTGCCATCAACAACGTCGACCTGGTGGTCTGGGGCATCAAGGTCGCGCCGCAGTGGGTGCAGAACATCAACACGGTGGTGATCGTGGTGGGCGGACCGCTGTTGGCCATGTGGTTCAGCCGACTGCGCAAGCGTGGCTGGAACATCGACATCCCGCAGCAATTCGCCGCAGCGCTGATCCTGATGGGCCTCGGCTTCCTGGCACTGCCCGCGGGCATATCACTGGCCAGCGACACCGGCCTGGTTGGCTTCGAATGGTTGTTTGGCAGCTATATCCTGCAGAGCATCGGCGAACTGCTGATCTCACCCATTGGCTACGCGATGATCGGCAAGCTGGCGCCGAGCCGTTACCAGGGCATCATGATGGGCAGCTGGATGCTGGTGACCGGTCTCGCCTCGCTGTTCGCCGGCGATTTTTCCGGTATGGTACCGAACGCCGCCGAAGGCGCCGCATTGCTCACCAACCCGGACTATGCAACCCTGTTTGCGAAGCTTGGCTGGGGCAGCACCATCGTCGGCATCGCCCTGGTGTTGCTGATTCCCTTCCTGCGCAGGCTCATCCAGGTCAAGGTGACAGCAGCTGGATAGGCGCCGGAAACCCCGGCGGCAACGAGTCACTGACATTGCACGCCAGACTTCAGCTTTCACTGGCAAGCTGCGCTGTTCTGCGAGAGAATTGTATTCACACCTGACCAGGAGATTCACGATGACATCAAGCACCAAACCCGATAGTTCCAGGCGTCAATTTCTAAACCGGCTGGCAGTTGTCTCAGCAAGTTTACCTGTTGTCATATTACTCGGTGGTATACGCACCGTGCGTGCAGAAGATGCGCCCCAAATCAGTCTCGATGACCCGATGGCCAAGGCGCTGAAGTACGTCAATGACGCCACCGCGGCAGAAGGGCGTGTCGATGCGACAGCCCTGTGTGATAACTGCATGCATTATTCTGGTGCAGCCGACAGCGAGTGGGGTCCGTGCGCCCTCTTCCAGGGCAAACAGGTCAACGCCAAGGGCTGGTGCAGTGCCTGGGCCAAGAAGGCCTGAACAAACAACGGGCAAATTAAGCCCTGGCTGCTATCAGCCAGGGCTTGTTCATCTAAATTTCCGCCATAAGATTTGCTGCAGGCGCTGGAACGACCGCCCTGATCACTAATTTTAAAAAGAGGCATTTTCCAAACGGCCTGACGCCCGGCAAAGCCCGGGTGGCCGGTTGCATCCCGTTGCCCCAGTCCCATTATAGTTATATGACAAAACAATCAGAGAACGAAATGAAGGTCTTCGTCCGCGGTCTTGCCATTGAGGACTACGAGGATTTGCATGAGGCGATGCTGCTGTCCTACGAAAACATGGACGATGACCCGTGGGCCCGGCGACAGGTGGCCACACTGCTGCGTAAGTTCCCCGATGGCCAGATGGCCGTCGAAGTCAACGGCAAGGTCGTCGGTTGCGCCCTGTCGCTGCTGGTCGACTACAGCAAGTATGGCGACAACCACACCTACAGCGAGATCACCGCGACGAGACCTTCTCCACCCACGATCCGCACGGGGATGTCCTCTACGGCATCGACGTCTTCGTGCATCCGGAATACCGCGGTCTGCGCCTGGCCCGGCGTCTTTACGATGTACGCAAGGAACTGTGTGAACGCTACAACCTGCGCGGCATGGTCGCCGGAGGACGCATCCCGGGCTACAAGCGGTATGCCACCGAACTGACGCCGCGGGATTACATCCACAAGGTGCGGATGAAAGAAATCCACGACCCGATCCTGAGCTTCCAGTTGTCCAACGGTTTCCACGTCAAGAAAGTACTGAAGCAGTACCTGGCCGGCGACGCCGAATCGCTCGAGTACGCGACACTGCTGGAATGGAGCAATATCTACCACGAGGACAAACCGCGCGAGCTCTATCGTGATAAACGCGAGGTGCGTATCGGTGTCGTCCAGTGGCAGATGCGTGCCTCCAACAGCATTGACGCGATCATCGATCAGGCCGAGTACTTCATCGATACCATCAGCGACTACGAATCGGACTTCATCCTCTTCCCGGAGTTCTTTAACGCACCGCTACTGGTGGCCTACAACGAGGTTTCCCAGGCACGCGCCATGCGTCGTCTCGCCGAGTCGACCGAGCCCATCCTGGCCCGCATGCGCGAGTTCGCGGTCTCTTACAACATCAACATCATCGCCGGCAGCATGCCGGTGGTAGACAGGAAGCGTCTCTACAACGTGGCCTACCTGTGCCGCCGCGATGGCAGCATCGATTCGGTGCGCAAGATTCACATCACGCCCAGCGAGCGCGAAGCCTTCGGCATGTCCGGTGGTAACGAGATCAGGGCCCTGGACACCGACTGCGGTAAGATCGGTATCCTGGTCTGCTACGACATCGAATTCCCCGAAATGTCGCGATTGCTGTGCGACCAGGGCGCCGAGATCCTCTTCGTGCCCTACATGACCGACCTGCAGACCGGCTACCAGCGGGTGCGTTTCTGCGCCCACGCACGCGCCATCGAGAACGAGTGCTACGTGGCGATTACCGGTTGCGTCGGTAACCTGCCGCGAGTGGACAACATGGATATCCAGTACTCGAAATCGGCGGTTTTCTCACCCAGTGACTTCTCGTTCCCCAGCACTGGCATCATGGCCGAGTCGACACCCAACACCGAGATGGTGCTGATCGCAGACGTAGACCTCGACCTGCTGAAACACCTCGCGGACAAGGGCAGTGTCAACAACCGGCGTGACCGCCGCTCGGACCTCTACACCATGAAACTCAAGCGCAAGGCCATACCCCGCTAGCAGGCCTGCGACAAATGCCTGGGAGCAAACTGTTAAAACTTACCTCGGACAAACAGGAGCAAACATGCAATGTTTGATCTTTATATGAAAACAACGTCCATGTCGTTAACAACCCGCATCAACCCGTGGCATTCAGTTATGTTGCTTGTGTTGTTATCCCCGTTTGCATTGCTGGCCAATGCGGCGCAGGAACCAGCAGCGACAACATCGAAAGCAAACGCTACAACGCATTCCACACCACGACTGATATTACAGATCACCGTCGACGCCCTGCGCGGCGATTTACCGAGACGCTATGCCAACGTGTTGGGTGAAGGCGGTTTTCGTTACCTGATGGAACAGGGCATTGATTACACCAACGCCCATTACCAACACGCCAACACCGAGACCATCGTCGGTCACGTCTCGCTGGCCACCGGGTCAGTGCCGGCTGCGCATGGCATGGTGGGCAATGTCTGGTTCGATTATGGCCAGGGCCAACTCACTTATAACATCGAGGATGCACGCTACCATCTGCTGACCGCCGGGGCAGACGTGGACAGCAGCACCGAGATCGATCCCACCCAAAAAGCCGCCACGGTCGATGGCCGCTCACCCGCCGCCATCTTGTCTTCGACCTTAAGCGACGAGTTGGCCGTGCATTTTAACGGCAGGTCAAAGATCTTTGCGGTATCGGTCAAGGACCGCGGTGCGGTTTCGTTGGCCGGACATGCCGGTAAGGCCTTCTGGTTCTCAAAATCCAGCGGCGAATTCGTTACCAGCACTTATTATTACCAGCGCTATCCGGAGTGGGTGAGTGCGTGGAATGCGGGTAAACCGGCACTGGCCTATGCGGGTAAATCATGGGAACTGATGCATCCTGCAACAGGATATTTGTTCGGTGATAGCGACGACCGTGAATATGAAACCGACTTTCCGGGCTTTGGCCGCACGTTCCCGCACGCCTATGGCGAGGCCGGTGATAAATACCTCACAACTCGACTGACGCTGAGCCCGGCCGGTGACGAGTTGACGCTGGACTTTGCCAAAACGCTGTTGGATAACGAACAGCTTGGTCAGGACGAGGTGCCCGATTACCTGGCGATCAGCTTTTCATCCAACGATTATGTTGGCCACCTGTTTGGCGCCTCCAGCCTCGAGGCAGAGGACAACATCGCGCGACTCGATCGCACACTGGCGGAACTGCTGGCCTATGTCGACAAAAAGGTCGGGCTGGATAACACCCTGATCGTATTGTCTGCCGATCACGGCCAGCCGGAAGCACCGGGGTATCTGCATGAGTTGGGTATCGAAAATGCCCATTACATCGATACCAGCGCCCTGGATAAAGCACCCGCCATCGAGGCCTTGAAAAAACAGTTCGGAATGGGTGAGGAATTGATCGAGGCCTACTATCACCCATACGTCTATCTCAATCGAAAATTGATCGGGGAGAAAGGCCTGGACCAGGCCCTGTTGGAAAAAGTCGTTGCAGATGAATTGTTGAAGTTCAATGGCGTGGCGGCGGCGGTCTCAAGCACCGCGTTACGCACCGCGAACCTGCCCGACACCTTGATGAATCGCGCGATCCTGCGTAACTTTCACCCGAAACGTTCGGGCGACATATATATCGTGTTTGAACCCAATGTTTTCATCAATGACTTCGATGGTTTGACGGTCGCATCAACGCATGGCTCACCCTGGCGTTATGATACCTTTGTCCCGGTCATGTTCGCCGGCGCCGGTCTGCAGCCACAATCGGTCAGCCGCACGATGACCCCTTACGACATAGCACCGACACTGGCAGCTTATCTCGGCGTCAAACCGCCTTCAGCATCAATCGGTAATCCATTACCGGAAGTTCTGAATGACTAGTCAGTGTGGTTCTGCCCAGTGAGTTTGCGCGTTCTGGCGTCAGACTGACTCGCATGACCTCCCCGATGATCCCTCATACCTGCTGGGAGGTCTTGCGCTCGCGACCTCGGACAAAACGCCGGCATCCGGCTCGCTATTTGTCGATGTTGGCCTCCGGGACAGGTACGCGATCTCCCTGGTGACTGAGATAAAGGTCACCAAAGCCACCGGTCAGCAGCTTATCCTGGTGAAAGGTGCAAACCTTGTAGTAGTAACCATCACCATCCCTGGCAAGCGCCGCGGCGGCGATGTGACGGGATTGCACGGCACTGTCACCGCCGTTGACACGATCGATCCACCAGTCCTTGTCGACGATATTGATGCGGTGAATGTCCTCCCAGCCGGCATTCTTCAATAGCGACTGCATTTCCGTGACCATCGATTGATTGGTCATCTTGGCGGCCGGCAGGGTCACTGCCGCGGACACGCCCTGGGCAATTTGCTCGTGCAAGCTGGCATACGACTGGAAATCATCGCCGCTGATGGTGAAGCTACCTGCCGACCAGGTTTCCCCAAAATAAGTGATGTCAAACTTCATCGTATGCTGACCGGGAGCAAGCTGGGACAGGTGGTGGGTGAGCTCGTTTGGCCCCTGGCGCAAGGTGGCCGTTGACAAGCCATACTCCCGGTTGGGGTCACTGTAGGCCGTCATGCTGGCCGGGTTGGGCGCCACATCGAAAACCAGGGACTGGCTGGCCAGCAATTCGGGGGATTTGAGTTTCACGAACTGGGCATGGATTTTTTCGCCATCCAGCTCGACGTTGACCATCACGTCGGCCGTGCTTTTGCCACCGTAGATTTCAGACCATGGTTTGGTCGTGCGGATCAGGCCATAGATATTGTCGCCGGCATTGAACTGGGTAGTGAGATCGGAAGGGTTTCCGGGTGCGATTGGCACCTTGGAAAACACGATGTCCCCCAGGTTGGCTTCGGCGGCAGCCTGCTGCTCGGCGAAACTGGCATAGGCCGAATTGAAATTGCCCATGTAGCGGTTGAGTTCGCTCAGGGTAGAGTCCAGGTCTCCGCAAGGTTCAGCTGCCCAGGGAGTTTCGCCAAACTCCGCCATAAGGGCGACGCTCTCGTCATAGAAGCCCTTGCAGCGGGGCATATCACCAGCGGCGGCGTTGATACAGCGATACAGCGCCTTGTCTCCTTCGGTGTAAACCTTCATGCGCTGGTTCCAGCCCTCGCACTCCGCTTCGGCCGCCTGGGCCTGCGCCGCTTCATTTGCCGCCGCCGCTTCATTTGCCGCGGCCGTATTGTCAATTGCGGCATTCAAGCTGACGATGTTGGCCTGCATTGCCTCGATACGTTTTTGCAGGGCGGCTATTTCCGGATGCTCCGGATCACATGGGCTCGATGTGCTTTGGCACTTTTTAAGGATGTTCTGGAAGTAGTATTCCGCCGATTTAAGCGGTTGCTCGACGGCGGCCAGCTTGACCTCGTTTGGATCGGTTGAGCCACTCATGGTGCGACCACCCGCGCTGTCTTCCGCCCACTTTGATTCCGCTTCATCCAGTTTGGCACTGGTATTGGCCATATCACTCTGGATAGCCCGCGGTAATGCATTCGGGTCAGAAACCGGGGACACTGCGGGCGCTGGCATACCCTTGACCACGGGTTTGGGTGGCAACCCCGGCGCGGCAGTGCTAACCGTGGGTGCTGAAACACCCAGTTTGCGATCCAGGCCTTTTCGAACCTGGGCGTATTTCGATTCCAGCGACTTCAGTTTCGGGTTCGCAGGGTCTGCGGCTTTGAGCTGTTCGATCTGCAGCCCGATCGCATTGAGCTGTTCATCCGCCATTTCATTCTTGCCACTGAACATGTTGTTCTCCGCAGCACGCAGGGTAGTACCAATCTCCTTGGCGAGAACCGTGGTGTCCACCGGCTCATCAGCGAGCGCATTGCTCACCCAGGCGGCGGGAACAGCGATGCATATTGCCAGCAAGATGAACAATAGACCGGTGGCCCTGTGTAAACCGTGTAGTTTTAGTTTGTACGTTCGCATTGTGAATTCTCCCAAGTTGGAACTAGAGTGAGAAAGGGCGAATCAGGACTGTCTTGCCAAACCCGCCGGACTGGATTGCATCGTTGAATATCCGCAGATCGTGGGAAGCGTTTTGCACGACCGATACAAAACCGGCCGGAATTGCCAGGTACAAAAGCGCAAAAAAAAGGAAATGACGTCTTATCATTTTTCCTTGTTATTATTTTCTGCTTATTTTTTCCAGAATGATTTAGAAGTAGCACAGAGGAACAGGCGCTGTAATTGACCAGAGTCAATTAGATGCCACTTATCTTCGGCGGGCTGAACTATATTCCTGAAAGAAATCTGGACAAGGTCTTAACACGGACCCTGTCATCGACCGCGTCGCCCATTACCCGGGGTGTAAGAACTTTCTGGAACGTGGCCTGGAAGCGGCTGGTATTTCTAAGGAAGCTCTGATTAATGCCATCCTGGTACTATCAGAGTGCGGCAGTCGAAAAGTGTGGTTTTCGTCTGCCTTACAAATAAATTGGATTTCAATACACCTGATCGTGTTTACCGATATTGATGAAAAGGATTTCATGTCCTTCAATAATCAGCTCAAGCACGATCCGGTAGCTGATGTTGATCGAAACTGATGACAGGCCACCCAGGTTTCCCTGGAGGTTATGCAGTCTCAGGGACGGATGATAGGGGTCAAATTCAAGTAACTCGAGGGTCTTGCGGTATTGGCCGTGAATTTCAGGATGTTTCTTTAGAAATTTTCTGGCCCGCCTGTTGTAGCTTTCGGGAAAAACCAGTTTATATTTCATCCGCGACCCGTTTCATATGCTCATCAACGCCTTCGGTGATGGTGCGTCCCGCTTCGTAATCAGCCCTGGCTTCCTTTATGGCCATGTCCAATTCTGCTTCCCGGAACCTAGCGTATTTTTCCAGCCCCATGACCACGTACTTGTCTACCCCCCGAACCGAAATAATGACTTGTTCCTCTGTTTCCAGCAGGTCTTCAACGGCTGAAATTCCGCGGGTTTTGAGTTCATTGGCCGTGATGGCACTCATAAATTGTTCCTAGAATTAGTACTGTATATAGTACTTTAAAGTATACTCTATGAAGTGCTGTTAATCCAGCCTGATATGCGAGGTAAGTGTGGCCCACGCAATTGCCAGTTTTTCTAAACTAACGTCAAAGTGAGGACCCTCACCCAGGACTTAAATGATATGCACCACATCATCGACCCCCTGCTGGCTGCCAGGAGCAACCAGGCGGCGGGTTTTGCCTGTTCCAAAGAGATTCACCATAAGGGATTCACTATAATAGTGCTTGATGGTCAGTGAACCACCGGTCATTGGGAGTTTATTACCTTATGAAGCCCTTCCAGATTCTGATCTGCGCCTGTATTTTTGCCAGTGGCAATGTATTCGCCGACAAAATCGATTCCGCTTCCCTCACGAGCATCGTTGCAGCGCTGCAGCACCAGGTGCGGAAATCCCCACCGGTTTTCCCGCTGGAATCCTACCAGGGTGGCATCCAGTCACTGGAGGACGGCCTGCGCCATGCCTATTTTGGCTATGGCGAACGCCGCTATGCCAGCCGCACCGATTTCCACCCGGCGATGGACGTGGGCTATTTTCCGAGGGAAAGCGGCTACGTGACAACCGAACAGGGCGAAGCCGTGCAAAGTCCGGGCGCCGCAAACGTATCTGAAGAAGGTTTACGCCATTCAGAAAGGCGAATTTGTATCCATTGCGTTGAGCAGTTACGGCTACAAGATTGTTTTGAAACACAGCCTGGAGAAACCTTACTACGACAACGAGGGCAACGCCTGGTATCACTACTACACCTGCTACCGGCACCTGGATTCGCGGAGCCTGGCCTACCTCAACGGGATTGCCAGGGAGTTCACGGGTAATCCTGATGCAAGCTATAAAGATCTTTTCGGAAAGTATAGTTTTGATGCCGGGCAGCAGATCGCCGTGGTCGGCTTTCCGCCGGCGGACAACCCGGACCTTCCCAGGGCCCATCTTGATTTTTCCCTGAATGTTTTTGATAACCCGGATAAGGGCGGGAACATCCGCAATTACGCGTTGAACCCACTGTTGCTGTTTCCACCGTTTGAGTATGCAGACCCTCAAACGCATGTCATCGCAAGCAACGGTCGGCCGGCATATGAATTCGTTGTCGACGAATCCGCCATTGTCGTTCCCGGCAAGGGCAAGGATGGGCAATTTACCATCAGGATCAACTGCGGGGGACGCACGGCACAGGATGAATACGCAGCATGCCGATACTTCACCCTGAATGCCGTGGATGTGCTGCTCTTCAACGCTGGCAAACTGAAGGGGAGCTACCATATCGATCGCCAAAGAAAACTGGGATACAGAACCGAATCCTACGAGTTACTGGATGCGCCTGATACCACGGCGCCCTATTTTTCGCGCCGTTGGGCGAACAGGGTGACGTGTACGAAATGTCGGTGGTCCTGCCCGCGAAGTGGTTCAGGCAGATGCGCTACGATTGGTCTGAGAGCGGCGAAATGTCGATTGGCATAGCCAGTATCTGGAAGGGATACTTGGATGGTCATGACCATTCCCTAACGATATCGTTGCCCGCTGTCGGCAACAATGAAGGACATGAAAATGACTGACAAAATAGCCGTAGACAAACCCCTGGTGGTGCTGCACGGTGACGAGATGGCGCAAATCGCCTTCGATCGCATCCTCGAGCAGTTTGTAAAAAAATACCTCGACATTCCCCTGATCGAGATCGACCTGTCCGCAGAGAACCGCCTGCTCAGCAATGGCCGGGTGGTGGTCGATGCCATCGAGGCGCTGAAGCAATACGGTGTCGGTATCAAGAACGCGGGCATGACGGTCAACCGCGACCAACTGGACGAACTGCTGGCCAAGCACAGCCACATCAGGGAAGACGAGCTGGACCGGCTGGCGACCAGGTCGCCCAACGGCGCCATCCGCAAGGGCATCGGCGGCAACATCACTCGCGAGGATATCCACTTCCGCAATATCGAGGTCAAACGCCCCGATTGGGTGGGCCGCGATATCGAGGTCTTTACCATGGACGGCGGCGGCATCACCAACAGCCACAACGAGCTGTCCCAGGCGACCGGCGTGGCCAAGCTGATGTTCGTGGGCAGCAGCGGCGACCCGGTTGAACTGCACCGCCGCTTTATCAACAAGGGCGACCCGTGGCTGCTTGGCACCAACGACATGATTGAGGTACGCGCCTGGGCGCACCGGTTTTTCAAGCGCGCCATCGATGAAAAGCGCGATGCCTACCTGGGTCTGAAAGACACCGTCATCCCGGGCTACGACGGCGTGATGCGCGAGGCCATCGAGGATATCTACGAGCGCGACTACCAGGCCAGGTTTGCCGAACTGGGCCTCAGCTATCACTACGAACTGATCGACGCACAGGCCGCGCGCATCGTCTCCAACCCGCCCGAGCGGGCGCTCTGGGGTGTGCCGGACAACACCAGCGGTCACAAGCTACCGAACTGGTCGAGCAACTCAAAGTGACCGGTATCCCGAGCCGGCGGGCCGCAGTATCGATCTCACGCATGAGCGCCGGCGGTGGCGACCAGTACGGCAGCTTCAACATGCCCGCCACGGAAGACGGCATTTTGAAGGTGGTACTCGACGGTGAAGAAAAACACGCGCGCACGATCAAAAAAGGCGACCCGTTGCTGTTCATGTCCAACGACCGCGAAGCCATCAAGGATTGGGTCAGCCAGGTGTTTCGCGATGCATCGGTCAACGACAAGGAGGTCTACTTTGGCCTCAAACGCGAGTTCATGGCCTACGACGATGTCTTCAGCACCGTCATCGAAGAGGTGCGCACGGAACTGGCCAAGCGCGCAACACCACCACCCTCGTTCATGATCATGCGGCCTTCCAACCAGTTGAAAAAGATGATTACCGACCCGCCGCGCGAAGCGCTCTACCCGTCGCAAAACCTGGACGGGGATATCTTTTCGGATATCTCGGCGGCGCTGGGCGGCAGCCTGGCCACCGCCAGTTCGATCATCGAGAGCAAGGACGGCACCATGCTGTTTGAAGCCCCGCACGGCACCGCCCACGACCTGTACCTGAAATACCTCGAAAGCGACGGCAAGGTGGCATTATTCAACTCCTCCGCCCTGCTCTACGCACTGGCCAATGCGCTTGAGACCATCGGCAATCGCAGCAGCAATGAAAAGCTGTGTGCCTATGCCGCCGCGCTCAAGCTGGCGCTGATCGACACGGTCGACCAGGGCATCATCACCGGTGACCTGAAAGGCAAGACCAACGATCCGGAGAACGAAAAGCTGGTGGATATGTTTGGCTTTCTGGATGCGGTCGAAGGCAACCTGAAGCTGACTTAACTGGGCACACGTTTTGACCGGGCCTCTGCACAAGGCCCTTTTACTCATGTCCTATTGAACTACATAGTTACCCATATCGAGGTGCACAAAGGTGCCGCAGTTGACCTTGGAATTGGCAGACGGGTCCTGAACATACACCCTGGTAATATCATTGTTGCCGGTATTTCGTTTTCTGGGTGACAGGTCGGCCTTGGAAATCGCCGCGTTGGCTGCACTCAAGGTCATTCCTATGACATAGGGTACGCGGCACTGACCGGCCAGTACGATATTCACCTGGCTGCCAGGCTTAATCAGGGTACCGGGCGAGGGAGTTTGCTCCAGTACGCTACCCGTTTTATTACGGCTGGGCTGTGTCGGAGCGCTACCCAGTTTCAACCCGGCCGAGGACAGCAACCTGGTGGCACCGGCCTGGGAGTTGTTGATTAAATTTGGAACCCTAATACCGCGTTCCGCCACCACAAGATTGATGCGGGTATCCGGTACGACCAGTTGGTTGGCGGCAATGCCCTGTTCAAGAACGGTTCCAGTCGTTATTCCCTCCACCAGTCGTTCATCGACCTTGCCAACCTGCAGTTCATTGTCGATGAGAATCTGCCTGGCTTTTTCGATAGTGATATTAACTACCTGGGGAACCTTCCTGCTTTCAGCCTCCACCCACAAATCAACCGGGCTGTCGACCGGCACACTTCGGCCAACCGCGGGTTGTTGCCGGAATACTTCACCTGCCTTGTTGTTACCGGTAACTTGAGTGGTAATTTTGCCTTGCTTCAAACGGGCTCTATTGAGAACTCGAATGGCTGCATCAAGACTGTTACCCGTCACATTCGGCACGGTGGTTGGCTGAGCTTCCACTTCCAATTGTATCGACGCGTTGGGTTTAATGCGCTGGCCGGCCGCCGGTTTTTGAGTGAGTACCTCACCCACTTTTGCACGTGATGTGATACGCCCGCTCACCTCGCCTACCGTCAGATTTTGTGATTGCAATAAACGACGGGCATCAGCTTCCATCATACCGCTTAAATCCGGAACCAGTAACTGCATGGCTGTGGGTCGATATATCCTTTCCACATGGTTCACACGATTCACCAGCGTGTTATATTCACTGCGGTTGAGAGTCCGTAGTTGCGGTGTGGACCCTGAGTTAACCGTAATCTCCTGTCGTGTCGGAACAGACCTGGCAGGCCAGCCGCCATTTGCCGACCGGACCTTAACCTCGCCTTCCAGTGTTACGCAACGGTAATCGGCACCGCGTCGAACGCTGACAATAAATTCTGTACCCTGCACCCCTGCGACGCCGTAGTCGGATTCAACTTCAAACACCGACGTCAGCTTCTTTTTGACTCGCACAAAGACTTCACCCAGCGTGACAAATATGGATGAGATTCTTATTTCGGAATTTTCCAGCATGATGATTTCTACTGCGCCATCTTCAAGCAACAGAACCACCTGGGAACCCGGGCCGGTCTTTACCACGTCACCCACTTCCAGGCTTGCGCCGCGAGCCGCCGGCAGCGCCACACCGGCGCGCACTATCTGTACCTCATTGGTGGCGCCATTGACCACGCTGTCATTCACAATCACGCTGTGTACCTGGGGTTGAGTCACCGCGCATGCGCTCATCCCGGCGATGCCGAGAATCATAATGAGTCGGAATAATAAACTGACGTTTGTGCGTAAGTAATTGGATTGGGGTATTGAAAATCTAACGAAGCCATGTTCTACCGGTTCTCCCCGCCAGCCACCAGGCAAACCACAGCGCCATCAGGTGGTAAGCCGGATTGATTAAAATCTGCTGTCTGCCATAAGTATAGATCGCCAACAGACACACTGCAGAACTGAGCGCCAGCATGAGCAGCCCGCCCGTGCGTGGTTTAGAAATGAATTGCATCCGCACTGCCGCTCCAACAGCGGCCAGCAAGATCATGATGAATAATTGGGCGGACACTTTGATTGGAATGATGGCCTCGTCAAGCAGGAGATTATTGATCGCATCTGCTTGCCAAAAGACACCTTCACGATTGCCGGTCAAGTCCCTGATGATATCGTTTGCTCCCAGCACACCCACCAACACCAATTTGTCATCGAACTGCGCTCGAAGTGATTGTGGATCGTCGATGATCGCCTGTTTCAACTCGCTGGCAGTCATACTGATCTGTGCCAACTGTCGGGTGGGTGTGAGCTTGATAAAGCGATGCGACACCTGATCCCCCTCCTCGAATCACGCCGCATTCTGTGGAAGATGCAGCATCGTTGACTTCCGACACAGCGAAATGCACCGACGCCTTATCGGGAAAAACCACGACGGCCTCCTCTACGCTTGCGTTTTCGGCGCTTAATACACTTCCGCCCTGGTGTACGGCCAACGCCGTTAGCGCCAACGAGGGATACTGACCATTGGCGCCGCGTATGCTGATGGGCAACGAGCGGGTCAAGCCAAGTTTGGATTCAAAACACAGTTGACCCAGCCCCTGAATCGCTCGCAGCGGCGATCGCCATCTTCGCGGTCGTCCCGGAGAAGAAACTGCCCGGCGGCGGGGAACGTCTCGGGCGCCAGATCGCCGCGTTTCGCATCGTCTTTGCGTCGGCGACGTTCTGGCGCATTGCCACGCCGATGGTGCTGACCCACGCGGCCTACCAGGCGCTGCAGGGGCTGTGGCTTGCGCCGTGGATGTACGACATCGCAAGGTTCGACCGCGCAACGGTGGCGCAGCACCTGTTCTATGGCGCCACGGCCTATGCCATCGGCTCGGTCTTCTTCGGTGCCGCGAGTGACCACCTCGCGCGACGCGGGATCTCGCATCTCACCGTCTACAAGGTCGGCATGGTGATCACGCTCGCCATGTTCGGCCTGCTGGCGGCCGGGGTGACCCAGGGGCTGTCCGCCACCCTCTCGGTGTACGGCTTTTGCTCGATCTCGGCAGCGCTCGCCTACACCATCCTCACCACCCGCTTCCCGCGCGAGATGGTCGGCCGCGTCAACACCGCCGCGAACCTGCTGATGTTCACCGGCTCGTTCGCCTTTCAGTGGGGCATCGGCGCCATGCTGCGCTTTTACCCGGCGGCCGACGGCGGCTACGCACCCGAAGGCTATGCGGCGGCGTTTACCCTGCTCGGCGTGGTGCAACTGCTGGCAGTCGGGTGGCTCATGCCGATGCGAGAAAGGGGTTAAACCCCGAAAGAGGCGAAAAAGGGGTCAGACCCCTGTGGATAAGTTCTAGACAAGCACGATATGACGATTACCCTTGGGAACTTATCCACAAGGGTCTGACCCCGTGGTCGCAAAGAAGGAGCTCATCCAATGTTCAAGACGACAATCGCCGGCAGCCTGCCGAAACCGTTCTGGCTCGCCGATCCGGAAAAGCTTTGGCCCGAATGGCGCACGCGCGGCGCCGAGCTCGACGCCGCGAAGCGCGACGCGACCTTGCTGTGGCTCAAGGCACAGGAAGACGCCGGCATCGACATCGTCACCGACGGCGAGCAGTCACGCCAGCATTTCGTGCACGGCTTTCTCGAACAGGTCGAGGGCATCGACTTCGAGCACAAGGTGAAGATGGGGATTCGCGACAACCGCTACGACGCAATGGTGCCGGTCGTCGTCGGCCCGCTCCGACTGAAGGGTCGTGTGCATCAGACCGAGGCGCGGCTTGCGCGCGCGCACACGCGCAGACAGCTCAAGATCACCATGCCCGGCCCGATGACGATCGTCGACACGATCGCCGACCGCCACTACGGCGACAAGATCAAGCTGGCGATGGCCTTTGCCGACCTGCTCAACCAGGAGGCGCGCGCATTGGAGAAGGACGGTGTCGACGTGATCCAGTTCGACGAACCCGCGTTCAACGTCTACATGAAGGACGTCACACGCTGGGGCATCGATGCCCTGCACCGCGCGATCCGCGGCCTCAAATGCAAGACCGCGGTGCACATCTGTTACGGCTACGGCATCAAAGCGAACATCGACTGGAAGGAATCGCTCGGCGAAGAATGGCGTCAGTACGAGGAGATCTTCCCGGCGCTGGCAAAGAGCCGCATCGACCAGGTGTCGCTCGAATGCATACACTCGCTGGTGCCGCCGCAGCTGATGGCGCTGCTCAAGGGCAAGGACGTTCTGGTCGGGGTGATCGATGTCGCCTCGGACCGGGTGGAAACGCCGGCCGAGGTCGCCGCGACGATCCGCACGGCGCTCAAGTACGTGCCGAAGAACCGGCTCATCGCCTGCACCAACTGCGGCATGGCGCCGATGAACCGCGAGCTTGCGCTGGCGAAACTCAAGGCGCTCGGCGCAGGCGCGGCGCTCGCACGCACCCGGGAGACGGAACGCAGCGTCAAACCCGCCGCGAAACGGCGCCGCGCCAAGCGTGCCCGGCGCTAAACTGTTTCATCAATCCATATCCCCGACAATCTCTGGAAGGAAGTCCGATGGACCGCAGCCATGAACGTCAACGTGAAATCGAATCCGCCGTCGCCGACATTCGCGCGATCGAAGCGCGCGACGGCGTCACGCGCGAAAGCCTCGAGCGGATCAAGGCGCGGCTGCTCAAACTCGCGGCACGCACCGACCTCTTCACGCTCGAGGACTTTGCCCCGCCGCAGCCCGGGGCGGGCCGCAATTCCTGCCTCTATCGCCTGGCCGAAGACAGCGACCACCGCTTCGCGCTCTACGCCAACGCGGCCAACGGCAAGTACGGCACGCCCGCGCATAACCATACGACCTGGGCCGTGATCGTCGGTGTCGCGGGCGACGAGTTGAACCGGTTCTACGATCGGACCGCCGAAGGCGGCGTGCGCGAGAAGGGCGAATTCATGGTGCGCGAGGATTCGGGCGTCGCCTTCCTGCCCGACGACCTGCATTCGATCCACATCGATGGCACGACACTCAACTTCCACATGTACGGCCTCGCGCTCGAGCAGCTCGCAGGGCGCCAGTACTACAAACCCAAAGAACACGCCTGGGCGGTGTTTCCGCCGCATACGGACATCCGCGAAGCGCGCCCCGCGCACGCCTGACGCAAATTACGACCGGGCGCGGTTGCGCGCCAGCATGCTCTGCGTGTTCGGGATATGGAGCAGATGCGCGATCTTGCGTACGTAGTGGTCTTCGTACGGATCGAGCCTGCCGTCGGCAAAGGAGACGCGCCACAGCTGCTCGACGAGGCGGATGCGGTCATAGAGGGAAAATTCGCGCTTGATGACGGTGACCGGGGCATAAAAGCTGGTGAGCTGCTGCGCTCTTGCACGGCCCTCTTCGAGCAGCGCGGCGCTCTCGCGTCGTTCGAGGCCGAATAGTTCGACGAGCGCCTGTTCTGCCGCGGCGTTCTCATGATCGCCTTCGACATAGTCCGCGCGGCGTGCTTCGTGCAGCAGCGCGGCCACGGCGACCTGGAGCTGGCGGCGTTCGAATCCCGACGCTGGACGCCGGTCCGCCGGCTCGGTGTTGAATAGTGTCTTCAGGGCTCTCAGCATGGCGGGCGCCAGTGTCGCACGGGGCGCCGGCGAATCATCCTCGGCGATACGCGCCGTCAGTTGCCGAGCACCACCGCCGTCAGCGCGCCATTGTCTGTTAGTCTGTGCGGATTGACGAACGTAAGGCGCACCATGCTGCGGAGCATCATCCGGGAAGGACGCGAGGCGCTTGCACGGCGTCGGCGCACGCGCCTCGATGGCAGCGCACTGCGCGCACTCAAACTGGCGCGCCCTGGATTCGACGCAATCGAGACCGCGGCGAGCGCGGCCCGGGGCGAACTCGAACCGATTTGGCGCGAATACGTCACCACGGTGTCGTCGCCCGTGATGGCCGCCTCGCTGGAGCTCTCGGCGCTGCTGCTTGCGATCCTGCGGCTGTCTCGACCGCAACGGATCCTCGACATCGGAAGCGGTTTCACGTCATACGTGCTGCGCAGCTACGCGCAAGAGGCCGGCGGCGTCACCGTCGTCACCGCCGATGACGATGCCGCGTGGCTCGAGAAGACGCGGGCTTTCCTCAAATCCAAACACCTGGCGACCGACGAGATGTGGGTCTGGGACGCGCTTTCGATTTCTGTGCCGCAACCATTCCAGCTCGTGGTGCATGATCTCGGGACGAAGTTTGCGGTTCGGGTCGGGGCGTTGCCGCGCGCGCTCGAGCTGACGACGCGCGATGGCATGCTCATCCTGGACGACTTGCACAGCAGGCTGTATCGCGAAACCGCTCCTGACATGTGCCGGCACGACGGCCGAAGATTCCTGTTCGCGCGTACGCTCAGCCTGGATAGTATCGGTCGGTACGCCGCGATCGCCCTGCCGCACTAGCGGGCGCCCCGCGCCTGACGCTAGACTGGTTCCGACATTCGGTTCCGAAGTCTTACTGCCGGAAGGACACAGATGACGCAACGCATCCCGGTCGCGGCGCTACGCGAGCGGCTCGCCGCGCGCGACGAGTTTGCCCTCCTCGACGTGCGCGAGCAGGGCGTGCACACCCAGGGGCATCCCTTTTTCGCCTGCTCGCTCCCACTCTCGCGGCTCGAGTCGATGGTCGAGGATCTCGTCCCGCGCCGCACGGTGCCGATCATATTGCTCGATGGCGGCGAAGAGGATCTCGCCCAACGCGCAGCCGCGAAGCTCGCCGCGCTCGGCTACACCGAGGTTGCGATCCTCGACGGCGGCTGCGTGGCCTGGCAGGCCGCGGGCGGGGAGCTTTTCAGCGGCGTCAACGTGCCCTCCAAGGCCTTCGGCGAATTCGTCGAGCATCACTACGATACGCCGCGCATTCCGCCCGAGGAACTCAAACGTCTGAAGGATGGCGGCACGAAACTCGTGATCCTCGATTCGCGCCCCTTCGCCGAATTTCACCGCATGAATATTCCGGGCGGCATCGACGCGCCCGGCGCCGAACTCGTCTACCGGGTGCACGAACTGGCGCCGGATCCGGACACGCTGGTGGTGGTGAACTGCGCGGGCCGCACCCGCAGCATCATCGGCTGCCAGTCGCTACGCAACGCCGGTATCCCGAACACGGTCGTCGCGCTCAAGGATGGCACCATGGGTTGGGAACTCGCGGGCTTCGACTGCGAGCGCGGCTCGAGCACGATTGCGCCGCCGCCGTCAAAGCAGGGCCTTGCCGCTGCGCGGACCGCCGCCGCCAAGGTTGCGGCGCGCTTCGAGGTGAAATTCGCGACGCGCGAAACGGCGCAAGGCTGGCAGCGAGACGCGACGCGCACGGTCTTTCTACTCGACGTGCGCACGCAGGAGGAATTCGAAGCGCGGCGAATCGCCGGATCGCGTCATGCGCCGGGCGGCCAGCTGGTGCAGGCGACCGACGAGTACGTCGGCGTACGCAACGCGCGACTTGTGCTGATTGACCCCGCCCGCGTGCGCTCGGTGATGACCGCGTCCTGGCTCAACCAGATGGGCTGGGACGACGTCTTCGTGCTTGAACCTCAGGGTGACGACGGGTTCGCCGGCTGGTCGCTCGAGCAGGGACCGCGCCGGCGCGCCGCGCCCGCAAAAAGCGGCGCAGCCGTCATCAGCGCCCAGGAACTCGCGGCGTCACTGGAACAGGATGGAAGCTGCATCGTCGATCTTGCGACGAGCCTGCGCTACCGCAGCCGCCATGTTCCCGGCGCATGGTGGGCGGTGCGCGCGCGACTCGCGCAAGCGACCACGCAAATTCCGACGCCCGCGCGGCTCGTGCTCACCTCGGAGGACGGCGTGCTCGCACAGCTCGCCGCGCCAGAGGCCGCCGCACTCTGGCCCGGAAGCGAGATCCGGGTGCTCGACGGCGGCAACAGCACCTGGTTCGCGGCCGGCCTGCCGGTCGAATCGGGCATGACCCACGCGACCACGACGCTCGATGACGTCTGGTACAAGCCCTACGATCACGAGCACGGCGCAGACTACGAAAAACACGCGCGCGCCTATCTGACCTGGGAGGTCGCGCTGGTCGATCAGATCAAGCGCGACCCGACGATCCACTTTCGCGCCTACGATTAAAAAATATCACCAGGCGTAGGCAAACGCCGGAAAGCACTCGGCCTTCGCGCCGCGCGGATCGCAACCCGCCTCGACGAGGCCGCCGTCCTCATCGATCTGCGCCGCGGACACGAAACCTTCGGTCCAGTCCGGCGCGATGTCGATGTCGTGCCCGCGCCGCCGCAACTCGCCGAGTGCCTTCTTGCCGATACGCGCCTCGGCGCGCACGCGATTCGGCACGCCAACATGCGGCGCGAAGAACCCGGGAAAGCTCTCGCTCGACAGGCGCGGTGCCTCGATCGCCTGCGGGATCGTCATGCCGAACACCGCGCGGTTGAGGTAGAACTGCAGCAGCCACTGGCCCTGATTGTCGCCACCCATGGTGCCGAACGTCATCCAGGGCTTGCCGTCCTTGAACGCGAGCGAAGGCGTGAGCGTAGTGCGCGGGCGCTTGCCGGGCGCCACCACGTTTGGGTGGTGCGCCGGCGCGAGATAGAAGGTCATCATGCGCACCGAAAGCGGAAAGCCGAGCGCAGGCATCACCTCGGCCGACATCAGCCAGGCGCCGCTCGGCGTGAACGAGGCCATGTTGCCTTGCGCGTCGATCGCGTCGACGTGCACGGTGCCCGCGCCCCAGCCCTTCGGCGCAAGCTGCTCCTCCTCCGGCAGCAGCGCCGCATTGCGGCGTGCGTCGCCCGGACGCAACGCGGGGTTCGCGCGACGCATGTCGACGAGCCTCGCGCGCTCGGCCGTGTAGGCCTCCGACAACAGCACCTCGCCCGGCACGAGGGTCTGCGCCGGATCACCGTAGTACTGCTCGCGATCGGCGTAGGCAAGCTTCATGCATTCGACCAGCAGATGACAGTAATCGGCACTGCCATGACCCATCGTCGGCAGGTCGTGGCGCAGCATGAGCGCGATGGTTTGCAATTCTGCCGGTCCCTGGGACCAGAAGCCGCACTTGTAGAGCATCGTGTCGCCGACGCGCAGGCTCACCGGCGCTTCGATTCTGGTTTCGAAGTTCGCGAGATCGCTGCGCGCCAGAAATCCGTCCTGCGCCTTCGCGTACCGTTCGATCTCGGCGGCAATGTCGCCTTTGTAAAAGCCGTCGTGCACCGCCGCGAGCTTCGCGCGCCGGTCACCCCCGGCGCCACGCTCGACAGCGACCAGCCAGTCGTAAGCCTGCGCAAGCGCCGCGTTCGGCATGGCTGCACCGACCGCTGGCACATCTCCATTGCGCAGGTACAACTGCGCGCTGCCGGGCCAGGCGGTGAGAAACTTGTCGCGCAGCGCGACCAGGCCGTACTTGTGCTGGTTGCGCAGTCCCTCGGAGAGCGGCGCGCCCAGCGTGGCGAGTTCGCGGGCCTGGGCCGATACGTCTTCGAAGGACAACGTTCCCCAGCGCCCCAGAACGGTGATCAGCGCCGAGAACGCCGCCGGCACGCCTGCCGCGAGAATGCCTTCCTCGGGGACGTCGGCGAGCCCGCGCGCGCGGAAGGCATCGGGCGTCGCCGCCATCGGCGCCGCGGTGTTGCCGTTCACTGCGATGACGCGCGCTTCACCCGCCAGGCGAATCAGCATCGGACATTCGCCGCCGATCGTGTGCATCTGTGGCGTGACAATGCCCTCAACCAGCGTCGCCGCGACTGCCGCATCGATCGCGTTGCCGCCCGCCTTCATTACGTCGACCCCGGCGTTGACCGACAGATAGGAGTTCGCGGCCACCGCGCCGTGCCGACCAATCAGGCGCGGATGGAACGTCGTGTCCTCGGTGGGAGCAATGCGGTACGCGCGGCGGCTCATGCGCCCTAGAATAGCCGAATGCTTACGTTTGAACGGATCGCAGAGCAGAAAATCGCCAAAGCGCAGGCGCGCGGCGAAGAAGCTCGCGCTGCTGCGCACACGCATCGAGCCACGCTATGCCGGGCGCGTGCTCGGGCGGCTGGCGGATCGCTGAGCAGGGCTTCCCCTCATGGCGTCGGCACAGCCATGTTGCCTTTGTTGGTGATGAGCGAAACCTTCGCGCCTTCGGGCACGCCGGGAACCGTCTTCTCCCACTCGGCGTAGCGCACCCGCATCGCGGCGAGCCGCTCTGGCTCACGCTTCGCGCGGTTCGCCCGCTCTCTCGCATCCAGCGACAAGTCGTAGAGGAATTCGCCGTCCTCGCTCGAGAACCATTTCCAGCGCCCGGCGCGCATCGCGCGCTGCGTGCGGTGGTTCATGCGCCAGAACAGCTCGCGCTCGAACGGTGCCGCGGAATGCTCGAGCACTTTCAGAAGGCTCAGCCCGTCGAGCGGATACTCCGGATGCGGCGCAACGCCGGCGGCCTCGAGCAGCGTCGCGACCCAGTCCATCGTCATCGCAAGTTGTGCCGTCACCCCACCCGGCTTGACCCGCGCCGGCCAGCGAACGATGTAGGGCACGCGAATCCCGCCTTCGAGCAGGTCCATCTTCCTTCCGGTGAGCGGCCAGTTGTCTGAGAAGCGCTCGCCGCCGTTATCGCTCGTGAAGACGACGATCGTGTTCTCGTCCGCGCCGATCGACTTCAGGGCCTCGAAGATCCGGCCGATGCCCTCGTCCATGTGGTGGATCATCTTCAGGTAAGTGTCCACGGAACCGCCAGAGACATGCCCGATGTGCTCGCGCATGCTCGCGAGATGCTTCGCCTCGGCCGCGTCGGCGCGCGTCTCCCAGGGCCAGTGCGGTGCCGAGTAATGCAGCGACAGGAAGAACGGCTGGCTGCGACCGCGCTGGCGTTCAACGAAATCGACCGCGCGTTCGCTGATGAGGTCCGTGAGATACCCCTCACGGTGGATCTCGGTATCGCCGTCCCACAAATCGTGCACCCCTCCCGAATCGCAATGCGTAAAGTAGTCCAGGCCGCCGCTGCGTGCGCCGAAGAATTCTTCGTAGCCGCTCTGCAACGGACCGAATTTCGGCGGGTAGCCGAGATGCCACTTGCCGACGAGCGCGGTGGCATAGCCCGCGGCCCGCAGCAGCGAAGGCAGCGTCGGATGCTCGGGCGGCAGGCCGATCATCGGGCTGCCGGTCGGATCGATGCGCACCGCGCTCGAGATCGGCTCATCCCAGCCGCCGCGCAGCCGATACTGGTAACGGCCGGTGGCGAGCGCAAAGCGGGTCGGCGAACACACCGGCGAGTTTGAATAGCCCTCCGTGAAACGCAGGCCCTCGGTGGCCATGCGATCGAGCACCGGCGAGCAGGATCCGCGAGACGCGTGTAGCGAACGCCCGCCATAGCAGCCGAGGTCGGCATAGCCGAGGTCGTCGGCGAGGATGAAGACGAAGTTGGGTTTGCTCTTGACTGCCGACTGCATGTTTTTGGGCTCCTGAGAAAAATCGCTGCGCCGCGTCGCCGACCGCGCGCCGCCTCACCAGTTGACGCCGACCAGCCAGAGCGCGATCGCGGGAAACGCGAACAGCAGGCCGAGCGCAACCAGGTCGGCGGCGACGAACGGCATTACCCCGCGGAAGATCCTGGAGAGCTTCAGGTCGGGCATCATCGTGCGCACGGTGAAGACGTTCATGCCGATCGGCGGCGTGATCAGCCCCAGTTCGACGACCACCACCATCACGATGCCAAACCAGATCAGGTCGACATCCATGATGATCAGCGTCGGCAGGAACACCGGCACGATCAGCAGCAGGATGCCGATCGCCTCGAAGATCATGCCCATGACGATGCAGATGACACTGACCGCGAAGACGGTGCCGGTCGACGAGAGTTGCATGGTCTCCACCAGATCGACGAGCGCGCCCGGCAAGCCCGACAGGTTGATGAAGTTGGAAAAGACCTGTGCGCCGAAGATCACGATGAACAGCGCCGCGGTGGTGCGACAGGCCTCCAGGAGCGCGGCGTAAAGCTGATCAAAAGTGCGCAATCGGCCGCGCCAGCAGGCGAACGCGGCGGCGCCGGTCGCGCCGATTCCCGAAGCCTCGGTCGGCGTGAAGATGCCGAAATAGATACCGCCCAACACCAGAACGAACAGCGCCAGCACCGGCCAGACATTGGCGTAGCGGCGGTAGCGTTCCCTCCTCGCCACCGCCTCGCCGGCCGGGCCGGCCGCTGGCCGAAACCACACTACCGCCAGTACCGCCAGCATGTACAGCGCGACCAGCAGGATCCCCGGCCCAACGCCGGCAATGAACAGCTTGCCGATGTCCTGCTCGGCGACCAGACCGTAGATCACCAGCGGCACGGAGGGCGGGATCATGATGCCGAGCGTGCCACCGGCGGCGATCACGCCCGAGGACAGGGCATCGTCGTACTGGTAACGGCGCATGTGCGGCATCGCCACCTTGGTCATCGTCGCCGCGGTGGCAAGCGACGAACCCGATACGGCCGAGAATCCGGCGCAGGCGAGCACGGTCGATTGCGCCAGTCCGCCGCGGTACTTGCCGAGCAGCGCATAGGAAGCCTCGAACAGGTCCTCGGAGATGTTCGCCCGGTGGATGAAGACGCCCATCAGCAGAAAGAGTGGAATCACCGAGAGGCCGTAGTTCGCCCCGGTCTCGACGATCTGCTGCGACATCATCGTCACCGAGGCGTGCCAGTCCCAGGCCCGCATGTAGGCGAATCCGATCAAGCCGACGATCAGCGTCGAGAAGCCGAGCGGGAACGAGAGGAAACACAGCAGCAGCAGGCAGGCAAAGCCGACGAGCGCGATGGTCATCCCCGACGCTCAGTCGGAATGCGTCGAGGTGGCACCCAGCCGGCCGCGCGTGCGCATGACCGCCAGCACGAGCAGCGCGAAGCCGACCAGCGACAGCACCGCCGCCGACATGGGCTGGATCCACTGCGGCAGGTCGAGCACGGCCGTGCGCTTGCCGCTACGCAGCAGGTCGGCCGCGTGCTCGTACATCTGCCAGGTGATCAGCAGCGTGCAGCCCACCGAGATCGCGATCGACGCCCAGCGCTGCGGCACCGCCAGGTAACGCAGAATCAACCCTTCCATCAGCGTCACCGTGATGTGCTCGTTCTTCGCGGTGATGAAGGCAAGCCCGGCGAATACCGTCACGATCATCAGGAACTCGACGATTTCCGCGGCGCCGAATATCGAACTGTGAAATCCGTAGCGTCCGATCACGTCGACGAAGGTCAGCGCCATCATCGCGAACAGGGCTGCGCCCGCGACCGCGCCGAGCGCGCGCGCGGCGACCGCCTCGATCTTCTGCAGCATCGTCGATCCGTGCTCAGGACGGGAACAGCCTGCGCGGGCACGCACAGGCCATTTCCGGCACTACTTGCGCTTGGCGTCCTCTTCGGCAAGCACGCTCTTGTAGTACGCGATCACCGCCTTGCCATCGACGCCCATGGCGGCGACCTTCTTCACCCAGGCGTCGGTCATCGGCTGGCCGATGGCCTCGAGCTTGGCAAGCACGGCGTCGTCACCCTTGACGATCTTGAGTCCGCCCTTCAACAGCGCGTCGCGGGCCTTGTTCTGCACCGCGTCCTGAATCTGGCCGAAGTGGCGCGATATTTTCTCGCCGGAGAGCGCGACGATCGCCTTGCGGTCGGCGGCCGAGATCGCGTTCCACTTCTTCTCGTGGACGAAGAAGGAGAACGTCGGCGTGAAAATCTTGCTTTTGAAGATCGTCCCGGATTTCGTGTAGTCCTTCAACTTGAACTGCGTGACCGACGAATACGGCACGCCGGTGTAGCCGTCGACCACGCCCTTCGAGATGATCTCAAGCATCTGCACCGCGGGGCCCGCGACCACCGCCGAGCCAGTGCCCTTGATGACGTTCGCGGTCACCCCGGGCAATGCCCACATCTTGCGGCTTTTGAGGTCCTCGATCGTGGTGATCGGCTGGTCGGTCATCGACCAGAATTCGGCGCCGTTCGTCGCGTACACCGCGAGCAGCTTGACCGGTCCGTACTCATTCTTGCCGGCGAAGAATTTCTCGTAGGTGCGCCACAGCGCGATGCTGCCCGATTCCGCACTCTCGGTGCCGATGAACGGCAGTTGTCCGACCTGGATGCCGGTGACCTTGTTGGAGATGAACTGGTTGAACTGGATCGCCGCGTCCATCACCCCGTTCACCACCCCGTCGTACTGGTCGGCGGGCGCGGCGAGGCTCTTGGGCGGAACGTTGAACTTGACCCGTCCGGCGGTCGCCTTCTCGATCTCCTTCGACCAGTCGCGCAACATCACACGGCAGGCGTAATGCTGCGGCGGAAAGAAGCAGTTGTACAGAATCGTCTGCGCGCTCGCGGTTTGCGGCGCGAAGCTTCCGGCGGCCAGTACTGCGCCGGCCAGGCCAAGAGTGGTTGCGGTTCGCTTCATGGTGTTACCCCTCCTCCAAAGGATAACGACAGGATACGCAGGGTGTACACAAACCGGAAGAAGTATTATTCGGCATATCGATAACCAAAGGTTATCAATGCGCCTGACCCAGATTCGCGACTTTCTCGCCGTCATCGACGCGGGCAGCATTCATGCGGCCGCCCGCAGCCTCGGACTCAGTCAGCCCGCGCTGACCAAGAGCATCCGGCAGCTCGAGGAAGAGCTCGGTGCAACGCTGGTCACGCGCAGCGTGCGTGGAACGCAGACGACGGAGTTCGGCCGCGCCTTCCTTGCCCGCGCGCGCGCGGTGAGCGCCGATTTGCGGCGTGCGCGCGAGGAAATCGCCCAGCTGCAGGGCGCCCGCGAGGGCAGCCTGACCATCGGCACCGCGCCTGGCCCGGCGCTCGACTTGCTGCCGACGGCCGTGCCCCTGCTGCGCGCGCGCTGGCGCGAAGCGTCGCTGCGCGTCATGGACGTCTCGCCGCCCGAGGTGCTGCGTGGGTTGCGCGAGGGGCTGCTCGATCTTGCGCTCAGCGCACGCCTCGGCCCGCTCCGCGAGGTCGCGTCCGATTGCCTGGTCGAACCGCTCTACACGATCAAGCCCGAGATCATTGCGCGGCGCGGCCATCCGCGTGCCGGCGCAAGCAGCCTGGTCGACCTCGCCGACGCCGAGTGGGTCCGCACCGGAGCGCCCGGCTACACGCCCGCGCTGCCGCAGGCCTTCGAGGCGGCGGGCCTCGCGCCGCCACGCTATCGCGTCGACTGCCAGTCGTTTCTTGCGCTGCCCCAGTTCGTCGCGCAGAGCGACCTGCTCGCCGTCGTGCCTTCGCAGATCGCCGTGCGCGAGGAAGCCTCGGGCCGCATCGTGCGCGTGCGGGTGAAAGAGCCGCTACCCATACGCGAAATCAGCCTGTTTTGGCGCGCGGACGTGCCACTGACGCCAATCGCGCGCGCCTTCGTCGACATTCTGCGCGACGCCGCGCGTCAGACCCGGCGAAACGCGAAACCGCGGGCTTGATTCGCGCGCCACTATTGCTTGCGCCCGCGCAGGATCTCGAGCAGTCCCTGCAGGGCAAGCGCGTAGCCGTAGATGCCGAATCCGGTCACCACGCTGCGGCACACCCGGCCCACGTCGGAAATGCGGCCGCGCAGCGCCGGGTTGGACAGGTGCACCTCGACGACCGGAAAGCCGACCTGCGTGATCGCGGCGCACAGCGCCGGATGGTCGGTGGTGTATCCGGCCGGATTGATCAGCGCGCCATCGAATGTGCGCTCGAACGCATCGTAGAAGCGGTTGATGACCTCGCCCTCGATGTTCGAGTGGAAGATCTCGACCTCGCAGTTCAACTCGCCAGCATAGCGGCGGATGTGCTCGTCGTATTGCGCGAGCGTGAGCGGACCGAAGATCTCGATCTGCGATCTTCCGCGCATGTTCATGCCGGCGCCGTGGACGACCAGAATCTTTGGCATCGTCATCCTTTCCTCCTCACCACACGCCGATCGTCACGCCGCCCGCAGCGGCCCGGCGCGCAACGCGCGCGTCGCCGCCTCGTCCACGACGCCACTTGCATCATCGACGACCACCGCATGCTGCTCGCGTGCGTAGTCCGCGGTGATCTTGCCATTCCACACGTCGGCCGCGACGCGCTCCGGCGCGCGCTCGAGCGGATCGCCGAACCCGCCGGCACCCGGCTGGACATGCACGATCAGGTCGTCGCGCCCGAGCCAGCGCGTCACCTTCGACGGCAGGTCGGTCTCCGCGTGACCGCTGACCAGGGTGTTGACCGCGACGCTGCCCGGCGCACCGCCCGCCAAGCCATAGGGCGGGAACTTCATCCGATCGGCGCGCAACTGCAGCAAGGTCTCGTCGGCGAGGACGCGGTAGCTGCGCCGGAGCGCGAGACCGCCGCGCCATTTGCCGGCGCCACAGCTGTCGGGCACGAATTCGTACGCCTCGACGCGCACCGGGTGCTGGGCTTCGAGCGTCTCGACCGGCGTGTTCGACAGGTTCTGCGACGCATTCGTGATCGCCTCGATGCCGTCGGCATCGGGCCGCCCGCCCCATGCCCCGCAGATCATGTCGACGATGATGAACGGTGACCCGTCGATGCGCTGACCCGAGAGGCAGACGACGGTATTACCGCCCTCGCCTGCCGCGGGAATCCGGTCCGGCACGATCTGCGCGAGGCAGCCCAGTACCGCGTCGAATACCCGGTAACCGGTGAGTGCGCGCGCCGCGACCGCGCCCGGCATGCGCGGATTGAGCACCGAGCCTTCGGGCGCGTGGACCTCGATGCAGCGAAAGACGCCCGCATTGTTTGGGATGTCCCCTTTGAGCGCGCAGCGTACCGAAAGATAGCTGCAGGACTTGGTGTAGGACAGCGTGGAGTTGATCGCCGCGCGCACCTGCGGCGCCGATCCCGTGTAATCGACGCTGACCCGATCTTCGTGCACCGTAAGCGTCGCCTTGATCGGGATCGGATCGGGACCGATGCCGTCGTCGTCGATCATGTCGGTGAAGCTGAACGTGCCCTTGGGCCAGCGCCGGATTTCTTCGCGCGTCAGGCGCTCGGCGTAGTCGAGCAGCTCGACGAGATAGGCGCGCACGGTCTGCGTCCCGTGGTGAGCGTAGAACTTGCCCAATTCGCGCAGGCCGACCTGGGTGCCCGCGTACTGCGCGCGCAGGTCGCCCAGCACCCGATCGGGCACGCGCACGTTGATCGCGATCATGCGCTCGAGCGTCGGGTTCATGCGCCCGGCTTCATACAGCTTGACCGGCGGGATGCGCAGACCCTCCTGGTAGATCTCGGTCGAGTCGCTCGCATTCGAGCCGGGAACGCGCCCGCCGACGTCGGTGTGATGGCAGATGACGACGCAGTAGCCTTCGAGCGATCCGCCGTGAAAGAACGGCACGAACATGAAGATGTCGGGCAGGTGCATGCCGCCCTCGTAGGGATCGTTCACGATCACCGCGTCGCCCTGGTGCAGGTCGTTGCCGAAACGCGCCTGCACCGCCGCCATCGCCTCGGGCACCGCACCCAGATGCAGGGCGATGGTTTTCGCCTGCGCGACCATCTGGCCGTGCCGGTCGCAGATCGCCGCCGAGAAGTCCATGACGTCCTTCACGATCTCGGAGCGCGCGGTGCGCAGCACCGTGTAGGCAACTTCATCGACGATCGCGTCCATGCCGTTCTTGATGACCGCGAAGGTGATTGGATCGATGGACATCTGCAGGGGTCCCGCTCAGGCGTCGATGTCGAGGAGGATATTGCCGATGGCGTCGGCGCGCACCCGCACCCCGGGCGGCACCACGATGGTGGTGTCGTAGGACTCGATGATAAGGGGTCCGGCGCGCTCGGTCGCGTCGATCTCGCCGCGCGCGACGACCTGGGTTTCAATCAGCGACTCACCGCGGGCGAAACTCGCCTGCCGCCGGTCGCGTTGCCCAGCGAGGGCTGCGCCATCGACGCGCACGCCGGCGAATGCGAGTCGATCCTCACGATGGCCGCGCACCGACACCCGGATATTGACCAGTTCGATCGGCTCGTCGGCGGCATAGCCGAAGGTCTCGTGATAGCTGCGCAGGAAAGTTTCGCGCAGCGCATCGAGCGTCGCCGCATCCATCGCGCCCTCGCGCAACGCGATGGTGAGCTCGGACGACTGTCCGAGAAAGCGCAGGTCCGCTTTCACGATCATCGATACGGCCGCCGCGTCATAGCCTTCCGCACCGAGTGCCGCGAGTCCCTGCTGGCGCAGGTCTGCGACGATGGCATCGAGCTGGGCAGGGGGGCAGGCGTCCAGTGGGCGGGTCACCGCGCGCAGGAAATCGCGCTCGGCGTCCGCCGTCAGCATGCCGGCGGCGCTGAATACGCCTGCCATCGTGGTCGCGATCACGCGCCGCATCCCGAGCAGGCGCGCGACATCGACTGCATGCGCGGGTCCCGAGCCGCCAAAGGCCACCAGCGTCATGTCGCGCGGATCGCGTCCGCGCTCGACGGTGACCGCGCGAATCGCGCGCGCCATGTTGACGTTCGCGACATGCCGCACGCCGTGCGCCGCGTCCAGGACCGAAAGCCCCAGGGCCGTGCCCACGTGTTGCGCCAATGCCTCGCGCGCGGCCGCGGGATTCACCCGCAGCGTGCCGCCGGCGAGCGCAACCGGATTGAGGTAACCGAGCACCATGTTGGCGTCGGTCACGGTGGGCCGCCGGTTGCCGAGTTGATAGCAGGCCGGCCCGGGATCGGCGCCGACCGACTGCGGCCCGACGCACAGCAGGCCGCCCGCATCGACCCAGGCGACCGAACCGCCGCCGGCACCCACCTCCGCAATATCGATGGCAGGAACCTTGAGCACGTAGCCCCCGCCTTTCACGAACCGGCTGGGCGAGCTGATGCCGTCGCGAAATTCGTACTCGTTGGTGAGAGACGGTGCGCCGCCCTCGATGATCGAGGCCTTCGCGGTGGTGCCGCCCATGTCGAACACGATGAGGTCCTGCGCGCCCGTGCTCGCACCGAGCCGCGCCGCACCGGTCACGCCGCCCGCCGGCCCCGAGGCAACCGCGAACACCGGCCGCGCGCTCGCGGCGTCGATGCCCATCATGCCGCCGTTCGACGCCATGACCTGGATCGGCGCGCGGATGCCGATCGCCAGCAGGTCGCGTTGCAGGCGGGCGAGGTAGGTTCGCATCACCGGCAGGATGTACGCATTCACCACCGTCGTGCTGGTGCGTTCGTACTCCTTCATCTCGGGCAGGACGTCGCAGGATGCGGTCACCAGAAGCTGCGGAAATTCGGCTTCAACAATGCGCTTGGCCGCGATTTCGTGCGCAGGGTTGGCGTAGCTGTTGATGAAGCAGATCGCGATCGCCTCCACGCCTTCGGCGATTAGCCGGCGCGCAGCGTCGCGGACTTCGTCCGGATCGAGCGGCCGCACGACCGAACCGTCGGCCGCCATGCGCTCGCCGACCTCGAGGCGGTAGCGTCGCGGCGAAAGCGGCTCGGGTTTGTTCCACGCCAGATCGAACATCGTCGGCGTGCGGATGCGCCCGATCTCGAGCACGTCGCGAAAGCCGCGCGTGGTGAGCACGCCGGTTCGCGCGCCGATCTTTTGCAGGATCGCGTTCGAGGCCACCGTCGTGCCGTGCACGAGTTCGCCGACCTGCGCTGGTGCAACCCCGGATTGCGCGAGCACCGCGCGAATGCCGGCAACGACCGCCTGCCCGGGTTCGCGCGGCGTGGTCGAGGTCTTGTTGACGAACAGGCGCCCGTCCGGCTGCTGCAGGATGACGTCGGTGAAGGTGCCGCCGATGTCGCAGCCGATGCGCGACGCGCTGGGCTGCGTGTTCCCTGTCATGCGGACGCAACGCCGAAAAACCGTGCCGCATTGGCGCCGAGGATCGCCTGCTTCGCGGCCGCCGAAAGGTCCTCGTGGCCGCGCACCAGCGCGCCGACCTTCTGCTCGCCCAATGGAAACGGCGCATCCGAACCGAGCATCACGCGTTCGGCGCCCATGACGTCGACAAGCAGTGACAGCGCGCGCGCATCGAACACCGCGGAATCGACGCTGAAGCGATCGACGTAGGCCGAAGGCGGTTGCGGGCAGTCCTTGCGCACGATGTCACGCTCGCGCCAGGCGTTGTCGACCCGCCCAAGCAGATAGGCGAAGCTGCCGCCGCCGTGAGCGAAGCAGAGGTTCAATTCGCGCGGCAGGCGCTCGAAGGCACCCGAAAGGATGAGCGACAGGATGCCGAGCTGGGTCTCGGCCGGCATCGAGACGAGCCAGGGCAGCATCCACTGCTTCATCCGATCGGCGCCCATCATGTCCCAGGGATGGACGAGCACCGGAATGCCTTCGCGTCCGCAGTGCGCGAGAAACGAGACCAACCCTGCGTCGTCGAGATTCTTCTCGCCCATGTGGTTGCCGATCTGCACGCCGAGATGGCCCGCGGCCTTGGCGCGGCTTGCTTCGCGACAGGACGCATCGATATCCTGCAATGGGACCTGTGCCAGCGCCTTGAGGCGTTGCGGTGCATGCGCCGCGAATTCGAGGGCGCGATCGTTCATGCGCTGGCACCATGCCAGCGCGCGCTCGGCGGCGTAGGCATAGCCAAACAGGACTGGCGTCGCGCAGAAGATCTGAATGTCGATGCCGTCGCGATCCATGTCATCGAGGCGTCGCGCCGGCGCCCACAGGACCTCGCGTACCGGGCGAAAGGGTTTGCTCCCGGTCATGATCTGACCGGTTCCGTCGGCGTTCGCCTGCAGCCACGGCGCGCGCTCGGGATCGAGCTGCGCCGCTTCCTCGCGCGTGATGCGCGGGAAGAAATGGGTGTGCATGTCGATGACCGTCATTGCGCGTTCCGCATCGCGTGCCAAGCTGCCGCGTCGCGTCCGGAATGAACCGTGCCGCAGGCCTTGCAGCGGCGTGCCTCTTCCGCCACATCGTAGAACTGAGCGTAGGCCTTCGGCAGGTCGTCGACGATGCTCGCGAGCTGGACTTCGATCCGGTGCACCAGCTCGCCGCACTTGGCGCAATACCACTCGAAGCCGTCGCGCAGCCCTTCTGGCCGCACGCGTTCGATGACCAGGCAGCGGCTGCCGGGCTCGGGGCGCTGCGGCGAATGCCGCACCCGCGGCGGCAGCAGATAGATGTCACCTTCCTTCAGGTCGACGCGCTCATAGCGGCCCGCGTCCCAGATCTCGAGGAAGGCATTGCCCTTGAACTGCCAGAAGAATTCCTCGAGCGGATCGTCGTGAAAATCGGTGCGCTCGTTCGGCCCGCCGACGACGGTGACGATGAAATCGGCGTCGCGCCAGACCTGCTGGTTGCCGACCGGCGGCTTCAATAGATCGGCATGCCCGTCGATCCAGCGCTGGAAATTGAACGGCTTGCTGTAGTGGTCGTAGCGCATCGGAACCTCTCCCGATGCGCATGCTAGCAAGCCCCGACCGGGCGTGCGCGACGGACCTCGCCAAACCGTCTCAGGCGCTGGTTTCGAGCACCATCAAGCCGGCGGCGGTATTCGATATCGGGATGTGGTAGTTGCGGTGCACTTCGCTCACCCTGCCACCGAGCGCGGCGCGCGCGATGAGCCAGTTGATCACTTCCACCCCCTGCGTGCCGGCCTGCTCGACGAGATCGTCGATCGAGTAGTGCGTCAGCGCCTCGGGATCGCCGACGAGCTTTTCCATGCACATGGCGTCGAATTGCTTGTTGATGTAGCCGGCGCGCGCACCGTCGAGCTGATGCGAGAGGCCCCCGGTACCGAGCAGGACGACCTTGAGGTCTTCGCCGTAGGACTCGATCGCACGCCCGAGCGCGCGACCGAACTTGTAGCAGCGCGTCGGCGTGGGCAGCGGATGCTGCACCGTGTTCACCGCCACCGGCACCGTCGCCACCGGGCAGGACGCGGCCTCGGGCCACATCAGCTTGAGCGGCAGGGTGAAGGCATGGTCGACCACCATCTCCTGGCAGGTGGTGAGGTCGAACTCGTCGGCGACCAGCGATTCGATCATGTGCCAGGACAGGTCGGCGTTGCCGCGGTAGGGCGGCAGCGTCGGCAGGCCCCAGCCTTCGTCCGCGTTGCAATACTCGGCCGCCGCGCCGACCGCGAAGGTCGGCAGCTTGTCGAGGAAGAACTGCAACCCGTGATCGTTGTAGACCACCACCGCGACGTCGGGTTTGGTCTTCTTCAGCCAGGCGTGCACGCCGGCCCAGCCGTCGAAAAATGGTTTCCAGTAGGGGTCGTCCTGCATCCCCTTCGCGATCGCGTTGCCGATCGCCGGAACGTGGGAGGTGGTAACCGCGCCGATGATCTTCGCCATGACCTACCTCGCCGCGTCGAGCAGTTTCTGTTTGAAGGCCTCGACGCTCATCCCGGTCTGCTGCGCACCGAGGTCCTGGACGTTGAGGCCGAAGATCCCGGCGAACTTCGCGAGGTAATACACATTGCCGCCGGCGGCGATCAGCGCGAGCACATTGCGATCCGCGATCGCCTTGCGCTGCGCTTCGTCGAGACCGTACTTCCTGCAGTAGGCGTCCTCATCGGCGAGGAAGGCGGCGCGGTTGTCGGCCGCGTTGAACGAGTAGCACATCTTGTTCAGCGCGTAGCCGCTTCTGCGCCTGCACGCCGTCGAAGATCGTCGTGCCGGGGATCGTCGCGATGCGCGTAACGTGGACGGGAACCCATCGCCTGCTCCAAGAAAAAGAATCCGGTTTTCGACGCTACCTGCGCGGCGCCGGAGAAAACTTGATCCAGCGCAAGCCCGGCCGCCGCGCCGGCGCTTCGATCTAGTTCAGCGCCACCCACAGACTGCCGTCGCGCACGAGGCAGGGCAGCGGCGCGATCGGGGTGCGGTTCTTCGAGATGTCGCCGATGAATTCCCATCCTTTCGAAGTGCCGTCGGTCTCAAGAGTCGGCGTCCAGGTGCGCACGGCGCCGGTCTGAATATCGAACGCGGTCTCGTGCCAGCGGCACACGAGCCTGAGGTCATCGGTCAGCGCGCTGTCACGCGGCACCACGCGCCCCTGCCCGGGAGACGTGATGACGCCCGTCTCGTCCTGCGCGCGCTTTTCGAAGAACGGAAGGTTGAGGTGGGGACAGGCGTTGTTGCAGGCGAAATAGCGCTCGCCTCTGCGCAGCACGACGAGATCGAACTGTTCGAATTCGAACACCCGCCGCTCGCCGTCGCCGATCTCGTCCGCCGCGGCGAGGCGGGTCCATTGCCGGCCGGCGAAGTGCAGGGTTTCGCGGCTGTCCTGGGCCTTGAGGCGGGCTTCGGCCTCCGGCGTGAGGCGCGCGATCTCGTGCAGCGACATCCGCTCGTCGGTGCCGCGCAGCCGCACGCGGATGAAATCCGACACCTCGACGTCCTTTTCCACCTGCTGGTAGAGCGCTTCCGAGATGAGCAGCCGCGTGCCGGCGTCCTTGTTGGCGCTTTCGATGCGGCTCGCGACGTTCACCGTCTCGCCGATCGCCGCGAGCTTCGTCCTCGCGGCCGCCACTGATCGTACCGATCACGGCTTCGCCGTAGTGGAGGCCGATGCCGACTTCGAAATCCTGGTCGTAGAGCGATTTCATGTACGGCTTCATGCGGTCCGCCGCGCCGAGCATGTCGGTTGCCGCTTTCACCGCGCGCAGGGGCGCGTCCGGCGCATCGTCGATGCCGAAGATCGCCATGATCGCGTCGCCGATGAATTTTTCGACCTGTCCGCCATTGCGCTCGATTGCGTCTGCCATCTGGAAAAAGTAGCGGTTCAGCACGTACATCAGGTCATAGGGCGAAAGCCGTTGCGACAGATTGGTGAATTCCCGAATGTCGCAGAAGAGCACCGCGATGGTTCTGGCTTCGCCGGAGCGCCCGATGCTCGATTTCGCGAGTTGGCTGGTGATCGCCAGATCGGTCTCATCGAGTACCAGGCGGCGCAGCTTCAGATCGCCCGCCACCCTGGTCTGACAGGCGAGGCGAACCTCCGCCCCAAAGCCCAGCGGACCCGCGATCGCACGTTCGGCCTCGGTCCTCTCGCCGCAGTGCTCCAGGCCTTCCACGATCCAGACGCGACAGGTCGAGCAGCGCGCCAGGCCGCCGCAGGCATGCGCATGCGGAACGCCGGCGCGGAGCGACGCTTCGAGGATGGTTTCACCCGCCTCGATGGAGAACTGCGTCGTGTCGGGCTGGCAGGTGATTTTGTGCATCTGTCGAGGTTCCTTCGGAGAAATCCTGCCGGCTTGGCAGACCTACGGCGTCGGCAGACTATCGTATTCCGAAGACCTGAGCGCGGCGCAGACGCTGCGCTGAGGCCCTTCCGTGGCGCAGCATCGCCATGGTCGCCTCCGTCCATATCGCTTCACGTTTAACGTTCCGTGTTATATCCTAGCCGGCGTGATCCGCTCGTTTCGATGCCCGGACACGGAGGCGCTTTTCGGCGGCCAGCGCGTGGCGCGGTTCCGCAATATCGAGCGCGTTGCGACGCGCAAGTTGCAGATGCTCGACGATGCAGTGGAACTTCGGGACCTGCGCGCGCCGCCGGCGAACCGGCTCGAGGCGCTGAAAGGCAATCGCAGCGGGCAGCACAGTATCCGGATCAACGACCAATGGCGGTTGTGCTTCATCTGGACGGCGGCTGGCCCGGAGCGCGTTGAGATCGTGGACTATCACTGAAAGGACGATGCAATGAACAAGATGCGACCGATTCATCCGGGCGAGGTGCTGCGCGAGGAGTTCCTCGGCCCCTTGGGGATGACTGCGCATGCGCTTGCGCAGGCGCTGCGCGTGCCGGCGCCGCGCGTGAACGACCTGGTGCGCGAGCGGCGCAGCGTCACGCCGGACACCGCGCTGCGACTTGCGCGCTACTTCGATACCACGCCACAGTTTTGGCTCAACCTGCAGGCGAATTACGACCTCAAGATTGCTTCGCGCGAGACGGGGAAGCGAATCGAGCGCGAAGTCGAGCCACGCGCGGCCTAGCCGAGTAGGCGTGTCCGATCTCAAGCAAAGGCTCACGGCGATTCTCGCCGCCGACGCGGCGGGCTACTCGCGCCTGATGTCGATCGATGAGCGCGCGACCGTGGCGGCACTCGATTCCGCACGAACAGTGTTTCGTACCCAGATCGAAGCCAACCAGGGCCGCGTTATCGACATGGCGGGCGATTCGGTGCTCGCGGCGTTCGAGATTGCGACCGGTGCCGTGTCGGCTGCGCTCGCGATACAACGAGAACTCAACGCCTCATCAGGCGACGTTGCCGAGGACCGCCGCATGCGCTTTCGCATCGGCGTTCATCTCGGCGACGTGATCGAGAAGGCCGACGGCACGGTGTACGGCGACGGCGTCAACATCGCTGCGCGGCTGGAAGGCCTCGCCAAGCCGGGCGGGATCTGCGTCTCCGAATCGATCCGCGCGGCGGTTCGAGGCAAGGTCGACGCAGCCTTCGAGGACCTTGGTGAACAGACAGTGAAGAACATCGCCGAGCCGGTGCGCGCGTACCACCTAGCGCCCGCGTCGGGGGCGCCGGCCACGCAGAAGCGCTCGGTCGCGGACATCGACTTGTCGCTGCCGGACAAGCCTTCGATCGCGGTGCTGGCATTCGCCAACATTTCCGGCGACCCCGAGCAGGAGTACTTCACCGACGGCGTGACCGAGGACATTATCACCGAACTGTCGCGCTTTCATGGCCTTTTTGTCATCGCGCGCAACAGCTCGTTCACCTACAAAGGCAGATCGGTCGACGTACGCACGGTGGCGAACGAGCTGGGCGTGCGGTACGTACTCGAAGGCAGCATCCGGAAGGCCGCGAATCGCATCCGCGTAACCGCGCAGCTGATCGATTCGCTGACCGGCCGCCACATCTGGGCCGACAAGTACGATCGCGTCCTGGAGGACGTCTTCGAGGTGCAGGAAGAGGTCACGCGCGCGATTGTCACGGCAATCGGACCGCAGATTCATGCGACGGAGCTCGAAAAGGCGCGGCGCCGACGCCCTGAAAATCTGAGCGCTTATGAGATCGCGGTTCGAGCATGGGCGACGGCCTTCGAAGCAACCGTGACATCGGACGAGAAAATCCGCCACGAGGCGGTCAAGCATGCGCGGGAGGCGCTTGCAATCGATCCTCGAAGCGCACTCGCGCTGGCCGCGATCGCGCAGGCGCATATCCAATCGCTCACGATGTATGCGAACGTTGATCGGGCAGCCGTCTTTGCGGAGGCCATGGAAGCAATGACGAGGGCCGTCGAGGCGGATCCCTCGTTCGAAATCGTTCATATGATTCGAGCATGGCTGCTGCTGGCGGCACCCGACGGGCCGCGCTCGGACGAGGCGCTGCGCAGCGCGCGACGGGCGTACGAGCTGAATCCGAACGAGGTGACCTGCGTGCAATGCCTGGGCTACAACGAGGGGATGCAGGGGCGGTGGCGCATGTGCATCGACCTGCTCCAGACGGCGCTGCGCATGAGCCCACGGGATCCGGTGATCGGCTTCACCTATATGGGGTTGGCGCTCGCGAGCCTGTGCACCGGCGAGTATTCGGACGGCGTCGAATTCGCGCGACAGGGACTGACCGCAGCGCCCGAGTACGCCATCCTGCACGGCTATCTTGCGATGAATTACGTCGGCCTCGGCGATCTGGAGCGGGCGCGAGCCGCGGCCGATGAGGCGCGGCGGCTTGCGCCGCGCTGGTTCGACGGGGCATCGCAATTCGGCTGGCGTGCGCTTCGGCGTCCCGAAGACAACGATCGCCGCAAGACCTTTCTGCGCGTCGCTGCGGGGCTCGAGGATCCGGCTGCGGCGGACGCGCTGAGATAGAACCTTTCAGATCGAAGGACGGAACAGATGGCGGAAATCCTCGGCCTCGGCCTGTCGCACTATCCCCCGCTGTGCCTGCCGGATGCGGAGATGGCGAACCTGCTGAGTTGGACGCTGCAGGACACGTCGATTCCGGAAAAGGAAAGGGATCCGAAGAACTGGCCGGCGGCGATGCGCGCCGAATGGGCCGACGACCGCGGCGCCAAGGCCGCCGCCGCGCACCGCAAGCAGCTCATCGACGGATTCGATCGCGTACGCGCGGCGCTCGACGCGTTCGAGCCGGACGCGGTGATCATCTGGGGCGACGACCAGTACGAGAACTTCAAGGAGGACGTGATTCCGCCGTTCGCGATCCTCGCCTACGACGATCTCGACCTGTATCCCTGGGCTCAGGCGCAGGCTTCGTCGATGATGAAGGGCAAGGAAAACGCCTGGGGCGAGGACGCCTCGAAGCATTACCGCCTGCGCGGCACGTCCGGACATCGCCAAGCAGCTCGTCGCCGGGCTGCTCGAGAACGACATCGACATCGCCTATGCCTACAAGCCGCTGCACCACGCGAGCCTCGCGCACGCCTTCACCAACGCGATCCTCTACCTCGACTATCACCGCACCGGCTACGACCACCCGACGATCTGCTTTCCGCTCAACTGCTACGGGCGCAAGGTCGTATCGGCCAAGGGATTCATCACGCGCATGGACGCAAAGCTCGAGCCAGACCCGCCCTCGCCTTCGCCGAAGCGCTTCATGCAGGTCGGCGCGGCCACCGCGCGCGTGCTGAAGGCGAGCCCCTGGCGCGTGGCGCTCGTCGCCTCGTCGAGCTGGTCGCACGCCTTCCTCTGCGATCCGACCTGGCGATTGCGCCCCGACACGCCCGCCGATCGCAGGCTGTACGAGGCGATGCGCGACGCCGACTACGGAGCCTGGCGCGCGACACCGCTCGCGGCAGTCGAGGACGCGGGGCAGCAGGAGGTGCTCAACTGGTTCGCGCTCGCCGGCGCAATGGAGGAACTCGGCGCACCGCTGCAATGGGCCGAGTTCGTCGAGACGCACATCTTCAATTCGAACAAGGTGTTCGCCGTCTATTCAACAGCCTGAGCCAACCTAGGCCGCTGCGCGCGCCTGCGGCTTCGGCATGCCCTCGACCCCGTCCCAGGCCCGCGCCGGGACGTACACATGACCGTCGAACAGCAGCCGCGTGGTGCGCAGGAGCGCCGAGCGCGTGATCTTCGGCGGCACCGCGTCGCCCTCAGTTTCGATGCGCACGGTGAATTCACCGGTCGGATGTTCGATTGGCAGCGTCTTTGCCTGACCCGGCGGCACCGCCGCGATGCCCTCGGCAACGCCGCCCGGCAGCACGCAGGCGGTGGCCACCGTCACCGCACCGAGCACGCCGATCGACGAGTGGCAATCGTGCGGGATGAAGGTGCGCGTGCACAGCGCACCGCCCGCGCGCGGCGGCGCGATCAGCGACATCTTGGGCACGTTCTTTTTCGTCACGTCGCCGAGCTTCATCAGTTTCCCGGCCTGCAGGCGGATCGCTTCGATGCGCGCCTTGAGTTCGGTGTCGGCGTCGAGCGCTTTTTTCGTCTCGTAGCCGGTCCGGCCGAGCGCGCTCGCCGGCATCACCACCACCGGCATGCCGTTGTCGATCAGCGTGCAGGGCACGCCGTCGATCACGTCGACCGCGTTGCCGGTCGGCAGCAGTGCGCCACAGGTCGAACCGGCGACGTCGAGAAAGTCGATCAGCACCGGCGCATGCCTGCCCGGCACACCGTCGATGCGCGCCTCTCCTTCGTAGGCCACACGCCCACCCGGAGTCTGCACGGTTGCAACCGCAATGCTTGCGCTATTCACCATGTGGATGCGCACGCGCGTTTCGCCGTCTTGCGCCTTGACCAGTCCGCGTTCGATCGCGAACGGCGCCACCCCGGCGAGGATGTTGCCGCAATTCTGGTTGTAGTCGGCGCGCGGCTCGTTCACCACGACCTGGACGAAGAGGTAGTCGATGTCCGCGTCGGGCCGCGTTGCGCGCCCGACGATCGCCACCTTGCTGGTGAGCGGATTGGCGCCGCCGATGCCGTCGATCTGGCGCTCGTCGGGCGAGCCCATTGCCGCGAGCAGGATGCGCTCGAGGATCGCGCGGTCCGCGGGCACGGCGTCGGCGCGGAAATAGGCACCCTTCGAGGTGCCGCCGCGCATGATCGAGCAGGGTATGCGCGTTTGCATGGGACCTCCGCTAGTTCGTCGGCAATTCGAAGCGTCCGTAATCGACCGGGCCTTCGATGATCTTCAAGCCCTTGTCGGCGAGTGGCTTGCGCATGCCGTAGAGGTCGACGCCAAGCGCGCCCGCGACGAGCTGCTTGCGGTTGGCGGCCTCCTTTTCCTCGCGCGCGACACCCGCCGTCGCGACCGCCGCCGCGCGTGTCCGCGCCACCACGACGACGCCGTCGTCGTCTGCGACCACCACGTCACCCGGCACGACCTGCACGCCGGCGCAGACCACGGGAATGTTCACCGAGCCGACGCTCTCCTTCACTGTTCCCTTGGCCGAAATCGCGCGCGACCAGACCGGGAACTTCATCTCGGCCAGTTCGGCCGCGTCGCGGCAGCCGACGTCCAGCACGACCCCGACCACGCCATGCGCCTTGAGCGAAGTCGCGAGCAGTTCGCCGAACGCGCCGTCGCGATTCTCGCTCGAGCAGGCAACCACCAGCACATCACCCGGCTTCACCATCTCGACCGCGACGTGGATCATCCAGTTGTCGCCCGGGTGGGCAAACACGGTGACCGCGCTGCCCGCGACGCGTGCGCCGCGCCACACCGGGCGCATCTCCGGATGCATGAGGCCGAGGCGCCCCTGTGCTTCGTGCACGGTGGCCACGCCCAGGCGCGCGAGCGTCTCGATCGACACCGCCTCGGCGCGGCGGATATTCTTGATGCACAGTCCGTTCATGGGATGGGTCCCTGTCGTGATCTATTCGAAACCATAGAGGCGCGCCGGATTATCGACCAATATCTTGTTCTGGATCGCCGGGTCCGGCGCGATGAGCGGGATGAGGTCGACGAGGTCGCCGTCGTTCGGCATGTGCTTGACGTTCGGATGCGGCCAGTCGGTGCCCCACAGGATGCGGTCGGGCGCGACCGCGATCAGCGCCTTCGCAAACGGCACCGCATCGGTAAAGGGCGGCCCGGCGGATGACACGCGCTCGGCGCCACAGACTTTCACCCAGACGTTGTCGCTCTGCATGAAATCGAGCAGGAGCTTGAACGGCTTCTGTTCCAGGCCGTCGGCCGCGGTGACCCGCGCCATGTGGTCGATCACGATCGGAACCGGCAGCGTGCGGAACATGGCCTCGAATTCGACGATATCGCGCGAATCGAGGTGCAGGATCAGGTGCCAGCCGAGCGCCTTGACGCGGTCGACCGTGCGATGGAAAAAACCGAACTCCGGCCGCCCGCCGAGGTGCTGGACGAAATTGAAGCGCACTGCACGGATCCCGCCCTCGTGCATGCGCTCGAAATCCTTCGCCGTGTAGCTCTCGTCGATGATCGACGTGCCGCGGAAACGCCCGCCGGAACGTGCGATGCCGTCCAGCGTCGCGCGCATGTCGGCGCCGTGGCAACTCGCGTGCACGATCACCGCGCGCTCGAGCCCGAGGGTCGCGTGCAGTTTGACGAGATTCTCGAACGGCGCATCGGGTGGGTGATACGCCGCCTTCGGGGCATAGGGAAACTTCGCCGCGGGGCCGAAGATGTGGCAATGCGCATCGCACGCCCCGGGCGGCGGAGTGAACGCCGGCGTGCGCGTGTTCGGATCGGGCCCGGGGATCGATTTAGACATCGTGCCCGCCGCTACGGCGTACCGGTTCCCACGCGTCGCGCCTGCATCTGTGCTTCCTCGTGCTCGAGCCGTTCGAGCAGCGCGCGCGCAATGCGCAGCGCGTCCTTGGGAACCTCGCCTGCAAATGCATCGCGCACCCCGAGGTCGGTGACCCATTGCTGGTGCGCCGCGGTGGCCTGCGCCATGAACGCCGGCAGCCCGAGGTGCTCGAGCGTGGCGGCCACCTCGCGCATCTCGGCGGCGCGTCGCCTGCCGTGCACCGTGACCCGCTCGCTGACGTGGTTCGCCAGGCTGTCAAAATCCGGATGCCGGAACAGCGTCTTCGCCACCGACGGCAGCACGCGCGCGTCGATGCCAAGCTTGACCGCGGCCACCACGCATTCCATCGTCACGCTCTCATAGCCCTTGATCGCCACCGAACGGATCATCTTGAGCATCGAGGCGTCGCCGACCCGGTCCGACACGATCTCGAAATTCATTCCCAGCGCCTCGAGCAACGGCGCGGCAGCGGCAGCCCCCGCGGCAGAGAGCAGCAGCGGCGTGCGGTGCAGCTTGGGCAGCACCGGATCCATCACCGCCACGTCCACGTAGCGCGCGCCGCCCGCCTCGACCAGCGCCGCGGTTTCGGCCTTGCGGAACGGCGCCGCCGAGTTGATGTCACAGTAGAGCTGACCTGCGCCCATCCCCGCAACCGCGCTGCGCGCCGCGGCAATCGCCTGATCCGCGGTCACGGCACTGAAGACCAGGTCGGCGCCCGCGACCGCAGCGCGCGCATTCGGCGCCGGACGCACGTCGAGTTCCTCACATTCGGCGTGCTTGCGCGCGGCGGCCTCTTCGGTGCCGAAGAGAATGTCGTAGGCAGCGACCGATGGCATCTGCGCAAGGCCTGCCTCGCGCCAACCGCGCACGAAGGCCTGCGCCGCTTCGCCGAATCCGATGAATGCGATCTTCATGAGCACCGCATGATGCCAGTGCGCGCGCGTCCAGGGGTTTCGATGCACCGACTGGGGTGATTGGTTCTTGCTATAGTTCCCTCCCCCTGCGGTGCATTCCGCGCGACCATTCGCCGTCTCGGCAGGTTAGATTCGACCTATTTCAATTGTAATCGGAGCACCCTATGAAACTCGTCATGGTCGGCAACGGCGCATTCGCCAAGAAGCATCTCGACGGCATCGCACGCATCACGGGCGCCGAGGTCGTCAGCATCGTCGGACGCACGGCTGAATCGACCACCGCGGTGGCCAAGCAATACGGCATTCGGCACGCGACAACGCGACTCGACGAGGCGCTCGCACAGCCCGGGGTCGACGCGGTGATCCTCACCTCGCCAACCCAGGTCCATGCCGCGCAGGCAATCCAGGTCATGGAGGCCGGCAAGCATGTGGAGATCGAGATTCCAATCTCGGATTCGCTCGCCGATGCGGAGCGCATCGTCGCGACGCAGAAGAAGACCGGCAAGATCGCCATGGGCGGGCATACGCGGCGTTTCAATCCGAGCCATCAGTGGATCCACAACCGCATCAAGGCCGGCGAACTGAAGCTCCAGCAGCTTGTCGTGCAGACGTATTTCTTCCGTCGCAGCAACATGAATGCGGAGGGCAAGCCACGCAGCTGGACTGATCACCTGCTCTGGCACCACGCCTGTCATACGGTCGACCTGTTCCAGTACCAGACCGGCGAGACCGCGTCCGAAGCGCTTGCGCTGCAGGGTCCGATACACCACGATCTCGGCATTGCGATGGACATGTCGATCGCCATGAAGGTGCCCTCCGGGGCGATTTGCAACCTGTCGCTCTCGTTCAACAACAACGGGCCGCTCGGAACGGTATTTCGCTACATCTGCGATAACGGCACCTACATCGCGCGTTACGACGACCTCGTCGATGGCAATGAAAAGCCGATCGACGTCTCCAAGGTCGCCGTGTCGAAAGACGGCATCGAGCTGCAGGATCGCGAATTCATTTCCGCGATCAGCGAAGCACGCGAACCGAACGCGAGCGTCGCGCAGCTGCTGCCGGCAATGCAGACCCTCGATCGGCTCGAGAAGTCCTTAGGCTAGCGCGCGCACCGAACCGTTCGCGGGGCCCGATCGCCGCGTACCGGTTCACGCATTCACCTCGCCACGCGTTCACGCCACCGCGCGCCCGTGCTTCCGCACTTCCCCAACATCCGGCATCTGCGCGCCTTCAGCGCCGCTGCGCGCCTGAAAAGCGTCAATCGCGCGGCACGCGAGGTGCATCTGTCGCAGCCTGCACTCACGCAGGCGATCGCGAAACTCGAAACCGACGTCGGCGCATCGTTGTTCGTCCGGCGCAGCACCGGCGTGTACCCGACCCGCGTCGGCGAGATCCTGCAGCGCCGGGTCGACCGGGCGCTCGAACAGCTCTCGCGCGCCGCGACGTCGCTGCGACGCGGTCCGCAGGACGACAAGTGGTCGCCGCCAGTCGAGCGCAACCTGACCGCGACCCAGGTCCGCGCGCTGATCGCAGTCGCCGACGCCGGGAGCTACACGCTTGCCGCGCGCACGCTGGGTGTCGCCCAGCCTTCACTGCACCGCGCGGCGCGCGACCTGGAGCGGCTGGTCGGGCGACCGCTCCTCGAGCGCGCGGGGCACGGCGTGATCGCGACGCGCGACGGGGCGGAGCTTGCACGCATGTTCAAGCTCGCGACGCACGAGATCGACCAGGCGCGCGAGGAGATCCGCGACGAGCAGGGCATGGTGGCTGCGCGCATCGGGGTCGGCTCGATGCCGCTCGCGCGCACCTATGTCCTCCCGCGCGCGATCGCCACCCTGCTCGAACGCTACCCGAACTCGCGCGTGCGAATCGCCGACGCACCCTACGACCCCTTGCTCACGCAGCTGCGCAACGGCGCAATCGACCTCATGGTCGGCGCGCTGCGCCAACCACCGCCGGTCGAAGACGTGGTCGAGACCGAGCTGTTTTCCGAACCGCTCTCGGTCGTGGTGCGCCGTGGTCACCCGCTCGCGACTGCACGCAAGCCGACCCTCGAGATGCTCGCGCAGCACGCCTGGGTGCTGCCGGCACAGGGCACGCCGACGCGCCAGCACTTCGAGCGCATCTTTGCCGAGAAAGGCATCGCGGCGCCCGAGCCCGCGGTCGAGGCGAGCTCGCTCATCGCGGTGCGCGGGCTGCTGCTCGAGAACAACATGGTGACGCTGATTTCGCGCCACCAGGTGCGCTACGAGGAGGCGGCCGGTCTGCTCGAGGCCCTGACGCTCGACCTGGGCGACACCGCGCGCCCCATCGGTCTCACCACGCGCGCCGACTGGGTACCGACCCGCCTGCAGGCCGAGTTCATCGCCATCCTGCGCGAGGTGTGCCGCGCACGGCGCTGACGGCGGTGAATCGCGTCGCGATCCGGTTGACGCTCTGGCATGCTTCGCCCGACGCACAAGATGTCACGAACACGAAATGCACTAAACGCACTAAACACCGAAGGAGCACCGCATGATCATCGATTGCCACGGACACTACACAACGACCCCGGCCGAGCTCGAGGCGTGGCGCAAACTGCAGGTGGCCACGCTCGAAGACCCCGCGAAGGCGCCGTCGAAGGCGTCGCTCAAGATCCGCGACGACCAGCTGCGCGAAAGCGTGGAGGGCGCGCAACTCAAGCTGCAGCGCGAGCGCGGCACGGACTTGACGATCTTCTCTCCGCGCGCGAGCTACATGGCACACCACGTTGGCAATTTCGAGACCAGCCGCGCCTGGTCCGAGATCTGCAACGAGTTGGTGCATCGGGTCTGTGGCTTGTATCCGGACAATTTCGTCGGCGTATGCCAGCTGCCGCAGTCACCCGGCGTGCGCCCGGAAACCTGCATCCCCGAGCTCGAGCGCTGCGTGAAGGAATTCGGCTTCGTCGGCTGTAACCTGAATCCGGATCCCTCGGGCGGATACTGGAAGGAGCCCCCGCTCACCGACACGTGGTGGTATCCGCTGTACGAAAAAATGGTCGAGCTCGACGTTCCGGCCATGGTGCACGTGAGCACTTCATGCAACGCCTGCTTTCACACCACGGGATCGCACTACCTGAACGCGGACACCACCGCGTTCATGCAGTTTCTCGTCTCCGATCTGTTCAAGGACTTTCCGACGCTGAAGTTCATCATCCCGCACGGCGGCGGCGCCGCGCCCTACCACTGGGGACGCTTTCGCGGCCTCGCGCAGGACATGAAGCGCCCGCCGCTGAAGGAGCTGCTGCTGAAGAACGTGTTCTTCGATACCTGCGTCTACCATCTCCCCGGGATCGAACTGCTGCTCAAGGTCGTGCCAGTCGACAACGTGCTCTTCGCCTCGGAGATGGTCGGCGCGGTACGCGGCATCGACCCGGAAACCGGGCACTCCTACGACGACACCAAGCGCTACGTCGATGCGATCGAGTGGCTGACCGACGCCGATCGCAAGAAGATCTACGAGGACAACGCGCGCAAGGTCTATCCGCGGCTAAAGCAATAGAAAAACGCGAGCCTCAAAAAAGGGGTCAGACCCCTTCGTGGGGTCAGACCCCTTTGGATACATGATGGCTCTCGTTCATCTAAAAAGGGGTCTGACCCCTTTTTGCTTCCGCTTTTTATTTCGCCTTCGCCTCGTGCGCCTCGACCGCCGCCTTCAGGTCATCGTACGCATCACAGCCGAAAAAGCAGATGCGATCGAGCGCGGCGAGATGCTGCTTCGCCTTCGGCAGGTCACCGACCATCAGGTAGGCCTCGCCGATGTATTCATGCGCACCGCGATGCTCGGGCGCAAGGCGCAGTGCCTCGCGGTAATGGATGAACACCAGATCCATGTCGGGATGAGGGCCTTTTCGCAGCGCAAACGCGTAGCGATTGTGGTACTCGGCGGACCCCGGCGCGCGAACAAGCGCCGCGTGCGCCACCGCCGCCGCCTGCGTCCAGTCCTTGCGCGCCGTAGCGCGCTCGTATGCGACGATCACTGGGTCGCTCGCACCGCCCTTGGCGTCGGTGTCGACGTCATCGCCGCCGGCTGCCCAGGCTGCGCCGGGCCCGATTAAAACTGCGAAAATGAAGGAACAGACGCGCGTGCCCATGTGTTTCTCCTTTTGAACGGAGGTCGCAAGAATGGTCGAGAGCGTATCGGGTATCGGCAGGTTTCTGCATGGACTGATCGGCGCCGCCCTTGCACTGTCAACACTGCTCGCCCTGCCTGCATTCCCGCAGGCGCTCGAGTCGCACGAGGGTGCGCTTGCTGCACTGCGGGACGACGATCCGCAGACGCGCCTGCACGGCGTCATCTGGATCGCCGAACACGGGCAGTTTTCCGACGCTGAACTGCTGCATGAGCGGTTGCGCGACGAAGTGCCGGTCCTGCGCAAAGTCGCCGAGCAGGGACTCTGGATGCTGTGGACCCGGTCGGGCAACGCCGAGATCGACCGCCTGGTCGCGCAAGGCACCGAAGCCATGGGCCGCGGCGACACGGCAGAAGCGATCGCCCTGTTCAGTGACGTGATCCGCCGCTCGCCGGACTTCGCCGAAGGCTGGAACAAGCGCGCGACCGCGTACTTTCTCGCCGGCGAGTTCCGACATTCGATCGCCGATTGCGAAGAAGTGTTCAAGCGCAATCCGAAACACTTCGGCGCGCTGTCGGGCAACGGGCAGAATTGGCTCGCGCTCGGGCGGCTGGACTCGGCGCTCGACTACCTGCGCCGCGCGCTCGACGTGAATCCGAATCTCGACGGCGTTGCGGAGATCATCCGCAACATCGAGGAACTCAAGAAGCAGCGCAAAGACCAAACGATTTGAAAGTCCCCAAAGGGGTGAAAAAGAATGAAAGGGGTCAGACCCCTTTTTGACGATTGCGGGCCAACGCGCGTCCAAAGGGGTCTGACCCCGATCAATGGCGGTTCATGATGCGGGCCTAGAATCAATCCGATGCCCCCGGACAGCCTCGATCGCCACTATCTGACGCCGTTGCTTGAACCCGCGTCGGTCGCCATCGTCGGCGCGAGCCCGCGCCCCGGCTCGATCGGCGCGGTTCCGATCGAGAACATGCTGAGCGCCGGCTTTCGCGGTGCGCTGTTCGCCGTCAATCCGAAGCATCGATCGGTCGCCGGCGTCCCCTGCGTCGCGTCGATCCGCGAGATTTCGCAGCGCGTCGACCTCGCGATCATCGTGACACCGGCTGCGCGCGTGCCCGGTATTCTCGACGAGTGCGCGGAGGCCGGCGTGCGCGCCGCGTGCGTGATCAGCGCCGGATTCGAGGAGACGGGACCCGATGGGGCGAAGCTCCAACGCGCGTTGGTCGACACGGTGCGCCGCACGCGTATCCGTATGCTCGGCCCGAACTGCCTCGGCTTGATCCGTCCGCACGTCGGGCTGAACGCGACCTTCGCGCGTGGGCCGGTCCTCCCGGGTGCACTCGGCTTCATCTCGCAATCCGCGGCGATCTGCACTGCGATGCTCGACTGGGCAGCACCCCACGGCATCGGTTTTTCGAGTGTGATATCGCTCGGCGGCTCCGCCGACGTCGACTTCGGCGAACTCGTCGACTACCTCGTGAGTGACGCCAGAACCCGGCACATCCTCCTGTATATCGAGGGCGTACGCGACGCGCGCCGCTTCATGAGCGCGCTGCGCGCCGCGGCACGCGTCAAACCGGTAATCCTGATGAAGTCCGGGCGCCGGCCCGTCGGTTCACGCGCCGCGGCTTCGCATACCGGCGCGATGATCGGCTCCGATGACGTCTTCGATGCAGCCGTTCGCCGCGCCGGCGTCGTACGGGTCAACACCATCGGACAGCTCGTCGCCGCAGCGCACGCGCTCTCGGCGCAGGCACACCCACGCGGCGATGGCCTCGCGGTGATCACGAACGGTGGTGGGCCCGGCGTCATGGCGGCCGACCGTGCTGCCGATCTGGGTATTCCGCTCGCCGAACTGTCCTCCGCAACGGTCGAGGCCTTGAAGCAGGCGCTGCCGTCGAACTGGTCGCACGGCAACCCGATCGACCTGATCGGGGACGCCGATGCGGTGCGCTACGCGCGCGCGCTCGACGCCTGCCTCGCCGATCCCGCGGTCGATGGCGTCCTGACGATTCTCACGCCGCAGGCGATGACCGCCCCGCTCGAGGTCGCGCGCGAAGTCGTCGCGCGCGCCGGCAAGACCCACAAACCGCTGCTCACCTGCTGGATGGGCGGTGCCCAAGTTGCCGAAAGCATTGCGCTGTTCGCCGCGCATGGCATCCCCAGCTTTCGCACCCCCGATCCGGCGGTCGACATGTTCGCGCACGTGTCCGCGTTTTACCGCAACCAGAAGATCTTGCTACAGACGCCGGGGCCGATCGCGCACGATGCGACGCCCGACCTCGACGGCGCGCGCCTCATCCTCGAAGCCGCGTTTGCCGAGCGCCGCAGCGTCCTCTCCGAGTTGGAATCGAAGGCACTGCTCGCCGCATTTCGGATTCCGATCGCGCGAGCGGTGCTGACCCATTCGGCGAACGAGGCGATGGAGATCGCCGAAGAACTCGGATTTCCCGTGGTGATGAAAATTGATTCGCCCGACATCATGCATAAGTCGGACGCCGGCGGCGTAAAGCTAAACGTCGACAACGCACAGGCGGTACATGAGAGCTGGCAGGCCATCCACGACGACGTCGCCCGACTGCGACCCAACGCGCAGCTGAACGGGCTGATCGTCCAGCCAATGGTCAACCGCCCAAACGGGCGCGAACTGATGATCGGCGTCGTACGCGACCCCGTATTCGGGCCGGCGATCACCTTCGGTCTGGGCGGCATCGCCGCCGAGGTCCTTGCGGATCGCGCGGTTGCGCTGCCGCCGTTGAACGGCATGCTCGTCGACGATCTGGTGCGCGGCACGCGCGCGGCAAAGCTGCTCCAGGAATTCCGCCACATGCCCGCGGTCGACCACGCCGCCCTGGAGGCGGTGCTGCTGCGAGTCTCCGAAATGACCTGTGAGCTGCCCGAGGTCCATACGATCGATATCAACCCGATCGTGGTGGACGAGACCGGTGCCGTGGTGCTCGATGCGCGCATCGTCATCGAGCAACCGGCCATCGGGCTGCCGCGCTACGGGCACATGGCGATCCACCCCTACCCCACGCAACTCGTCGCCGCGTGGACGGCGACGGACGGCACGCGTCTGATCGTGCGCCCGATCCGGCCTGAGGATGCGGAAATCGAGCATGCGTTCGTGCGCAAGCTCTCGCCCGAGAGCCGGTTCTTCCGCTTCATGAATACGCTCCGCGAGCTGACGCCGCAGATGCTGGTGCGCTTCACGCAGATCGACTACGACCGCGAAATGGCGTTCATTGCGGTCGCCGAGACAGAGGGCGAGGAGACCGAGGTCGGCGTCGCGCGCTACATTACCAACCCGGACGCCAGCTCCTGCGAGTTCGCGATCGTGGTCGCCGACGACTGGCAGGGCCGCGGACTCGGCCGGCACCTCATGGCGCAGCTGATCGAAGTCGCCCGCGCACGCGGACTTGCGCACATGATCGGCCACATTCTCTCCAGCAATCGCGGCATGCTGACGCTGGTCACGAGCCTCGGATTTGAAATCGGCAAGGACCCTGAGGATCCCACGGTGCGGCGCGCCGCTTTAGCGCTTTAGAACGTCGGGGTTGAATGCCCTTGGGTCACCAATTCATGATCGCGGCCGCCAGCGGATATCGATCTCGTGGTCAGACGTGGGGTCAGACCTCATTGGATGAACGATGGCTTTCGTTCATCGAAAGGGGTCTGACCCCATTTTTTTACTTCAAAACGTTGTCTAGCATCTTCTCAGGCGCTTGCCGCCACCGCGGCCTCGATTTCGATCGGCGCGCCGGCGAGCGCACTCTCGATCTCGTCGCAGCCGGCGGTACGCAGCACTTCGGACTGGGCGGCGGTCTCCACACCCGTGGCCGTGACGCGCAGGCCGAGCGCGTGTCCGAGCGCGATGATCGCCCCGACGACGGCGCCCTGTTCGGCGCTCCCCGGCAGGGCGGCGATGATGTCTGCGTCGATCTTGAGCTTGCGCAGCGGGTAGCGCTTTAGCGTCGCGAGGTTCGACGCGCCCGAGCCGAAGCCATCGATCGCGAGCGCGACGCCAAGTGCATCGAGTTTGCGCAGCACGCCGAGCGCGACGTCGGGCTGCTGCATCACGCTTGCCTCGCTCAGTCCGAGCTCGAGCCGTGGCCCGGGAAGACCGCTGTCGCCAAGTGCGCGCTGGATCGTCCCAACGAAGCCGGGATGCTGGAACTGGCGCGCCGAAACATGAATCGCGACGAAAAGATCGCCCCCGACCTGCGCGACGGCCCAGCGACAGGCTTCAACCAGCATCCACTGACCGATGCGCAGGATGAGCGCCGTATCCTCGGCAAGTTGGGAAAACTCGGCCGCCTGCAAGAGTCCGCGCGCCGGATGCTGCCAGCGCGGCGCGATCACATGCCCGATTTGCGCGCCGCTCGCCAGCTCGATCACCGGCCGTGCATGCAAGCGCAACTCGCTCTGCTCGAGGGCGCGCCGCAGCTCGGATTCCTGCGCGAGTCGGCCCGCGGCCGCCTTGTTCATCTGTTCGGTGAAGAACTGGTAGTTCGCGCGCCCGGTTTCCTTGACGTGGTACATCGCCGCGTCCGCATTGCGGATGAGGGCCTCCGCGTCCCGCCCATCGTCCGGATAGACCGCAATGCCGATCGACGGCGTCACCGTGACCTCATGGTCGTCGACGTTGATGGTGGCGGATAGGTTTTCGATCATCTTGCGTGCGACGTGCGCCGCATCGGAGCCGCGCGTGATCTCAGGCAGTACGACCAGAAACTCGTCGCCACCGACGCGGCATACGGTATCGCCCACGCGCAACTGGCTCACGAGGCGATTCGCAACTTCCTTCAGCACCTCATCCCCGACCGCATGGCCCAGCGTGTCGTTGATCTCCTTGAACCGGTCCAGATCGACGAACATCGCCGCAGTCAGTTTGCGATTGCGCTTGCTGAGCGCGAGCGCCTGCGTCAAGCGGTCGTCGAGCAAGCGCCGGTTTGGCAAGCCAGTCAGCGAATCGTGGTCCGCGATGTGTAGCGCCCGCGCCTCGGCCTGGCGGCGCTCGCCGATCTCCGTTTCGAGGCGTTCGTTCGCCGCCTTCAGCGCCGTGGTGCGCTCGGCAACGGCACGCTCGAGCGCTTCACGCTCCGCGCGCTCGGCGCTTACGTCCTCATAGATCGAGATCACACCATCGGCCGGGTGCTCCGGATCGACCGCGCGCACGCTGACCTTGCACCAGAACAGGCTTCCGTCCTTGCGCCGGAGCTGGCGTTGGTCGACGTAGGTCACCCCTCGCGTCAGGGATTCGAGCGCGGCGCGCCCAATCTCTTCAAAGGCGACGTCGTCTGGAATGATGAGACGGGTACTGTGCCCGTCCATCTCGCCGGGCGCGTAACCGAACATCTCCTCGAGCTGCGGATTGCAGCGCTGAAAGCTGCGCTCCTTGACGAACGAAATGCCGACGCGCGCATTAGCGAGAATGAGCTCCTGCTCGGCGAGCGCGCTGCGTACGCGCGCCTCGGCCGCGCGGCGCGCGGAGATGTCTTCGAGAAGCCACACGGATCCCTTGAGCGGCTCGTTCATAACGAGGGTGCGCCCCGAAAGCCTGCACCAGAAGCCGCTGCCATCGGTGCGCCGCAGATACTCCTCGCGCTGATGCGTCTTCCCCTGTCCGAGCTCGGCATACGAGCGCGAGCCTGTCTCGTACGCCTCGTCGGTGAAATACAGTTCCCGCACCGAGCGTCCAGCCGCCTCACCCGGCTTGAATCCAAACAGCTCCTCGAAGCGCCGGTTGCAGCGTTCGATGGTGCGATCCCGCACGAATACGATGCCGACGATGAGGTTGTTGAGCAGCGCCTGTTGCTCCGCGAGCACGTGCTGCAGTGCATCCTCGGTTCGCTTGCTCTCGCTGACGTCCTCGCAGATCCACACCGTGCCGCGGCCTGGATCAAGCGGGTCGGCGGCGGTTCCGGTCAGGCGGGCCGCGAAGCCGCTGCCGTCCTTGCGCCGCATCGGGCCTTCGGCCGAAAAGCTGCGGCCGCTTGCGAGCGCCGCGTATCCCGCGCTCACTGCATCGTAGAAGGTATCGTCGGCGTGCAGCGAACGTGTCGGCTGTCCGTTCAGCTCGCCCTGCGCGTAGCCAAGCAGGCGTTCGAAGCTCGGGTTGCAGCGGGCGATGACGCGATCGCGTACGAAGACAATCCCGACCGGGACGGTGTCGAGGATGGCGCCCTGCTCTGCAACGCGCTGTGCGACTGCGTCAGCGAGGCGCTTGCGCTCGGTGATGTCTTCGGCGATCCAGACCGTGCCCGCCTGGGTGTTTTTCGGGTCGATCGCCTTTGCGGTCAGGCGACACAGGAACGTCGCGCCGTCCTTGCGCCGCATTTCCCATTCGACGTCGAGCTGTCGTCCGGTGGCGAGGATCGGAATCGCGATGTCGCCGAGCGCCTGGTAGCTCTCCGGCGCCGGGTAGACGACCTCCCCGGGCTGACCGATGAGCTCGCCTGCCGCCCAGCCGAACATCTCGGCGAACTTCGGATTGCACAGAAAGAACTTGCGATCGCGCGTGAACGCGATGCCGATCGAGGCGTTGGCGAGAACCGCCTCGTACTCGAGCTGGGTATAGTGCGTGCGTCCGGCGTAGGGCGTCGAATCTTGCATCATCACCGCAGCGCGCTTTTTCTTTCCTGACCGCCGGCCTGGGCGAGAAGCCGGAACTCCTGCGCATATTGACGGAATCGTGTCGTCACGCTGACGCGTTGTTCGGCACTGAGCGTGCGATCGATCGCAAGCAGCATCTCGTAGTAGGCCGCCCGGTGGGCGTCGCTCGCCGCCGCGTAAGCCGGTTCGCGACCCTGGTCCCAGCCCACGGCCCAGGCGGCGAGCCTGCGCTGCGCCGAATGCGTCCGCACGATCGAGAGCAGCACGGCCTGGCGTCGGCGCCGATCGCCTAGGCGCCATTCGGCGGTGAGCGGCGAGGTACGGCTATAGCGCTGGACCGCCGCACGCTGCGCCGCAGTCAGGGGTCCGAACCAATCCTCCAGGCGTGTCACGGTGCGTTCCTCGCGGCGCGCCCGGCGCGCCGTCTCGTCTCCGTCGAGATACTCTTCTGCGAATAGGGCGTTGTCTTCCGCAAACCGTTGCTCGAGATGCGCGATTTGCTCGGGCGCGAGCGTATCGAGCATCGGTGCGATCTCCCGGGACGCAGCACGCAGGCCTTCCTCGAGCTGCGCGCGGAACGTATCGTACGCCCAGTCGAGGTCCGCGCGCCCAAGGCCGCGGTCGATGCGCGCGGCGCAGGCCTCGGCAAGCTGCGCGTACTGCGGCAGCGCGGTCGTGCGGTGCCAGGCGAGAAAGACGTCAATGCGCCGCTCGAGGTCCTTCGCCTGCGCCGCGTGGACGTCGAGATAACTCGTCGCGCGCCAACGCAGGAGCGTCGCGCCATTGTCGTAGACCAGCCGGGTTGCGCTGCACGCCGCGACCACCAGCACCGCGAACCCCGCAAGGGCGGCGCGAATCCTGCGCCACGGCCATGACAGGCGCTTCACCAGAAATTCTCCGCGGTGATCTGACCGGGGCTGCGGCGCCGGTGTTTGCGCATGCCGATCCCCTTGAGCGCCCCGGTCGCGTCGCGCACCATGTCCGGGTTGCCGCACAGCATCACCTGGGAGGTCTCAGCGCTGAGCGCGCAGCCGGCGGCCGCGGCAAGGCGGCCGTCGATGATTGCAGCGGGAATGCGCCCGGCCAGGGCATCGGGCGCCAGTTCCCGGCTGACGACACTGACGATGCGCAGCCGCTCTCCCCGGCGTTCACGCACGCGGTCCAGCGTCGCTCGATAGGTCAGCTCTTCGGCGCGCCGCACCGCATGCACGAGGACCACGTTCTGATAGCGCTGCCACACCGAATCGCTTTCCAGGATCGACAGGAACGGCGCGATCCCGGTTCCGGTCGACAGAAGCCAGAGCGTCTGCGCATCGGGCAGTTCCGAGAGCACCAGAAAGCCGGACGGATTTGGCGACAGGAACAGCGCGTCGCCCGCGGACAGACGCGCAAGCCGCGGCGAGAGCGGGCCGTCGGGAACAATGACGCCGTAGAACTCCAACACCGGCGCCGCGGGCGGATTGACGAAGGAAAATGGCCTTGCAACGCGTTCGCCCTCGACGTCGAGCGCAAGCTTGACGAACTGGCCTGCCTCGAACGGCAAGCGCGGCGCCTCGACGCGCAGCGAAAACAGCATTTCGGTCCAGCGCCGGTTCTCGAGCACCCGACCTTCGAGCCAGCGACTCATTGGACTGGATAGGGTTCGAGCTGCAGTTCGGCGAGCATGCCACCGAGCATCACGATCGCCCCCTGTCGACGGTTGTTTCCAGTGTCCGAAAACTCGAACGCATAGGTACGGCGCAGTTTCAAGCGACCCTCATCGTCACGCGCAAAACGCAGCTGCGCGATCGCAACCGTGTCGTCGAGCAACTGCACGCCGTAGCGATCGCAGGCCGCGCGTCCTGCCGCAACCGCGCGTTCGCGCGCGCGCAGGCTGTCGATCCAGAAATACACACCGACGGCAAGCACGACGAGCGAAACCGCTTCCCACATGGCGCGGCGCGATTATAGCGGTCGGCTCGTGATCGTTGGCGCGGAGCCAGCTGCGGGCTATTGCGCCGCAGGGCTCGGATAAACCGCGTTGACCGCGTCGATATCCGCCATCACCCCGGCAGGGAGATCGAGCTCAAAGAATTTTTCGAGTTCCTCGAGTTGTGCGACCGAGGTCGCGCCGAGGATGGTCGAGGCGGCAAAAAAGCGTCCGCGCACGAACGCGAGCGCCATGGCGGCGGGCGACAGGCCGTGCTTGTCTGCGACGGCGCAGTAGTCCTCGGCCGCAGCGATCACACGCGGACGCTTGTAGCGGTCGCCGAAATCGGCAAACTTCGCGAGTCGCGCATTTGCCGGCTGCGCGCCGCCCCGGTACTTGCCGGAGAGCAGGCCCATCGCGAGCGGCGAATAGGCCAGCAGCGGCACATTCAAGCGGGTGCTTGCCTCCGCGAGGTCGCCGTCGAACATGCGCGACACCAGGTTGTAGCCGTTCTGTACCGAGGCCGGCGCCGGCAGACCGTTTGCGTTCGCGACCCGCACGAACTCGCACAGGCCGTAGGCGGTTTCGTTCGACACGCCGTACGCACGGATCTTGCCCGCCTTCATCAGCTTCGCCATGGCCTCGACCTGCTCCAGGATCGGCGTCGCCTCGCGCTCGTTGGTCGGGTCGTAGCGCCAGGCACCGAAGTTGGGCACATAGCGCTCGGGCCAGTGGATCTGATAGAGATCGATATAGTCGGTCTTCAGCCGCTTCAGGCTGTCGTCGAGCGCCCAGGGAACGGTCTTCGCCGTAATGCGGCTCTCGCCGCCGCGAATCCACTCGCGGCGTCCCGGTCCGGCGATCTTGGAGGCGAGCACGAAGCGATCGCGCCGCGCCTTGTTCTTTTCGATCCAGGGACCGATGATCGTTTCGGTCGAACCCTGCGTTTCCTTCCTCGGCGGCACCGGGTACATCTCGGCAGTGTCGATGAAGTTGATGCCATGATCGAGCGCCCAGTCGAGCTGTGCGTGCGCCTCGGCCAGCGTGTTCTGCTCGCCCCAGGTCATGGTGCCGAGACAGATATCGGTCACTTCGAGCGGGCTTGCGCCGAGTCGATTGCGCTTCATCAGACCTCTTTCGAATCACGGTAGCGGTAAAGAAGAATCGCGAACGAGGCGATGCGCTTGCCAATGGCATGCCCGAGTACGGGCGACAGTGGCGTGAACGGCAGCGGCAACTCACCGTGTGGCGTGCCGAGGCAGGCGCGCGCGAACTGCGCGCCGATCGCGCCGGCGAGCCCGACGCCGCGTCCGTTGCACCCGACCCAGGCCAGCACGCCGGGCGCGAGTTCGTGGGCGTGCGGACGACGATCGAGCGTGATGCCGACAAAGCCGTGCCAGAGGTAGTCGAACACCGGCACACCGATCTTCGGAAATACGGCCGAGACGCGCCGGCCGATCCGCTCGCGCAGTCGCGCATCCCATTTCCAGGCGAGCGCCAGCGGCCCGCCGGTGACCAGGCGCCCGTTCGCGTCCCAGCGAAAGAAGTGCAGATCGCCCTGTGTATCCGAGCAGGCATGGTCGAAAGGCAGCACGTCCTTGCGCAGGTCCTCGGGGATCGGCGCAGTCGCCATCTGGTAGCTGCGCACCGGGAAGACGGTCTGTGCGAGGCCGGGCCACAGGCCCTCGGTATAGGCGTGCGTCGCGATCACCACGCGCTCGGCGGTGACGCTGCCGTGTTCGCAGGCGACGCGCCAGCGCGGCCCGGCGCGCTCGACGCGCAGGGCCCGCGTCGCGGTATGCACGACCGCGCCCGCCTCAATCGCGCAGCGTGCGAGCTCGCGGCAGTAGGCGAGCGGATTGAGCTTGCCACCGCTCGAGTTCGCCCAGCCGCCGTGCCAGAAGCGCGATCCGGTGATGCGCTCGACGCCTGCGCGATCGAGCATCTCGACCGGCGCGCCGAGCAGCCCCCACTCGCGCGCGCGCCGCTCGGTCAGTCGCAGCCGCCCCGGCGTGTGCGCGGGCTGCACCCATCCGTTCTGCACCGCCTCGCACTGCATGCCGTGCTTGCGGATGAGATCGAACGTGAAGTTCGCCGATTCACCGACCAGGCGCGCGAAGGGCTCGTCGAGTGCGTCCGGCTCGACACGCGACAGGTTGGGAATCACCTGCCCGTTGTTGCGTCCTGATGCGCCCTCGCCGATCTCGCCTGCCTCGAGCACGACGACGCGTACGCCGGCCTCGGCCAGGTGCAAGGCACAGGACAGCCCGGTATAGCCCGCGCCGATCACGACGACGTCGGCGATCGCTGCGGTGTCGAGCGGCACGGTTTTGGGCGCCGGCGGCGCCGTCGCGTACCACAGTGAGTTGCGGAAAACGTCCTCGGACATGCGCGCGCAGTGTTGCCCAGCGCGCGAGCCCTGTAAAGTTCGGCTGCAAGGAGATTTGAATGTCAGACCTGATCCCATTCGCCGACGGCGGTTACGCGTTCCTCAAGGGCGTGTTCCCGTACTCACAAGGCGTCAGCGCGCTGCCGGGCTTTGCGATCGAGCGCCTGCGTTTCGCGCACCCGTTACCCGTAGCGGCGGGTTTCGCCGCGATCGAGGCCCAGCTGAAGGCGCTCGGTCGGCCGCGCACCGCACTCTGCGCCGCCGAGCTGCGCTCACCGAAGCCGTTCAGTCTTTCGGGCTTCGGTGGGTTCAACAAGGACTATGTCGGCGTGTTGAAGGACTGGAACATTTATCGCGATGACCTGAATCCGGTCGCGCGCTCGAACGTCGCGCCCGAGATCGAGCCGCCCGCGGAGGTGGTGTTCCATGCATTCTGTTACACGGTGCCCGCCAAATCGGCAGCGGGCGACTACGTCGTCGCGGGTAGCGGCGAATGGCCCGAGGGCACGCGCTTCCCCGACGAGATCATCGCGCGCGGCGATGTCTCGCCGGCCGGCCTGCGCACGAAGGCACGCTGGGTCTGCGACATGATGGCGGCGCGGCTCGGCGGACTGCAGGCCAACTGGCGCGTGGCGAGCGCGACGCAGGTCTACACGGTGCACGACCTGCACCCCTTTCTCGGTGACGAGATCATCGCCCGCGCCGGCAACGGCGCCGGCGTCACCTGGCACTACTGCCGCCCGCCGATCGAGGGATTGGACTATGAGATGGACGTGAGACGCGTAAGCGTCGAACGGACGCTCTGACGTCTCAGGCCACCGCGCCAGCGGTGGCGGTTTTCTCCGCGCGACGTTTCTCGAGCTTATCGATCGCAGCACCGAGAATACCCCTCGGCATGAAAATGATGAACAACACCAGCATCAGTCCGTAGATCGTCGAGTCGAGGCCATGGACGTCGTGGCCGATTGCGAGGCGCAGCACTTCAGCGAGCAGCAAGGTGATCGCCGCGCCCACCGTCGGTCCGAGCCGCACGAACATGCCCCCCACGATCGCGCCAAACACGATCTGCAGGCTGATGCCGATCCCGGAAACCGTCTCGGGATTTACATAGCTCTGGTACTGCGCGTAGAGTACGCCGCCGAAGCAGGTCATCAGCGCCGAGATCATGGTGACGCCGAGCTTGAGGCGCGTCACGTTCATGCCGACCGACGCCGCCGCATCCTCCTCCTGGCTGATCGCCTCGAGCGCGAGGCGCGTCATCGAACGGTCGACGCGCCCCCAGATCCACAGTCCCGCGAGCCAGACCACGAGAATGATGTAGAACCACACCAGCTTGGAAGAGAACTGCAGCGCACCGAACGCCCAGGCGGTGTCGGCAAGCGCAGTATTCGGCGTCGCGCCAAGCGAGCCGCCGGTCTGGTCGCGCAGCGCGACGATGACCAGGCGCACGACCTCGGTCAATGCGAGCGTCACCAGGGCAAAATAATGGCCGACGATCTTGAAGCGGAAGCAGGGATAACCGATCACGAAGGCGACGACGGCCGTCAGCACGAGCGCGATCGGCGTGCCGAGCCAGGGCGAGATGCCGGCGTGATTCCACAGCATCACCACGACGTAGGCGCCGATGCCGAGAAAGGCGCCGTGGCCGAGGCTCACCATGCCCAGGCGCCCCATGATCGCCCAGCTCGTGTACACGAAGCCCCACAGCAGGCACATGATGAGCAGGTGCAGCGGATAGTTGCCCATGCCCACCAGCGGGGCGAGCGCGAGGACGACGAGCGCGACCCACTTCATCGAACTACTTCCCGCCGAGGATGCCCTGGGGTCGCCAGAACATCATGCCGATGAAGAAGACGAACGCGATCACGTAGCCCCACTCGATATGGAGGAAGAACCCGCCCACCGAGATGAACTGGGCAAAGATGAACGCGGCAATGAAGCCGCCGATCATGTTGCCGAGCCCACCCATCACGCAGACCATGAAGGTGATCGGACCGAAGGAAAGCCCGATCGCCGGATGGATGTCGTACTGCAGCACGAGCAGGCAGCCCGCGAGCCCGGCCAGCGCGCCGCCGAGCGCCGAGGTGATGAGGAAGATGCGGTTCGGGTTCACCCCCATCAGCGGCATGATCGCCCGGTCCTGCGAGATGGCGCGGATCGCCGTGCCGAGATAGGTCCGCTTGAGAAAAAGGTACATCGCAATCATCCCCGCGAGGGCGACCAGGAATGCGATCAGCCGCGCGACGCTGATGTACATCTCGCCAACGGCAAGCTGCGGCAGGCGAACCCCGATGTTCTTGAATTCGACCCCGAACGCAAGCGTTGCCACCGCCTGCAGAAAGAACAGCACGCCGCCGGTGACGAGCAGCTGGTTGATCGGCTCGGCGGCGAGCACCGGGCGGATGACGAACTGGTGCAGCACTGCGCCCAACGCCGCCACGATCGCGATGCCGAAGACCAGTGCAAGCCACAGCGGCCAACCGTAGACGTTGTGCCCATAGTAGACCGCGTACATCCCGATCATGATCAATTCGGCGTAGCAGATCCACACCACGTCAATGACACCGAAAACGAGGTTCAGGCCGAGCGCGAGGAGCGCGAGGATACCGCCGAGCAGGATGCCGTTGATCACCGCTTCGAGCAGAAATATGTCAAACACTTGCACGTTAGTACCTCCAGGGGGGTACGGGGGGTGCAAGTGGCGGCGCAGCACCCCCTGTTCTCACTATTTGCATGGTCAGAGTCCGAGATAGGCCTTCTTGATCGCATCGTTCTCGAGCAGTTCGTCCGAGCGGCCCGAAAGCTTGATGCGCCCAATCTCGAGCAGGTAGGCACGGTGGGCGATCTTGAGCACCTGCCGCACGTTCTGCTCGACGATCAGCACGGTGTAACCCTCGGCCGACATCTTGCGCACCACTTCGAAGATCGACTGCACCACCACCGGCGCGAGCCCGGCCGACGGTTCGTCGAGCAGCAGCAGCTTCGGGCCCGACATCAGCGCGCGACCGATCGCGCACATCTGCTGCTCGCCGCCCGAGAGCGTGCCCGCGAGTTGCGTGCGGCGTTCCTTCAGGCGCGGAAACAGCGCAAACATGGTGTCGAGCCGTTCGGCGAACTTCGCCCGCGCCGCCGGCACGTAGGCGCCCATGCGCAGGTTTTCCTCCACCGACAGGCGGGGAAACAGGCGCCGATTCTCCGGCACGTGCGCGATGCCGTGGCCGATCACCTCGTGCGAGGGCACGTCGTTCAGGCGGCGTTCCTCCATCGTGATTTCGCCCGCGGTGGCGTCGATCAGCTTCGAGACCACGCGCAGCAGCGTGGTTTTGCCGGCACCGTTCGGGCCGATCACCGCCACCGTCTCGCCCGCGTTCACTTCGAGGCTGACGTCGAACAATGCCTGGAAGCTGCCGTAGCCAGCACTGACCCCTGAAACCTTCAGCATCAGCCGCTCCGCCCGGCAACGGTCTTCTGGACGTCGGCCGCGTCGGTGCCGAGGTAGACCTCGATCACCTTGGGATCATGCGCGACCTCCTCGGGCCGACCCTCGGCGATCACCTCGCCGTAATCCAGCACGATGCAGCGGTCGACCACGCGCATCAATACGCCCATGATGTGCTCGACCCAGATGATGGTGATGCCGCGCTCGGCGCGGATCGCCGCCAGCATGTCGGCGGCCTGGTTCATCTCGGACTCGTCCAGTCCGCCGAGCGACTCGTCCGCCAGGAGCAGCTTCGGCCCGGTTGCCAGCGCCCGCGCCAGTTCGAGCTTCTTGAGTCCGGCGGCACCGAGCCCGTCGACGCGTGCCGCCGGATCCGACGGCAGCTGGGCGAGCGCAAGCACGTCCCTGGCGTAGGCGTAGGCCTTCTCGCGCGGGGGGTGCTCGGCGTGACCGTAGAACGCGGCAAGGGCCACGTTGTCGAGGATCGACAGGCGCCGGAATGGCCGCGGGATCTGGAAGGTGCGCGCGATGCCGCGATGCGCGATGCGATCCACCGGCAGGCCGGCGATGTCCTCTCCGCCGAAACGAATCGAACCGCTGGTTGGTGCGAGCGCACCGGAAATCAGGTTGAAGGTCGTGCTCTTACCCGAACCGTTCGGTCCGATCAGGCCGAGGATCTCGCCTTCCTTGACCTCGAAGGCGATGTTGCTGACGGCCGTGAAGCCGCCGAATACCTTGGTCAGACCGCTAACACTGAGCATCGGGTGCGGGCGCGTGGCCGCCGCTTCCTCCGCGGCGGGGCGGAGGAAGGCGGCAGACCTATGCAGTCGTTAATTGGAGTAGACCGAGTTCTTCGGAATCGGCAGCACCGGATCCGCGGTCTTGATCGCGGTTGGCCAGACGATCTTGGTCTGTCCACCCTGGTACTGCATCACGACGGGAGAACTGCGCTCGTTCTGGCCCGACATCGCATTGCCTGGCGGGAAGAACTTCACGCCGTAACCCTGGATCGTGCCGCCGACCGGGATGTCGGTGTCGAGCGCGGCCTTGCGCAGCGCCTCGGGATCGTAGCCGCCGTATTTCTTGATCGCGCGCGGCAGAACGTCGGTAAAGAAGATCCAGCTCTGGTTGAAGCCCATCGAGGTATGCGGCGGCACCACCGTGGCCTTGCTCTCCGCCTTGTAGCGCTTCACCATCTCCTTGGTGAGGTCGCCGAGACCGGGCTTCAGCGTCTTCGGGTCGAGCAGCTGCGCAGCGACGGGGTCGACGTTGTAGATGTTCTCAGCCTCTTTGCCGAACGCCGCCTTCAGCTTGTCGAACTGGCCGTAGCCCGCGCCATGGCCGATCAGCGCCGACCACTTCAGGCCCTGCTCGCGCGCCTGGCGCCAGAACAGCGTGATGTCCGGGTTGTAGCCGGTGTGCAGGATCACGTCGGCGCGCGCGCGGCGCAGCTTGGTCACCAGCGACGACAAATCGGGTGCGGTTGCGGAGTAGCCTTCCTTGAGCACGACCTGCATGCCGTACTTCTTGCAGACGGCCTCGTTGCCCGACGCCACGCCGGAGCCATAGGGTCCGTCCTCGTGGATGATCGCGACCTTGAGGTCCTTGGGATCCTTCTTCAGCCTTGCCTTGGCGTGTTCGTTGAGGAACGAGCAGGACGCCTCGCCGAACTGGTCCGAATGCACCTGCGCGCGAAACACGTAGCTCAGGTTCTTGTCCTTGAATACGCTCGAAGCCACGCAGACGTTTGCCCACATGAATTTCTTCGCCGCATTGACCTTCTGCGCGAGCGGCACGCAGTGCGCGCTCGAATACACGCCCATGATCAGGTCGACCTTTTCCTGATCGAGCAGGCGTGTCGCCTCGTTGATCGCGATCTCGGCCTTGGACTGCGCATCGGCGAAAATCGGCTTGATCTTGTGGCCTTCGACGCCGCCCTTCTCGTTGATCATGTCGATCGCGATCTTGGTGCCAAGCGCGGCAGCCTTCGATCCGCCGGCGGCAAACGGGCCGGTGTAATCGAAAATCACGCCGATCGTGATGTCCTTCGATTCGGCAGGCGTAACCGTCGCCATTGCGGCGAGCGCGAAAGTCGCGACCACGGCACGTGCGTAAAATCTTTGTCTGAACTGCATGGTTCCCTCCTGGGTGTAAATGAATTGGCCGGTAGTCCGCGCTCTTGTGCGCGGCAGTCTTTCAACCCCCGCGCGCCCTGTCAAGCGCGGCAGCGAGACGCCGGAACGGTGCGACAGGCAAAACGCCCCTCTGCGCCGCCCGGGCGTCAGCGTGCATCCTCGAGAACGAGGTCGGCGCCCTTCTCGGCCACCGCGATCACCGCGGCGTTGATGTTGCCCGAGGGCACCGCAGGCATCACCGAGGCGTCGACCACGCGCAGGGCCTCCAGCCCGCGCACCCGCAGTCGGGGATCGACGACCGAGCGTTCGTCGGCCCCCATGCGGCAGGTCGAGGTCGGATGAAACACGGTGTCGCCAGCTTCCCGGCAAAAGGCGAGCCAGTCTGCGTCCGACTGGACGCGCGGACCGGGGTGCTCCTCGCTCACCACATAGCCTGCGAGCGGCGGCGTGTTGACGAGGCGCCGCGCGAACTTCAATCCCTCGACCATCATGCGCTGGTCGTTTTCGGTAGCGAGGTAGTTATAGAGGATCGCCGGCGGCGAGATCGGATCACTGTCGCGCAGGCGCACCCAGCCGCGCGATTCGACCTGCAGTTGCGACACCGAACAGGTGAAGCCCGAAAATGGATGCAGGTGGCCGCCGCGCTTGGCGGTCGAGAAATTGATGAAATAGAGCTGTGCGTCCGGACGCGTAAGTTCGGGTCGGGTCCGCACGAACGCGGCTGCATAGCCCGCGCTGACGGTGAGCGGGCCGCGCTTGAACAGCAGGTATTGCAGGCCGATTTTCGCTTGCCGCCACAGGCTCATCATGTCGTCGTTCAGCGTGATCGGCTGATTGCACTTCCAGAAGGTGCGCACGTAGTAGTGATCCTGCAGATTCTCGCCGACCTCCGGCGCATCCAGCACCACGGGAACGCCGTGCTGCTCGAGCAGTGCGCGCGATCCGACGCCCGAGCGCTGCAACAATTGCGGCGAATTGAACGTGCCGCCGCAGAGGATCACCTCGCGCGCGGCGCGCGCGCGGCGGACGGCACCGTCCTGGCGATATTCGATGCCCGCTGCGCGCGTGCCTTCAAACAGTACGCGAGTCGCCAGCGCGTTGACTTCAACGCGCAGGGTGGCGCGCGTTTCGGCGGACCGCAGGTAACCCGTCGCCGCGCTGCAGCGCCGACCGTTCCGCGCAGTCGCCTGGTAATAGCCCGTGCCCTCCTGCGACGCGCCGTTGAAGTCGTCGTTCCGCGGCACACCGAGCGCTGCCGCGGAATCGATGAACGCGTCGCATAACGCATGCTTGTCGGGCAGGTCGGAAACGGCAAGCGGTCCGCCGACGCCGTGCCATGCATCCGCCCCGCGCTGTTGGTCTTCGGATTTCTTGAAGTACGGCAGCAGGTCGTCGAAGCCCCAGCCCGGCACGCCCCAGGCGTCGAAATCCTCGGGTTGACCGCGGATGTACACCAGGCCGTTGATCGAAGACGAGCCGCCGAGCACCTTGCCGCGTGGCGTGAACACGCGCCGTCCGTTCAGCGTCGGCTCGGGCTCGCCCTCGTAGGCCCAGTTCACGTCGGTGCGCGTGAACAGCTTGCCATAGCCAAGCGGCACGTGAATCCAGAAGTCGGTGTCGCGCGGCCCGGCTTCGAGCAGCAGCACGCGGTAGCGTCCGTTCGCCGTGAGCCGGTCGGCGAGCACGCAGCCCGCCGAGCCGGCGCCGACGATCACGTAGTCGAATGTCTGGGCGTCGTTCATGCGCGTCGAATCGAGAGCAAGCAGCAGCCCTTTGCGCCCGGGGTCCAGGTGCGATTGTCGATCGCGAAGCCGGCAGCCTCGAATAGGCCCTTGTCCACCGCGCCGGCAATGCGGCACAGCGTCGCGCATTTTTCCGGCGCCAGAGCGGCGTCTTCCCAGGCTTCTTTCAGCGGACAGGCGTGAAACTGGATCTCGATCCCGTTCGCATCGCAACGCCGCAGCTCGGGGGCGAACAGCTCGCCCTCGCCCGGCACGCCCTTGAGGAAGGCCTTGCACAAGCCGTCGAAATCGTCCGGCGCAAATTCGGCGAGCGCCTGCCCCGCACTGCGGCCGCGCTGCAGGATGGCCTTGGCCAGCAACGCTTCGGCGCGCCCGGCGCCAAGTTCTTCGACCAGCACGTCGAAGACCTCGAGATAGACCAGCGCCCGGTTCTTCAGCTGGCCGACGAGGTCCTTGCGGTAGTCGGCCATGTCAGGCCTTGCGCGGCGAGGCCACGTGCATGCCGGCATCCACATAAAGGATCTGACCGGTCACGTGCGCCGCGCCCTCGAGCAGCCAGGCGACCGCGTCGGCCTGGTGCTGCGGCTTCGACACTTCCTTGAGCGGCGCGATCTGCGCATAGGTCTCGCGCAACCGGGTGTAGCGCTCTTCGCCGTAGCCCGCGGTCATCCACGGCGTGTCGACGACGCCCGGGGCGAGCACGTTCACGCGCACTTCCGGTGCAAGCGTGCGCGCGAGCGACATCGACAGCGTGTTCAGCGCGGATTTCGAGGCGGCATAGGCGATCGACGAGCCGGTCGCGACGCGCGACGCGAGCGAGGACACGTTTACCACCGCACCACGCGCCGCCCTGAGTGCCGGGGCCGCCGCGCGACACATCTGGAACGGACCGATGACGTTGATCGCGTAGATGCGCTGGAAATCCTCGGCGGAGAGGCCGTCGAGATCCGCGTGCATCACGAACTTGGTGGTGCCGGCGTTATTCACGAGCGCGTCGAGCCGCCCCCATTGATCGAGCGCGGCCTGCACCAGCGCGCGGCATTGCGCGTCCTCGCCGACATTCGCCTTGACCGCGATCGCCTCGCCACCCGCCTCGACGCAGGCCTTGACGACCGCCTCGGCCTGCGCGGTGTTCCTCGAATAATTGACGACCACGCGCCAGCCGCGGCGCGCCATTTCGAGTGCAATTGCCTCGCCGATGCCCGACGAGCCACCCGTTACGATCACCACACGTTCACCCATAGGTCCTCACACGGTTGCGATTGGCGTCGCGGGCGATCCCACGGCACCGGGCAGCCGCAGCGGCGGCGCCGTCAACAGAAAACGGTTACGCCCGCGCGCACGCAGCCACTGGGCGAGCTCGCGGAAATACCACATCTCGCCGAGATGGATGCCGTTCTTGAACAGGCAGTGCTCGTGCAGCGGCATCATAGCGTGCGGTGCGGGCTTGGTGAGGCTGGTCGGAATGATCTCGACGGCGTAATTGTCCGCGAGCAGGCAGGCGAGCCCCGAGTCGGTAATCCACTGCAGGAGCTTGTCGTCGCGCCCGTCCAGCCCGCTGCAGGTGTTGTTCAGCAACTGAGGATCGGGGTTCTTCCGCAACTCGAGGATGACGTCGGCGAAACCCGTGTAGAGGCAGACCATGTCACCGCGTTCTACCTCGACCTTGTCGGTCTCGAGGATGCGCATCAGCGCGTCGTAGCCGACCGCCTTACGCGCACGCCCGAGGTGCGCGTGCAGGTCAATGAGTACGCCCCTGCCCTGCGCACCGTGCTCGGCGAGATTCTGGATGCCGAGCGCATCGGCACGCGCGCCCTCGTACTTCGCCCAGGGCTCGGCGCCCTTGCGCTCGCTTCCCGGGCGCACGTCCACGTCGCCGCGAAAGCCGTTGTAGAACGCGATCTCGCGCTTGCCATCGCCGTCGGCGTCGAAGCGGCTGCCGACATGCGCAAACGAATCCCATTGCGTCGAGTACTGCAGCGTGAGCAGCACGACGTCGTCGCTGACCACGTCGGTGTGGTCAGGGTTGTCGTTTGCCAGCGGCCAGCAGAAGTTCTGCGCGCCGGCGCTCTTGCCGTCGCGCAGCGTCGGCGCGAGGCGCGGCGGACTGCGCCGCGGATTGAGCACACTGCCGCCGGGATAATCGAGCGGCAGCGACAGGCAGAAGGTGATGCCTTCCTTCACTTCGGCCACGCCCTCGAGCACCTTCTCGCGCGTGACCCAGTTCATGCGTCCGCGCTGATCGTCGGGACCGAAGTCGCCCCAGTTCGAGCCCTCGGGACGTTGTTTCCAGCGTTGCATAGCGATTTCCCAAAAAAGGGGTCAGACCCCTTTTTGGATAACCCCATTTGATAATCGAAGGCCGACAATCTTCCAAAAGGGTCTGACCCCGTCAAACGTAGCTCCTGCCGATCCACTCCGCCACGAGCACCGGCTTGTCGCTGCCTTCGCATTCCAAGGTCACGTTCCACACGGTCTGGATCATGTCGTTGCTGCGCTCCCAGCTGCCCAGCACGAAATGCGCCCGCACGCGGCTGTTGACCGGCAGGGGGGCGGTGAAGCGCACCCGGTTCAGGCCGTAGTTGACACCCATCTTGCGGTCATCGAAGGAGAACGTGCTTTCGATGAGGTGCGAAAGCAGGGACAGCGAGAGAAAGCCATGCGCGATCGTCGCGCCGAACGGGCCGGACTTGGCACGCTCGGGATCGACGTGGATCCATTGCGGGTCGTCGATCGCCTCGGCGAAGCGGTCGATCCGCGCCTGGTCGATCTCGAGCCACGGCGAGACGCCAACTTCTTCGCCCACGCGCTCGCGCAACTGCGTCACCGACAACGCACTCGTCATCCCTTCCTCCCGCGGCGATTATAGAGGCGCGACGAAATTCCGAATGAGCCGATTCACGCGCGCCGGCTCTTCCTCCATCACCCAGTGCGACGCCTCTGGAATCCGCTCGATTTCGAGCTGCGGCACGCAGTGTTCAAGCCCATCGAGCAGTCCGGTCAGCAGCGCGATATCGCGCTCGCCGTGGATGACCAGGGTCGGCACGCGCACCATGAAGTCCTTCGGGTCGAGCGTCAGGCGCGCGGCGCCCGGATCATCGGCGGTCGGCGGCACCAGCGGCGATGCGCGATACCAGTTCAGGCTTCCGGTCAACGCGCCGGGCTGTGCCCAGGCTTTCAAATACGCCGCCCGGTCGGCATCAGTGAACGCAGGTGCTGTTTCGCCGAACGCGAATTTCCACAGGCGCGCGTAGCCATCTTCCGATAGACGCGCCTCGGCCTGCGGCGAGCGCAGCTTCAGCATGTATTCGCTCGCTTTCTGCTGTGCCGGGCTGTGCACGAGTTCGCGCCAGAACGTATAGGGATGAGGCGAATTGAGAATCACGAGGCGCGAGACGAGCTCGGGCGCGGCACTCGCAAGGTTCCAGGCCACGGCACCGCCGAAGTCGTGCGCGACCAGCGTGAACGGTTTGCCGCCATTCAATTGCCGCGCGAGGTCCCGGATGTCAGCGACGATGTGGCGCGCCTTGTAGGCATCGACGCCTGCGGGCTTGTCCGACAGGTTGTAGCCGCGCAGGTCGGGTGCCACGGCGAGATGGTCGCGTGAAAACTCCGCGAGCTGATGCCGCCACGCATACCAGAACTGCGGAAATCCGTGCAGGAAGAGAATCAGCGGGCCCACGCCCGCCTGCATCGTGTGCAGGCGAATGCCGTTCGCCTGAACGATGACGGAGCGTAGGCCGCGTGGGGTACTCACCGCGAACGGTCGGGGCGATCCACGGGCGGGGGCTGGCCCGCGCCGCGACGCGGCGGTTCGCCGGGCGCCGATGGAACAGTTCGCGCGCCCGGCGTCGCCCGAGACTCGACGCCGAGATTCTGGAACACCGTCGCGTCTGCCGTGCGCCGGGTCGCCGCGCCCTTCGAATCGAACTTGTCGAGCTCGCGCGAGACCGCGCGGTAGGCTTGCAGATCCGCCTGGAACGCCGGGTCAGAGAGATCGAAGCCCGCCGACGCACGCGCCACCGTCATACGCGTGCGCAACTGCTCGCGCCGCTTCTCCATGAACTGGATCACCTCGGCGACCTTCTCGGCCATCGCGTCGACCGGCGCCGACTTTGCGGCCGCCGCTTCCCGTTCGCCAGTGAGGACTTCGACTTTCGGAGACTGCGCTTCGCGCGCCTGATCGCCGTACCAGGGCGGCGGATAGGTCGAGTACTTGATCGATCCGCTTTGCGGATCGCGCCAGCGATAGAGCTCGCCGAGTGCGTTCGGCGCAAGACCCGTCAGCGCCCCCGCCAGAACCCCGAGCAGGATGATCCGCATCGCAACAGCCTACGCCAGTTGCATCACGCCGTCGGCAGTTTGTATTCGGTGAAACTCTTGCGCAACGTCAGCTTGGAGAGCTTTCCGGTCGCGGTGTGCGGCAGTTCTTCGACGAAGACGACGTCGTCCGGCATCCACCATTTGGCGATCTTGCCCTCGAAGAACTTCAGCAATTCCTCCTTGCTGACGTCCTGTCCCGGTTTCTTGATCGCGACGACGATCGGCCGCTCGTCCCACTTCGGGTGCGCGATCCCGATGACGGCTGCCTCCGCAATGGCCGGGTGGCCGACCGCGATGTTTTCCAGGTCGATCGAGCTGATCCACTCGCCGCCCGACTTGATCACGTCCTTCGAGCGGTCGGTGATCTGCATATAGCCGTCCGGGTCGATGGTGGCGACGTCGCCGGTCGGAAACCAACCGTCGATCAGCGGATCGCCGCCCTCGCCCTTCAAGTAGCCCGAGGCGATCCACGGCCCCTTCACCATCACGTTGCCGAAGCGCTTGCCGTCCCAGGGCAGCGCCTTGCCGTCCTCGTCGACGATCTTCATCTCGACCCCGAAAATGCCGCGCCCCTGCTTGGCCTGCACCGCGTAGCGCGCCTCCTTGTCGAGCCCGGCCTGCTTCGCCTTGAGCGAGCCCACGGTACCGAGCGGGCTCATTTCAGTCATGCCCCAGGCGTGGAACACCGTGATGCCATAGTCGTCCTGGAAGCTGCGGATCATCGCCGGTGGACAGGCCGAACCGCCGATGACCGTGCGGTTGAGCGTGGAAAAGCGCAGCTTGTTCGAGGCCAGGTGCTGCAGCAGCATGAGCCACACCGTCGGCACGCCGGCCGAAAGCGTCACCTGCTCCTGCTCGATGAGGTCGTAGACGCTCTTGCCGTCGAGGTGCGGTCCCGGAAATACCATCTTCGCCCCCACCATCGTGCAGGCATAGGGCAGGCTCCAGGCGTTGGCGTGGAACATCGGCACGACCGGCAGCACCGAATCGCGCGCCGAAAGGTTGAGTGCGTCGGGCAGCGCCCCGCCGTAGGCGTGCAGGACCGTTGAACGGTTGCCGTAGAGCACGCCCTTCGGGTTGCCCGTGGTACCCGAGGTGTAGCACAGCGCTGCCGCCGTGCGCTCGTCGAAGCTCGGCCACGCGTAGTCGTCGTCCTGCTTGGCCATGAGATCTTCGTAGCACAGCAGATTCGGAATCGCACTCTTTGCCGGCATGTGCGCACGGTCGGTCATCAGCACGAAATGTTTCACGGACTTCAGCTCCGACGCGAGCTTCTCGACCAGCGGCACGAAGCTGAGATCGAAAAACAGCGCCGTATTCTCGGCGTGGTTCGAGATGTAGACGATCTGGTCGGGGAACAGCCGCGGATTGATGGTGTTGATCACCGAACCGATGCCCGAAATCGCGTAATAGAGCTCGTAGTGACGGTAGCCATTCCAGGCCAGCGTGCCGATCCGATCGCCGGGCTTGACGCCGAGCGCCTGCAGCACCTTCGCAAGCTGACGCGCGCGGCCATGGGCGTCGTGGTAGGTATAGCGGTGGATATCGCCTTCCGACGTCTTGGAAACGATCTCCGTGTCGCCGTGGTTTTGGTCGGCAAAGCGGATCAGGTCGCTGATCAGCAGCGGCGTGTCCATCATCAGGCCGTGCATAGTCTTCTCCTTCGAATGCCTGGATTGCTGCCCGCCGCGCCTCGGCCGGGGCGATCGACGTTACCCGCGTGCCTAGGCAGTGTCAACGCGGCGCGCCCGGGCGTGTTCCGCTATTCCTGCGCGCGCTTCAGGACGTCCCCAATCCCGGTAGAATCGATTTCCCCCTGGACGCCCTGTCCACCCGATCCTGCCGGAGACTCTCGCATGAGCGACGCCGCACCGTATACCGTCCGCGACGGCATTGCCGTCATCACGATGAACAATCCGCCGGTCAACGGCCTGGGCAGCGTGCTGCGCCCGGCGCTCATGGCCGGCATCAAGAAGGCCGACGCCGATCCGGCGGTCAAGGCCCTGGTCATCATCGGCTCGGCGAAAGCTTTTTCCGGCGGCGCCGACATCCGCGAATTCAATACGCCCAAGATGGAGGTCCCGCCGTCGTTGCCCGAGATCAACGACGCGCAGGATGCGTGCAGCAAACCGATGGTCGCGGCAATCGGCGGCTTCGCACTCGGCGGCGGCCTCGAACTGGCGCTCGGCTGCCATTACCGCGTCGCACTGCCCAAAAGCCAGCTCGGCCTGCCCGAAGTGAAGCTCGGGATCCTGCCCGGCTCGGGCGGCACGCAACGCCTGCCCCGCGTGGTCGGCGCGGGCGAGGCCATTCGCATGATGACCACGGGCACCGCTGTGCCCGCGGAAAAGGCCGTTTCCCTCGGCCTGATCGACGAGATCGTCCCGGGCGATCTGCTCGAGGGGGCGGTCGCATTCGCCAACAAGCTCGTTGCCACCGGCAAGGGCCCGCGCCGCATTCGCGACATGACGGTCAAGGTCGACGGTGACGCGAAATCCTTTTTCGAGCAGGCGCGCACCGAGGTCGGCAAGGCTTCGCGCGGCTTTCCGGCGCCGCTCGAGATCGTCGCCTGCGTCGAGGCGGCGGTCAACAAACCCTTCGACGAGGGTCGCGCCGAGGAACGCAAGCGGTTCCAGTCGCTGGTCGAAGGCAGTGAATCGAAGGCCCTGCGCCACATGTTCTTCGCCGAACGGCAGACGACGAAGATCCCCGACGTGCCCGCGGACACACCGACCCGCGAGATCAGGACGGCCGCAGTCATCGGTGCCGGTACCATGGGCGGCGGCATCTCGATGAGCTTCGCCAACGCGGGCATTCCGGTGACGATCATCGAGACCCAGCAGGCGGCGCTCGACCGCGGCTTCGCGACGATCAAGAAGAACTACGCGGGCACCGTATCGCGTGGCCGGCTGACGCAGGCGGACATGGACAGGCGCCTGGCGCTGCTCACGCCCTCGCTCAAGCTCGAGGACGCGAAGGACGCCGACATCGTGATCGAGGCGGTGTTCGAGCGCATGGACGTGAAACAGGACCTGTTCAAGAAAATCGATGCGATCGCAAAGCCGGGGGCGATTCTCGCAACCAACACCTCGACGCTCGACGTCGACGCGATCGCCGCGGTCGTCAAGCGCCCGCAGGACGTGATCGGCACGCACTTCTTTTCGCCAGCCAACGTCATGCGACTGCTCGAAGTGGTACGGGGTAAGAAGACGGCGAAGGACGTGCTGGCGACGACGATGAAGCTCGGCAAGAAGATCGGCAAGCTGCCGGTGGTCTCGGGCGTATGTGACGGCTTCATCGGCAATCGCATGATCGAGAAGTACGGCCAGCAGAGCCTGTTCCTGCTCGACGAGGGCTGCTCGCCCGCGCAGGTCGACGCCGCGGCGAAGGCCTGGGGTCTCGCCATGGGCCCGTTCACCATGGGCGACATGGCCGGGCTCGACATCGGCTGGGAGATCCGCAAGCGCCGCTACCAGGAGCGGCCGAACTTCGTCTACTCGAAAGTCGGCGACCGGATCTGTGAGGCCGGACGCTACGGACAGAAAAACGGCAAAGGCTGGTACCGGTACGAGGCCGGCAACCGCACACCGATCCCCGATCCCGAGGTCGATGCGATCATCGAGGCCTACCGCAAGGAAATCGGCGTCAAGCCACGCAAGATCGCCGACGCCGAGATCATCGAGCGGTTGATCTACGCGCTGGTCAACGAGGCGGCGTTCATCCTGGAAGAAGGCATCGCGCTGCGCGCCTCCGATATCGACATGGTCTACCTCACCGGCTACGGCTTCCCGGCCTACCGTGGCGGGCCGATGTTCACCGCCAGCACCGTCGGCCTCGACAAGGTGGTCGCGGCGATCAAGCGATTCCAGAAGGGTTATCAGGGCGCGGTGTGGAAGGTCGCACCGTTGCTCGAGAAGCTCGCGGCCGAAGGCAAAACGTTCTCCAACTACGACACCGCCAAGTAGTCAGCCCTACAACCAGGAGAGTCCTATGACCGACGCAGTCATCGTTTCCACCGCGCGCACGCCCTTGTGCAAGAGCTGGCGCGGCTCGCTCAACATGACGCATGGCGCGAAGATGGGTTCGCACGTGGTGAAGGCCGCGCTCGAGCGCGCCAAGGTGCATGGCGAGGAAGTCGAAGACGTTATCATGGGCTGCGCCACGCCCGAAGGCGCAACCGGCGGCAACATTGCGCGCCAGATCGCGATACGTGCCGGCCTGCCGGCGAGCGTCTCCGGGATGACCGTGAACCGGTTCTGCTCTTCGGGCCTGCAGACGATCGCGCTCGCGGCCCAACGCATCCTCGCCGGCGAGGATGGCGTGTACGTCGCCGGCGGCGTCGAGTCGATCTCGCTGGTGCAGAACGAAGCCAACCGGCATCACTTTCAGGACGAGTGGCTGCATCGGCACAAGCCCGAGATCTACTGGCCGATGCTGCAGACCGCCGAATACGTCGCGAAGAAATACAACATCGGACGCGAGACCCAGGATCGCTACGGCGTCGAGAGCCAGTTGCGCGCGGCGAAGGCGCGCGCCGAGGGCAGGACCAAGGACGAGATCGTCCCCATCACCACCAAGATGATGGTGATCGACAAGAAGACCAGCGTGGAAACGATGAAGGAGGTGACGGCCGAATTCGACGAAGGCATCCGCCCGGATACGAACTACGAGGGCGTCTCGCAGATCAAGCCGGCGATCGAAGGCGGCGTGATCGCGGCGGGCAACGCGAGTCAGTTTTCCGATGGCGCCTCGGTCTGCGTCCTGATGAGCGACAAGGCGGCGGCGAAGCGGGGTCTCAAGCCGATGGGCGTGTTCCGCGGCTTTGCGGTCGCCGGCTGCGAACCGAACGAGATGGGCATCGGCCCGGTATTCGCGATTCCCAAGCTACTCGAGCGCACCGGCCTCAAGGTCGATGACATCGGGCTGTGGGAACTGAACGAAGCCTTCGCGGTGCAGGTCATCTACTGTCGTGACAAGCTCGGCATCCCCGACGAGCGCCTGAACGTCAACGGCGGCTCGATCGCGGTCGGCCATCCCTACGGCGTGACCGGAAGCCGGCTGACCGGCCACGCGCTCATCGAAGGCAAGCGCCGCGGTGTGAAGTACGCCGTGGTGACGATGTGCGTCGGCGGGGGCATGGGCGCCGCCGGATTATTCGAAATCATATAAAGGACGACCGCGGGGTCAGACCCCCTTTTAGATCATCGACGGCCATCATTCATCTAAAAAGGGGTCTGACCCCTTTACGGAAGATCGTCGACCGTCGATCATCAAAAGGGGTCTGACCCTAAAAAGGGGTCTGACCCCGTTTTAGGCTACGGCCGTGCGCGTGACCGGCCGCTCGTCGATCGGCAGGTTGAGCAGCCCGGCCACGATGCCCAGCGCCGCGCAGATGATCCACACCACGTCGTAGGATCCGGTGCGGTCGAACAGCCATCCGCCGAGCCAGGCGCCGAGGAAACTTCCCACCTGGTGGCTGAAAAAGACGAAGCCCGAGAGCATCGCGAGGTGCTGCACACCGAAAACCTGCGCGACCACGCCGTTGGTGAGCGGTACCGTGCCGAGCCAAAGCAAGCCCATCACGATACCGAACGCAATCGCGGTGGCGCTGGTGAGGGGCAGCACCAGGAGCATCGTCACCGCCGCGGTGCGCGCGAAGTAAATCAGCGCGAGCAGATTCTTCTTGCTATAGCGCGAGCCGAAGTACCCGGCGCCAAAGCTGCCGACGATGTTGAACAATCCCACCATCGCGAGCGCGAGCATGCCGTCGCGCGCCGTGAGGCCGCCATCGACAAGATAGGCCGGCAGGTGTGATCCGATAAATACCACCTGAAAGCCGCAAGTGAAAAAGCCGAGCAGCAACAGCCAGAATCCGCGGTGCCCGGCCGCTTCGCGCAACGCCTGACCGATCGTCTGGTGCACGGCGTGCGGATGCGACGACGGATCCTCCGCGAGCGCCGCCGCGCACGGCGCCATCAGGAGCGCCACGACCGCGAGCACCATGAGCGCGAACATCGCGCCGCCCGAGGCGATGAGCGCCTGACTGCCGGGGACCATCGCGAACTGCCCGAAGGAGGCAACCGCGCCTGCGATACCGAGCGCCATCGAGCGCTTTTCGGGCGTGGTGTACCGGCCGATGACGCCGAACACGACGCTGAAGGTGGTGCCCGAGAGCCCGAGTCCGATGAGCAGACCCGAGCTCAGATAGAGCGCTCCCGGTGTGCCCGCGGTCGACATCAGCCATAGACCGGCCGCATAGAGCAGCGCACCGACGAACACCACGCGTCCGGCGCCGAAGCGGTCGGCGATCATTCCGGTGAACGGCTGCGCAAGCCCCCAGACGATGTTCTGCAACGCAATGGCGAGCGAGAACACCTCGCGTCCCCAACCGTGCTCGAGCGACATCGGCTGCAGGAACAGGCCGAAGCCGTGCCGGATCCCCATCGATAGCAGCAGCACCAAACTGCCGAAGGTGAGGACGACGGCCGGGGTGATCCAGCGGCGGTCAGACATCCAATTCATCTATTCGATCCCGGACGCGGCGACCCCGAGGATACGTCTTTGTCGCGGGTTCGGACGTCGCGGTTCGCTACAAATCCAGACGTAGGTTGTGGTTTTAAATGATCTCGGGGTTTCGCGTGTTTTCGATGTTTCTTCGAAAACGCGCGAAACCCCGAGAGAGCTTTTCGCTCGCGATCCGCGGGAAAAAAGGGGTCAGACCCCATTTTAGAAGATCGTAGACCGTCGTTCATCAAAAGGGGGCTGACCCTAAAGAAAGGGGTCTGACCCCTTACGGCGCGCCGATCTTCTTTTCCTGCAGTGCGTGCAGCAAGCGCCCCGAGACGAGCGAGATCCGGTCGACCAGGAGCGCGAGGAAGGCCGCGTTGAAGCGCGCCCGCACCTCGGCCGAGAGGGCGTCGAGGTCTTCGAGCGTGAGACCGATCGTCCAGCTCGGCTCGTTCGCGCTGACCGTTGCCATGCGCGCCTGGCCATTGCGCCGGATGACCGACATCTCGCCGATGCTCTCGCCGGGGCTGACAATATTGAGCAACTCGCCCCGGCTCGTCACCTTCGCCATGCCCGAGGCCAGTACAAAAAAACCCGCGTCATGGTCACCCTCGCGGATCAGGTCCTCGCCGGCCTCGAACCGGCGCCAGGTGGCGCGCCGCAACACGTCCCACAGTTCGACTTCACTGAACGCTTCAAAGAAGGCAAGCCGTCGCATCGCGTTGAAGCGCTCGGCCTCGGTAAGCCCCTGTGCCTCTCCCGCCTGCGCCACGAGCAGGGCCTCGAGCGCGTCGGCCATCTCGGCCCAGCTCGAATAGCGCTGCTCGCGGCTCTTCGCGAGCGCGCGCGCTACGATCGCATCGAGCGCCGCGGGTACGTCGCTGCGCAGCGTGCTCGGCGGCGGGGGATCGGCTTCGACGATCCGCTGCATCAGCTCGGCCACGCTGCCGGCATTGAACGCCCGCCGCCCGGTCAGCAGGTGATAGAGCACACCGCCGAGCGAAAAAATATCGGTCTGGAAATTGAGCGTCTCGCCCTGGATCTGCTCGGGGGACATGTACGTCGGCGAGCCGACGCCGAGCACCTGCGTCGTCTCCGCACGGTCGAACATCGCGGCACCGAAATCCGAAATCTTTATATCGAAGTCCCGCGTCAGCATGATGTTTGCGGGTTTCAAGTCGCGGTGCACGACGCCGATCTGATTGGCGAACTCGAGCGCCTTGCAGCACTTGAAGCCGATCTCGACGACCTTCGGTACGGCAAGGAGCTTCTCCGAATCGCAGTGCTCGAACAGGTTGCCGCCGTCGATATACTCCATGACGAGGTAGCGCGTCTCGCCTTCGACGCCCGCGTCCAGGATGGTCGCGATGTGCGGATGGCGCAGCTTCCCGGCGAGCGCCGCCTCGGTCTGGAAGAAGCGCTGTTGGCGTCGGGCGTCCTCGGCATCCATGCCGGGCTGCTCCACCATCACCTTGATCGCGACTTGACGTTCGGAAAAAAGGTCGCCGGCGAGATAGACGGTCCCGGTCGCGCCCTCGCCGAGCACGCGCTCGACGCGGTACTTGCCGACCGTCTCAAGCATGACGCAAATTCCTTGCGTTGCCTGTACGACCCGCGCAGGCAGCCCTTGCAGCGCGCACGACCAAGGTCAGTCGACGGGCATTCCATGCAGCCGGAACGCGATGATCGGCTGCTGGAATCCGCGCAGCTGCAGCGGCTCTATCGATTGAGTCTCGGCCGTATGCGCGATGTCGCGCTCGGTTTGTGCGTCAATCAGGATTTCTCCGGCGCGCGCCTCACCGCACAGGCGCGCAGCGAGATTGGGAATGTTGCCGATCGCCGCGTACTCCCAGCGGCTTTCGAAACCGATCACGCCCAGCGTGGCTTCGCCCTGCGCAATCCCGATGCCGAGACCGACGCTGTAGCCGCGCTGCGCCCATTCTTCCGCAATCGGCAAAAACGCAGTTTGCAACTCGAGCGCCATGTGAACGGCACGCTCGGCGGGCTTTTCGATCTGAACCGGATCGTTGAAAAAGATCAGCACGCCATCGCCCGCGAAGTGCTCGAGCGTCCCGCCGTGACTGTCGACGATGCGCCCCATCGAGGCGTGATACGCACGCATCAGATCGACAACGTCGCCCGGATCGGCGCGATCGGTGAACGCCGTGAAACCGCGCAGATCGAGGAACACCACGGTGATCTCACGACGGTGCGGCGCCAGCAATTCCTCGCCGCCGGCGACGATCGCTTCGGCGACTTGCGGTGCGAAGAAACGCTTGAGGCGCCCAAGGCGCTCGATCGCCGAAACCTGCTTGCGCACGCGGTCCTCGAGCTTCGCATTCCACCCGCGCAGTTCCTCGGCCTGGCGGCGCACTTCGTCCTGCAGCGCTTTGACGCGCAGCAGCGCGCGCACGCGCGCAAACAGCTCCGGCCAGTTCACCGGTTTGGACAGGAAATCGTCTGCCCCGGCTTCGATGCCTTTCAGCCGTTCGGCGTGGGGATCGAGCGAGGTGACGAGCACGATCGGCAGCAACGCCGTGTCCTCCCGCGCACGCAACCGACGGCAGACCTCGTACCCGTCGAGGCCCGGCATCACGATGTCCATGACGACGAGATCCGGCGGCGATACGCGCACGCGCTCGAGTGCCGCCTCGCCCGATACCGCGGTTTCGACCTGGTAGCCGCGCACGCGCAGCAACTCCGCCGCCATCTCGACGTTGGCGCGCTGATCGTCGACCACGAGAATGTGCGCAGCGCGTCCCTCCGCGCTGGCAAGCCGTGGTTTCGACGACGTGGCGACGCTCATCGGCACGGCGCCCGGCGGCTAGAGGACGATGACGCCACGCGCATTCTTGCCCGATTCGAGGTCGGCGAAGGCCTGCGGTGCCTCGTCGATCCGATAGCGCTTGGTGATCAGCTCGTCGAGCTTGAGCTTGCCCGCGGCGTACAGGCCGAGCATGCGCGGGAAATCCTCGCGCGGACGCGCCGACCCGAAGTAGCTCCCGGTGAGTGTTTTCTCCTCGAACGGCAGTGTCATCGTGCGCACCGAAGTCGATTCGCCGGGCCGCGCGACACCGACCACGACCGCAACGCCGCCCTTGCGGATTGCCTTGTACGCCGCAGCGGCGAGCTCGCCGCTGCCGACGCATTCGAACGCGTAGTCAAATCCGCCGCCAGTCGCCTTCTTGATCGCCTTGGTCAAGTCCTCGCCCGGCTTGGCGAGGATCGTCTCGGTTGCGCCGAACTGCTTTGCGTAGACGAGTTTCGATTCCGTAGTGTCGATCGCGACGATCTGCACCGCGCCGGCGATCACCGCACCCTGAATCACGTTTAGCCCCACGCCGCCACAGCCCCAGACGCCGACCGAGGACCCGGGCTCGACCTGGGCGGTATTGAAGACTGCGCCCACGCCCGTGGTCACCGCACAGCCGACCAGCGCGGCGCAGTCCAGCGGCACGCCGGCATCGATCTTGACCAGATTGTCGGCATGCACGACGGCGTACTCGGCCATCACGCCGACGCCGGAGAAGATGTTGAGCGGCTTACCCGTCGCGTCCTGGGTGCGCAAGCTGCCGTCCGGCAGCGTGGACAATGCCTTGGCCTGCAGGTTGCACAGCACCGGGCGCCCGATGTTGCAGTAGTGGCAGCGCCCGCACATGTAGATCCAGTTCGACACCACGTGGTCGCCCAGCGCAAGCTCGGTCACACCGTCTCCGATCTCGATCACCTCGCCCGCCGCTTCATGTCCGAGGATCAGGGGCAGCGGCAGCGCAATGGTCCCGTTGGTCGCAGACAGGTCCGAGTGGCATACCCCGACCGCGCCAATTTTCACCATGACCTCGCCGCGCTTAGGCGACGCGAATTCGACGGCTTCGACAAGCACCGGCTTGTTGAGCTCGCGTGCGACCACAGCTTTCCCGCGTTTTGCCATGCCCTTCAATGCTCCAAATAGGTAAACCTAGAAGTAGCACGAAGTATAGCGGCTAAATAGCGTTCGGGGATGTGACTCTTGTCCGGAATCAATGGTTTGCATCGCAACGCCGGTTTGAAACGCCGCTGGACAGCATGGTATCTGTCGGCGCGAGGCGACGGTCCCGGCCGGAGCGTCCCGGGCTGGCCCGCCGCGCCCGCTCACAGGCTGCGGGCGATCACTTCCTTCATGATCTCGTTGGTGCCGCCGTAAATGCGCTGCACCCGCGCTTCGGTGTAAAGGCGCGCGATCGGGTACTCGTTCATGTAGCCATAGCCGCCAAACAGTTGCAGGCATCGGTCGGTGACCGTGCACTGCCGGTCGGTCGTCCACCACTTGGCCATGCAGGCCGTGGGCGCATCGAGCCGGCCCTCGAGCAGCTTTTCCAGGCACTCGGCCACGAAGGCGCGCGCCACAGACAGCTCGGTTGCGCACTCGGCGAGCGTAAAGCGCGTGTTCTGCAGGTCCATCAGCGACTTTCCGAACGCACGCCGCGCCTTCGCGTACTCGGTCGCCAGTTCCACCGCGCGCGCCATCGCGCCCACCGCACGAAAGGCGACGATCATGCGTTCGTAGGGCAGCTGGTTCATCAACTGCCCGAAGCCGCGGCCCGCCTCGCCGCCGAGCAGGTTCTCCGCCGGCACGCGCATCTCGTCGAAGAACAACTCGGTCGTGTCCTGCGCCTTCTGTCCCATCTTGTCGAGGATGCGTCCGCGGCGAAAACCCGCGAGATCCTTCGTCTCGGCGACGATCAGCGAAACGCCTTTCGCCCCCTCGCGTGGATCGGTCTTCGACACGATGATCACCAAATCCGCATGATGGCCGTTGGTAATGAAGGTCTTCTGGCCGGAGATGACGTACTGGCTGCCCTCGAGGCGCGCCTGGGTTCGAATGCCCTGCAGGTCCGATCCGGCGCCCGGTTCAGTCATCGCGATCGCGCCGACCAGTTCGCCGCGCGCCATCGCCGGCAGCCAGCGCTGCTTCTGCGCCTCGCTCGCGTAGGCGAACAGGTACTGCGAGACGATCGAATGGACCGAAAAGCCAAGCGCCGAGTCGATCGCACGCGCGGCCTCCTCGACCATGACCGCAAGGTGTTCGACCGTGCCGCCCGCGCCACCGTAGGCCTCGGGCACATCGAGCAACAGCAAGCCGAGCGCACCGGCCCGGTGCCAGAGTTCGCGGTCGACGTAGCCCTGCGCCGCGTAACGCTCGCGTTGCGGCATGACTTCGGTTTCGTAGAAGCGCCGCACCGTGGCACGAAAGGCCTCGAACTCGCTTCGGTTGACTCGATTTGCATGCGCTGCGTTCATCGGCGGTGTCCTTTCATGCGCTGGCCGGCAGCGGCGAGAGATCCTGACTACGGGATACCAGCTACGGGCTACAACCCGCCGTTCACCACCAGGCACTGGCCCGAGACGTAGTCGCTGTCGGGGCTGCAGAACAGAAACACCGAGCCGGCCGCTTCCTCGGGCGTTCCGCCACGCCCGAGCGGGATCATCTGATTCATGACCGCGATCCGCCCGCCCTGGATGCCGACCTTGACCTTGCGCCCCTGGACCTCGATCTCGCCCGCCTCGCCCTCCTGCAGCGGCGTGGTCAGCCGGGTCTGGATGTAGCCGAAGGCGACCGCGTTCACGGTGACGTCGTAGCGACCCCATTCCTTGGACAGCGCCTTGGTAAGACCGATGACGCCCGCCTTGCCGGAGGAATAGTTCGCCTGTCCGGCGTTGCCGTTCACGCCCGAAGTCGAGGAAATGTTCACAACCTTGCGCATCACGCGCTTGCCCGCTTTGCGCTCTTCGTCGACCACCGCGCGGAAGTGCTGCTGGAACGCACGCAGGATGCGAAATGGTGCAGTGAGGTGCACATCGATGATCGCGTACCACTGCTCGTCCGACATCTTCTGGATCACGCTGTCCCAGGTGTAGCCGGCGTTGTTCACCACGATGTGGCAGCCACCGAAGGCATCGACCGCAGCCTTCACGATCCGCTCGCCGAAGTCTTTCGCAGTGACATCGCCGACGCAGGCGATTGCACGCCCGCCCTGCTTCTCGATCTGCGCAACCGTTTCCTTCGCCGGCGCCTCATCGATGTCACTGATCACGACTGCCGCACCGTCGCGCACCAGGCGCAGCGCGATGTGCTGCCCGATCCCGCGCCCCGAGCCGGTGACAATCGCCACACGTCCGTCAAGCTGTCCCATTCGAATGGTCTCCCCTGCGAGAAAGCCTCACTGTAGCGGTCCGCTCTGCGGTTCGCCAGACGCGCGTTGCGAAACGGCGGCGGCTGATTCGACGCGCAACGGCACGCCGATTGCCAGTAAAATCCGGGCTTCCTGACGACCCGTTGTTCGCGGCGCCTTCCGGCTGCCACGCATCCATTCCTCGAGGCCACACATGATCAATCGCGACACGTTTTTCATCGGCGGCCAGTGGGTCGCACCGTCCACCCGGGAGACGATCGACGTGCATAACGCCGGGACCGGCGAGGTCATGGGCCGGGTGCCGGCCGGTGGCGAGAAGGACATCGACGCCGCCGTCGCCGCGGCACGTGCGGCGCTCGACGGCTGGAGCCAGACCCCGGTCGAGAAGCGTGCCGAATTCCTCGAGAAAGTCTCCGCAGGCCTCAAGGCGCGCGCCGACGAACTCGCGCAGCTGATCGCGCGGGAGGTCGGCATGCCGATCAAGCTCGCCGGGCGCATCCAGGCCGGGCTGCCGATCGCGAACTTCGCGAACTACGCGAAGCTCGTCAAAGGCTTCACGTTCGAAGAGACCGTCGGCAACTCGGTCGTGGTGCGCGAACCGGTCGGCGTCGTCGGCGCCATCACGCCGTGGAACTATCCCCTGCATCAGATCGCGCTCAAGGTGGCGCCGGCGCTCGCCGCCGGCTGCACGGTCGTGCTCAAGCCCTCGGAGATCGCCCCGTTCAACGCCTTCATGCTTGCCGAGGTGATCGAAGCGGCCGGCCTGCCGAAGGGCGTGTTCAATCTGGTCACCGGATTCGGCACGACGGTGGGCGAAGCGCTGGTCAGGCACCCGCAGGTCGATATGATCTCGTTCACCGGCTCGACGCGCGCGGGCAAGCGCATCTCGGAAGTCGCGGCGCAGACCGTAAAACGGGTCGCCCTTGAGCTCGGCGGCAAGAGCGCGTCGGTCATTCTCGACGACGCCGATCTGGCAACCGCGGTGAAGTCGACGGTGAGCGGCTGCTACCTGAACTCGGGTCAGACCTGCACCGCGCTCACGCGCATGCTGGTACCGGAGTCGAAATACGACGAGGCGGCGAAGATCGCGGCCGAGGTCGCCAACGGCTTCACGCTCGGCGACCCCCTGTCCGAATCCACGCGGCTCGGCCCGCTCACGTCGAGCGCGCAGCTCGAGCGCGTGCGCGGCTACATCGAGAAGGGCATCGCTGAAGGTGCCGAACTGGTGGCCGGCGGCGCCGACGCGCCCGAAGGCCTGCCGGGCGGATATTTCGTCAAGCCGACCGTGTTCGGAAGAGTGAAACCGGGTTCGACGATCGAGCAGGAGGAAATTTTCGGGCCGGTGCTCTCGATCATTACCTACAAGGACGAGGCGGAGGCGATCCGGATCGCGAACGATTCGCCCTACGGGCTCGCAGGCGCGGTCTGGTCGAAAGACGACGCGCGCGCGCAGAAGGTCGCTCGCCGCATCCGCGCCGGGCAGGTCGACGTCAACGGCGGCGCGTTCAACCTGAACGCCCCCTTCGGCGGATTCAAGCAATCCGGCCACGGCCGCGAGGCGGGCGTCTACGGGCTTGAAGAGTTCCTCGAGTACAAGAGCCTGCAACTGAAGGGCTGATCAGCGCGTAGTGGCCGTCCGGCGCGCGCGCAAGGTCTCGCGGACTATCAAACCCAGGCCGGCAAGCACGCCGACGATGTCGGTCGTCAGCGCACCGGGAAATGCGCCGGCCGGAATCAGGGCGAGCACCCCCGCGAGCGCGAACCCAAGACGCAGGACCAGCGGCAGCGCGCGCGCGAAGTAACCCGTGATCGCAATCGCGATCAGCCAGACGCCGGCAACCGCCGTGACCACCGCCAGGCTCACCGCCCAGAAGCCGCCGATCAGCAAGAGCTGCGGCGACAGAACGAAGAGCACCGGCACCACGAAGGCGGTCCAACCGAATACGACGGCGCTCCAGCCGGTGCGCATCGGGTTCGCACCCGCCAGCCCTGCCGCGGCGAACGCCGCGATCGCCACCGGCGGCGTGATCATCGACATCATGCCGAAGTACATGACGTAGAGGTGCGCAGCGATCGGCGCAATGCCGATCTTGACGAGGGCCGGTGCAACGAGGGCGGCAAGCAGCACATACACGCCGACCGTCGGCAGGCCCATGCCGAGCACGATGCACACGACGGCGGTGAGAAACAGAAGCACGGTCAAGCTGCCGCCGCTGATCTGCACCAGGGTCAGCGTGAGTCCGAAGCCCAGTCCGCTGATCCCCAGTACACCGATCACGATGCCGGCCGCCACGCACACCAGCACGATCTCGAGCACGGTGCGTCCGGCACCCGGGATGGCGCCGAGGAAATCTCGCCAGCGCGGTCGTTCGCCCTGGTAACCGAAGGCGAGCGCGAGCGGGATGAGCAAGACCGCGGCAAGCAGCGCGGAAAACTGCGGCGTCTGGTTGAAATTGAACAGGGCAACGATCAGCACCACGAAGGGCAGCAGGTAGTACACGCCCGGCAGTACGCGGCGCGCTGCTGGCATGTCGGCCTTGGCAATGCGGCCGATGCCCAATTTGGCCGCATCCAGATCCGCCTGGATGAACAGCGCAACGTAAAACAGGATCGCGGGCAGCAGCGCCGCCAGCACAACTTCGGCGTAGGGGATCTCGAGAAATTCCGCCATCAGGAAGGCCGAGGCCCCCATGACCGGTGGCATCAGCTGGCCACCGGTCGAGGCGACCGCTTCAATGGCCGCCGCCTTGTGCGCCGGATAGCCGCTGCGCTTGATCATCGGGATCGTGACGACACCGGTGGCGACCACGTTGGCGACCGCGCTGCCCGAGACCGAGCCGAAGAACGCGGAGCCCACCACCGCCATCTTCGCCGGACCGCCCCGAAAGCGCCCCATCGACAGCATCGCGAGGTCGGTCAGGAAGCGCGCGCCACGGCTCGCGCCGAGCAGTTCGCCGAACAGCAAGAACGCGACGACGATGGTGCTGGCCACCGCGAGCGGCAGCCCAAGCAAGCCGTTGACGTCGAGCGCGAGGTAGGCGGCGAGCTTCTGCCAGTCGACCGTGCGCGCGGCGAGTCGGCCCGGCAGCACGTCGCCCCACAGCGCGTAGGCGATGAACGCGAGCGCAATCAGCGGCAGCGTGCGCCCAGTGGCGCGCCGCAGGCATTCGAGCGACAGTGCGATGGTCGCCGTGCCCGCGATCACCGCGCCCTTCGGGCGCAGTGCGATCAGATCGACCAGCTGTTGGTACTCGGCGGCAAGGTAGGCCGCGGCCGTAAAGCCGCCGACCGCGAGCACCCAGTCGAACCAGGGCAGCTGCCGGCGCGGCGAGCCGCGACGCGCCGGGTAGCTGATGAACGCAAGCGCCAGTGCAAGCGCCAGCATGACCGCGAAGAACTGCCCCGGGTAAATGTCCCAGCGCAGCCACAGCGGCAGGTCGAGCGCCCAGCCGACCGAGACCAGCGTAAGCGCGCTGGCGAGGACCGCCGCGACAACGCGCGGCGTCGCCTCCGGGGCGTACAAGCCGCGGCCCGCTAGATCCTTCCCCGCCGAACCCGGTGCGCTACTCCTTGGGTGGCCAGACCCCGAGTTCCTTGTAGAACTTCTGCGCCCCGGTATGCCATTGGATGGGGTCGAGCACCTTGACCATCCGATTGGGGTTGAACATATTCATCACGCCGAAGACTTCGCCCATCATCTTCTTGTTGGCGTGCATCGCCTTGAGCAGCGCGTAGACGTCCGCGTCGGGCGTTTTGGTGCTCGCGACCAGAGCCGCGTCATAGGTAATGACGTGAATCGGCGCTTCGACACCGACGTTTCGCTTGCTCGGCTTCTCGGCACGCAGGTAGGCGGGCGGAAAGTTCTTCTTGATCTTCGCCAGGTTCTCCGGCGTATTCGCGACGTCGAGTGCGCGAATCCCACCGACCGCCGCGTTCGCTTCGCGCACCTTTGCCGCCCCCAACGCGAAAAAGAATGCATCCGCCTTGCCGGTGATGAATGCGTTCGCACCAGCGACGACATTCGGCACGTTTACAGGCGTAACGTCGGCCCCCGTCATTCCTGCCGTCGCGTACTCGGCCTCGAGCAGCGGCGGAATCGTCTTCTGGCTGCTGTAGCCGGCGACCACGCGCTTGCCTTTCAGGTCCGCGACCGTTTTGATCGACGAATCCTTGCGGACGAAAAACGCCACGCGCAGCGGATAGAGGATGGTCGTCGCGCGCAGGTTGCTGTAGTCGCGGCCCTTGAACTGGGCGGCGCCGATGACGGCGACGCGCAGCTCCTCGATGTTCGAGATGCCGAACCCGTACTCGCCGGCGCTGACTGCCGGCAGATAGACGGTGGCGCTGGCGAACGGATGCACGGTGGCATTCAGCTTCGCGACGTCGTTCGCGACCTTCGCGATCGCGGTACCGGTCGAGTGGTACAGCGATCCCGGGTTCGATGCCGCAATCCCGATGTCGCGCGCCTGGACGGGGGTCGCAGCAAGCGCCCCAACCAGGACAGTCGCAGCCAGAACGTTCATTGCAACGGTCTTCCTCCTCATGTTCCTCTCCTCGCAGATGTTGTGACGCCGTGACGTTTGATAGTTCAAACCGGTTTTACAGTTTCAACAGGCGGCGGGCATTCCCTTCGTAAATCGCGTGCCGCTCCTCGGGGGAGACGTCGAGCCGCTCGATAATCTCGATCGTCGTGCGGGTGTACATCGAGCCCTTCTCGGGGTCGAACGGCGCGTCGGAAGCGAACAGCACGTGATCCGCGCCGAAGAATTTCAATCCGCACTTGGTCGCCTCCCAGGCACCGAACAGCGCGGTGTCGGCGTAGAACATGCGGAAGTAATCGAGCGGCCGCTTTTTCAGCTTGCGCAGAAGCTTCGTGTAGTCCTCGTCGGAGGTCCGTTTGCCGAGCTGGTCCCAGCCCGGCCCGACGCGCCCCTCGAAGTACGGCACCATGCCACCCATGTGGTGGGTGATGATCTTCAAGTCGGGGTGCTTGTCGAACAGGCCCGCGAACACGATGTGCGCCATCGCCACGCTGGTTTCGTACGGCCAGCCGAAGGTCCACCAGATCTCGTAGTGGCTCTTCTTCTCGCTGCGGTAATCCACCGTCTCCGCGCCGCGCGCCGGGTGCATCCAGATCGGCCGGTCGAGCTTCGCCATCAGGTCGAACAGCGGCAGCGTTTGTGGTGTGGTCAGCGGTGCGCCGAGTACGTTGGTGAACACCTGTACGCCGACCGCGCCAAGCTCGTTGATCGCCCGCCGCGCCTCGCGCAGCAGGCCCTTCGGGTCGTTCATCGGCAGCGAGGCGACGAAACCGGGGAAGCGCTTGGGGTATTTGTGCACGAGTTCGGCCATGCCGTCGTTCGCCAGCTTGGCGAGGTCGGTGGATACCGGTGGCGGGCCGAACACCTCGATCGGCGGCGAGGGCAGCGAAATCACCTGGGCGTAGTCTTCGCCGAACTTGTCCATGATGCGAAAACGCGCGCTCAAATCGACGATGCACGGAATTTCGCGCACCCGCTTATGCATGTCCTTGCCGTTCGGCGCGACCTTGAGCATGCGGTCGTAGTACTTTTTCGGAAACAGGTGATTGAAAATATCGAGCTTCATGCGGCCTCCCCTCCCCGGGCAGCGGAGTCACGGTGCGATCGACCCGCTGGCTCGCGGTATGGTACACATTGCGCCTCGACCTGAGGATTTTTCATGACGCGTGCCCGCGACAACGAATTTACCCCGGAGACCGCGGCCGACGCATTCCTTGGCGTGCTCGCGGCGCGCGGGATCGACTATTTCTTCCTCAACGGCGGGACAGATTTCGCGCCGATCGCGGAAAGCTACGCGCGCGCCGAGGCGCTCGGCTTGCGGCTGCCGACGCCCGTCATCGCACCACACGAGAATCTGGGCATCGCCATGGCGCACGGCTACTTCATGGTGAGCGGCCGGCCGCAGGCGATGATGGTGCACGTCGGCGTCGGGTCGGCAAACCTGCTGAACGGAACAATCAATGCCGCGCGGCAGAATGTGCCGATTCTCATCTGTGCCGGGCGCACGCCGCTCACCGAAGGCGGCGGCGAGGCAGCCCTGCCGGGCGCACGGAACAATTTCATCCACTGGGCGCAGGAGCATTTCGATCAGGGCGCGATGTTGCGCGAGTTCGTGAAGTGGGACTACGAACTGCGCCATCCCGATCAGATCGAGACAGTGGTCGACCGCGCGCTCGCGATCGCGATGTCCGAGCCGCGCGGGCCGGTGTACCTTTCGCTGCCGCGCGAGTTGCTCGGCGCGTCGAACCGGCACCGGCCGCAGACCCGCCCGGGCCTTGCACCCGCCACGCCGCCCGCGGCAGATCCGGCGGCGCTCGACGAGGTCGCACAACTGATCGCAGGCGCCGAATCGCCGCTCCTGATCACGGCGAACGCGGGCCGCACGGAAGCAGGCGCAGCCGCGCTCGCGCGCTTCGCGGACACCTTCGCGATCCCGGTCGTCCACTACCGTCCGCGCTATCTCGCACTGCCGACCGAGCACGCGATGCAGGCGGGCTGGGATCCGCATGCGCTTTTACCCAAGGCCGACCTCGTGCTCGTCGTCGACTGCGACGTGCCCTGGATCCCGGTGCAGGGCGCGCCGGCGCCCGAGGCGCGGGTCGTGCACATCGGCACCGATCCGCTGTTCACCCGCTACCCGCTACGCGGATTCCGCAGCGACATCGCGCTCACCGGTGTCGTTGCGCCGACGTTAGACGCGTTGCGCGAGCGCACGCTCCAGCTTGCCCCGGACGAGACCAAACGCGCCGCGCGCCGCAGCGCAGTCGGCGAACGCTGCACAGCCGCGCGTCTCGCGGCACGCGGCGGCACGACGCAGCAGCCCACTGCGCTCTCGGGAAAGTGGCTCTCGGCCTGCCTCAATCAGGTCATGCCCGCCGACGCGATTCTCGTCAACGAGTATCCGCTCGTCCTCGAGGAAATGACGATCGCCGAGCCGGGGCGCTATTTCGCAGCCTCGCCGGCGGGCGGCCTGGGCTGGGGCCTGGGCGCGGCGCTCGGCGCGAAGCTGGCGGCACCCGAGCGCTGCGTGATCTGCACGCTGGGCGACGGCGCCTACATGTTCGGCAATCCGACGCCGGGCCACTTCGTATCGGAGTCGATGCGCCTGCCGGTGCTGTTCGTCATCTTCAACAATGCGCGCTGGGCTGCGGTTCACCGCGCGACGCTCGGCATGTATCCACAGGGCTACGCGGCGAAGATGGCACGGCCGCCGATCGCGACGCTCGAACCGTCGCCGCGCTTCGAAAAGGTGGTCGAAGCGAGCGGCGGCTACGGCGAGCGCGTCACCGCGCCGGGCGACGTCATTCCGGCGCTCGAGCGTGCCCTGCGCGTGGTGCGCGACGAGGGGCGGCAAGCGCTGGTCAACGTCTGCCTAGAAGCCAGCTACGTGAAAACCTCCTGAGCGAGGGTCGGCGCCGTCGATCTCTATCGAGCGCAGCGCGCAACGGACGTTCGCAGGCTTCAGGCCGGCAGCCGGGCGGCCGCCTGCTCGATCGCGGCGGCGAGCGCGGCGTAGTCCTGCGTCACGGGATACTGCGGAAACTGTGCCGCAATCGACGCTGGCGGCCGGAAGAAGATCCCTGCGTTCGCCGCCCCCAGCATCGAGGTGTCGTTGTAGGAATCGCCCGCTGCCACGACCGCGAAATTGAGGCCCCGGAACGCCTCGACCGCCGAGCGCTTCTGATCGGGCATGCGCAGGCGATAGTTGGAAACGAATCCATCGGCATCGACCTCGAGCCGGTGGCACAGCAGGGTCGGCGAACCGAGCTGGCGCATCAGCGGGCGGGCGAACTCGTAGAAGGTATCGGACAGGATGACCAGCTGATGGCGCTGACGCAGCGCGTCGAGGAATTCGGGCGCACCGGCAAGCGGCCCCATGTCGGCGATCACGGCCTCGATATCCGCGAGCCGCAGCTTCTCGCGCGCGAGAATTTCGAGCCGGTAGCGCATCAAGACGTCATAATCGGGCTCGTCGCGCGTGGTGCGCTCAAGCGCCTTGACCCCGGTGCGCCTGGCCACTTCGATCCAGATTTCCGGGATCAGCACGCCTTCCAGATCCAAGCAGACTACGATCACGCGCAGGGCTCCTCTCGAGGGCGAAAAGCCGCGATGGTACCGCGAAGTAAAATCCGCACACGCACCCTCGACGGGAAACGGAGATGAGGAAAACGGCCGCCTGGCTTGCAACCCGCGCGCTCGAGCAGCTCGGGGTGCGGTACACCTTCGGCATTCCAGGGGTGCACACCACCGAGCTGTACGACGAATTGAACGCCTCGGAGACGATCGCGCCCGTGCTCGTGACGCATGAGCTCTCGGCGGCGTACATGGCCGACGCAATGAGCCGGCTCTCGGGCAGCGTGGGCACGCTCGCCCTCGTGCCCGCGTCGGGCCTCACCCATGCCGCGAGCGGCATTGCCGAAGCCTTTCTTGCGGGGGTGCCGATGCTGGTGATTTCGGGGGGCATCCGCACCGACCTGCCCTTCGGCTACCAGCTGCACGAAATCGATCTACACGCGTTCATGCGCGGCATTACCAAGGCGACGTTCCAGCCGACGACGCACCGCGAAGTACAGCCGATGCTCTATGAGGCCTACCGCATCGCGACGCAAGGCGAGCCCGGTCCCGTGTTCGTCGAACTGGCGGTCAACCTGATGCTGATCCCGGGCGAGGCGGACGCCATTCCGGAGTACGACGCGGGTGATCCGGCACGCATTCACGACGCGGTGACCGTTTCGAGCGCGGTCGAGCGGCTGCGCACGGCCCGCCGCCCGGGGCTGTTCGTGGGCTGGGGCGCCCACGCCGCGCTCGCCGAGATCCGCGGAATCGCCGAATTTCTGCAAGCACCGGTGGCGACGACACTGCAGGGCCTGTCGGTGTTTCCCGGCACCCATCCGCTTCACGTCGGCTTCGGCTTTGGCCCGGCCGCGGTGCCCGCCGCGCGCAACGCGTTTGCAAACTGCGACTGCCTGCTCGCCATCGGAACGCGATTCGCCGAGATCGCAACCGGTAGCTTCGGTACCAAGGTGCCCGAGAACCTGATTCACGTCGACATCAATCCGAACGTGTTCAACCGCAACTATCCGGCGCAGGTGACGATCGAAGGCGACGCCGCGGCCGTGGGCACGGCGTTGCTCCTCGCGCTGCGGGACAGTGGCGCACCACGCGCGGCCGACACGGCGCTGCAGGAACGCATCCGGCGCGACAAGGCGGCCTATCGCGCCGAGTGGTACGCGCATGACAGCAAGGGACGGGTCAATCCGGCGCGCTTTTTCGATGCGTTGCGCGCGCGCACGCCGCCCGACGCGCTTACCGTGATCGACGATGGCAACCACACCTATCTGGCGGCCGAGCTCTACACCATTAGCGAACCAGCAAGCGTTGCGCTACCGACTGATTTCAATGCCATGGGCTACGCGGTACCCGCGGCCATCGGCGCGGCCCTCGCCCGGCCCGGCAAGCACGTCAATGCGATCGTCGGCGACGGCGCATTCGCGATGACCTGCATGGAAATCGCGACCGCGGTGGCGCAAGGCCTCGGGATCTGCTATTTCGTGTTTCACGACGGCGCCCTGTCGCAGATCGCGCAAGCGCAGGAAACGTCCTACAACCGAACACCCTGCTCGGACCTGCCGCCGCTGCGGATCGAAGGGATCGCGGTCGCGACCGGCGCGCACTATCTGCGCCTGGGCACCGACGGCGCACTCGAGCGCACGATCGACGAGGCACACCGCGTGGCCGCCGCCGGCCGGCCGGTCATCGTCGACGTCATGATCGACTACACGAAGCGAACCGCATTCACGCGCGGCGCGGTACGCACCAACCTCAAGCGCCTGCCGCTGCGCGACCAGTTGCGCGTGATCACGCGCGCGCTGGTGCGGAAGATTACGGGCTAAAACAAAAGGGGTCAGACCCCAAAAGCAGAAAGGGGTCAGACCCCTTTTTTATTACCAACGGCCAACGATCATCTAAAGGGGTCTGACCCCATTGTCGCAACTGCAGAGCGAAATAATTGTCGTGGGCGGCGGCATCGCCGGTATCGTGTGCGCGCTCGAACTGCTCGAGGCCGGCCGGCGCGTGCTGCTGCTCGACCGGGACGAGGCGGAAAATTTCGGCGGGCTGGCCAAGGAAAGCTTCGGCGGCATGTTCTTCGTCGGGACGCCCGAGCAACGCCGCGCGAAGGTGGCCGACAGCGTCGACCTGGCACTCGAGGACTGGCGCGCATTCGCCGAGTTCGAACCCGAGGACCACTGGCCGCAGCGCTGGGCCGAGTACTACGTCAATCACTGTACCGAGCTCGGTTATCGCTGGCTGCGGAGCCTGGGCATTCGCTTCTTTCCGGTGCCGCACTGGGTCGAGCGCGGGCTCAACACGCGCGGCAATTCGGCGCCGCGCTTTCACCTCGTCTGGGGCACCGGGCAGGAGCTGGCGCGCGTCCTCGTCGGGCGCCTCCTCGCGCATCCGCAGCGCGCGCGCCTGGAGCTGCGCTTCGGACACCGCGTCGAGCGCCTGGTCGAGACCAATGGGACGGTCACCGGCTGCGCCGGCCACACCGAGACTGACGGCGCCGAATTCGAAGCACGTGGCGAATGCGTCGTCATCGCCTCCGGCGGTGCCAACGGCTCGATCGAACGTGTGAAGGCACACTGGCACCACGACTGGGGATCGCCGCCGCAGACCATTCTGAATGGCTCCCACCGCTACGCCGACGGCCGGCTGCACGACGCGGCGGTGGCGGCCGGGGCGCGCATCACGCACATGGATCGCATGTGGAACTATGCCGCCGGCGTGCATCACTTCCGCCCGCGCAAGCCCGATCATGGCCTGTCGCTCGTGCCACCGCGTTCGGCGCTATGGCTCGATGCGCGCGGCGAACGCATCATGCCCCCGCTGGTCACCGGTTTCGATACGCGCGATCTCGTCACCCAGGTTTCGACGCGGGAGGGTGGCTATTCCTGGCAGCTGCTTAACCGGCGCATTGCGCTCAAGGAGCTCGCGGTTTCGGGCGCCGAGTTCAATCCGTCGATTCGCGACAAGCGCTGGCTTGCGTTCCTGCGCGACGTTGTGCTCGGCAATCGCTGGCTCTACGCCACGCTGACGCAACACTGTGTCGATTTCGTGCTTGGCCGCTCGGTCGAGGAACTGGCGTCGAAGATGAACGCGCTCGCGAACTCCCAAGCGGTCGGCGCCGCGCAGTTGCGCGCCACGCTCGAGCGCTACGACGCGGCGATCACCAAGGGCGCGCCGTGGCAGGACGAGCAGTTGCGCCGGATCGATACGCTGCGCGCCTACCGCGGGGATCGTATCCGCACCGCCAAGTCGCAGCGCATTCTCGATCCGGACGGCCTGCCGCTCGTTGCGATCCGAGAATTCGTCATCAGCCGCAAGAGCCTCGGCGGGATCCAGACCGACCTTGCCTGCCGCGCACTCGACCCGAAGGGCGAAGCGATTCCCGGTTTGTATGCGATCGGCGAGGCCGCCGGATTCGGCGGCGGCGGCGTGCACGGCCTGCGCGCGCTGGAAGGCACCTTTCTCGGTGGCTGCGTGCTCACCGGTCGCGCGGCAGCCGCGGCCATCGCCGCGCCGAGCCGTTAGAATCACCGCCAGGAGGATTCAATGAGCGTCAAACAACTGTTCGACCTGAGCGGGCGCATCGCCCTTGTCACCGGTGGGTCGCGCGGCCTCGGCCTTCAGATTGCCGAAGCCCTCGGCGAGATGGGTGCGAAACTCGCGCTGACCGCACGCAAGAAGAATGAACTTGATGAGGCGGTCGCCCACCTCGCGAAGCAGGGCATCGAAGCCACCGCGTTCGTCTGCGACATTGGCAAGCGTGACCAGATTCCCGGACTCGTCGACGCAGTGCTCGCGAAATTCGACAAGATCGACATTCTCGTGAACAACGCCGGTGCCGTGTGGGTCGCCCCGGCTGAAGATCATCCGCTCGACGCCTGGGACAAGATTGTCAATCTCAACCTCACCGGAACCTTCGTCCTCTCGCAGCAGGTGGCCAAGCGCTCGATGATTCCGGCACACTGGGGTCGGATCATCAACGTCGCTTCGGTGGCAGGGCTGATGGGGAGCGACCCGCGCGTCGTAGAGACGGTCTCGTACAACGCGACCAAGCACGGCGTCGTCGGCCTGACGCGTCAATTCGCGGCCGAATGGGGCGAGTACGGTGTCCTCGTGAACGCGATCTGCCCCGGGTTCTTCCCATCGAAGATGACGCGTGATGCGATGGATACGATCAACAAGCTCGTCGTCGAACTCACCCCCAACCGGCGTCTGGGCAACGAAGAAGATCTGAAAGGGTTGGCGGTGCTGCTCGCCTCGGAAGCCTCCCGTCACATCACGGGCCAGGCGATCGCGGTCGACGGCGGCGCGATCATCATCTGACCATGACGCAATCCGCAGCGCAGGACGGCGTCGAGTTCGCGCGCAACTACCACAAGAAAGTCGCGTTCGCCGCCCACCTCGGCATCGAGGAGGTCGCGCTCGAAGCTGGCATTGCACGCATGGCCTGCGCACTCAAGACTCACATGACCAACAGCTGGGGCATCGCGCACGGCGGCGTCATCATGACGCTGCTCGACGTGACCCTGTGCATGGCGGCGCGCACGCTACACCCGCACTCTGCAGGCGTCATGACGATCGAGTTGAGCACCGCGTTCATTGACGGCGGCAAGGGCACGCTGCAGTCGGAAGGACGCGTGCTGCGCAATGGCCGTTCGCTCATCTTCGTCGAGGGCGACGTGCGCAACGAAGACGGCACGCTCGTTGCCAAGGCACAGGGAACGGTGCGGGCGCGGAAGGCGGAAAAGGGGTCAGCGTAGGGGTCAGACCCTTGTGGATAAGCATATCGGGGTCGGCCCCTTATCGATTTACCACGGCCACCGACGTCAAAGGGGTCTGACCCCGGGGGTCTGACCCCATTACGAGCCTTCGCCCGCGCCACAACCACGCGAGTCCGGCGAACTGCACCACCCACAGCATCGACAGCGCCCAGGTATAGGCCTCGGGCGAATAGCCGGTCACGCTCTGCGGCCAGAGACCGAGCACCAGGCCGACGCTCCACTGCCCGCAGAACATGCCAACGAATCCGAACAGGTTGATCCCGGTATTCACGCGCCCGGTCATCGCCTTCGGGTAGCGCCGCGAGAGCATCGAGTAGACGAGATTGACCGCGGTGCCCGCGCTGACGAAGACACACCACAGCACCATGCTGCCGGTGCGCACGCCGGCGATGATGAGCGCAAGCGCAAGCGAGGCCACCGCGATCCCGCCCGCGAACAAAGGCAGCGTGCTCCTGCCGTGGCGCGCCGCGTGGTCAGCCGCACGCCCGAACCCGAGGTAGCCGACGATCATCGCAACGTTTACTGCGAGGAGCCCGCGCGCCACCTCGGCCGGCGTGTAGCCGAGGACGTCGCGCAGCCAGGTGGCCACCCAGAGCGCCACGATCGCAGTCGAGGCGAACTGGCTCGCACCAACGCACACCGCGGTACGCAGATACCCGGGATCGCGCAGCAGTCCTGCCAAACCCTGCAGCTGTTCGACGAAGCGCTCGCCCCGCGGACGTGCGCTGCGCTCGGGAACCCACAGCCAAAGCGCGGCGCTCGCCACCAGATTCAGGCTGACGATGAGCAGGAAGGCCTGGCGCCAGTCGATCACGCGCAGCAGCATCTCGAGCGGAACCGTGACGGCGATGGCCCCCAGCGCACCGATCGAAAACGCATAGCCGTTCATCGTCGCGATGCGATCGGACGGATACCACAGCACGAAGGCCTGGAACGTCGACATCAGGCACACCGACACGCCCAGGCCAATCAACGCGCGCGCGGCGATCGCCTCGATCGCCGTGTCGGCGACGGCGAACCACAGGCCACCCACCGCGGCGACGAGCAGCAGCGTCGCATTGACGCGGCGCGGTCCGTAGCGATCGAGCAGCAGTCCGCCCGGCAGTTGGAACAGCATGAACGACAGGAAATACATGCTCGACAGCAACCCGAGCATCCCCGCCGTCAGTCCGAATTCCTCCGCGAGCGTCGGCGCGAGCAGCGCGTTGACCGCGCGATAGACGTAGGAAACGAAGTAGCCGGCGAAAAACGGCGCTGCGATGCGCGCGCCGAGCCAGCCCTGGCTCGGCGCAGGCGCCGGTGTCGTACCCGCCGGGCTCAACCTTTGGGTGCGTCGGTTTCGCCGGTGTAGAAGCGATTCCGCGTCGGACTGATGATGAGCTCGTTGACGCAGCTGCGTGCGGGCATCTTGGCCAGGTACAGGATCGTCTCGCCAAGATCCTCGGGCTGGCACATGCTTGCGCGCCGTTCCGCCGACGGCGGCACGGGTCGTTTCTCCATGATCGGCGTGGCCACTTCACCGGGCAGGACCGAGGTCGCCCGAATGCCGTTCCTGCACTCCTCGATGTTGATCGACTCCGAGAGCGCGATCACGGCACGCTTGGTGGCGTTGTACGCCGGTCCGGTGAGCTGGCTCGCGTAGCGACCCGCCCACGACGAGATGTTGATGATCAGGCCGTCCTTGCGCGCGCGCATACCGGGGAGCACCGCGTAACAGCAGTAAAACAGCCCGTCCAGATTGATGCGCACGACGTCGTCCCAATCGTCGAGCGACACGGTGCTGAAGTTGCGCTTCGTCGCGTTGGTGCCGGCGCTGTTCACCAGGATGTCGATGCGCCCGTGGCGCTTCTCGATATCCGCGGCAACCGCCATCACCGCGGCCCGATCTTTCACGTCGAGCAGCACGGCTTCGACCGCGCCCGCCTGCTTCGCCTCGGCGAGCCCCGAATCGAGCGACGTTTTGGTCCGCCCCGTGATCACGACCTGCGCACCCTCGCGCGCAAGCGCGATCGCGCCAGCGAGCCCGATGCCCGAGCCGCCGCCCGTGATCCATGCGACCTTGCCTTTGAGAGCCGCCATGGTCTAACGCCTCTGGTACTGGGTGGCGCCAAAGAGCATCTCGCGCTCCTTGTCGGTCTGCGGACCCGTGCGACGCCGGTCGGCGAGCACCTGCAGCGCCCGCTGTACGGCCGGGCGGGCGGCGATGCCGTCGCGCCAGCGCTTGAGGTTCGGGTATTCGTCGATCTCGACGCCCTGGCGCTCGGGAAAGCGCAGCCAGGGCATCGTCGCCATGTCGGCGATCGTGTACGCGTTGCAGGCGACGAACTTCGATTCCGCGAGGCGCCGATCGAGCACGCCGTACAGCCGATTCGCCTCGTTCTTGTAGCGGTTCATCGCGTAGGGAATCTTTTCCTGCGCGTAACCGAGGAAGTGGTGCGCCTGTCCGAGCATCGGGCCGATATGGCCCATCTGGAACATGACCCATTGCATCACCTGCCAGCGGGTGCGGATGTCCTCGGGCAGGAACTTTCCGGTCTTCGACGCGAGATAGAACAGCATCGCGCCCGACTCGGCGAGGGCCATCGGCTTGCCGTCTGGCCCGTCGGGATCGATCATTGCCGGCATCTTGCTGTTCGGCGAGATCTTGATGAACTCGGGCTTGAACTGGTCGCCCGCGCCGATGTCGACCGGATGCACCCGGTAGGGCAGACCCGTCTCCTCCAGCATGATGTGAACCTTGTGGCCGTTCGGTGTCGGCCAGGTGTAGAGCTCGATCACGCGCACTCTCCAAAAATGGGTTCAAAAAGGGAACTCGGCAAGTGTCGCATCGGGGCGCACCGCACGCCAGGCGCGGCGCGAAACCGCGCGCGTTCCGCTCAGGCGAGTTTGACCAGCTGCTTGCCGAAGTTCCGGCCTTTGAGCAGTTCGACCAGACCCTTGGGCGCGGCCTCGATGCCCTCGAGCACCGACTCACGGTACTTCAGCTTGCCCTGCGCGACGTAGCCGGCGAGCGCGGTGTTCGCCTCCGCGTACCGATCGAGCCAGTCGAACACGATCATGCCCCGCACGGTGATGCGGTTGACGAGAATCGCGCGAAAGTTCTTCACGCCGTAGGACTCGGTCGCGTTGTATTCGGAGATCATGCCGCAGACGATGATGCGCGAGAACGGCCGCATCACCCGGAACAGGGTGTCGAGAATTTCACCGCCCACGTTCTCGAAATAGATGTCGACGCCGTTGGGACAGGTCTCGCGCAGATCACGGTAGAGATTCCCTGCCTTATAGTCGATGCAGGCGTCGAATCCGAGTTCCTTGGTGACGAAATCGCACTTCGCCTGCCCGCCCGCAATGCCGACGACGCGACAACCCGCGATCTTGCCGAGCTGCCCGACGACACTGCCAACCGCGCCAGAGGCCGCCGACACGACCAGTGTGTCCCCTGCCTTGGGCTTACCGATTTCGTTCAGACCGAAATACGCCGTGCGCCCCGGCATGCCGAGGCAGCCGAGAAAATAGGACAGCGGTGCGCGCGTCGACGGGTCGATCTTCGTCAGCAAATCGCCCTTGACGCAGCCGTAGAGCTGCCAGCCCGCGGGCGCGGTCACCTTCTCGCCAGGCGCAAAATTCGGATGCTTTGACTCGATGACCTCACCGGCAGTCTCACCCGTCATGACCTCGCCGATCTCGACGCCCTTCACATAGCTCTTTTGCTGACTCAATCGCCCGCGCATATACGGGTCGAGCGAAAGCCAGAGGTTCTTCACCAGCACCTCACCGTCCTGCGGCGCGGGCGCCGGAGACTCGATCAGCTTGAAGTTGTCCTCGCTCACCCAGCCCGTGGGGTAGCTTGCCAGTGTCCAGGCCTTGTTGGTCGCCATGTCTACCCCTTGTCCAGCGCCGCAAAGCGGTCGAGATGATGGTCGGCGTCGCCAAACTGCTGCGCGATCATCGTCAGGCGGCGGAAGGAATGCGACACCTTCATTTCCTCGGTCATGCCCATGCCGCCGTGGAGCTGGATCGATTCCTGGCTGACGTGGCGGCAGGCGTCCGCAATCTTGATCTTCGCCGCCGAGACCGCGCGCCGGCGATCGTCGGCATCGGCCGCGGTATCGACTTTGCTGGCGGCCAGGCAGGCCATCGAGCGCGCCTGTTCGCCGCTGATGAACATGTCGACCATGCGGTGCTGCAGCGCCTGGAAGGTGCCGATAGTGACGCCGAATTGCTTGCGCGTCTTCAGGTATTCGAGCGTCGCCTCATTGGTCGACTTGATCACGCCGACGGCCTCGGCACAGAGCAGCGCGGTGGCGAAGTCGACCACCGCTTCGACCAGCGCCAAACCGGCGCCCTTTTTGCCGATCATCGCCTTCTTGTCGAGCTGGACGTTATCGAGCGCGACATCGCCGGCGCGCAGTTCGTCGAAGGTTCGGTAGGGCTTCACTTCAACGCCCGGCGTCGCGGGGTCGACGAGGAACAGACTGTAACCGCGCTTACCGGTCGCCGCCGAGACGATCAGCTTGTCGGCGAGCGGTGCGCCGAGCACGACTTTCTTCTCGCCTGAAAGTACCCAGCCCGCCTCGTTCTTGGTTGCCGTGGTCTCGACCTGCGCCAGGTTATAGCGCGCCGCGGCTTCGGTATGCGCAAAGGCGAGCTTCATCCGGCCCTCGGCCACCGCCGGCAGGATCGCCTTCTGCTGCGCCTTCGTTCCGGCACGCGCGACGAATTGCGCGCCAAGGCCGACCGTTGCGAGGTAGGGCTCGATCACCAGCCCCTCGCCAAAGGCTTCCATCACCGCCATCAGATCCAGTGCGCCGCCCCCGAAGCCGCCGTAATCCTGCGGCAGCGGCAAGCCGAGCAGCCCCATCTCGGCAAAGGTGCGCCAGGCGTCCTCGCTGTAGCCCGCGTCGGAGGCGACCGATTTCTTGCGCGTCTCGAAGTCGTAACTCTTCTGCATGAAGCGCTGCACCGAGTCGGCGAGCAGCTGCTGTTCTTCGCTATATTCGAAATCCATGGCTACAGACCCAGCGTCATTTTCGAAATGATGTTGCGCTGGATCTCGTTCGATCCGGCGTATATCGTCGTCTTGCGCGTATTGCCGTAGCGCGGCGCAAGCGAGGCAACGAAGGCGTCGAAGTCGTCGCGCGCCGCAATCGGCGCATCGACGGGCCGGAACGGCTGTGCGAGCGGCCCCACCGCCTGCATCATCAGCTCGGAAAGCGCTTGCTGGATCTCGGTGCCCTTGATCTTGAGCATCGAGACGTCGGCGCCCGGCGGGTTGCCAGTGCGACGCATCTGATCGAGGAAACGCAAGTTCGTGACCTCGAGCGCCATCAACTCGACCTCGACGCGCGACAACCGGTCGCGAAAACGCAGATCGTTGAGCAGCGGCTTGCCGTCCTTCGTCTGAGCGGCCGCGAAGTCCTTCAGTTTCGCGACCTCGCGCTTGGAGGCGCCGATGCGGCCGGTGTTCATGCGTTCGTGACCGAGCAGGTATTTCGCCACCGTCCAGCCCTTGCCTTCCTCGAACACAAGGTTCTCGACCGGGACCTTGACGTCGTCGAAGAAAACCTCGTTCACCTCGTGCCCGCCGTCGAGCAGGACCAGCGGCCGCACCGTGATCCCGGGCGTCTTCATGTCGAACAGCAGGAACGAGATGCCTTCCTGGCGCTTCGCGGTCTCCGAGTCCGTGCGTACGAGGCAGAAGATCCAGTCGGCGTAGTGCGCGAGCGTGGTCCAGGTTTTCTGGCCGTTCACCACGTAGTGGTCGCCCTGGCGTACCGCCTTGGTCTTGAGCGAGGCGAGGTCCGAACCCGAACCTGGCTCCGAGTAACCCTGACACCAGAAATCGTCGCCGTTATAGATGCGCGGCAGGAAGCGCTTTTTCTGGGCTTCGGTACCGAATTTGAGCAGCACCGGCGCACACATCGACAGGCCGAAGGGAATCAGCGGTGGCGTTCCCGCGTAGCCGCACTCGTCCTCAAAGATATAGCGCTGCACGACGTTCCAGCCCGTGCCGCCCCACGCCGTGGGCCAGGACGGTGCAACCCAGCCCTTCTTGGCAAGGATGCCGTGCCAGCGCAACAGATCCTCGCGGCCGAGTTCCTCGTAGCCCGCGACCTTGCGCCGCAGATCCTCGGGCAGGTTGTCCTTCAGCCAGCCGCGCACGTCGTCGCGGAAGGCCAGTTCTTCATGGGAATAGCTCAGATCCATACGTGTCTCCAGGACCGCCGCGGATGCGGCGGAAAAGAGAAAGTCTAGCGCAGCGAGAAATCGACCACCATGCGTCCGCGCACGCGCGCGGCGAGCAGGTCATCGAAGGCCTGTGGCAACGTTTCAAACGCGATCCGGCGCGCAATGTAATCGAGACGGCGCGGCCGCAGGTCGGTTGCCAGGCGCCGCCAGATGGCCGTCTTGCGCTCGAGCGGATTATCCACGTTGACCCCGAGCAGACGGACCCCGCGCAGGATGAAGGGCAGCACGCTGCCCTGGAAGTCGACCCCGCCCGCGTTACCGAACGATGCGATCACGCCGTCCTTCTGCATGGTGCGTGCGATCCAGGCCAGCTGCTCGCCACCGACCGAATCCAGAGCCCCGGCCCAGAGCGTGGCCTCGAGCGGCCGCGTGCCGAATTCCATCGCGTTGCGGTCGAGCACCTCCGCCGCGCCGAGCGTGGTCAGGTAGTCCGATGCTTCGGATTTCCCGGTCAGCGCCGCGACTTGAAATCCGAGGCCGGAAAGAACGTCGATCGCGATGCTCGCCACGCCGCCGGTGGCGCCGTTGACGAGCACCTTGCCATTCTCGGGTTTCAGGCCATTGAGCTGCATGAGGTCGATCGCAAGGCCCGCGGTGTGCCCCGCCACCCCGAGCGCCGCCGCCTCGAACAGGCTCAAGCCCGTCGGCAGGGGAATCAGCCATTCTGCGGGGAAGCGTCCAAACTCGGCGTACCCGCCGTCGTGGTCCACCGCAAGGCCGAAACTGTGGGTGAGCACTTCGTCGCCGGGCTTGAATCGCGCGTCCGACGATTCCTCGACGGTGCCGCTGAGGTCGATGCCCGCGACCAGCGGAAACTTGCGCGCGATCTTCGCCCGCCCGCAGGCAGTCAGCGCATCCTTGTAGTTCACCGAGGCGTAGGCGACGCGTACGACGACGTTGCCATGATCGAACTCGGCGCGGGTCATCGTCTCGACGCGGCCCGCGCCGAATTTGCCGTCGGCGTGGACCCGGTAGGCGCGGAAGGCGGGGTCAGACCCCGATTGCGTTTTCATTCAATCCCCTCTCGATCCAAGAAAAGGGGTCTGACCCCTTTTTGCATGACCTCTTTTCCGCGTTCAAACGATCGTCACGCCACCGTCGGCGACGATGGTCTGGCCGGTGATGAACGATCCGGCTTTCGAGGCGAGGAACACGGCAATGCCGCCGATTTCCTCAGGCGCGCCGATGCGGCGCAGCGGCGTCATCGCTTCGCGCGCGCCGCGCAGTTTCTCGTCTTCCCACAGCGCGCGCGCGAAATCGGTCCTGATAAGGCCGGGCGCGATCGCGTTCACGCGCACATTCTTCGGCCCCCACTCGACCGCGAGGTTGCGCGCCAGCGCATGGTCGGCGGCCTTCGACATACTGTAGATGCCGAGCGTCCCGGTGCCGAGAATGCCACCGATCGAACCGACCAGCATCACGCTGCCGCCGCCGCGCTCGGCCATCCCGGGGATCACCAGGGCACTCAGCCAGATGCTCGACTTGACGTTCGCGGTCATCACCTTGTCGAAAGTCTCGTCGGGCAGGTTCGCGATCGGCCCGTAGTAGGGATTGACCGCCGCGTTGCACACCAGGATGTCGATCTTTCTCCAGGTTGCAAGGGTGTGATCGACCAGCGCCTTGACCTCGTCCTTGCGCGAGACGTTGCAGGGCTTGGCGATTACGCTCAGCCCCTCGCGCTCGAATTCTGCGCGCACCGCTTCGCAGGCCTCGGCCTTGCGACTCGAGATCACCACCTTGGCCCCGGCGCGCGCCAGTTCCTGCGCAATCGATTTACCGATGCCCTTGGTCGAACCGGTGACGAGGGCGACTTGGCCGCTCAGATCGAACAGGGTGGACGGCATCGACGTCTCCGGCGGAAATGGAACGGGCGCACAGCGTAATCGAAGCGCACTCGGTCGGGTCGCCACCAATGTCCACGTTTCACATTGCGGTGGAAGAGACCGAGATTGAGTCTATAGTTCCGCAATGCGAAATTCAATATGATTAAATTGACAAGAGAACCGGCCGATACGAATATCGAAACGTGAACTAGTTCGCGGTTCTGATTTTCCCTGGTGACAAGGTCAACCCTGGCGCCGGGATCCAATCCGAGGAGACCACCCAATGGGCGCATCCGAGTCCGCAGCCCCCCTGTCGCTTCCCGCAAGCAACTTCAGCTACGAGCACGAAGGCGACCGCCAATTTGCCACCACGCTCGCGCGCGGCCTTGAAGTGCTGCGCTGTTTCACCCCGGTCGAGCCGATGCTCGGCAACAAGGAAATATCGGTGCGAACCGGGCTGCCGAAGCCAACGGTCTCGCGCCTCACCTACACGCTGACCAAGCTGGGTTATTTGCGCCACAACATGCGTCTGGGCAAATACCAGCTCGGCTCGGCGGTACTGTCGATCGGTTATCCGCTCCTCGCGTCGATGAATCTACGCCAGGCGGCGCGCCCGCACATGAAGGAACTGGCCGATTACTGCAAGGGATCAGTGTCGATGGGCATCCGCGACCGACTGAACATGGTCTATGTCGAGACGAGCCGCAACGGCACCGCGGTGATCACGCTCCCCGACATCGGCACCTCGGTGCCGATCGCGCAGGCTTGCATCGGACGCGCCTTTCTTGCCGCGTGCACACCGCCCGAGCGCGAGGCCGTGCTCAATCAGATGAAGGTCAAGAACCCCGAACTGCACCGCAAATACCACGCGCTGATGGACAAGGGTGTTGAGGACGTGCGCGTACGCGGCTTTTGCGTGTCCTACGGCGAGTTGCGGCGAGAGGTCTACTCGGTCGGCGTGCCGATGCGCCGCACGGTCGACGGTGAAGTTGTCGCTTTCAACTGCAGCGTGCCGTCGTTCGTGCTCAAGAAAGGTCAGCTCGAGGAGGACCTCGGACCACGCCTGGTGGCGATGGTGCGCGACATCGAAGCCGGCATGGGGATGCATTAGTCGGCTGTGGGGGAGGGCCCGTTGCCCTCCCCCACGCCCCCTCCCCGCCTAATCGAGTGATTCCGCATAGATGACCGCCATGGCCCACAAAGTACCTCGCATTGAAGTGACGCGGCACGGGCGTGTGCTCGCACTCGTGATGGACAACCCGGCGCAGCGCAATGCCCTGCGCCCGGACTTTTCAAAGACGCTCGCACGTGAACTGCGCCTCGCCGCTGACGACGATGGCATCGGCGCCATCGTGCTCTCGGGCGCCGGGCCGCATTTCTGCGCCGGTGGCGATCTGCGCACCCTGCACGAAATGCGCCGCGACCAGCCACGCCAGGCACTGTTCGAGCGGATCACGAATCTGAATGAATTCATTCGCGCGATCCGTCAGTGCCCCAAGCCGGTCATCGCGGCGGTCGAAGGACACGCGGCGGGTGCCGGATTTTCGATCGCCCTCGCCTGCGATTTGATCGTCGCCGCCGAGGACGCCCAGTTCACGATGGCCTACGTGAAGGTCGGCCTCAACCCGGACGGCAACGGCACGTTCTCGCTTGCGCGCGCGCTGCCGCCGCAACTCGCCGCGGAACTCGCCATGACGGGCAGCGCGGTCGGGGCGCGCCGGCTGGCGGATCTGGGCGTCGTGAATCGCATTGCGCCGGTGGGCAAGGCCATGGCCGAGGCGCTCGACTGGGCGGCGCAGGTTGCGAACGGCGCAACGCAAGCCATCGGCCGCATCAAGCGCGAATTGAGCGAAGCGCTGACGAACGATTACAACCGCCACCTCGACCTCGAGCGCGCGCTATTCGTCGACGCGCTATTCGGCGCAGAGGCGGGCGAAGGTATCGGCGCCTTCCTCGAGAAGCGCCGCGCACAGTTCCACGGCTGACGCAGACGCAACGCGAGCGATGAGTTCGACCATGCGTGCGATCGTGCATTCGGTCTACGGCGCGCCCGAAGTGCTCGCGTTCGCGGACGTGCCAAAACCCCTGCCCGGGCCGCGCGACCTCCTCGTACGCGTGCGTGCCGTATCGGTCAATCCGGTGGACGCGAAACAACGCAAGGCCGGCGCCACGGGGAGTCCTGTGCCGAATGCGCCGCGCATCCTCGGCTGGGACGCCGCCGGCGTCGTCGAGGCGATCGGCGCCGAGGTAAAACGCTTCCGCGCGGGCGATGAGGTCTATTTTGCAGGCGACATCGGGCGTCCGGGCTCGTACGCCGAGTTTGTCGCGGTCGACGAACGCATTGTCGCGCGCAAACCCGGGACGCTGTCCTTCGAGAAGGCCGCTGCGGTCCCGCTGACTGCACTCACTGCCTGGGAGGGCATCGTCGAAACCTTCCGCGTTGCGCCGGGCGCGGGCGCGGGCCGGCTGCTGCTGATCATCGGCGGCGCGGGCGGCGTCGGCTCGCTGGCGATCCCGATCGCCAAGCGCGTCTGCGGCTTCAAGGTCATCGCGACCGCCTCGCGGCCCGAATCGCGCGCGCGCTGTACGGCGCTCGGCGCGGATGACGTGATCGACCATGGCCAGGCGCTCGCGCCGCAACTCGCGGCGCTCGGCCTGCCGGGTGTCGACTACATCTTCAGCACCGCGACGCTCGACAATTTCGCGCAGATGGTCGAGGCGCTCAATCCGCTCGGCCACATCTGCGTGATTCAAAGTGGACCTGCCGCGCGAACCGTGGATCTCAACCCGCTGATGCCCAAACGCGGAACACTCTCCTACGAGCTCATGTTCACGCGGCCACGCACCGGCGCCGCGCCCGAGAAGCAGGGCGAGATCCTTGCGCGCGTTGCGCGGCTCATCGACGACGGCACGCTCGAAGGAACCGCGACCGAGATCCTGTCCTGGCACGACGTGAACGAGGCCCATCGGCGCATCGAAACCGCACACACGCTGGGAAAGATCGTCCTGCGCGTCGACTAGCGATCGCGGGCCCGCAAGCCCCTAGGCGGTGAGCCGCGGCAGCAGCAGCGTCGCGAAGCTCAGGACGAGGAAAAAGCCGAACATGTCGGTGACCGTCGTCAGGATCGGCCCCGACGACGCCGCCGGATCGAAGCGCAGGCGCTTGAGCACCAGCGGCACCACGCCGCCGAGCGACACTGCGACCATGGTGTTCACCGCAAGTGCGCCGCCCACCACCAGCCCGAGCCAGGGATTGCCCTTCCACAACTGCGCCGCGAGGCCGAGCAGAATGCCCAGCACCACGCCGTTGATCACCCCCACCTTGATTTCCTGCAGCCAGACGCGCAGCACGTCGATCGGCTTGGTAATGCCGAGCGATAGCTCGCGAATGCTCACCGCCACCGCCTGATTCCCGCTGCACCCGCTCATGTCAGAGACGATCGGCAGGAACACCGCAAGCGCGATCACCGCGGACAGCGTGTCCTCGTAGAACGCGATGACGCTCGCCGCGACGATGTTGAGCAGGATGTTGACGCTCAACCACGACAGGCGCCGACGCGCACGCACCATGATCGGCAGCGTGCGAATCTCGTCACCGCCGACGATGCCCTGCATTTTCAGGTAGTCCTGTTCGGAGCGCTCCGACATCGCCCGCGCCACATCTTCCTGATAGACGACGCCGACAAGCGCCTGACGTGCATCGACCACCGGCACCGAGCTCCGCTCGGTGCGCTCGAAGAATTCTTCCAGGTCCTCGAGCCCCATGTCCGCGGGGACGTAGGGCGAGGGTCGGACCAGCGCGGCGAGATGCGCCAGGCGGCGCGTGAGCACCAGGCTGCGCAGGTCGAGCTGCCCGACCAGATGGCCCGCGGGCGAGACGACATAGGCGTGCATTTCCGGGCTCAGACCCTCCTCGGCGCGATGGCTGAGGTCGTCGATTACGGTTCCGACCGCGGCGTTCTCCGGGTACGACAGGTATTCGGTCACCATCAGACCGCCGGCGACATCGCGCGCGTAGGGCATCAGGCGGCGGGCGTCCTCTGCCTCCTCGGGCGCCATGTGCGCAAGGATCGCCTCGGCATCCTCCGGATCCATGCTCGCGAGCACGTCGGCCTGGTCGTCGCTTTCCATCTCGTTCAGGATCGACGCCGCGTCCGACGCGGGCAGCGTCTCGATCAGGTCCGCCGCATGTTCGTCCGGGATCTCCTCGATCAGGTCGGCCGCTTCCTCAGGCGACAGCGTGGTCAGCACACGTTCGCGCGACTCAGGCGCGAGGCGCAGCAGCGCGCGAAAGGCTTCGCTCGAGCCGATTTCGTCGAGGTACGCCTCTAGGCCCTTGCGGTTGCGGGCCTCGGCGAGCGCCTTGAGACGCTCCCAGGGCTGAACTTGATCGCTGGCTTCCATGACGTGCTCCGGTGACATCGCCCGTGCATCGCCGGGCGTAGCGCGATTCTAGCGAGCACGCGCGAGGCGCGGCAGCTATCAGGCGTAGGTGATCGCCTCGCGTCGTCCCGGGCGATCGAGGTGCGGCACGGTATTGAAGCTTACGAAGTGCACCGTGCGCGAATTGAATGCGAGCTCACTGATCGCCGAGTTTCGCGCCTGCAGATTGAGATTCATCGTGATCCGCGGCGAAAGCTCGAGCACCGCGCCAACCAGGACCGAGATCGGTCCGCCCGAGCTGACCACCAGCACGCGCCGGGCACTGCCGGCGCGCACGCGATCGAGCGCGGCGCGAACGCCCGCCGAGAAGACGCTGAAATCCGGATGCGCATCGGTGCGAAGCGCGCCGTCGACCCACGCGTACAGGACCTCGCGCAGCAGCCGGAAGTGGGTGCGCCGGTCGGCGCCCTGCGCGACCGGCGGCAACGCGCGCGCGACGCGATACGCGCTGATCAGCGCGTCCGCACGGTACTCGTTCAGCGCTTCGATCTCCTCGACGGCAGGCAGCCCTGGCTGCGTCTCGCCGACGCCCGCGAGCGTCTCGCGATGGCGCCGCAGGGTTCCGCTCAGCACACGATCGAAGGCCAGGCCGCGTTCAGCGAAGTACGCGCCGAGCCAACGCGACTGCTGGTGCCCGAGTTCGGTCAGCCGATCGTAGTCGTCGGTGCCGAATGCGGCCTGCGCATGCCGCACGAGATAGAGCTCTGCCATTGGTCCGTCGATCGGCGAAAAGGGGGCGACGATACCCGCTGCATGCGCGATCGTCCAGGTGATGGCAGGGATTCGCTATCCCTGCCCGCCCTCAGCGCGCCGCGCCGTATAGTGAGCGCATTATCATCGGGTCGGAGGCCTCATCATGAAGCTGGCAGACAAGGTTTGCGTCGTCACGGGTGGCGCCCGCGGCATCGGGCAGGCGCTCGCAACGCGCTTCGCGGCCGAAGGTGCACGCGCCGTCGTCATTGCCGATCTTGACCTGCCGCCAGATGTGGGAATCGCCTGCGACGTATCGAAAGAGGCCGAGATCGTGCGCCTGGTCGAGACGGTCATCGCACGCCACGACCGGATCGACCTGTTCTGCTCGAACGCAGGGATTATCGAACGCAGTGGACTCGATGCGCCGCTCGAGGCATGGCGCCGGACGATGGACGTCAACTTCATGGCGCATGTGTATGCCGCGCGCGCGGTCATTCCGCACATGCTCGCGCAGGGCGCCGGCTATTTGCTGCAGACCGCGTCGGCGGCCGGGCTTTTGATGCAGGTCGATTCCGCGACCTACACGGTGTCGAAGCACGCTGCAGTGGCGTTTGCCGAATGGCTCTCGGTCAACTATCAGGCGCGCGGCATCGGCGTATCCTGCCTCTGTCCGCAGGGCGTACGCACGCCCATGCTGCTCGGCCCGAGCGGCGACCGCACGTCGTTCCTCCTCGAAGGCTCGGTATCGGCGGAGCATGTCGCGGAGTGCTGCGTGAGGGCGATCGAAGCCGAGACCTTTCTCGTCTTGCCGCATCCCGAGGTCGCGGACTACGAGCGGCGCAAGACGACCGATCGCGACCGCTGGCTCGGCGGCATGCGCCGCATGAAGGCGAAGATCGACGCCGATCCGTCGCTGCAGGGGCGCGACTGAGGCCGCACCATACGGGGAATGCCATGAAGCTCCTGCACGCAATGCGCCTGCTGCTAGACGTTCTCGGCGCCCTTTTCCTCGGCCTGATCATCATCGCGCCGGTCGTGTACGGCGTGCTGCCGTACGAAGGACTGAAACGTCTGGGTACGATTCCGTTCTACGGTCTGCTCGCGGCCGCACTCGTCGTGTGGGCATGGCTCGCGGCGCGAGGCCTAGCCTCACGGCCAAGACAGGCGCCGCGCGCGATGGATTGATATCATCGGCGGGTTGCGGCACGCACCTGCGCGCCGCGCCTCCCCACAATCGACCCCAGCCATTGGAGATCACACCATGGACGAGCTGCGTTCATTCATGAGCATGTTCGAAGCTTCCGAATGGAAGTCCTTCTTCTCTACAGCCTTGAGCATCACCCTGATCGTGGTTCTCGCGGCCGTCGTGCGTGCCCTGGCGCACCGCCTGATCCGGGCCTTCCGGGAAACCGTGCAGCGGCACGCCGGCGATCCGGGCCGCGCACAACGCATCGAGACGCTCGGGCGCACGTTCCGCTACATCACGACTGTCGTCATTGCGATCGTTGCCGGCTCGCTCATCCTCGGCGTGCTGGGCATCTCGGTGGCGCCGATTCTCGCTGCCGCCGGTGTCGCCGGCATCGCCGTCGGCTTCGCCGCGCAGAGTCTGATCAAGGACTACTTCAACGGATTTTTCCTCCTGCTCGAGGATCAGATTCGGCAGGGTGAAGTGATCCAGGTCGCCGATATCGGCGGCCTGGTCGAATCGATGACGCTGCGCTATGTGCGCCTGCGTGATTTCGACGGGCACGTGCATTTCGTGCCGAACGGCGAGATCAAGGCGGTTACGAATCGCACCCGTGACTTCGCCCGGGCGGTGGTCCGCGTGGGCGTCGCGTATCGCGAGGACGTCGACGAGGCGCTGGCCGTCATGCAGCAAGTCGGGCGCGCGATGCGCGAGGATCCCGTGTTCGGCCCCAACCTCGCCGAGGACATCGAGATCATCGGCGTCGACGCGTGGGGCGATTCCGCGGTCGACCTGGTCTGCAGGCTCAAGATCGAGCCACCGATTCAGCAGTGGACGATGCGGCGCGAATTCCTCAAGCGACTGAAGAAGGCCTACGACGAGCATGGCATCGAGATTCCGTTCCCGCACTTGACTGTCTACCCGGGACAGCTCAAGGACGGGTCTGCGCCGCCGCTGCACGTTGTTTCGCAAACCTCATAACCGGAATGGGGTCAGACCCCTTTTTGTTCGCGAATGCCAACGATCATCCAAAGGGGTCTGACCCCAGCTAGACCGAAACCGACAGATCCTGCAGCCACGCGGGCATGTGGTCGAGCACCCAGCCCTCGATCACGCGGTCGAGGTGGAACAGTATGCCGACGCCGACGACCAGCAGCGTCACGCCCATGATGGGCTTGGCCCACGGCATCCAGCGCATCAGCCGGTCACGGCGCACCTTCAGAATCTCGCGCGATCCGTAGGCAAGCGCCATCAGCACGCTGGAAACGCCGACACCGAAAATCAGCATGGTGAGCGCCGCCTGCCCCAGATTCTCGCCGCTGGCCGCAAGGCCGATGGCGCCGCCGAGCGTCGGCCCGATGCACGGCGACCAGACCGCCCCCAGCAGCACGCCGACGCCGAACTGGCCCCACACCCCGGCGTCCCGCACACGGTCGATGTGCGCATCGGCGCCGCGCGCGAGCGGCGTGGTCAGCGCGGCCAATGCGGCCTGCGCCCTCGGGATCAGCAGCACGAGGCCGAAGAGAATCATGACGACGGCCGCCGCGCGGTTGATCAGCAATTCGTCGATTCCGACGAGGCGGCCGAAGGCGGTTACGCCGACGCCGACCAGCGTGAACGAGAGCGTGAGTCCCGCGGCCAGCATCAGCGGCCCGAAGCGTGTGTTCTGGAACGCGGCCGCGATGATGATCGGCAGCAGCGGCAGTACGCAGGGGTTGATCAGCGTCAGGGCGCCCGCGACGTAGGCCCAGAAGTAGGTCACGTCCCGGGTCTGGCTAGAGCGCGGCCTTGAACAGCGGCTCGATGTCGGCCTTGCCGGTCCGCGCGACGACGCGGCCGATTTCCTTGCCGGCACGGAACATCACCAGCGTGGAGCGGCGCGGAATGTTGAGTTCGCGCGTAATCGGCGCGCGGCTGTGCTTGTCCCAGTCGACGCGGATGATCTTCACCGCACGGTATTCAGGATTGCTTTCGAGCAGCGCACGCACGGTGCGCTCTTGCGCGCGGCAGACCCCTCACCAGCTGGCAAAGAAATCCAGCATGAAGGGTTTGCCACTCGCCAGCGCCTTGCTCGTAGATCTGGCGGGTGTAGTCCACCGCGTCGCGCGTCGGCGGCGAAGATTTTCGGTGCGACGAGCGTCAGCACAAGCGCCGATACGGACAATAGTTGACGTCGATTCATGCCGCGGATTCCTCCAATCAATTCGAATGATCAGGTCTCGGATTCACTCGGCTTGTCAGTCGTCGCTGGGTCCCGAAAACTGACGCTCGTGATTGACGCACGCTGTTCGTCGGAAGTTTCGATCCCGACGACCGTCCCGGACAACCTGCCCTGCTTTCTCCACCCACGCACCAGGGACTTCATGAATCCCCACTCTGCGTCGGTGAGCGCCGCCGACCACGGATGCCTGCACGAAACCCAGAGACGTAACAACCGTCCGCGTGAACCCCAGCGAAAGCGAGCCGCGCTAGCCCTGCTCCCGCAGAACGTCCTCCGCGGTGCGCAGCGCATCGATCGCCGCGGGAAACCCGCAGTAGGCGACCGATTGCGTGAACACTTCGCGGATCTCCTCGGCACTGCAGCCGTTGTTCAACGCACCGACGAGGTGGATGCGCAGCTCGTGCGGCCGGTTCAGCGCGCACAACATGGCGATCGTGACCAGGCTGCGCATCCTGCGGTCGAGCACCGGGCGCGTCCACAGCGTCGCGTAGGCGAACTCCTCGCTCAGGCGCCGCACCGGCGCGTTCAATTCGGTGGTGCTGGCGTCGCGCCGCTCGACGTACTCGGCGCCGAGCACCTCGCGCATCACGCGCCGCCCGCTCTCGCGCAGCGCCTCGTGCGCCGCATTGTCTCGCTCGCTCATCTGGCCTCCTGCCCGTTCGGCAAAAAAATGGCGGGCGATCGATATCGCCCGCCCCTCGAACTGCCTGCCCTATTTGCGCTTGCTGAAAGGCGGCACCGGATACACCGGCTTCGCGGTCGCGACCGCGGGCGGATAGACCACTTCCAGCCCGTTCGGCAGCGTCTGCATGATCGCGAACTCGTTCTTGTACTGCTTGCCGGTCTCGTCGATCTGGTACTCGCCGCAGGCGGTGACGATCTTGCCGCTCAATTCGATCGCCGCTGCCTTGAGCTTCGCCGCATCGAGCGATTGCGCCGTCTTGATGATCCGCTCGGTGATTACGCCAGCGCCGTAGGCGAGGATGGTTTGAAAGTCCGCCGGGTACTGCGCGCTCGGGAAGAGCTTCTTGTAGCTCGCGACCATCTGCGCGCGGTTCAGGCCGTCGGTCACCTTCCAGTTAATCTTCTCGTTCAGCAGCGTCTGGCTGAACACGTAGTGCCCGTCTTTGCCGGCCTGCTGCAGGAACTGCGGCTGCGAGGCGTAAACCAGGTACACCGCCTTGAAATCCGCGTTCGTCTCGCGGATCTGGCGCGCGATGGTCATCTGGTCGCCCTCGTAGGCCGTCGGATAGAACGCCTCCGCGCCGCTCGCCTTCGCTTTCTGGATGAGGATGTTGAAGTCCTTGGTGCCCTTCGCGAACTTCTCATCCATCGTCACCTGCATGCCGAGCCGCTTCGCGAGGTCTATGGCACCCTTGGTAAGCGCCGCCGGGAACGGTTCGTCGACGTACGCGAAGGCGATCTTCTTCACGCCCATGCTGTGCAGCGCGCGCACTGCCGGCTGGCCGAGCAGCGTGCCGGCGATCTGGGTGGCCGAGACGATGTACTTGTAGCCCTGCTTGTAGATCGAGTCGGCGGAGGCCGACCAGATCACCATGAATCTTCCGTTGGTCTCGGTAGTATTGGCGGCCGCCGCGGTGAGCGTCGAGCCGAAGGGTCCGAACACGAGGTCGACCTTTTCGTCCTTGATCAGGGTCTCGTAGACGCGCGGGACCAGCTGCTTGTCGCTGCGGTCATCGAGAATCACCAGCTCGACCTTGCGCTTCTTACCGCCGACGTCGATGCCACCGCGGCTGTTGACGTCGTTCACCCAGATCTGCGCACCGCGATGCCCTGACTGGGCGGCGAGCGCGAACGTGCCGGCGGACGAGACCGTCATGCCGATACGAATCGGCCTGTCGGCCTGGGCGCTCGCCGTGCCCGCGCCCACCGTGGCCATCAATACCGGCGCAGCGAGCGCCAGCAGGAAGTTTCTGCGTTGCATGTCATGCTCCTTCGAGGGCTGATGTTTCTTTCGTCGACGCCCGCCCCATTAGGCGTCGATCCGGTAATCCACCCATTCTGCGATCAGGTTGCGCAGATCGGCGTCTTTCATGAAGTCGTTCGCCGAGCCGTCGATCTTGTTGCGCCCGAGCTCGAGCACATAGACATGGTCCGCCACCCGCACGCACTGGCGTACGTTCTGATCGACCAGCAGCACGGTGATTCCCTGATTGGGCAGTCCGTGAATGAATTCGTAGATCTCGGCAGCGAGCCTGGGCGCGATCATCGCGGTGGGCTCGTCGAGCAGCACCGCACGCGGCTGCAGCGCGAGCGCGCGCCCCAGCTCGAGAAAACGCTGCTGCCCGCCGCTCATCGCGCCGGCGTACTGCGTGCGCCGGTCCTTGAGGATCGGGAACTGCGCGTAGGCACGCTCGAGTGCCTCGGCGACGCGCGCCTTGTCGCGGCGGAACGACCAGCACGCAAGCCGCAGGTTGTCCTCGACCGAGAGCTCGTTGAACAGACTGCGGTTTTGCGGCACCAGCGAGATGCCGCGCTCTATGAAGCGCCACGGCGGCATGCCGGTGACCACTTCGCCATCGACCAGCACGTCTCCCGAGACGGGTTTTAGCAGTCCGTACAGAGTGCGCAGCGCCGTGGACTTGCCGGCGCCGTTCGGCCCGATCACCCCGGTAATTTTCCCCGGGCGCACCGCCATCGACAGGCCCTGGAGGATGCGGATGTCGCCATGATAGGCAACATCGACCGAGCGCAGCTCGAGCACCGGGCGGTCGTTTGCGGCGGGCGCGTTCATGGCCTTAGTTTGCGCTCAGTTTCCAAGATAGGCCTCGACTACGGCCGGGTTGCCGCGGATCTCATCGACCCCGCCCATGGCGATGACGCGGCCTTCATTCAGGGCCGCAACGCGGCGCGACAGCCGGTAGATCGATGTCAAGTCGTGGCTGATCAGCAGCACCGTCTTGCCGTCGGCGGCCATCGCCTCGATGCGCTCGATCATGAAGCGGCACAGCGTAGGGTGCACCCCCGCGAAAGGCTCGTCCAGCATTACCACCTTCGGGTCGGGCATCAGCATGCGCGCCATCTCGAGCAGCTTTTGCTGGCCGCCGGAGAGTTCCTCGGCGAAGTTGTGGCGCAGCTCGATCAGGCTCATGTGCTCGAGCATCGCTTCGGCGCGCTCGATCAGCGCTGCGTCGGCCTCGTCGCGGTCGAGCACCGGCACCAGCAGGTTGTCGATCAGCGACATCTTGCGGAACACGCGCGGGATCTGGAAGGTGCGACCGACCCCCTGGTGCGCGATTTCGTGGGGCGTAAAGCCGGTGGTGTCGCGCCCGCCGATCATCACCCGGCCCTCGTCGGCACGAACCCATTCGATCGTTCCAGGCGGAGAGAATCGCGTGCATGCGCGCCACGCCGTCGGTGAGCGCAGCGGGACCCGGCTGCAGGATGTCGACCGACTTGATTTCGTGCAGTTCGCGGTCGCGCACCGCCGGAATCGCGTCCCAGCCGGGGCGCGCGACGACGCGCTCGGGGTGAAACTTCTTGCCGCACCAGGAACCGAGGATCACATCGGGCGCGCGGCGCACGACCTCGGCGCCATCGGCGATCGTGCGCCCCGCTGCACCCTGCGAGCGCGAAAGCTCGGAAAAGACGTCGTCGCCACCGGCGATCGAAACGAGTTCGCTCACCCAGCGGATGCCGCTGATCATCGGGTCGTCCCATTCCTCGAAATAGACGCGCGGGCGGCGCGCGAAGCACCCTGCAGAGACCCGGATGCGATCGAGGTTGCGCTCGAGCTTGGCGACCAGACGCTTTCCCTTCGCGCCCGCGCCGACCATGGCCGACAGCGTGAGTATCATCGACAGGATTTCGTCGACCGAACGCTGATTGAAGATCGCCACGTTCAGGCCCGCTTTGGCCAAATCGCGCGCGATCTCGGCCTGCAGATCCGAAAACCCAAGTACGAGATCGGGCTCAAGCGCGAGGATCTTGTCGGTCTTCGCCGAGAGGAAGGACGACACCCGCGGCTTGTCGCGCCGCGCCTCGGGCGGGCGCACCGTATAACCCGACACACCGACGATGCGATCCTGCTCGCCGAGCAAATAGAGCGTTTCGGTCGTCTCCTCGGTGAGGCAGACGATGCGCTCGGGATAGCGTGCCGGCATGTTTCGAAAACGAGGAACGCACTCAGGATATCATTCACGGCATGGGACCTCTTCACGGCATCAAAGTCCTCGAACTCGAGGCAATCGGCCCGGGGCCGTTCTGCGGCATGGTGCTCGCCGACCTGGGCGCGGACGTGCTCGTCGTCGACCGGCCAAGCGATCCGGGGCTCGGACTCGGCCGCGGGCGCAAGGTCGAAGTGATGATGCGGGGCAAGCGTTCGGTGACGCTCGATCTGAAATCGAAAGACGGCGTCGCCGCGGCGCTCGAGCTGGCCGGCCGAGCCGATGCGCTGATCGAAGGCTTCCGCCCGGGCGTGATGGAGCGTCTCGGGCTCGGGCCCGATGTCCTCCTCGCGAAGAATCCAAAGCTGGTCTACGGACGCATGACCGGCTGGGGCCAGGACGGGCCGATGGCCGCGCGCGCGGGACACGACATCAACTACATCGCGCTCTCGGGCATGCTGCACGCAATCGGCCGCGCGGGGCAGCCGCCTGCGCCGCCGCTCAATCTCGTTGGAGACTTCGGCGGTGGTGGGATGCTGCTCGCGCTCGGCGTCGCCTGCGCCCTGGTCGAAGCAGGCCGTTCGGGCAAGGGCCAGGTGGTCGACGCCGCGATGGTCGAGGGTGCCGGCCTGTTGGGCGCCATGTTCTCCGGGATGCTGGCAGCAAATCGCTGGAATGAAGCCGAACGCGGCGTGAACCTGCTCGATTCAGGCGCACCCTGGTACGACGCCTACGCAACGAAGGACGCGAAGTACGTCTCGATCGGCTCGATCGAGCCGAAGTTCTATGCCGACCTGCTCCAGCGCCTCGGCCTGGACAAGGAAGCGCTGCCCCCGCAGATGGACGTTGCACAATGGCCCGTCTTGCGCGCGCGATTCACTGAAGTGTTCCGCAGCAAGACGCGCGACGAGTGGTGCACGGTGTTCGAAGGCTCGGACGCCTGCTTCGCGCCGGTGCTCACCTTCAGCGAGGCCCGCACGCACCCGCACAACGTCGCGCGCGGCGGTTTCGTCGATGTGAACGGCATCTCGCAGCCGGCGCCGGCGCCGCGCTTCTCGCGCACGCCGGGCGCCGTCTCGCGCAAGCCGCCCGAGCGCGGCGAGGGCGGCCGCGCGGCACTTGCCGATTGGGCATTCGGCGAGGCCGAAATCAAGACGCTGGCCAGTCTGGGCGTCGGCTTCTCCGACTGACCGCAGCCGCGGCCTGCCGCAGGCAGGCCGCGGGCGAGTCGCAGCGGCTCAGTGCTTCATGTCGTGGCCGCCGCCCGGACCCATCGCACCCAGGCCGCCCACCGCGTATTCGGCCGTCACTTTTCCTGCCTTTTCGAATTCCAGGATCACCGGAATTTTCTCGCCCTGTTTGAGCGGACGTGTGATGTTGATGAACATCAAATGCGCGCCACCGGGTTTCAGCACGAAGCGCCCGTTCGCGGGCACGTCGAAACTCGGCACTTGTCGCATTTTCATTGTGCTGCCTTGCTTGATGTGCGTGTGCAACTCGACATCCTCGGCGACCGGCGATGAGGCGGCAACGAGACGGTCGGGCACCTGGCCCATGTTATGGACGGTCATGAACCCACCGGCAACCTTGGCGCCGGGCGCGGTCGCACGCATCCACGGTTGTTCGATGCCGACCTGCGCCAGCGCGGGGCTCGCCGCGAGGGCGAGGAGACAGAAAAGTCTTTTCATTTCACATGCTCCTGAACGGCAAACTCGCAATCACCGCGCAACGGTCGCGCCGCCTTGCGCCAGATCAAGCACGCGCGGCGAGTGCGCGGTTCTCGGCTTCCTGCAGCTCGCGCCAGAACACCTTGCCGGTCGCGGTCTTGGGCAGATCCTCGACAAATTCGACCACCCGCGGCACCTTGAATGCCGCCATGTGGTCATGCGCCCAGGTCGTAATGTCTTCGGCCTTTACGCGTCCACGGGCCGCAACCTGTAGCACGACCAGCGCTTTCACCGACTCGCCCCGGTAGGGGTCGTGCGTGCCGATCACGCAGGCCTCGCGGATGTCCGGATGGGCGTAGAGCATCGCCTCGACCTCCGCGGGCCAGACCTTGAAGCCCGAGGCGTTGATCATGCGCTTGAGCCGGTCGGTGATGAAGAAGTAGCCCTCCTCGTCGTAATAGCCCAGGTCACCCGAACGGAAGAACGTCTTGCCGTCGTGCTCGAGAAAAGCCTCGGCGCTCGCCTCGGGCTGCTTCCAGTAGCCCTTGAAAATCTGCGGGCCATGCATCACCAGTTCCCCGACCTCATTCGGACCGAGTTCGCGCTTGGTCTCGGGGTCGAGCACGCGCGCGTCGGTGTCGAAGATCGGGATTCCGGCGCACTGCTGCTTCGGCCGCTGCGGCGGGTTGACGTGCGTGGGGGCCATCGTCTCGGACAAGCCGTAGCCTTCGATGAACTCGAGCTTCAGCGTCGCAGCGAGCTTCTTCGCCAGCGCCTCGGGCATCGCCGCGCCGCCCCCGCCGAGCGAGTTGATGGACGAAATGTCGTGCTTTGACAGGTTCGGGTTGGCGAGAAAGTCCACCATCATCGTCGTGATCGCAGTGAATGACGTGACCTTCGCGCGCTCGATCTGCATCGCGGCGCACTCCCGATCCCAGCGCGTCATCACCACCATCTTGCCGCCCAGCTGGATCGGCGTGTTCATCCCGCCCTGCATGCCGGTGACATGGAACATCGGCAGCACGGCGAGCACCACCGCGCTGCTCGAGGCATTGCGCCAGTGACAGGACCCGGTGCTCGTCGAGAGCACCGTCGAATGCGTATGCATGCAGCCCTTGGGTTTGCCGGTGGTGCCCGAGGTATAGGGCATGACCGCGAGGTCGTCCGAGCCCGCGAGGGCCGGGCCCGGCGCAAGCGCCGCGGCGAGCGCCTCCGCCCACGGCGTCACCCCTCGCGTCGCGGGAATCGCCGCGGCCGCGCGCACGAACTCGGGCAACGGCAGATCCGTCCGTTGCGGCAGGTACTCCGAATGCGCGCCAACGATTGCGTGTTCGAGCAATCCCGGTCCAATCAGTGAGGTCGCCCGCGGCGCAAGTTCCTGCGTCGTGATCAGGACGCGCGCGCCGGCATCCTCGACGTAGTGCTGCAGCTCCTCGGACAGGTTCATCGGGTTGACCGGCACGACCACGGCGTCAGCGCGCAGGATCGCGTAATAGCCGACGATGAAATGCGGGCCGTTCTGCGCGTAGAGCAGAACCCGGTCGCCCTTGCGTACGCCGCCGCGCTGCTGCAGCCAGCCCGCGAGCGCGTCGGCCTCGCGCTTGAGTTGCGCATATGCAATCTCGCGCCCGTAGTAGTCGATCGCGGCCTTGTCGGGGTAGCGTGTGGCGCTCACCTCGAGGTTGAAGTACACACTCGTGCGCGGAATGGCCAACGACTTGGGCACGAACGGCGGCCAATGCGGATAGTGACGCGTGAACATCGCCATTCCCGATCCGTCAGGTCGCGTTAACGGACGAGGAATTTCTTCACCGCGCGCTCGCTCCAGCGCATCCCAAGGCCGGGCCGCTCGGGCACGATGACATGGCCTTTTTTCAACTCGGCCGGGGTTTCGAGCACCGGGTCGGCCCAGTCGACGAATTCGAGCCAGTGGCCCGTCGGCGTCACCGCGAGCAGCTGGCAACTCGCCTCCGGAAACAGGTGGCTCGACATCTCGACGCCGGCGGCCTGCGCGAGTGCTGCGGCGCGCATCCAGCCGGTGACGCCGCCGATCCGCTGCGCGTCCGGCATCACGTAATCGCAGGCCCCGGCGGCGAGCGCCTGCGCCATCTGCTCGGGTCCCATGAAGTTCTCGCCGATCTGAATCGGCGTCGCGACTTCGCGCGCCACCTTCGCGTTGCCGGCGAAATCGTCCGCCCGGATCGGCTCTTCGATCCAAAAAACGCCGCCTTCGTCGTCGATCATGCGTCCACGCTTCACCGCCTCGGCGACGCTCAGCCCCTGGTTGAAGTCGGTCATCAACGTGACCTTCGGTCCGATCGCCTTTTTCACCGCGCGCAGCGCTTCGATGTCGTCCTTCGCCGCGGCGCGCCCGAGGCGCAGCTTTACCGCCGAGAAGCCTTCGGCGACCAGGGCCTCGGCTTCCTTCAGCAACGGCTTCAACGGCTGGATCCCGAGGCCCTTCGAGTTGTACGCGGGCACCGGGCGCGGCGTACCGCCGAGCAACCGCACCACCGGCTGACCGAGCGCCTGGCCGAGCGCATCCCAGGCTGCCATGTCGATCCCCGACAAGGCAAAAAGTACGATGTTGTGTACTCCGAGGAGGGTGTACTTCGCGCGCAACTTTTGTTCGATCTCGAACGGCGCGAGCGCATCTCCCTTGATCAAGGCAGCCATCGCCTCGACCAGCGCCGCGATCGGCTTGAGATGATTCTGGCCGATGCCGAACAGGTACGCCCTTCCGGTGATCCCGCCGTCGGTTTCAAGGTCGAGCAGCAGGAGCGGTGCGATCGTCACCGCGCCGGTCGCGGTCGTCAGCCGCCGCTTCATGGGCACCGCGACTGCGCGCGCGCGCAGGCCGCGGATCTTCAGCTTGTCGAGCTTCATTTCGCTCCTTTCGGCTTGCCGGCCAGCCCCCAGATCGAGGACGGCGCCGCGCGCGGATCGCGCGCCATCCAGCGTCCCGCCTCGACCTGGTGAAAGAAACTCTCGAGCAGGGAATTGAACAGCGCCGGCTCTTCCAGATTGATGCCATGGCCACTGTTCGGCAGCACCGCAAGGCCCGCAGTGCGGATGCAGCGCTTCATGAGCAGGTTGGCCTCGAGCGCCGGCTCCTCCTCGTCGCCGAGCATGATGAGCGTGGGCACGTCGATCGACTGCATCTCGGCGGTGAGATCGTAGAGCGAAGGGCGCTTCCCTTGGTAGCCGCGCATCGTGTTCGCCGAGCCGAGCGCCGAGTGCTCCGAAAACTGCTGGATGTATTCGGTGAACCCGCGCGGATCCTTGTTCTGCAGCTGCACGCGGGTCGCGCCGTGCCCGTAGGTCGCCGCGAAATGCGCCATTCCCTTTTCCAGGATCAGCGCGGCATTGGCTTCGCTGGCCTTCTGGAAGTCGCGGTAATGCGCCGGGTGGGCGCCGTAGGCACCGCCCGCGATCGTGAGCGAAAGCGCCCGCTTGGCGTCGGTGAAACCGAAGTGCAGCGTCGCAAACGCCCCCATCGACAGCCCGACGATGTGGGCGCACTCGATGCCGGCCGCGTCCAGCACACAGCGAATGTCGTCGCGCGCGCGCGCCTGCGAGTAGCGACCGGCGTCCTCGAGTACGTCCGAGGGTGGGTAACCGCGCGCGTTGTAGGTGATGCAGCGGTAGCGGCGCGAAAAGTGCCGCACCTGAGGCTCCCAGCTGCGACAGTCGCCGGCGAATTCGTGCACGAACACGATCGGCGTGCCACTGCCGGTCTCCTCGGTGTACAGCTTTACGCCGTCGTCGGTAGTCGCGTAGGACATGTTGTATGACTCCATCGGTCGCGGGCTACCGCGACGTGCGGCGCGCGCCGCGAATCCGTCTTCCTCAGAGGGTCAATCGGGCGGGCGGGCAGGGTCCGCCGGCGCCGCGTCCGGCGACAGCGCGGGCGGCGCGTTGCTGTCGTCGGGCGAGGTTGCGGGCGGCGGATTGCTGGCGTCGGGCGAGGTTGCGGGCGGCAGGTTGCTGTCGTCAGGCGAGGTCGCGGCCGGCGGACTGCTATCGTCGGGCGAGGTTGCGGGCGGCGCGCTACTGTCGTCAGGCGAGGTTGCCGCGTCGGGGATGACCGACCCGTCGGGCGCGTAGCGCTGCGCACCGGCCTCGGGGGCACAGAGTAGGGCGAACCCGCAGCACAGTACCGTAAGAACCCCACGTGTAACGCGATTGCTCATGTCCCGCCTCTCGTGAAAGACGCTCTGCCCGAACAGGATACCGCAATCCCCTGTCGCAGCAGTACCCGGGAATCAAAGGCGCAAAGTGAGATAAGATTTCCCGCTCTTGCCCGAACGGCATCGTGGGCGATGCCGTAGCGGACCGGGCACAACGCGAAGGGATTCCCTGATCGGATGGATCTGGAACTCAAAGGAAAACGCGCGCTGGTGACCGGCGGATCGAAGGGGATCGGCCGCGCCTGCGCCGACGCCCTCGCGGCCGAAGGCTGCAACGTGCGCATCGTGTCACGCACCGCCGAGGCGCTCACCGCGGCCGCCGACGAGATTCGCAGCCGCCACGGCGTCGACGCCCAGTGGAAGGCGGCCGATCTCTCGCAGCGCGGCGCCGCCGAAGACGTCGCCGGCTGGGCGGGCGAAATCGACATTCTCGTCAACAACGCCGGCGCCATACCCGGTGGCGACCTGTTGGGGGTAGACGAGGAAACCTGGCGCCGCGCCTGGGATCTCAAGGTGTTCGGCTACATCAACCTCTCGCGCCAGGTGTACGCAAGGATGAAGGTCCGGCGTCGTGGCGTGATCGTGAATGTGGTCGGTAGTGCGGGCGAGAAAATGAACGCCGCCTACATCGCGGGCAGCGTGGGTAACGCCGCGCTCATCGCGTTCACCCGTGCGCTTGGCGGCGCGTCGCACGCCGACGGCGTGCGCGTGCTCGGCATCAATCCCGGCCCGATCGCGACCGACCGTCTGGTGGGCCTGTATCGGCAAATGGCGCAGTCGCAGCTCGGCGACGCATCGCGCTACGAGGAGCTCTTTGCGGGAATGTCGTTCGGCCGTCCCGGAAAACCCGAGGAGGTCGCGTCGACGGTGGCGTTCTTCGTCTCCCCGCGTTCGTCCTATACGAGCGGCTGCATGCTCACGATCGACGGCGGCCAGGTCAGCCGTTAGGCCGGCACGGCGCGCCTTGGGTCAGGCGGCCTTGATCGAGGCGGGCTATCATCCGCCCTCTTTGGCATCGAGCCTCGAGGCCTGCATCATGAAAGCTGTCGTCTGCAAAGCGTTCGGCCCGCCCGAATCCCTGGTCATTGACGAATTGCCTGCGCCCGCGCCGGGCGCCGGCGAGGTCGTCGTCGCGGTCAAGGCGGCGAGCGTCAACTTTCCCGACGTGCTCGTGATTCAGAACAAGTATCAGATCAAACCAACGCTGCCATTTTCGCCCGGCAGCGAGATGGCAGGCGTGATCAAGTCGGTCGGCGACGGCGTGACGAACGTGAAACCGGGTGACCGCGTGATCGCGTTCAGCAGCTACGGCGCATTCGCCGAGGAATGCCGGGTGCAGGCCTCGCGCCTGGTGCCGATGCCGAACGAGATGGACTTCGTCACCGGTGCGGCCTTCCTCCTCACCTACGGCACCTCGCACCACGCGTTATGTAACCGCGCCGCGACGACACCCGGCGAGACGCTGCTCGTGCTCGGCGCTGCGGGCGGCGTGGGCGTTGCGGCGATCGAGATCGGCAAGATTCTCGGGCTGCGCGTCATCGCCTGCGCTTCGAGCGAGGACAAGCTTGCGGTGTGCCGCGAACACGGCGCCGATGAGACGATCGATTATTCGCGCGAGGACCTGCGCGAGCGCATCAAGGCGCTTACCGACGGCAAGGGTGTCGACATCATCTACGATCCGGTGGGTGGCGCGTATACCGAGGCCGCGCTGCGGTCGTCTGCCTGGCGTGCACGCTTTCTCGTGATCGGCTTCGCCGCGGGCGACATTCCGAAGGTTCCGCTCAACCTCGCCTTGCTGATGGAGCGCTCGATCGTCGGCGTGTACTGGGGCGAATGGACGCGCAGGACGCCGGACGAATTCGCCACCTCGGTACGCGAACTGATGGGTTGGTTCTTGCAGGGCAAGCTCAAGCCCCATGTCACGGACCGTTTTCCGCTCGCGCGCGCCCCGGAAGCGATCGCGTTGATGGCAGCGCGCAAGGTCAAAGGCAAGGTGGTCGTCACGATCGGTGATGGTTGACGGGCCGGGCGGAATGGGGTCAGACCCTTGTGGATAAGTCTCGACAGACCGTTCCGAATCGACGGTCCACGAGACTTATCCACAAGGGTCTGACCCCTGTTGTCCCCGGGTCTGCCCCTTTCTAATCCGTCGTCGCCCTGGGAGCTGGCCTGGTGCGCAGCCGCCGTACTCGCCGGCTACACCCTGCGCGGCGCGACGGGATTCGGCGCTGGGCTCATCGTCATCCCGGCCTGTGCGCTGGTTCTGCCGTTCGACCTCGTGATTCCGCTCGTGACCACGATGGGCGTGCTCGCGTCCATCGGGCAAACCTGGCGCGAGCGGCGCCTGATCGACCGCGCGGTGCTTCTGCGCCTGGTGCTGCCCACGCTGGCGGGCGCCGCAATCGGGCTGGCGCTGTTTGCCGCGCTCGACGCGCGCGTGCTGCTGAAGGTGTTTGGTGGGTTCATCATCGCCTATGCGCTCACCACCTTCATTTCGCTTCCTCGCCTGCCGCACACCTCGGGCCTCGCCGTCGCCTACGCGTCGGGCACGATCGGCGCGCTTGTGGCGACCATCTTCGGCGGTATGGCGGGTCCCTTTTATGCGGTCTACCTAGACGCGCTGAAGCTCGGCAAGGGTGTTTTTCGGGCCACGATGTCCGCGGTGCTGGCGCTGCTCGCGGTGGTGCGAATCGCAGGCTACGGTGGACTGGGGTTGTTCGACCTTCGCGTAGCTGCGCTGCTCATGGTCCTGGTGCCCACAATGGCGATCGCGATGCTCGCCGGTGAGCGACTGCATCGCCACCTGAGCCAGGGACGTTTTGAGCGGGTCGTGGCGCTGGTTCTGATCGCGAGCGGTATCGCGCTACTGCTCAAGTAGCGGGCGGCGCGCCGTCGCCCGGGCCCAGCGGTCGCTGCATGATCACCGTGTCGACCCAGCGGCCGAACTTGAAGCCGACCGAGCGCAGCGTACCGACGCGCAGGAAGCCCGCATCGGCGTGCACACGAATCGACGGTAAATGCGCGCTGTCTCCGATGACCGCAACCAGCTGCCGGTAGCCAAGCGTGCGGGCGCGCGCGATGAGCGCCGCAAGGACCGCCCGGCCCACACCGCGGCGCAGGAAATCGGGATGCGCATAGACCGAGTCCTCGAGCGCGTAGCGGTACGCCGGGCGCGCCCGGTAGGGCGCGCAGTAGCCGTAGCCGGCGACCGCCGACTCGATGCAGGCGACGACGTAGGGGAGTCCGCGATCGGTCAGTTCGATGAATCGGCGCCGTATTTCTTCGAGTGGCGGCGCGATTTCCTCGAAACTGGCGAGCCCGTTGAGGACATGGTGGGCGTAGATCGACTGCACCGCACCGAGATCGGCGTCGGTGGCATCACGTACCAGCACTGCGCGGGTTCCCGTATCCATGCGCGAACGCTATCACGGCGCACAAGGGGCGGCTCGCGCCGCCCCCTTCCCGCGCATCGACCGACCCGAGCGCTTAGCCTTCTTCGGCGGCGCCCTCGGTCGCTTCCGCGGCCGGCGCCACCTCCTCGCTCTCCGGCAGCAGGTCGAGCACCGGCTCCGCGGCCTGCGCCTTGCGGATGTTGTGATATGCGAGGCCCGTTCCCGCCGGGATGAGACGCCCGACGATAACGTTCTCCTTCAGACCGCGCAGTTCGTCGCGCTTACCCATGATCGCCGCCTCGGTCAGCACCCGCGTGGTCTCCTGGAACGAGGCCGCCGAGATGAACGAATCCGTCGACAGTGAGGCCTTGGTGATGCCGAGCAGCATGTACAGGTAGGTCGCCGGCGCCTTGCCCTCGGCCACCACCTTCTCGTTCTCGACCAGCACATCGGCCCGCTCCACCTGCTCGCCGAGGATGAAACGCGTCTCGCCCGGGTCGTCGATCTGCACGCGGCGCAGCATCTGCCGAACGATCACCTCGATGTGCTTGTCGTTGATCTTCACCCCCTGCAGACGGTAGACGTCCTGCACTTCGTCGATGATGTAGCGCGCCAGCGCCTCGACACCGAGCAAACGCAGTTGGTCGTGCGCGTCCACCGCGCCGTCGACGATCAGCTCGCCCTTGTTCACCACCTGCCCGTCGTGCACCAGCACGTGCTTGTCCTTCGAGATCAGGTACTCGTGCTCAACCCCGTCGACGTCGCGTATGACCAGGCGCTGCTTGCCCTTGGTCTCCTTGCCGAAGCTGACCGTGCCGGTGACTTCCGCAAGCATGCCAGCGTCCTTCGGACTGCGGGCTTCGAACAATTCCGCGACCCGCGGCAGACCGCCCGTGATGTCGCGCGTCTTCGAGACCTCCTGCGGAATGCGTGCGAGCACCTCGCCGACCGCCATCTGCTGGCCGTCGCGCACCGCAATGACGGCGCCCACCGGGAAGCTGATGTTCACGGCATGGTCGGTGCCGGCAATCTTCACTTCTTCACCCGCCTCGTTGATGAGCATCACCGAGGGGCGCTGGCCCTTGGCCGCCGTCACTCCGCGCCGCTTGGCATCGATGACCACGACGGTCGAAAGACCCGTCACGTCGTCAATCTGCTTGGCAACGCTGACGCCGTCCTCGACCGCCTCCAGGCGCACGGTGCCTGCGTACTCCGAAATGATCGGTCGGTGGTGCGGATCCCAGTTCGCGAGCGCCTTGCCCGCCTTGCAGACATCGCCGTCCGCCGCATGCAACGTCGCGCCGTAGGGCACCTTGTGCCGCTCGCGCTCACGACCCGCGTCATCGGTGACGACGAGTTCGCCCGAACGCGAGATCACGAGCTTGTCGCCCTTGGCGTTGGTCAGGTAACGCATTGCCGCGTTGAAACGCACGACGCCGTTCGACTTTGCTTCGACATGGCTCTGCACCGCGGTCCGCGAAGCCGCACCGCCGATATGGAAGGTCCGCATGGTGAGCTGCGTGCCGGGCTCGCCGATCGACTGTGCAGCAATGACGCCAATCGCCTCGCCGATTGTAACCAGCATGCCACGGCCGAGATCACGGCCATAGCAACTCGCGCACACACCCCATCGGGTGTCGCAGAACAGCGGCGTGCGAACCTTGACTTCGTCAATGCCGAGACGCTCGATCATCTCGACGTGATCCTCGTCGAGGAGCGTGGTGGCGGGATACAGCTCGTCCTGCGTTTCGGGATGGACCACCTCGGTAGAGAGGACGCGTCCGAGAATGCGCTCACGCAGCGGCTCGATCACTTCGCCGCCCTCGATCAGAGCGCGCATGACGACGCCGTTCTGCGTGCCGCAATCGTTCTCGGTGACCACCAGATCCTGCGTCACGTCGACCAGGCGGCGCGTCAGATAGCCCGAGTTCGCGGTCTTTAACGCGGTATCCGCGAGACCCTTGCGCGCGCCGTGCGTCGAGATGAAGTACTGCAGGACGTTCAGGCCTTCACGGAAGTTCGCCGTGATCGGCGTCTCGATGATCGAGCCGTCCGGCTTCGCCATCAGGCCGCGCATGCCGGCGAGCTGCCGGATCTGCGCCGCCGAGCCGCGCGCACCGGAATCCGCCATCATATAGATCGAGTTGAAAGCCTCTTCCCGCACCTTCTTTCCATGCCGGTCGGTGGTTTCCTCGGTCCCAAGCTGATCGAGCATGACCTTGCCGACCTGATCCCCGCAGCGCGACCAGATGTCGACCACCTTGTTGTAGCGCTCACCCTGGGTCACGAGGCCCGAGGTGTACTGGTTCTCGATCTCCTTCACCTCGAGCTCGGCCACACGAATCATCTCGTTCTTCTGCTCCGGCACGCGCATGTCGTGCGCACCAAAGGAGATGCCAGCCGTCGTCGCGTGGGCGAACCCGGCGTTCATGAGCTTGTCGGCGAAGATTACCGTCTCGCGCAGGCCGCAGCGACGGAACGCGATATTGATCAGGCGCGAAATCTCCTTCTTCTTGAGCGCCCGATTGAGCAGCTCGAACGACAATCCGGCGGGCAGGATCTCGGACAGCAGCCCGCGGCCTACGGTCGTGCGGTAGCGCTTGATCCGTTCGGTCCGTTCACCGTCCTCGGCAATGTCGGTCTCGACGATTCGCACCCAGACTTTCGCATGCAGCTCGATATGCCGGGCCTCGTACGCCCGGCTCAATTCCTTGAGACCCGAGAACGACATGCCTTCGCCCTTGGCATTGATCCGCTCGCGCGTCGCGTAGTACAGCCCGAGCACGATGTCCTGCGAAGGCACGATGATCGGCTCGCCGTTCGCGGGCGACAAAACGTTGTTCGAGGCGAGCATCAGGGTGCGCGCCTCCATCTGCGCCTCGAGCGAGAGCGGCACGTGCACCGCCATCTGGTCGCCGTCAAAGTCGGCGTTGAACGCTGCGCACACCAGCGGATGGAGCTGGATCGCCTTGCCTTCGATCAGCACGGGCTCGAACGCCTGGATGCCGAGGCGGTGCAGGGTCGGTGCGCGGTTGAGCATCACCGGATGCTCGCGGATCACCTCTTCAAGGATGTCCCAGACTTCCGGTACTTCCTGCTCGACCAGGCGCTTGGCCGCCTTGATGGTGGTCGCCAGCCCAAGGAGTTCGAGTTTGTTGAAGATGTAGGGCTTGAACAGTTCCAACGCCATTTTCTTCGGCAGGCCACACTGATGCAGCTTCAGCTGTGGACCGACGACAATCACCGAGCGGCCCGAGTAGTCCACGCGTTTGCCGAGGAGGTTCTGCCGGAAGCGGCCACCCTTGCCCTTGATCATGTCGGCGAGCGACTTGAGCGGGCGCTTGTTGGCCCCGGTCATCGCCTTGCCGCGACGGCCGTTGTCGAGCAGCGAATCGACCGCCTCCTGAAGCATGCGCTTCTCGTTGCGCACGATGATCTCCGGCGCCTTCAGTTCGAGCAGCCGCTTGAGGCGGTTGTTGCGGTTGATCACGCGCCGGTAGAGGTCGTTCAGGTCGCTGGTCGCGAAGCGCCCGCCGTCCAGCGGCACGAGCGGTCGCAGCTCGGGCGGGAGCACCGGCAGGACCTCCATGATCATCCAATCCGGCTTGATGTTCGACGCTTTGAAACCCTCGAGCACCTTCAGGCGCTTGGCGATCTTCTTGATCTTGGCGTCGGACGACGTCGCCTCGAGATCCTTGCGCAGACCCTCGATCTCGCGGTTGATATCGAGCGAGCGCAACAGCGCACGCACGCCCTCTGCGCCCATCGCCGCCGAGAAGTCGTCGCCGAATTCCTCGACTTTCGAGAGGTAGTCGTCCTCGGTGAGGAGCTGCGCACGCTTGAGCGGCGTCATCCCCGGGTCGGTGACGACGTAGGCCTCGAAATAGAGCACGCGCTCGATGTCGCGCAACGTCATGTCGAGTACGAGACCGAGCCGGCTCGGGAGCGACTTCAGGAACCAGATGTGCGCCACCGGGCTTGCGAGCTCGATATGGCCCATGCGCTCACGGCGCACCTTGGCAAGCGTCACCTCGACGCCGCATTTCTCGCAGATCACGCCGCGATGCTTGAGCCGCTTGTATTTGCCGCACACGCACTCGTAGTCTTTGATTGGCCCGAAGATGCGGGCGCAGAACAGGCCGTCGCGCTCCGGCTTGAAGGTCCGATAGTTGATCGTCTCCGGCTTCTTCACCTCGCCGTAGGACCAGGACCGGATCTTCTCCGGCGACGCGAGCCCAATCTTGATCGCGTCGAATTCCTCGACCTGCTGTACCTGCTTGAAGAGCTCAAGTAGTGCTTTCATCGGTGTCTGCTCCGCCCTAGGTCAGTGACGCTCGAGGTCAATATCGATGCCGAGTGAACGAATTTCCTTCACCAGCACATTGAACGACTCCGGCATGCCGGCTTCGATCTTGTGATCGCCCTTGACGATGTTTTCGTACACCTTGGTCCGCCCGGCGATGTCGTCCGACTTCACGGTCAACATCTCCTGCAGCGTGTAGGCCGCGCCGTAAGCCTCCAGCGCCCAAACCTCCATCTCCCCGAAGCGTTGGCCACCAAACTGCGCCTTGCCGCCAAGCGGCTGTTGCGTGACCAGGCTGTAGGGACCTGTCGAGCGCGCGTGCATCTTGTCGTCGACGAGGTGGTGCAACTTCAGCACGTGCATGTAGCCGACCGTAACGTCCCGGTCGAAGGCCTCGCCCGTTCGTCCGTCGTACAACCTCACCTGCCCGGAGATCGGCAGCCCGGCGAGCTCGAGCGTCGCATTGATATCTGCTTCCGACGCCCCGTCAAACACCGGCGTCGCGAACGGGATGCCCGCGCGCAGGTTGGATGCAAGCTCGAGCACCGCCTCGTCGGAGAGGTCCGAAAAGTTCTCCTCGTGCCCGCTCATGTTGTAGATGCGCTCGAGAAACTTGCGCAGCTCTGCCACCTTGGCCTGCGCCTGCAGCATGGCCCCGACCTGGTGGCCAAGGCTCTTTGCCGCCCAGCCAAGGTGCGTCTCGAGGATCTGCCCCACGTTCATGCGCGAAGGCACCCCAAGCGGATTGAGCACGACGTCGACCGGCGTGCCATCGGCCATGTGCGGCATGTCCTCGACCGGCACGATCTTCGAGATCACGCCCTTGTTACCGTGACGCCCCGCCATTTTGTCGCCCGGCTGCAAGCGCCGCTTCACCGCGACGTAGACTTTCGTCATCTTCAGCACGCCCGGCGGCAGCTCGTCACCCTGGGTGAGCTTCTTTTTCTTCGCATCGAACATGGCGTCGAACTCCCGGCGCTTCTGTGCAAGCGAGTCCTTCAGGCCTTCGAGTTGCGCAGCGGCCTCCTCGTTCGCGAGCCGGATGTCGAACCAGTCGTAGCGCTCGATCGACTCGAGGTAGCTCTTCAAGATCTTGCTGCCCTTCGCCAGACGCTTCGGCCCGCCATTCGCCGTCTTGCCAGTCAGCAAGCGCTCGAGCCGCTCGAACGTATCGGCCTCGACGATCCGCATCTGGTCTGCGAGGTCGGTTTTGTAGCGCTTGAGCTCATCCGCAATGATCGACTCGCTGCGCGCATCGCGCTCGATGCCTTCGCGCGTGAACACCTGGACATCGATCACCGTGCCGCTGATGCCCGAGGGCACGCGCAGCGACGTGTCCTTCACGTCGGAGGCTTTCTCGCCGAAAATCGCGCGCAGGAGCTTTTCTTCCGGCGTAAGCTGGGTTTCGCCTTTCGGCGTCACCTTGCCAACCAGCACGTCGCCTGCTTCGACCTCGGCACCGATGTACACGATGCCCGAATCGTCCAGCCGCGAAAGCTGACCTTCCGACAGATTCGAAATATCGCGCGTGATTTCCTCGGATCCAAGCTTTGTGTCGCGTGCAACGACCGTCAGCTCCTCGATGTGAATCGACGTGAAGCGATCCTCGGCCACGACCCGCTCCGAGATCAGGATCGAGTCCTCGAAGTTGTAGCCGTTCCACGGCATGAACGCGACCAGCATATTCTGGCCGAGCGCGAGCTCGCCCAGGTCGGTCGAGCTGCCGTCGGCGATCACGTCGCCCTTCGCAATGCGCTCGCTCTGGCGCACGACCGGGCGCTGGTTAATGTTCGTGTTCTGGTTGGAGCGCGTGTACTTGCTCATCGGATAGATGTCCACACCCACATCGCCCGCGACCGTCTCGTCGTCGTTCACGCGGACCACGATCCGGGTTGCGTCAACGTAGTCCACCACACCACCGCGCAGCGCGATCACGCAGATCCCCGAGTCGACCGCCGCGGTACGCTCGAGGCCGGTGCCGACGAGCGGTTTCTCCGGACGCAGGCAGGGCACGGCCTGACGCTGCATGTTCGAGCCCATCAGGGCGCGGTTCGCATCGTCGTGCTCAAGAAAGGGGATGAGCGACGCGGCGACCGAAACGATCTGCGACGGCGCCACGTCCATGTACTGCACCTCTTCGGGCGACTTCAGCTCGAACTCACTCACGTAGCGACACGAAACCAGCGTGTCGGTCAGGCGCCCCGTCTTGTCCATCGCCGCGTTGGCCTGCGCGATCACATAGTGGCCTTCGTCGATCGCCGACAGATAGTCGATGGTGTCGGTAACCCGGCCATCCTTCACCTTGCGGTACGGCGTTTCCAGAAAGCCGTAGCGGTTGGTCCGCGCATAGAGCGCGAGCGAATTGATCAAGCCGATGTTCGGGCCTTCCGGCGTCTCGATCGGGCATACGCGTCCGTAGTGCGTGGGATGCACGTCGCGCACCTCGAAGCCGGCGCGCTCGCGCGTCAGTCCGCCGGGTCCAAGCGCCGACACGCGGCGCTTGTGGGTGATCTCGGAGAGCGGATTCGTCTGGTCCATGAACTGCGAGAGCTGCGACGAGCCGAAGAACTCCTTGATCGCCGCCGAGATCGGCTTCGCGTTGATCAGGTCGTGCGGCATCAGATTGTCCGACTCGGCCTGGGTGAGCCGCTCGCGCACCGCGCGCTCGACCCGCACCAAGCCCGCCCGGAACTGGTTCTCGGCAAGCTCGCCGACCGAACGCACGCGCCGGTTGCCAAGATGGTCGATGTCGTCCACCTCGCCACGGCCGTTCCTCAGTTCGACCAGGATGCGGATCACTTCGACGATGTCTTTCGGACTGAGCGTGACGCGCTGCTCGAGCGTCGCTTCGAGCTTCGAACGGTCGATGCCCTTCGACTTGAGGTCCTGGTACATGCGCTCGATGACCGCCTGCGCCTCTGCCTCGTTGGCAACGCCTTCCAGGCCCACCTTGCCGAGCGACAGCTCGGGCTTGTTGCCGAAGTACTCGCGCACCTCGGCCTCGGTCTCGCGGGAAAGCGCGACGCTTCGCAGCCGGATCTGCCAGCTGGTCTCGTTCGGCACGCCGATGCGACGATTGAACTTCATCCGCCCGACTGCCGAAAGGTCGTAGCGCTCCTCGGCGAAGAACAGGCCGTTGAACAGCGACTCGACCGCGTCCTCCGTCGGTGGCTCGCCCGGGCGCATCATGCGATAGATCGCCACACGCGCCGCGCTCATGTCCGCCGTTTCGTCGGCGCGCAGGGTGTGCGAGATGTACCCGCCCTGATCGAGGTCGTTGATGAACAGCGTGCGCACCGCCTCGATCTTCGCCTCGCGCAGCTGGGCAAGCAGGGTCTCGGTCATCTCGTCATTCGCGTTCGCGATCACCTCGCCGGTCTCGGCATTGATCACGTTGTGCGCGAGCGTGCGGCCAATGATGAAGTCGTCGGGCGCCTCGATGCGCTTGATGCCGGCCGCCTCCATGTCACGGATGTGCTTGACCGTGATGCGCTTGTCCTTCGCCACAATCACCTTGCCTGCCTTGTCGGTGATGTCGAAGCGCGCCACTTCGCCGCGCATGCGCTCGAGCACGACCTCGATGCGCACGCTTTTCGCCCCGATGTGAAAGCTGTCTAGTGCGAAGAACTCGGCGAGGATGCGCTCGGGCGTATAGCCGAGCGCTTTCAGGATGATCGTGACCGGCATCTTGCGTCGACGGTCAACGCGGAAAAACACGATGTCCTTCGGGTCGAACTCGAAATCAAGCCAGGAGCCGCGGTAGGGAATGACGCGCGCCGAGAACAGGAGCTTGCCGCTCGAATGCGTTTTGCCGCGGTCGTGCTCGAAGAACGCCCCCGGCGAACGGTGCAGCTGGCTGACGATGACGCGCTCGGTGCCGTTGATGATGAACGAGCCGGTCGTGGTCATGAGCGGAATCTCGCCCATGTACACCTCCTGCTCCTTCACTTCCTTCGTCGTGGGCTTTGGCGCCTCCTTGTCGAGGATTACCAGACGCACCTTGGCGCGCAGCGGGCTGGCGTAGGTCAGACCGCGTTGCTGGCACTCGCGCACGTCGAACGGCGGCTCGCCGAGCGAAAAGGAAACGAACTCGAGCCGCGCGTTTCCGGAATGGCTGACGATCGGGAAGATCGAGGTAAACGCCGCCTGCAAGCCCTGGTTCTTGCGATGCTCGGGCGCAACATGCGCCTGCAAGAACGCGGTGAACGATTCGAGCTGCGTTGCGATCAGAAACGGTACGTTCAGCACGGCCGCGCGCTTTGCGAAGCTCTTGCGGACACGTTTGCGCTCAGTAAGGGAATACGTCATGGATGCTCCCGGTCGAAGGACGCTGCCGCACCTGCGGCAGGCCCAAGGTCAAAGCCAAGGCGCCAGGCCGCGTTCGGCAGAGCGTCTTGGCACTGGCCTCGGTGCGGACGGGTGCGCGCCGCGCGCGCCCTCGTCCGACCTCGGTCACGTGTTAATTGAGTTGCGTCATCGCCTGACTCAGGCTCGCTTACTTGATCTCGACTTTCGCACCCGCGTCGGTGAGTTTCTTGGTCATGGCGTCGGCTTCCGCCTTCGTCACGCCTTCCTTCACCGCCTTCGGCGCACCGTCGACGAGATCCTTGGCTTCCTTCAAGCCGAGGCTGGTCAACTCGCGTACCGCCTTGATCACGTTCACCTTGTTTTCGCCTACCGCCGTGAGCATGACCGTGAACTCGGTCTGCTCCTCGGCTGCGGGTGCGGCGGCACCCGCCGGCGCCGCAACGGCAACCGCGGCCGCGGCAGACACGCCGAATTTCTCTTCCATGTCCTTGATGAGCTGAGACAGCTCGAGGACGCTCAAGTTTGAAATGGCTTCAAGAATCTGCGTTCGTTCCATCGTTGACTCCAATCCTGATTTGTTAGGTTCCGAGGGTTCCTGGTATTCCGATTTCCTGATCACTGCGTCCTGCCGGCGCGTTCCAAAATGCGAACTGCGCTCAGGCTGCGGCGTTCTCCCTCTGGTCGCGCAATGCCGCGAGCGTGCGTACGAATCCGGCCGGCACCTCGTTCATGGTACGCACCAGCTTCACGATCGGCGCCTGCAGCGTGCCGACGAGCATCGCCATAAGTTCATCGCGGCTCGGCAGCAATGCCAGCGCCCTGACATCCGCACCGGACATCAAGTTGTCCGCCATCACACCCGCCTTGATGACGAACGACTCGTTTTCCTTGGCGAACTCGGCGAGCACCTTGGCGCCGGCGACCGGATCTGCGGCGATGCCGTAGAGCAGCGGGCCGACCAGTTGGTCGGCCAGTTTCTCGAATGGCGTGCCCGCAACCGCACGCCGCGCGAGCGTGTTCCTCAGCACGCGCAGCGTGAGACCCGATTGACGCGCCTTGGCACGCAGGCCGGTGACCGCTTCGACGTTGACGCCGCGATAATCCGCGACGATCAGTGCCTGGGCGCTCGCGAGTTGCGTTGCGACGTCGGCGACGACCGCTCTCTTTTGCTCCTGATTAAGACTCAAGGTCTACCTCCATGGGCATTCCACCCGTGGCTGCATGGTTAGTCACACGCGAATCCTTGCGGACCCGCCCCTTCGGCGACCTTGCGTCAGGACCCTTGCGGAACCTGCTCGGGTGTGCGGGCCGGACCACCATGGCCACGCACCCCCTTCGGGTACGCCATCTGCGTAGGGCGACCGACGACTGCAGTCGATTAAGCGGCCACGGCGCACGCGCCATGACCGCCCCTACGGTCTTTGACGGCAGCCGCGGGGCACAGCCGGCGCGCGAAACACCAATCGCGCGCCGCAGGCACCACGCAGCGGCCCAAAGCTCGTTTTCCCTCACCCCTGCGTCTGCGTCGATAGCGAAGCAGGGTCCACCTTCACGCCGAGCCCCATCGTGCTCGACACCGACAGCTTGCGCATGTACACGCCCTTCGCGCCTGCGGGCTTCGCGCGGTTGAGCGCGTCGACCAGCGCCGCCAGGTTCTCGCGCAGCTGGTCAGCGCTGAACGATGCGCGGCCGATCGTGCACTGCACGATGCCCGCCTTGTCCGCGCGAAACTGCACCTGGCCTGCTTTCGCGTTCGTCACCGCAGCTGCCACGTCGGGCGACACCGTTCCCACCTTTGGGTTCGGCATCAAGCCCCGCGGCCCGAGGATCTGGCCGAGTTGGCCGACGACGCGCATCGCGTCGGGCGCCGCGATCACGACATCGAAATCGATGTTGCCGGCCTTGACGCGTTCGGCGAGATCCTCCATGCCAACGATGTCGGCGCCGGCCGCCTTTGCCGCCTCCGCTTTGTCACCCTGCGCGAATACCGCAACGCGCACCGTCTTGCCAATGCCCGCGGGGAGCACCACCGAACCGCGCACCGCCTGGTCCGATTTCTTCGGATCGATGCCGAGGTTGATCGAGGCGTCCACCGATTCGTCGAATTTCGCCGTCGCAACGTCTTTCACCAGCGCCAATGCCTCGGTCGCCGCATAGGTCTTGTCACGGTCGACCTTTTCCACCAGCGCCTTCCTGCGCTTCGAGAGCGTCGTCATTTACAGGCCCTCCACGATGACGCCGATCGAACGGGCGCTGCCCGCAACGGTGCGCACTGCAGCGTCCATGTCGGCCGCGGTGAGGTCCGGCATCTTCACGCGCGCGATCTCCTCGGCCTGCTTGCGCGTGATCTTGCCCACCTTGTCGGTGTGCGGTCGTGCGCTGCCGGACTCCAGGCCCGCGGCCTTCTTGATCAGTATCGCGGTCGGCGGCGTCTTGATGATGAAGCTGAAGCTCTTGTCTGCGTAGGCCGTGATCACCACGGGCAGCGGCAGGCCGGGCTCCACCTTCTGGGTCTGCGCGTTGAACGCCTTGCAGAACTCCATGATGTTGAGGCCACGCTGTCCGAGCGCCGGCCCCACGGGTGGCGAGGGGTTCGCTTTGCCCGCCGGGACCTGCAGCTTGACGTAACCAACGATTTTCTTTGCCATGCGACTCTCCTGTCGGGTTCAAACGGACGCCGCAGCGCCCTCCCCGTCGTTAAAAGGGGGTCTGACCCCTTGTTAAGACTTCTCGACCTGACTGAACTCCAGCTCGACGGGCGTCGAACGCCCGAAAATCGTGACCGCCACGCGTATCCGGCTCTTGTCGTAGTTCACGTCCTCGACCGTGCCCTGGAAGTCGGTGAACGGACCGTCCTTGACCCGAACCATCTCGCCGTTCTCGAACAGGATCTTGTGCTTGGGCTTCTCGACGCCCTCGCGCATCTGGTCCATGATCTTGTCGACTTCTTTCTGCGTAATCGGTGTCGGCTTGTGCGCACTGCCGCCGATGAATCCGGTCACCTTGTTGGTGTTCTTCACCAGGTGCCAGCTGTCGTCGTCCATCTCCATCTCGACGAGCACATAGCCGGGGAAAAACTTGCGCTCCGACATGTGCTTCTGGCCGCTCTTCATCTCGACGACCTCTTCGACCGGCACCAGAATCCGGCCGAACTTGTCTTGCATGCCCGCGCGCGCGATGCGCTCCTCGAGCGTGCGTTGCACCGACTTCTCGAAGCCGGAATAGGCGTGCACCACGTACCAGCGCTTGCTCATGTCGTTTTGCTCGATCCGGGCCACTTAGTTCTTCTTCCAACCCAGAACGAGGTCATACAGCACCCATTCCAGGGACTTGTCGGTCAACCAAAGAAACACCGCCATCGCAATGACGAACGCGAACACCATGGCCGTGGTTTGTATCGTTTCCTTGCGCGTCGGCCAGACCACTTTTCTGACCTCGACCAGCGACTCACGCGCGAAATTCAGGGCGCGCTGCCCGGGGGCGGTGAAGGTACTCACTACGAAGCCGGCGACCACGCCGCCGGCGACCGTCAGTACGCGAATCACGATCGCGGCGTCGGCGAGCTGGTAATAGCCCCACAGGCCCGCCACCACGAGCGCAAGCGCGAATGTCAGCTTGAGCTTGTCGACCATCGCATGTTCAGTCATTGGCAGGGGCAGAGGGTCTCGAACCCCCAGCCTTCGGTTTTGGAGACCGACGCTCTACCAATTGAGCTATGCCCCTGCGGATACCAGTCGTAAGCACCAATCGTCGTCCGCCGTTACTCGATGACCTTGGCGACGACGCCGGCGCCCACCGTGCGCCCGCCCTCGCGAATCGCAAAGCGCAGCCCCTCTTCCATCGCGATCGGCGCGATCAGCGCCACCGACATCGCAATGTTGTCCCCCGGCATCACCATCTCGGTGCCCGCGGGCAGCTCGACCGAGCCCGTCACGTCCGTCGTCCTGAAATAAAACTGCGGCCGGTAGCCGTTGAAGAACGGCGTGTGCCGCCCCCCCTCTTCCTTCGAGAGCACGTACACCTCGGCCGAGAACTTCGTGTGCGGCGTGATCGAGCCCGGTTTGGCCAACACCTGGCCGCGCTCGACCTCCTCGCGCTTGGTGCCCCGTAGCAGCACCCCTACGTTGTCGCCCGCCTGACCCTGGTCCAGGAGCTTCCTGAACATCTCCACGCCCGTGCACACGGTCTTCACCGTCGCCTTCAGCCCCACGATCTCAATCTCGTCGCCCACCTTGACCACGCCCCGATCCACCCGCCCCGTGACCACCGTGCCGCGCCCCGAGATCGAGAACACGTCCTCCACCGGCATCAGAAACGGCCTGTCGATCGCCCGCTCCGGGGTCGGAATGTACGTATCCAGCGCATCGGCCAGCTTGAAGATCGAGGGCTCGCCCATCTCGCTCTGATCGCCCTCGAGCGCCTTGAGCGCCGAGCCGATCACCACCGGCGTGTCGTCCCCGGGAAAGTCGTACTTCGAGAGCAGCTCGCGCACCTCGATTTCCACCAACTCCAGCAACTCCTTGTCGTCAACCTGGTCGGCCTTGTTCAGGTAGGCCACGATGAACGGAACCCCCACCTGGCGCGCAAGCAAGATGTGCTCGCGCGTTTGCGGCATCGGCCCATCGGCGGCCGAAACCACCAAGATCGCCCCGTCCATCTGCGCCGCGCCCGTGATCATGTTCTTCACGTAGTCCGCGTGCCCCGGACAGTCGACGTGCGCGTAGTGGCGCTTCTCGGTCTCGTATTCCACGTGCGCGGTGTTGATCGTGATCCCGCGCGCTTTTTCTTCCGGCGCCGAGTCAATCTGGGCGTAGCTCCTCGCCTCGCCACCAAACTTCTTCGCCATGATGTGCGTGATCGCCGCCGTCAGCGTCGTCTTGCCATGGTCCACGTGCCCAATCGTCCCCACGTTCACGTGCGGCTTCGTACGCTCAAATTTGCTCTTTGCCATTTCGACGCTGCCTCGTTGATATGTCTACCGTTGCCTGTGCGGAATCAGCCGGGGCTAAGCTGCGACCCCTTGCGCATCCCGTCAGACTGCCAACCTGGTGCCCATGACGCGGATTGAACGCATGACCTCTCCCTTACCAAGGGAGTGCTCTACCACTGAGCTACATGGGCGAAATTCACTGATGTCGATGCATTGCTTTGGTCGATGCATTGCTTTGCCGGTTTCGCCAACTCCGCCCGGGCACGTTGTGCGCCCCGCGCGCCATGCCCCGTGTCGTGGAGCGGGTGAAGGGAATCGAACCCTCGTCATAAGCTTGGAAGGCTTCTGCTCTACCATTGAGCTACACCCGCCTGAGTCCCCTATCACCTGCGCGCCCCGCTTCGCCCGATCCCCCGCCGCCCGCACGCACTATGCGTAACGGGTGGTGGAGGGGGTTGGATTCGAACCAACGTAGGCGCGAGGCCAACAGATTTACAGTCTGCCCCCTTTAGCCGCTCGGGCACCCCTCCGGCAGAACCCGAAATTTTCTAAGTTTTCCGTCGCTTAGTCAAGCAATTTTGGTGCCCGGGACCGTCTGCTAGGTGCCGTAGCGCACCCCTCGCAGGTGTAGCGCTTTCACGGCGGCGAGCGCCGAGTAACAGGCGAGCCAAGCCGTCTTCGGGTTTTCAGGCGAAGGAACATTCTCCAGCACGACCTGAAAACGCCCTGTCCGTCCACTCACGCTGATCGTGTGGGTGTTGCGGATAAGCCCCGGATCGGCAACGACTTCCAGCTTCGTTCGGTCGAAACCGATCCCCGCCAGGGAGAGCACGGCAGCGATGTTTACATTCTGTGGAAAGTGAGGAACTCCTTCGCGTGCAGGCCCTGAAAACAGGACCTTCGGGCCCCCCAAACCGTCGAGATCCACCCCCAGCGCGCTGACGAAGGGGATTCCCTTCCATGCCGCGGGTGGCTTGGCCACTCGGATCGTCACCGCGTTCACCTCGTCCACCCCGGCAGCGCATGCGGCTTTGAGCGCATCCAGCCCGCCGATCCCGCCCGAGGGCACGTAGAGCAATCCGCCGCCCTGCGCGGCCGCCGATTCCGCCCTGGCCCTGAGCCCGTCATCGCACAGCGCGCCCGCCGACAACACGATCACCCCAAGCCCGGCCTCGAGCATCGGTACGAGATGCGCCTGCACCGCTTCGTGCGACGCCGCTTCGAGGACAACATCAGGCCTTTGCTCAAGCGCCGCCTCCAGGCCGACGACGAACGACACCTGGAATTCGCGTCCGAGTGCAGCCCCGCGTGAGGTGGCACTGCGCCCGACCACGGCCACGACCTCGACGCCGTCGAGTTCGCCGCGCTGCAGATGCTCGAGCACCAAGCGCGCGATCGTGCCACCACCCAAAAGTACTAGGCGCATATAAAAAGTCGTCGGAAGCGTGAAATTTTCCCATATTCATAGGTGTTTACGCATTGTGCGCGTGCAGTATGTGCGCTCTCATTGACCCCCGTCGCCCGCCGCCCCGGAGAATCAGAGGAGAGACCCCATGGCGCGATCCCTGCCCCTTCACCCAGACAGCGTTGTCCGTGCCGTCGATAGCCAGGTGTCAAGCCGCCTGGGTGACGAAGTCGCGATCCTCGAACTCGACCAGGGCGTGTATTTCGGGTTGAATAACACTGGCGCGTTCCTTTGGAACCTGATGCAAGAACCGGTTCGCGTGAACGAAATGCACGCAGCACTCGTCGAGGAGTTCGAGGTTGATGTGGATACCGCGGAAAAAGATCTGCTGCGTGTGCTCGGCGAGTTGCGAGACGCCGGGTTGATCGAACATGTGGACCTCAGTTAGGTACTGTCGCCTGCCTTTGCACCAGAAACGCCTGCTGCACGCCGCACTTGCCTGGGTCGTCCTCTCCAAAATCGGTCTCGCGCTCTTATCGCTGCCGAGACTGCAGCGATTCACCTCGAACATTCGGCACCAAAGCCTCACGGGCGCGACCCGCGATGAACTGCGCTGGGCGGTGCTCGCCGTCGCACGGCGCGTACCGGGCACCCGCTGCCTTCCGCGTGCGCTCGCGCTCCACGCCCTGATGGCACGCGCAGGCCTGCCCGCGCGGCTGTGCATCGGCGTGGCGAAGGAATCCGACAGCGCGCTCGCGGCGCATGCCTGGGTCCTGCACGAGGGAGTGCCCGTGTTCGACGAACCGGACCTCGCGCGCTACACCCTGCTCTCCGCCTTTCCCGCCTGACGCGTGAGCGGGATCGCCGGCATCGTCCGGCTCGACGGCGGCCCCGTCGATCGAGCGCTGCTGGAAAAGATGGCCGACTTCCAAGCCTTCCGCGGCCCGCACGGGCGCCGGGTCTGGAGCAAAGGGAGCACCGGCTTCGTTCACACGCTGTCCAAACTTTCCGATGACGATGCGCCGGCACCGCAGCCCGCGACCCTGGAGGGCAAGGTTTGGATCACCGCGCATGCGCGTATCGATGCGCAGGCCGAGCTGATCGCCGCGCTGCGCGGGCGCGGGCGCGAGGTGCCGAGCGGGTCGTCAGACGCCGAGTTGCTGCTGCACGCGTATCAGGTTTGGGGTGAACGTTGTCTAGAGCACGTCATCGGCGATTTCACCTTCGCGATATGGGATTCACGTGAGCAGCGCCTCTTCTGCGCGGTCGATCACTTCGGGATCCGACCGTTCTATTACGCACGCGTCGGTGCAACGCTGGCGTTCTCCAACACGCTCGATTGTGTGCGGCTGCTCGCATCGGTTTCCGAGAAGCTCGACGACACCGCGGTCGGCGATTTCCTCCTTTTCGGCTACTACGTTGATCTCGATCGAACGATCTATTCAGATATTCGGCGGATTCCACGTGCGCACCGCTTGATCGCGTCGCGCGACCGTGTCGAGGTGCGCCGCTACTGGGAAATGGTCGAGGAGGACGAGCTCGATGACTCCGATCCCGCGGCGTTCGTCGAGGAATTCAAGCTCAGATTGTTGAATGCGACGCGCGATCGCCTGCGAACGCGAAATGTCGCGGTCTTCATGAGCGGCGGACTCGACTCGACGCTCGTCACAGCATCCGCCGTCAAGGCCATGCGCGAGCGGGACAAGCCCTGGACAATCACCCCGTTCACGACGGTGTTCCGGGAACTCATCGCCGATGATGAGGAGGTCTATGCGCGCGCCGCGGCGGAGCATCTGGGGCTCGAGTTGCATCTGCAGAGTGGCGATGACTTTGTACTATTTGACTGGGCATCGCCCGGCCATCGGCGACCCCCGGAGCCGCCTGACGACCCCAGTTGGGGTGACTACATCCGGAGCATGGCCGAGGTCGCCCGGGTCGCGCCCCTTGTTCTCACTGGGTGGGAAGGCGATGAGCCGCTGCGCGCCTGGCTGCCTGGTCACTGGCGCCGGCTCATTCGGTCTGGAAGATGGGCACGGCTTTTTCGTGATTTGTCCTGGTACGTGCGAAACGAAAAGGGCCCGCCGCCGATCGGCGCGCGCACTGCGCTCGTTCGCATGCGTCGCCTTGTTCCCGCCGCCCTGCCAGATTGGCTTGCGCCGGATTTCGCGCGACGCGCGGGTCTCGCTGAACGTTGGGCCGAATTTCGATATGTGCAGGCGCGCGCGTATTACGCGGGTTCGCGGCAGCGCTATCTGGAGCGCGTGCCCTGGGCCGGCGTGTTCGACGGCGACGACGCCGGGTGGCTGGGGTTCCCGCTCGAGACCGCCCACCCGTTGATGGACCTGCGCGTCATCGCCTGGCTCGCGCGCGTTCCGGCGATCCCCTGGTGCTCCAACAAGCGCCTGTTTCTCGACGCAGCGCGAGAGATGCTCCCGGAAAAGATCATTGACCGTGCGAAGACGCCGCTGTCGGGTGACCCGGCCGAGGTCGTCTTCCGGCGAAGGTCCATTCAGCTTCCAAGCGGAGTACGTGCTCGCGCGCTGCAATCGGATTACGTCGTTTCGGGGGCGCTTTTCGATTCGACGGGGGCGGTTCGCACCGATCAGCCGCTCGATTCGCGTGCGCAGGCGATTTCTCTTTTCGCTTGGCTCGATAAAGGACGCAACGATACAATGAGCCACGATGCACGACCAAACGACGCCGAAGCGAAACCCTGCCAAGAAGCACTATGAACCGCCTCGGCTGGAACGGTTCGGCGACGTCGCATTCCTCACCAATGCCATTGGAACGTCGGGCAAGATGGATGGTTGAATGGCCATGATGATGAGAAAGACTGGCCTTTAGCTATCGCTCGGATTTTTCGCGCGAACCCTTCACGTCGCGCGTATGATTATTTGATGGACCACCTTCCGCGCCGAGCGGCGGCAAGTCCACATAAGCGACAAGCATGCCTCCAATTTTGAATCGCGAAGGAATTACCAGCCCTGAACTGGGCACCAACGACAGCATGGCCGTCGGCGCCAGAAAGCACTATGTTTCGCCAATGCTCCGTCGCTATGGGGATCTCACGGCAGTGACGTGGGCGGTTGGCAAAACAGGGAATTCTGACGGTGGCATGAATAAGAACCTGAAGAATTTCACGGGTCTCTAAACTGGCGAGACGTGTCTCAGTCGGAAGCAATCAGCGGGTTTTGGCGATACAGCCTTCTTTTTCTCGTCATACGTTCTTCGGGCTGGAGTTTCGGTTCGATCCTTTTCTGGCAAATTGCATCCCTGGATTCCTCGGCCCGAACAGCGGCACGCACGTAACGGTCTCAACATCTCCCGCCAGTGATCTTCACGATGAGGCGTGGCATATCCGTTTTCGCGGCGCAGAATTCACGATCGCCGACCAATTGCAAGGCGAGTGGCTGCGGATTCGCTATCGGGAAGGACCCATATTCGATATCAAGAGCGACGGCTCCGAGGTGCGCGCCTGGCCGGTACCGGGGTACTCGCGCGAAGACATTGCAAGCTGCGTTCTCGGACCCATTTCGGGTCTCTTGCTTTACCTGCGTGGCACGACCTGTCTGCACGCGGGCACGATCGCATATCAAGGTCGCGCACTCGCGTTCGTCGGCGCCGCCGAAGCCGGAAAGTCGACACTCGCGGCAGCCTTCGCTCGCATGCGATATCCGGTGATCACGGACGACATCCTGGCGCTTGAACGACGCGATGGGCGGGTGCTGGCGCTGCCCGCAATTCCAAGGATTGGCCTTTGGCCTGATTCTGTGCAACACCTCTGGGGAGACGCCGACGCCTTGCCGCAACGGACCGCGACCTGGGTCAAGCGCAGCTTCGACCTGCTGAGCGAAGACCTGTATCAACGCACCGCACTTCCGATCGGCGCCGTTTACGTCCTCGCCGATCGAGAACTCGGCGCAGCGCATCGATATTTTGGACTCAATGGCACCGATGCCGTGCTCGCGTTGATCGCAAACAAATACGTGACGCGCTACTCGGAGCGCGAGCAGGATAAACGCGACTTTGTCCTGCTCTCCGAGCTCGCGGCATCGGTGCCGATCCGACGCATCACGCGCAGTGATGCGTTGGTCGATCTGAACACGACCTGCGAAGCGATTCTGGCCGATTACGACGCACTCAATCTCGCGCCTGCCTAGGCAATGTACAGCGTCGCCGACTTCGGTCGCATGATCGACGATGAAGCGCGCATGCGCGCGTTTCAAAAGGCGCTCGCAGCGACGATCGGCCCGGATTCGATCGTGCTCGATCTTGGTGCAGGCACTGGGATCATGGCATTGCTCGCCTGCCGCTATGGGGCGAAGCGCGTCTACGCGATCGAACCCGCCGATGCGCTGCAAGTCGCGCGCGAAACGGTGGCGAAGAACGGCCTTTCCGACCGGATCGTCTGCATCCAGCAGCGCTCGAGCGAGGTGACGCTGCCCGAGCGGGTCGACCTGATCGTCGAAGACATGCGCGGCGCGCTGCCCTGGTGCTCAACGCATATCCCCGACGTAATCGACGCACGCGAACGCTTCCTCAAGCCCGGCGGGCAGATCATTCCACGCCGGGACAGGGTGTTCTGTGCGATGGCCACAGCCGATGAGCACTACCGCAACCAGTTGCTACCGTGGCGGTCCAGCCCTGAGGATCTAGACCTCTCGCCCGCTTCGAAATACGTCGAGAACGCGCCGAGCGGCGTACGTTTCAAATCCAGTCAGCTATTGAGCGCTCCGGTCGCGTGGACGACGATCGACTATCCGTCGGTAGCGTCAGCCAACGTACGGGAGGCGTTCGCACTCAAAGCGAAACGCCCAGGCACGGCACACGGCTTGCTGCTCTGGTTCGAAACCGAGCTCTTGCACGACGTGAAGATTTCCAACGCGCCGGGCCGAACGAAGACCGTCTACGGTCAGTTCTTTCTGCCATGGCCGCAGCCCGTCGAGTTGACCAAGGGAATCGGGCGTCGATAACAAACTGCGCGGCGACCTGATCGGCGAGGACTACGTCTGGACTTGGGAATCGCGCATGGCCGGGTATCACTTTCGCCAGACGTCGTTCGCCGCGGCGCCGCTCACTGCCGAGTCGCTCGCCCGGCGCGCAGCGCATCATCGTCCGACGCTTGGACGCGACGGCAAGACCGCGCAATTCGTCCTGGAGCGCATGTCGGGTTCGCTCTCGCTCACCGAAATCGGCGCTGAACTTTCCCGCGCGTTTCCGGAGCGCTTTCGCTCTGAGCGCGAAGCCTTCGACTACGCCGCCAAGCTTTCGGGAGAATTTGGCGAGTAGCGTGGCCCGGTAGACGCGCGGATCGTCGTCAGCGGAATCGCCGCAAGCGCCGCCGAATGCCTTCGAGTACCCGTCGTACATACAGGTACGGCAGCAACCAGCTGCGTCGCTCGTCGTACTTGCTCAGCATGTATTCGCGTCCTGGGAACACCAGATCGCCGAGGAAACGAAGGCGCCCCCTAAAACCTTGCTGGGCGCACAGATCCACCCATGCTGCACGCCACGGACTGGCGGTTAGCAGTTGTGCGGAGAGCTCGGTCCGCCGGGGTCGTGAGAGCACATCGAGTACCTCCGACGGAACGTTCGTGCCAAAGGCTTCCTCCGCCGCTTGCAGCGCGTTCCGGCAAACGGCGCTCACGGCACGATCAAGCGCAAGGTCCGCAAACAATGTCCAGTCCGCGACCTGCATCGCCGCAGCCAGCAGGTGAATGTCGTACAGCCAGATCAGCCGGTTGCGCTCCAGGTATGCAACGTCGTCGACGTAATACGGCGCATGAAAATGCGAGGCACGATGCATGCAGGCGTGAATCAGCGCGTGGACACGATGTAGATGCGCGCGCGTGCGCACCGAGCGCCGGCACGGCCGACGACATTCGATGCGCCTCGTCCCACTCTAGAATCCGAGAGAAGACCTCGCCGTTGTTAATGCGCCAATGCACGTCGAGGGTGTGCATGAGCCCGAATTGATCCGTCTTGCTCAGATTGATCTGGTAGCCGACGCCCTGCGAGAGCCCGTGCGTTTCATAACTCAGCCGCTCGAGCACGTCGCACAGCACTGGCAGATCTTCTAGTCGGATGAACAGGTCCGTATCTGCTCGGGATCGAATCGACGGGACGGGATAGAGCGAATAGGCGAGTGCCGTTCCCTTCAGGAGCAGGACGTCGACGCCGGCATCGGCAAGCGCCTCAAGGCGCGCGGCCAGCTCCGCTTTGTGCGCAAGCTCCCAGGCCATGTCGGCTCGAGCCTGATTCTCCAGAAGTTCACGCAAGACCGCGGGCAGCGCGCGCCAGCCTGTGGTGAGTCCAAGCTGGTGGTACAGCACCCCGTGTACGCCATGCACGATGCACGCCTTGGCGAGCGCTTCGGCGTTTGCCGTGTCCATGCCATGAATCGATGCGACGTCCTCGCCCCGGACAAGCGCGGCGATCAGCGGCGTAACGACTTCCAGGGATCCACTCGGCTGCATGGCGCGGGGTGGTCGCAGCGTAAGGCACTGACGCGGCGCATTGTGAACCCAGCGCACGGTATCAGACGAATGGCTTCACCCGCCCCGGTCACCAGCGCGCCTGGCTCAGCTGGAAACGGCGGCCAAAACCTGCCGACTGCGCCCTGAAGGCGGTCGTCGGCCTCCGACAATGAGCCTCGATCCGCTCCAGACGGCTTTGCGCCGGGCCCGGAAAGTGTAAGAATTCGCAAGACTTAGGGCGCGTAGTGAAATCTGCGAATTGCCCTATGACCCGACCGTCACGATCCGGGAGCTATCGCGTGCGAATCGCCATTCTCGAAGACGACCCCGACCAACTGGCGCTCCTTAAGCGCTGGCTGACCGATCGCGGGCACGACGTGCACGGCTATATGGGCGGGCGCGAGATCATGCGCGAGTCGGCGCGCGAAAGTTTCGACCTTTACCTGCTCGACTGGCAGGTCCCCGACGTGTCGGGCACCGACGTGCTGCGCTGGATCCGCGAGCACGTCTCGAAGACCATGCCGGTGCTCTTCGTCACGATCCGCGATGCGGAAGAAGACATCGTCTTTGCGCTCGAGGCCGGTGCAGACGACTACATGGTCAAACCGGTGCGCAACCACGAGCTCAACGCGCGCGTGAACGCGCTCCTGCGTCGCGCCTACCCGGCGGCCGAAGACAAGGTGATCGCCGCGCCGCCGTTCGAAATCGATCTGTCGAAAGGTGAAATCCGCCGCGGCGATTCCCGGATCGAACTGACCCCCAAGGAGTTCGACCTCGCGGCGACGTTTTTCCGCAACGTCGGCCGCCTGCTCTCGCGCGGCTATCTGCAGGAGACCGTCTGGGGCCGAATGGGCGAGCTCGCCACGCGTACGGTCGACACCCACGTCAGCCAGGTGCGCAAGAAGCTCGATCTGCACCCCGAGTCCGGCTACCGGATCGTGCCGATCTACAACTACGGCTACCGGCTCGAGCGCCTAAGCGCGGACTGATCCGCGCACCGACACGCCTCTCCGCTTCCCGCCCACGCCGGGCGCGGGTTCGAGCCATCGCACCAACGCGGTATCGCGATACCGCGATACGATCCGGCCACGTCCAAGCGTCAGGAATCCTCATGTCCAATTCCTTTGCCTCCCAGGCCGATCTCAAGGCCAAGAAAATCACCTTCCGCAAGCTGTCGGCGAACTGCTACGCGTTCACCGCAGAAGGCGACCCCAATACCGGCGTGATCGTTGGCGACGACGGCGTGATGGTGATCGATGCGCAGGCAACGCCGGTCATGGCGCGCGAGGTGATCCGGCGCATCCGTCGCGTCACGTCGAAACCGATCAAGTACGTCGTGCTGTCGCACTACCACGCGGTGCGCGTGCTGGGCGCGTCGGCCTATCGCGCGCGCGAGATCATCGCCAGCCAGGCGACCCTCGGGCTGATTCGCGAGCGCGGCAAGCAGGACATGGCGAGCGAAATCGGACGTTTCCCGCGCCTGTTCCGTGGCAAGGAATCGATTCCCGGGCTCACTTGGCCCACGCTCACCTTCCGCGGCGAGTTGACGCTCATGATGGGCAAACTGGAAGTGAAGATCATCCACCCCGGCCCGGGCCATACTGGCGGCGACACGATCGTCTGGGTGCCTTCGCAGCGTGTGCTTTTCGCGGGCGATCTGGTCGAATACGAAGCCGGCATCTACACGGGCGACGCGCACCTCGAAGAATGGCCGAACACGCTCGACAAGCTGCGCGCGCTCAAACCGCGCGCTCTGGTGCCCGGGCGCGGCCCGGCCTTGGTCACCGCCGCGCAAAGTGCGAAAGCGATCCGCTTCACGCAGGATTTCGTGCGCGGCCTGTATGCCGTCGCGCGGCGCGGTGTGAAGGAACGAAAATCGCTCGACAAGGTGTACGCGATGACGCGTCGGCGCATGGATCCGCGCTATGGCGCCTATCCGATCTACGAACACTGCATGCCGTTCGACGTTTCACGGGCGTACGACGAGGCCCGCGGCGTCAATCACCCGCGCATCTGGACCGCGCGGCGCGACCGCGAGATGTGGCGTGCGATCGCCGCGCTCGAGAACGCGACCCGCTGAGCGCCGCTTGACGACCGACGCCAACGACGTCGCCCGCGTCGCGTTCCTGCCGGGACTGCTTTCCGACGCGTCGATGTGGGGGCCGGTCATCGAGCGCCTCGACGGGCGCGTCGATCCCTGGATCGCCGACCTGACGCTGGACGATTCGATCGCGGCCATGGCCGCGCGCGTACTCGCCGAGGCGCCGAGCGAGCGCTTCGCCCTCGTAGGCCATTCGATGGGCGGCTACGTGGCGCTCGAGATCATGCGCAGGGCCCCCGAACGCATCGAGCGACTCGCATTGCTCGATACGCAGGCACGCCCCGAGACGCCCCAAGCCGCCGAGCGGCGTGAGGCGTTGATCGGCCTTGCGCGGGCCGGGCGATTTGAGGAAGTGGCCGAGCGCCTGATCCCGGTCGTATTCGATGCCGTGAATATCGTCGACCCGGCCCTGCACGCGTTCTACCGGGCGATGGCCAGGAACGTGGGTGCGGATGCCTTCCTGCGCCAGCAGACGGCGATTTTGAACAGGGGCGATTCCCGCCCGTGGTTGGCCGCGATTCGCTGCCCGACACTCATCCTGTGCGGCATCCACGATCTCTTGACGCCGCTCGACCGGCATGAGGAATTGGCCACAGGAATCCCGAGCGCAAAACTGGTCCTTGTGCCAGGCGCCGGGCACTTTAGCCTGATCGAGCGGCCCTACGAAGTCGGCTTCGCCCTGTCGAATTGGCTGGACAGCTAGACGAAATGTGAGCCGAGACGCTGCGCTTTCTGATTTTTGAGATCAGGCGCGGTCCCGCTCCGCACCGAAGTGCGGAGCGGGACGTAACCCCGCCGCGGAGGAGGAGGGAGGAGGAGGAGACCGCGACGGGCGCGTTCGTGTTCGTGTTCGTGTTCGTGTTCGTGTTCGCGTTCGTGTTCGCGAACTAGACCGCGAAGTAAGTAGTTAGTTCCTGTTCAAGCTGCGGTGCATACGGGTTCGGGCGAGCGTTTCGATATCCCAACAAGCTACCGGATCAAGCGCGCAAGGCGCCCCATGCCGGCCACAAAAAGTTCTCGAATCACGCGCGCCTGCTCTTCGCGTCCGCGACGCGTCAATTCGAGCGTGTCGATCTCAAGCACCTTGTTAAAGCCGCCTGCGTCCGGTGCGCTGCTCGAAAATTTTCTGTCGTTCAAAGCCATCTCCAATTACATTCATTTTGCGATGCAGCAAATATATGGCTTTGACGTAAAGTTTAAAATATACCTATAAATTAAAACACTTTTGCATAATATGCAACAATATGCCGAGATCTCTTAACGAGATGGCAACGTTCGTCCGAGTCGTCGAGGCGGGAAGCCTTTCCGGTGCCGCGCGCGATCTCGGTCTGTCGCCGGCCATGGTGAGCCGAACCTTGGCCGCCCTCGAAGCCAGGCTCGGGGTGCGGCTCATTCACCGCACCACCCGGCGCCTGCACCTCACCGACGAAGGCTCGGCCTACCACGACGCCTGCGTCCGCATCCTGGGTGAAATCGAAGAAGCGAATGCGGCGGCCTCAGCCGGGGGCGACGTCGTGCAGGGAACGCTGAAGATCGCCCTGCCCGCCGCATTCGGCCACCGGCACATCGCGCCGCTGATACCGCGGTTCGCCGAACGCCATCCGAACGTGCGCCTTGCACTCGATTTATCGGACCGCGCGGTGAACCTCGTCGAGGAGGGCTACGACCTTGCGGTGCGTATCGCCGAGCTCAAGGATTCGACGCTCGCCGCGCGCAAGCTTGCGCCCAACCGGCGCGTGGTCTGCGCGAGCCCCGCTTACCTCGAGCGGCATGGCACGCCACGCACACCCGACGAGCTTACCGGGCACAACTGCCTGGTGGCGAACTGGGAGCACGACTTCTCGACGACGTGGGAGTTCAAGGACCCCAAAGGCCACCCCGGCGCGGTTCGGGTCTCGGGACGCTATGTCTGTGACAACTGGGAAGTACTGCGCGAATGGGCGATCGCGGGGCTCGGCGTCGCACTGAAATCCATCTGGGACGTGCGCGACCACCTCGAGGACGGATCGCTCGTCGCGCTCTGCCCCGATTACACATTCGACACCGACGTTGCGATCTACGCGGTCTACCCGCACCGGCGCAACCTGGCGGCAAAAACGCGCGCCTTCATCGACTTTCTGGTCGAGTCCTTCGGTCCCGAGCCGTACTGGGACCTTCCGGTTGCGCCTCGCGCAGGCGTGGCGGCAACGCCCGCCGCATCCAAGCGGCGGCCGCTGAAGCCGCGGATCAAGGGCAGGGCAGGTACGCAGTAAAACAGCACCTGAAGAAGGGGTTGGCGCTAACCCCCAAAAGGGGGTCAGACCCCTGTGGATAACTCGAGAACCGTGAGTTACCCACAGGGGTCTGACCCCGGATTGGCGTCGTGCTAGCCTTTCCATCATGAACGCACCTGTAGACCTCACCGTCCTCGCCCGGGCGACGCTCGACGACAAATACGATCTCGAACGCGGCCGCGTGTTTCTCACCGGCACGCAAGCGCTCGTGCGGCTGCCGATCATGCAGCGCCGGCGCGATCTCGCCGCAGGATTGAACACCGCGGGCTATATCTCCGGCTACCGCGGCTCGCCGCTCGGCGGCTTCGACTTGGCCCTGGGCCGCACCAAGAAGCATCTCGAGGCGCACCACATCCGCTTCCAGCCCGGGCTGAACGAAGATCTCGCGGCAACTGCGCTCTGGGGCACACAGCAGCTCGGCTTCTTCCCGGGCGCGAAGTACGACGGCGTCTTCGGCATCTGGTACGGCAAGGGGCCAGGCGTCGATCGCTCCGGCGACGTGTTTCGCCACGCAAATGGATCCGGATCGTCGAAGTATGGCGGCGTGATCGCGCTTGCCGGCGACGACCACGGCGCAAAGTCCTCGACCCAGGCGGCACAGTCGGACTTCATCTTCAAAGCCGTCGGCATGCCCGTGCTCTCACCGTCGAATGTGCAGGAAATCCTCGACTTCGGCCTGCACGGCTTCGCGATGAGCCGCTACTCGGGCTGCTGGGTTGGCTTCAAGTGCGTGACGGACGTCGTCGAAAGTTCTGCTTCGATCTACGTCGATCCAGAGCATGTTCGCGTCGTACTGCCGGAAGACTTTCACATGCCCGAAGGCGGGCTGAACGGGCGCTGGCCCGAGTATCTCGGCTTCCTCGAGCAGGAGCAGCGCCTGTATCACGACAAGCTCTTCGCCGCGCTCGCGTACGCGCGCGCGAACAGCCTCAACCGGACGATCTGGGACTCGCCCAACGGGCGGCTCGGCATCGTCACGACCGGCAAGGCCTACAACGACGTGCGCCAGGCGCTCGACGACCTCGGCATCGACGGCCATTCGGCCGCGGCAATGGGGCTGAAGCTGTTCAAGGTCGGGATGCCTTGGCCGCTCGAGCCGAACGCGATTGCGCAGTTCTGCAAGGGGCTCGAAGAAGTTCTGGTGATCGAGGAAAAACGCCAGCTCGTCGAGTACCAGCTGAAGGAGCAACTCTACAACCTGCCCGACACGAACCGCCCGAAGATCGTCGGCAAGTTCGACACCCACGGCGAGTGGGATGTGCCGCAAGCGAGGATGCTCCTGCCGACAACGGGCGAGCTCACGCCGGGAATGGCTGCGCGTGTCATCGCCGCGCGCCTGGGTCGCTTCCACAACTCCGACGCGATCAAGTCGCGGCTCGCCTTTCTCGATGCGAAAGACGTGGTGCAAACGGCCAGCAGCACGGTGGTGCCGATCCAGCGGATTCCCTATTTCTGCTCGGGCTGCCCGCACAACACCTCGACCCACGTGCCGGAGGGCAGCCGCGCGCTCGCCGGTATCGGCTGCCATTACATGGCGCAGTGGATGCCCGAACGACGCACCGCCACCTTCTCGCACATGGGCGGCGAAGGCGTGGCTTGGTGCGGCCAGTTTCCGTTCACGAATGAAAAGCACGTCTTCGCGAACCTCGGCGACGGCACCTACTACCACTCCGGCATCCTCGCCATCCGCGCAGCGATCGCCGCGAAGGCGCCGATCACCTACAAGATCCTCTTCAACGACGCGGTCGCGATGACCGGCGGCCAGCAGCACGACGGCCCGCTCACACCGGAAATGATCGCGCGCCAAGTCGCCGCCGAAGGGGTAGAAAAGATCGTCGTCGTCACCGACCAGCCCGAGAAGTATCCCGGCCGCAGCCTCGCGGGCGCGCCGGTGCACCACCGCGACGAGCTCGACCGCATCCAGCGCGAGCTGCGCGAATGTTCGGGCGTCTCGGTGCTGATCTACGACCAGACCTGCGCGGCCGAGAAGCGCCGCCGGCGCAAGCGAGGGACGTTTCCCGATCCAGACAAGCGCGCCTTCATCAACGAAATGGTGTGCGAGGGCTGCGGCGATTGCGGCGAGAAGTCGAACTGCGTCGCGGTCGAGCCGCTCGAGACCGAGTTCGGGCGCAAGCGCCGGATCAATCAGTCGGCCTGCAACAAGGACTTCTCCTGCGTGAAGGGCTTCTGCCCGAGCTTCGTCACCGTCGAGGGTGGCAAGCTCAGAAAGGGTACCGGAGCGCAACGCGGCGCCGAGATCCCGGCGCTGCCCGAGCCGCAGCTGCCTGCGACCGAACACCCGTACTCGATCCTGGTGACCGGAATTGGCGGCACCGGCGTCGTCACGATCGGCCAGTTGCTCGGCGTCGCGGCACACCTCGAGGGCAAGGGTGTCACGGTGCTCGACATGGCAGGCCTGGCGCAGAAGAACGGCGCCGTCATGTCGTTCGTGCGCGTTGCCGCGCGGCCCGAGCAGCTGCACGCTGCGCGCATTGCCGTCGGCGGAGCAGATGCCGTCGTGGGATGCGACATCGTCACCACGGCGAGTGCCGACGGACTGGCGAAGATGGATGCGAACCGCACGCGTGCGGTGGTCAACTTCGCCGAGGCGCCGACCGCGGATTTCACTCACAAGCCGGACTGGGAATGGCCGGAGGCGCGCATGCGCGCAGGGATCGGGCAGGCGGTCGGCGAAGGCAACGCAACCTTCCTCAACGCGACCAACCTCGCCACGCGCCTGATGGGCGACGCGATCGCGACCAACATGTTCATGCTCGGCTTTGCCTGGCAAAAGGGCCTGGTGCCGGTTTCGCTGCCCGCGCTCCATCGCGCAATCGAACTGAACGAGGTCGCAGTCGAGGCCAACAAGCGCGCCTTCGCCTGGGGCCGCTATTGCGCGCACGACCAGGCCACGGTCGAGCGCATGGCGACGCCCGCCGAGGTGATTCCGATCGGCGAGCGTTTGTCACACAATTTCGACGAAGTGATTGAGCGGCGCATGAAGCTGCTGACCGACTACCAGAACGCGGCCTACGCCGCGCGCTACCGCGCACTCGTCGAGCGTGTGCGCGAAGCCGAGGCAGCCAAGATCGGCGGCACGCAGCTCTCCGAGGCCGTCGCCCGTTACTACGCCAAGCTGCTCGCCTACAAGGACGAATACGAAGTCGCGCGGCTTTACACCGACGGCGCATTCGAGAAGAAACTATCAAGCGTGTTTGACGGCGACGTCCAGCTCACCTTCCACCTCGCGCCGCCACTGCTTTCCAAACGGGATCCGGTCACCGGCGTGGCGAAGAAGATGAAGTTCGGCCCCTGGATGCTCCCGGTCTTTCGCATGCTGGCGAAGTTCAAGGGGCTGCGCGGCACGCCGTTCGACCTCTTCGGGCGCACAGAGGAGCGTCGCACCGAGCGCGCGCTGATCACCGAGTACGAGCACACGGTCAACGTGCTGCTTGACCATCTCACGCGCGAGAACCACGCCCTCGCGATCGAGATCGCATCGCTGCCGGAATCCATTCGCGGCTACGGACACGTGAAAGCGAAGAGCGTCGTGGCCGCCCACGAGAAGCGCAAGGAACTCCTCGCGCATTTCCAATCACCGGGCAGCACCGAGCGCGCGGCAGCGTAGAAAGGGGTCTAGAAAGGGGTCAGACCCCTTTTTTGTTACCAACGGCCAACGATCATCAAAAGGGGTCTGACCCCAGAGTTATCCACAGGGGTCTGACCCCATTTTTTTCGTCCATTTACACCTTCAGCGCGAACGGATTGAAGTTCGTGCGCCGGTCATAGTAGTCCTCATGCTCGGCACGCTTGAGTGCGTTGACGATCTTGTAGGTCAGCGGCGTGAGCAGCACCTCGACGCCCACCTTGGCGACGAACTGCACGAGCATGACCGTGGGAAGCGCCTCATTCGGGATGATCCCGCTGTTGTAGAAAGCGAGTGGATAGAAGAGCGTCGAATCGACTGCCTCACCAAAGATCGTCGAGCCGATGGTGCGTGTCCACAGCCACTTGCCGCGCGTGAGAATCTTCATCTTGGCGAGTACGTAGGAATTGACGAACTCGCCGCAGAAGTAGGCGATCATCGATGCTCCCGCGATGCGCCAAGTGGTGCCGAACGCGACCTCGTAGGCCTGCTGATGCTGCCAAAACGGTGCCGGCGGCAACGCCACCACCACCGAGGCCATGAAGGCCGCGAAGCCTAACCCAGCGAACCCAGCCCAGATGACGCGCCGCGCGCGTGCATAGCCATAGACCTCGGTCAGAACATCGCCGAAGACATACGAAATGGGAAAGAACAGCACGCCCGCCCCGAAGGCCACGGCGCCGAACACCGGCAACTCGATCTGGGCGATCTTCGCCGGCCCGATCAGATTCGAGCAGATCAGGATCGTGACGAACGCCGCCATCACAAACTCGTAATAGCGGTAGCTGCGACCTTGCGTCGTCATGCGCGACTCAGGGCAGCTTCGGCGCGTAGTCGCGCGCGTCGTCGTCGAGCTCGACGCGCATCGCATCGAGCATGCGCCCGACCATGCAGTAGAACGCGGCGGTAATACAGAGTTCGACGAACTCGGCGTGATCGAATTCGCGCGACAGCTCGGCGTAGACCGCATCGCTCACGTCGCCCGCGGTCACCGCCTCGGTCAGCAGCAGCGCTGCGCGCTCGCGCGCGTCGAACTCCTTCGAGTCGCGCCAACCGGCGAGGGCGGCGATCTGCGCCTCGCGCACGCCCGCCTTGCGTGCCATCTTGAGGTGCTGCGCCCATTCGTATTCGGAGTGTTGCAGCTGGCCGCTGCGCAAGATCATGAGTTCGCGCAGCGCGCGCGGCGTGCGGCTGTCGTGCCGGATCGCATTGGCGAACTCGGTCCAGGCCGCCACCAGCGCCGGATGGTTGCCCAGCATGCGGTAGAGGT
>CAVQQK010000008.1:0-16002 GCA_963714925.1 uncultured beta proteobacterium | reverse complement strand
GCGACAGCGCAGCGAGGCCATAGAAGAGCGCCCGCCAGCCGAACGGCCCCAGCAGCGCCTCGACCGGCGCGGTGGCGCTCAGGCCGCCGATGCCGCCGATCGCGATATGCAGCCCGGTCAATGTCGCGAGGCGTGCGGGCGGAAACCACAGCGTGTAGGCCTTGATCGCGCCCATCAGCCCGCCTGCAACGCCGAGTCCGATGAGCGCGCGCCCGAGCGTGAGCATGGCGAATCCTTCGGCGAGCCCGAATACGAGTGCGCCGAGCGCGGCGACGCAGAACAACGCAGCCAACACGCGCCGCGGACCGTAGCGGTCGAGCAATACGCCGAGCGGAAGCTGGAATGCGGCGAAGGCGAGGAAGTAGGTGGCGGTGAGGAGGCCGAGGTCGGACGGCGCGAGCGAGAACTCGGTGATCAGCTCGCGCGAGATGACCGCGTTGACGTTGCGAAAGAAGTACGAGAGGAAGTAGCCGGCGGCGAACGGACAGAACACCACGAGCATCAGCTTCGCGGAGAGCCCGTCGTCGCGCGTCGCCGGCCCGTTCACGCGGGCATTGTAGTAGGCTTGCCCGCATGGCGAAGCGCGCGCCGCGAAACGAAACCGAGCGCCGGCTGATCGTCGCGATCACCGGCGCGACCGGCGCAGCCTATGGCGTGCGCCTGCTCGAAACACTGCGCGCGAGCGGCGCCTGGGAATCGCATCTCGTGCTGAGCGATGCGGGCGTGCTGAACGCCTGGCAGGAACTCGGCCTGAAGCGCAAGGCGATCGAGCGCCTCGCCGATGTCGCCTATCAACCGAAGGATATCGGCGCGGCGATCGCGAGCGGCTCGTTCATCACCGCCGGCATGGTGATCGCCCCCTGCTCGATGAAAACGCTCGCGGCGGTCGCGCACGCGCATGCCGACGACCTCGTTTCGCGCGCCGCCGACGTCGTTCTCAAGGAACGCCGGCGGCTCGTGTTGCTGCCGCGCGAAGCGCCGCTGAATCTCGCGCACCTGCGCAACATGGTCGCCGTCACCGAAATGGGGGGCATCGTGTTTCCGCCGGTGCCCGCGTTCTACGCGCAGCCGAAGACGATCGAACAACTGGTCGACCACACGGTCGGACGCGTGCTGGATCTGTTCGGCATCCGCGTCCCGAATCTGCCGCGCTGGGGCGGGATGCGCGACGGGGTGGCCGTCTAGCGCTCGCTCAGTGCGAGCCGCAGCGCGAGCAGGATCAGCAGCGCGCCGGCGGCGCGTTCGAGCGCCTGGCGCGCCCTCGAGACGAGAAAGCGGCGCGCGCGGCCGACGACGAACGACAGTGTCGCGTAAGAGCCGCAGCCCATCAGCGTGAACAGCGTGCCGAGCAGGGCGAGCTGGAGCGGCACCGGCGCGGCGCGTCCGTCGGCGAACTGGGGCAGGAAGGCGAGAAAGAACAGCGCGAGCTTCGGGTTGAGCGCGGCGGACAGAAACCCCTGCGTCAGCAGTTCGCGCGCGCTGTAGTGCCTGCTGGCCGCCGTGAGCGATGCGGCATCGCCGGCATGGCGCAGAATCTGAATGCCGAGCCACACGAGATAGGCGGCGCCCGCCCACTTCACGAGATTGAACGCGAGCGCCGAGGCGGCGAGCAGCGCGGCAAGTCCGAGCGAGACGATTGCGGTGTGCAGCAGCAGGCCGCCGACGAGACCCGCGGCGACGAGCGTGCCGTCGCGCGGCCCGCCTTGGATGCTGCGTGCGATGACGAGCAGCATGTCGGGGCCCGGCGTGACGATCAGCACGACCGAGGCGGCGACGAACAGCGCGAGCGTGTGCGGCTCGATCACCGCAGGAAGCAGCCGTCGGTCACGTCGATCACCGCGCCGTTCAGGATCACCGGCGCGTCCGCCGCGAGCCAGCGCACGACTTCGGCCAGTTCGTCCGGCGTGCCCGCGCGGCGCGACCACACCGCCTGCATGAGTTGCGCGCGCCGCTCGGGTTGCGCGAACTTGTTCAGCATGTCGGTATCGATCGGCCCCGGCGCGACGGCATTCACCTGAATGCCCTGCGGCCCAAGCAGGGCGGCGAAGCTGCGCGTGAAGCTCACGATACCCGCCTTGGTGACGCCATACCAGAGGTCGCTGTGTGCCATGAAGGCGGCGACCGAGGTCAGGTTGACGATCCGCCCCGCCGAGCCCGTCGCATGTGCGCGGTGGCGCTCGACCATCTGGCGCGAGACGGTACGGATCAGTTCGACCGGTGCCTTGAGATTCACCGTCAGGATCTGCTCGCGCGCCGCGTCCGTGTAGGCGTCGATCGCGAGGCCATTCTGCACGCCGGCGTTGTTGATGAGCACGTCGATCCGCCCGAGCGAGTCGACGAGCGCCGCGATGCCCGCGATGTCGGTGAGGTCGTAGCGAATCAGCGCGAGCGCTTCGGAGTCGGCGAGATCGCTGCCGTCGAAGTCGCGATCGAGCGCGACGATATGGAAACCGTCCTTCGCCAGCGCATCGACGATGCCGCGGCCGATCCCGCGGGCGGCGCCGGTGACGAGTGCGACGCGATGTCCGGGCATGGTCAAGTGGTCCTGGGGTTAGCGCGGATAGGCGCCGTTATTCACGTCGAGCGTCATGCCGTTCATGTATTCGGGGCTGACAGTGCCGAGCCAGAGGATGGCCTGTGCCACCTCCTGCGGCGTGCACGCGCGCCCCGAGTACACCGAGCGCATGACGCCGTCCTTGCGTGATTGCGGCAACTGCTCGTACATGCCAGTCAGCGTCGGTCCCGGCGCGACCGCGTTCACCAGGACCCCATCACGTCCAAGCCAGCCGGCGAAGCTCTTGGTGACGTTCAGCAGCGCCGCCTTGGTTGCGCCGTACCACAGGTCGGGATGGCCGGTGAACGCCGCGACGGAGCCAACGTTCACGATGCGCCCTGATTTGCGCGCCCGCATCTGCGGCGCGAGCGCGCGCATGAGCGCGATCGGCGCTTCCAGGTTTACGGCGAGGATCTCGCGCTGGTGCGCGTCCGGGATCGCGTCATAGGGTTCGCAGTACAGCGTCCCCGCGTTGTTGACCAGGGTGTCGATTTCACCCAGCCCGCCGACCATCTGCGCGATATCTGCCAGATTCGTCAGGTCGTAGTCGACGCGCTCGAACCCGGCGTCTTTCAGGTCGAAGTGCGAGAAATCCTTGTCGAGCCCGAGCACGCGCCAGCCCGCGCCGAGAAAGGCGCGCGCCGTTTCCTTGCCGATGCCGCGTCCCGCGCCGGTGATCAGTGCGCGGGGCATGCCACCGCGTCGATGCCCGGCATCGTGAAGCCGTTCGCCTCGAGCCCCTCGATCAGGCTTTTCTCCTGCGCCGGCGTCAGTTCAATGAGGGGCGGGCGCAGCCGCTTCCATTCGGGATCGTCGGCGAAGTGTGCGATCGCCGCCTTGAGCGCCGGAATCATCGGCACCGCCTGCACGATCGCGCGCGTTGCGGTGATCCCGGCCTGCAGCGCGTCCGCATCCTTTGCCTGCCAGTTGCGGTACACGTTGTCGATCGCCCCGGGATTCACGTTGCCGGTCGCGGTGATGCAACCCTTGCCGCCCGCGCGCAGGCCGTCGAGCAGGAACACCTCGCTGCCCGGGAAGACGTCGAAGCCGGATTTCCCGAAGGCATCGAGCATTGCCTTGGTATTCGACCAATCGCCCGACGAATCCTTCGCGCCCGCGAGCGCCTGCGGATAGGCCTTCAGCAGCCGCTCGATGAGCGCGAGCGTGATCGGTATGCCCGAGACCGGAGGGATGTGATAGAGGTATAGCTGCAGCCGGTCGTCGCCCACGCGTTCGATGATCTCGGCGAAATTCCGGTACAGGCCCTCGTCGGGCACGCCCTTGTAGTAGAACGGCGGCAGCATCAGCACGCCCGCGCAGCCGAGCTCGACTGCCCTTTTCGTCAGCACGATCGAATCGGACAGTGCGCAGGCACCGGTGCCGGGCATCAGCTTCGCGGCGGGCACCCCTGCGGCAACGAGTGCCTCGAGCAGCGCCACCTTCTCCCCGACCGACATCGAGTTCGCCTCGCTGTTGGTGCCGAATACCGCGAGCCCGGCGCAGCCGTGCGCGAGCAGCCACTGGCAATGGCGCAGGAAACGCTCGACGTCCGGCGAATAGTCGGCGCGAAAGGGGGTGACGACGGGTGCGAGCACGCCGGTAATGCGTCGGGTCTTCATGGTCGGGATCGTCCGGTTGCGGGTGTTGTCGCGGCGTTCTGCCGTGGTGCCCCGATTATGCCGTCGCGCGGGCGCTTGCGCGAACCTCCGGTTCGCAGCGGCGCAGGCTGACGGTACACTCGCGCCGGAAGCGAGGCGGGCGAACCCCATGACCGACGTATCACAGGCCTACAACATCGCTGATCTGCGCCGGCTGGCGAAACGCCGATTGCCGCGCATGATCTTCGATTTCATCGACGGCGGCGCCGAGGACGAAGTGACGCTGCGCGCAAATCGGGACGCCTATGAGCGGCTGCGTTTTGCGCCGCGGGTGTTGCGCAACGTCGTCAAGGTCGACACGCGCTGCGAGGTGCTCGGCGGCGCATCGAAGCATCCGATCGTGGTCGCACCTACGGGCGGCGTCGGCTTCGCCTGGCCGGGCGGCGACCTCGCAATCGCGCGTGCCGCCGCGGCCTTCGGCCTGCCCTGCTGCCTGTCGACCAACACGACCGCGACGATGGAGGCAATCGCCGAGGCCGCCGGCGGGCGCCTGTGGTACCAGCTGTACGTCCTGCGCGACCGCGAATTCACCGACACGCTGGTCGCGCGCGCCGCCGCGGTGGGCTGCGAGGCGCTCGCGGTGACGGTCGACCTCGCGTCGGGCGGCAAGCGCGAGCGCGACATGCACAACCGCTTCACGGTCCCCTTCAGGATGACCGCCTGGCACTTGTGGCAGGCGTTGATCCATCCGCGCTGGTCGGCCGCGATCGTTGCCAATGGCGGCGTGCCAACGTTCGAGAACCTGCGCGGCATGCGCGCGATCGCGGATCCGAGCGCGTCGTCGATCGCGGCCTCGGTCGGGCGCGAGATCGACGCATCGCTGAACGAGGCCGACCTGGTGCGCTATCGCGACCTGTGGAAGGGCAAGCTGCTGGTCAAGGGCGTCGAGCGTGCCGACGACGCGGCGCGACTGGTGGCACTCGGCGTCGACGCCATCTGGGTGTCCAATCACGGCGGACGCCAGCTCGACGGTGCGGCGGCCACGCTCGATGCGCTGCCCGCGATCGTCGCGGCAGTGGGGGGCAGGGTGCCGGTGATCGTCGACTCGGGCGTACGGCGCGGCGCGGACGCGCTCAAGGCGCGCGCCCTGGGTGCGCAGGCGGTCGCGGTGGGGCGGGCGATGTTCTACGGTGTTGCCGGTGCGGGCGAGGCGGGCGCGCTGCGCGCGCTCACCATCCTCACCGACGAACTCGAACGCACGATGCGCCTGTGCGGCGTGGCCGGACTCGCCGACGTCGGTCCGGACCTGCTGCACCGCGCCTGAAGAGGAAGGAGCGACCCATGCCGGATCTTCCCGTCCTGGTTCTCGGTGGCGGCATCGGCGGCCTCGCCGCCGCGCTGACGCTTGCACGCAAGGGTCTCGCGGTGCGGGTGTTCGAGCTCGGCGCCGAATTCAAGGAGATCGGCGCCGGCATCCAGCTCGGGCCGAACGTGTTCCGCATGTTCGACCTGCTCGGGTTGACCGACGCGATCGAGCACGTCGCCTTCCATCCCGACAACCTCGTCATGATGGACGCGGTCAGCGGCGAGCAGGTCATCCGCCTGCCGGTTGGCGGCGCGGCATTCCGCGAGCGCTTTACCTACCAGTATGGCGTGATCCATCGCGGCGACCTGCATACGGTGATGCTCGATGCCTGCAAAGCCGAGCCGAACATCACCCTCAGCGTGAATGCAAAAGGCCTGCGCTACGAGGATCATGGCGCCAAGGTGACGCTGCATCTGGCGGGCGGCGAATCGGTCGCGGGCGCGGCGCTGATCGGCGCCGACGGCCTGTGGTCGATGGTGCGCGCGCAGCTGCTGAACGACGGCAAGCCGCGCGTCTCGGGGCATATCGCCTACCGTGCCGTGCTGCCGCGCGCCGAAGTGCCCGAGGACCTCTGGCAGGACAACGTCGTGCTGTGGGCGGGGCCGAAGACCCATCTCGTGCACTACCCTCTGCGTCGCGGCGAGCTGTACAACCTGGTCGCGGTGTTCCACAGCGACCAGTACGAGGAAGGCTGGGACGTCTTCGGCGATCCCGAGGAGCTGAAGCGCAAGTTCTCCGGCGAGCGTCCCGAGGTCCAGCGCCTGCTCGACAAGATCAACGTCTGGAAGATGTGGGTGCTGTGCGACCGTGAGCCGGTGCGCGGCTGGTCGAAGGGACGCGTGGCGTTGCTCGGCGACGCCGCGCATCCGATGCTGCAGTATCTCGCGCAAGGCGCGAACATGGCGATCGAGGACGCCGTGGTGCTGGCGGCCTACCTCGAACTCTCAGGCTACGATTTCACGCGCGCGTTTGCCTGGTACGAGCAGGCGCGGTATCTCCGCACTGCGCGGGTGCAGGTTACCGCGCGCTACTACGGCGACATCTATCACGCCTCCGGCGTGGTGCGCGAAGTGCGCAACTGGTTTTTGCGGCCCGACGCGCCGCCCGATCAGGATGCGAAGGCGAAGCCGAACTTTTCCGGCGTGGCCTGGCTCTATGACGGCATCACGGTGCCGACGGAACCGCCGGCGGGTCGCGAGCGCTGACCGCGGGTCGGGCCGCTGCCCGGTCTCATTTCGCTTTCCATGTATCGCCACGTTGCAGCACCGATTTCGGCCCGTCACCGTTGAGCCACGCTGTGGCAGAGGCGTTGTTCAGCAGATAGCCGTCCCAGAAGGCCGTACTGAGCGCAAGCACGGCCCGGTGGTGATTCGGATTGCGCGGTGCGCTGTCACCGGGGAGCGCGCGATCGGTAAACGCCGAGTGTTCAGCACCGTGCAGTACCAGTTCGTACTTGCCGCCCGCAGGCAGGGCGGGGAATACCGCAACGCGGGATGCCATGTCGGCATTGCCAATTGGGGCGATGTCCCGCGTTCCGGTCATCAACATCCAAGGCAGCGAGATCTGGCCGAATGCGGCTTGCGGTGTTCCGCGGCGGGGGCTGCTGGGGCTCATGATGACCGCGGCCGCGATGCGCGGATCGGTGAACACTTCGTTTCCGTCAGCGGTTCTCTGTCCGCTCACCGCCTGGGTGGTGATGGCGCCGAACGAGTGGCCTGACATACCGACCTTCACGAGGTTCAACCTGCCTGCCAGAGGATGTCCGGCCATCGTGTTCCAGCGTTCGAGCCGATCGAGCACCGCGGGAACATCTTTCACGCGTTGCAGGAAGTTTTCCATATTGGCTGCGTTTCGCATGGCCGCCATGCGTTGGCCTGCGAGTGCGCGCTTCCAGACGGACGTGTCACTGCCGGGATGCTGCAGATACACCGTCACGTACCCGCGCGCCGCCCAGTGCGTTCCCAGATAGGCACTGCCTTCGCGGGAGCCGCCCAATCCATGACTGAACAGAACGACAGGGGCGGGCGATTCCGTCTGCGGAAGGTAGACGCGGACCGGAATGTCACGTCGCCGCTGGCCATCGACCACGTCAAGATCAAGGAACCGGGGCGTGACCCGGGACGAAAGCGCGAGCGGGTCATACCCCGTCGAATCGGCGATCGCGGAAGCCGCAAACAGCAGGCAGCACATCGCGAGTCCGCACGTCGCGCGGCGCAACACTCTTTTCATTCGCTCATCGGTTTGGCTGGCACCCGCGCGCGTCCGCGTTGACCGAGAGGGTTAGGCCGCGTCGTTCGCCCAGTAGCTATCGATGGCGTCATCGATTCGTGACTTCTCAAGATCAGTGAGCGCGTCGGTATCGCGCTTGAATTTCAAATAACTGGCAATCGCGGCACGTTCCTTGTCATTGAACATCGCAAATTTGTGGCGGGAATGCTCAAACCACGTTCGCTCACCATAGCGCCGGGGATTGATCTCTTCCTCTCGAGACCCCCTTTCAAGGCCATGCGTCAGATGGAATACGGGGTCTGCTTGCTTCAGCAGCCCATCGACGTCAGCCAAGAGGTAGGCCGCAAGATAGAAGTGAAAAGCCTCGTCCGAGAAGAAGCTCAGGGCTGTCCCAAATCCGTCAGGGGCCTGGTCAATGAAGGATGCATCTAGGTTTCTCCAATCGTCCTTGCCCTTGAATTCCTGCTCGAGCAGGAATGGCTCGGTCCCTTCGCGGCTATTGATGAGGCACCAGTCTCCGGGATACTCGACGGCCGCAAAGGCGTCACGAAGTTTCGCCTTTATCGATGCCAAGTCACCCATCCCCGCCACGCGACCTGACGTGTGAACTAACCGCCCGCAGCGGCGGCTCGCCGCCGCGGGTCAGGCTGCAGCGAGTGGTTAGGCATTGCTGCGTCTAGCCCGGGATTTCAGGCTCAACGAGGGTTGCCAGCTGTGCAAGCGACTCCTGCCACCCGAGGTAACACATCTCAAGAGGAATTGCGTCCGGGATCCCGCTCTGGGTGATGCTCAACTCGGTTCCGCACACGACCGGCCTTAGGGATACGGTCACCTCCAGAATGCCCGGCAAGTTCGGATCTTCAAACTTGTCCGTATACCGGACCCGTTCGTTCGGAACCAGTTCGATGTACTCCCCACCGAATGAGTGACCATGGCCGCTTGAGTAGTTACGAAACGACATCCGGAATGTACCCCCGACGCGAGCGTCCATATGATGCACTTCACAGGTGAAGCCGTAAGGTGGCATCCACTTGGCCATCGCGCCGGCTTCAAGGAAGGCGCGATAAACCTTCTCAGGCTTCGTGCGAAGCACTCGATGGAGGCGGACTGTGCGGTCGGACATGGCTTGGTTCCTTCGCAGCTGGTATCGATAGCTGATGCTGGGAGTGGATGTCGAGGTGGGACGCTATTACCGCGATCTCTAACGTGGAGGTGTGCGGCGCGTCGCAGCGTAGCGCTTGAATCAGCGCGCCGGCTCGCGGCGCGTTCGCACTACCGCCATGTTATGCAGCCTTTGGCGATCCATCCGGTTCAGGCGATCGTTGTTAGTCAATACTCGATCCGGTCCGGATCAGTGGATCGCGGATGCTTAGTCCGCCGTTCATGGTCTGCTCCAGTGTGCTTGCCCAAATTCCAGCCCACCGCTTTGAGATTTTCGGCAGCCCATTCTGCCGATTCGCGATCTGTGACCGTGGCAATGGAGTTATTCCAGCGGTTGTACCACCCTGCCAGGCTGATGACCGCGAGCATCTCGACGATCTGGCGGTCGGAATAGTGTCTGCGCAATTCCGCGAAGTGCCCGGGTTCGACCAGATTCGGCACAAGCGCCCCGTCCCGCGCAAGCCGAAGCGCGGCTCTCTCGGCTTCCGAGAATTGCGGGGAGTCCTCGAACGTCCAGATATCGCGAATCCTGTCCGCGTCAACACCCATCATGTGCAGCGTGTATGCGCCATGAGCCTGGCAATGCTGACAGCCGCCGCCGATGCTGGCCATCGTGAAGAGCTCGCTGCGCAACGGCCTAGACAGATTACCGGGCGCGACCATCACGAGTTCGACCAGGCTCTGAAACTTCTCCAGCAGCTCCGGCCAATGGAAGAACTCGAGGTTCTGCCTATCCTTGTATTTGGTATCGGTCATGTTCCCTTAGGCGTCTATCGAACACGGCTGCTCGGCGGCTACGGCTACGTTTGGGCCGCATAACGTCGCGCTCAGCCGCGCGCTTCAGCGCGTCGGCTGCAGCAGCAAGTTATGCCGCAGTTTGTAGATGGTCTTCCCATCCAGGGAATACCAGCACCGCCGGGTGGCATTTAAGCGCCTTTGCGAGAACCTTCGCGCGCTCGACGCCTAGGCGAACGCGCTCATTCTCAATCGCGGAGAGCGTGGCCTGTGAAATGCCCGTGCGTGCGGCGAGCTGGTTCTGACTCAGACCCTGCAACTCACGGATGATGCGCACGGACTCGCCCACCGACACACTGATGCGCTTCTTTGCGGGACGGAACTGGCTCATTTACGGTCTCCGGTAGTCATGTGCGGTGATTGAGATCACCTGAAACACCTGCTCATCTGGCACGGTGCGGTAATTAACCCGCCATTGCTGCCCGAGACGGGAGGAGCGATGGCCTTTCCACTCGCCCGAAAGGCCCTCGTCGTTGAAGCCCTTGATGAGCCTGAGCCCGGACGGGCCGGAAAGCATGGCGATGTCTTTCCATTTTTCATACCGCTTGAGGATCTCGCGCGGTGCCGACGACACCTGCTTGTCGACTCGGCGGTGCTCCTCGATGCGCCACATGCCACATTGTGCCTATACCAAATATGGCATGTCAAGGCATGCCCGAACCTGCGGCATAACGTCCGCGTTGAACGGCGCGAGCAAGTTCGCGAAGCGACGCTTGCGAGCGGCCGTTCTCGAACGCGCTGTTATTCGGCACGCTACCCGCCATTGAGCTTCTCCTTTGCCTCAGCATCGCTGAGTTCGCGGCCAACCCAAACGACCACCTTTGATGCCCCGGCGCCCATTGTCACCTCTTTCAACACGCGCTCTTCAATTTCGGAAAGCCCTCCCTCGACCATCTCGAGCGGCTGAATAAGCACCCGCGGTGATATGGCGAAGATTCCGCCCTTTGACATTTCCTTCACTGCGCGCTTCAACAGGTTCTCGGCAACCAAGAACTGACCAATCAATTGCCTCGATGTCGTAAACGGTGGCTGAGCGTCAAAGGTCGTTTCAGCGGTCGATTCGAGATTTCGAACGCGAAATTGATTCTTCCTCACGCGGACGTAGAGAGGTTTAGCAAGGAGCCCAGTCAACATACCGGCCGTGCCGTATAACGCTCGCGCTGAGCCGCCGCCGAGGAGCGCAGCGACGAGGGTGCCGCAAGCGTGCGAAGCCCGCTTGCGGCGGTCGGCTCGAGCGCACAGTTAGGCCGAGAACTCATCGCGTCTCATGACTGTTACACATCTCAGGGGTGACGAAGATTAAGAATAATTCCTTTTGTGGCACCTTCACTTCCTGAGCCTTGCCTCTTGGTACAGCGACTTGGGTCGACGTTACTTCGTAACCCTTCTGGCGCATAAAGCTGACAAACGCGTCGGGGTCACTCACTTCATCCAGATCCGGGACTTTGCGCTTTAGAACTCCGACCTCCGCGCAATCTCCGTGTCTTGACATCAGAAACCACCGCTCTGCCGCCTGGGTAGTCAGCGGCGACATCAGACTGAGGTAGGCTAAACCCGCCAGCGCTGCGGAAGTTCTCAGCGCGTCGTCTTTGACCCGCACGGCCTAACGTCCCGGTTTTGGCGCGCTGAAGAAGGCGCGACGCAGGAGCGCCGCTTCGCAAGCGTCGCGCAACAACCGGCTGTTAGGCAGCAGCCGACTCATTTCTTCGCAGGGAAGCGATGAAACATGAAGAACTGTTCGTCCTGCTTCCAGCCGCGCGCAGTGTAGACCTGCTGAGCCGATACATTGGTGCGCGCGACATTCAGCGTTACTCGCGAAGCCCCGAAGGACCAAGCGTACGACTCGACGGCAGACAGCAGCTGCGAGGCGACGCGCTGGCGACGCACGGTCTCCCGAACGTAGAGGTCGTTCAAGATGAAGACCCGCGAGAGAGACGTCGAGGAGTAGCTCGGATAAAGTTGAGCGAATCCTGCAGCGGTGCCGTTCGCTAGTGCAATGAACGCAACGGACTCCCCATGATTGAAGCGATCGGACAGAAATGACCGGGCCGCAGCGACATTAGCTTCCTGGCCTTGGAACTGGCGGTACTCGTCAAACAGGACAGAAAGCTCCTCAATGTCAGCGGCCACAGCTTGGCGGATGGAAACGCTATTCATGGCAGATGGAGGGAACGCGCTGTGTCTCTGCTGCCTAACGTCCGCGATGACGCGCGCCCGGAAGCGCGCAGCGCTTTCTGGCGTCGCGGTCGATCGCGCGGTTAGATGGCTTACCGGTAAACATCCTTCCGATGCCCGATCCTGAAGATCGTAACCTCGCGGAGCTCGTCGTCAACGAGGTAGATGATCCGGTAGCTCCCCTGTCGCACCCGGTAGCGATCGGCGTAGCCCGCGAGTTTTTCCGAACCCTGGGGTCGAGGACTCGTTGCCAGGGCCTGAATCTTGCCAACAATGCGTTGACGATCGGCCTTGGCGCCAACTGCCTCAAGCTCCTTCGTGGCCGAGGCCTTGATCAGCAGCCTATATCCGACCACGCCGCTTCAGGCCCTGCACGAAGGTATCGAAGGAAACGCTCTTCTCGTTCTTTCTCTTGGCGAATGCCGCAAGATCCTCGGCATCCTCGGCCAGGGCGGATTTAACCGCATCGTTGACCATATCGGAGATAGAGCGATCTGAGGCCGCCGCCTTCAGGCGCAGGGCCCGGTGCACATCGGGCTCGAAATAGACAGTGGCACGTTTTTGGCTATCCATGCTCGGCATTGTGACGCTTCGACGTCAAAACGTCAAGACGCCCAAAAAAGCCATCTAACGTGTCGCTTCACCGGCGGCCTCAGGCCGTCCGGTGCAAGCGAGGGTTAGATTCCGATCAAGCCACTTCCAGAAGCGCACGGGGATTTTTCTGCGCGATCAAAAGAAGCGTACGGGCAGCCCCTGACGGCGCGCGGCGGCCCTGCTCCCATTCCTGGAGGGTGCGCACGGACACGCCAAGGAGTTGCGCGAAGCGGGACTGCGACAGACCGGTGCGTTCTCGTATGGAGGTCACCGAAGGGACATTGATCACGCGCCCATGCTCGCCACGCTTGATGTCGCGAATACCTTCGAGAATCTCAAGACCGATATTGCGTTTTGCCTTAGCCATCAAGTTCCTCCTTGATCTTGCGCAGAACGTGAGCGGGTATGTTTTGCTCTTCGTTCTTCGCGTAGATCGTAAGCATCCAAATCACCCCATCGCGGATCTTGGCGTAGTAGATCACCCTGATCCCGCCTCGCTTACCACGCCCGGGCTGCCCCCACCGCAGCTTTCGAACCCCACCCGATCCCGGGACAATTGCCCCTCGTTCTGGGGCCTCGGCCAATGCGACCTGGAGCTCGGCGTAATCTTCATCGGTGAGGTAGTCGCCGACAAGGCGCGTAAACAGCCTTGATTCGACAAAGCTGAGCATGACGCATTATACGTCAATGACGGACATCGTCAAACGGAATCTAACGCCGCCGTTCACCCGGCCGAGGGACGACGCGGAGCGCCGCTCCCGAGGATCGGGTGCAACGGCTTGTTAGAGCGCAAAAGCCACATAGCGCACAAGCCTACCGCGATGAAGACAAGAGCGCTGCCGACTGGCTTCGGCAATGGTGATTTAAGGATAGGCGTAAACGACCAGATGACATCGTCTATGGCGTGTACCGCAACAGCGAGCAGCAAAGAACCCGTTGCGACGTACAGGAGCCCCAAGAGGCACCCGGTGAGGAATAATTCGGTGAGGTTCCAGGCAGTGAACGGCTGCGCCCCATAGTGGTACAGCGTAAACGCGACATTGGAGAGCGCGATGGCCCACAGTACGCCGAGCCGCGACTCAAGAACGTTTTGCAGGACGCCTCGGTAAAGGACCTCTTCTTTAAGTGCGACCACCAAGCTTGTAGCCGCAAATACGATCTGCGCCGTGATGCTCGACAGCGCGTAGCTTCCAATGAGCACCGGGGTCAGTAAGAGCAAGGAAACCGCGCAAACAGCCAAAGGGTGGAGCGCCCGACGTGCATTGGGTTGTCTACTGAGGATGAGTTTGCGGAATAACAAGAAGAAGATGAGCAGGCTCACCAGACGGCCAGCGGTGGTCAGCAGCTCTAGCTCGATCCCCTCGTAGTGCGCGCGGAGCCACACGCGAGTTGTGAGGGCGTAGGTGAGCTCAACGAGCGCTGCTACTGCAAGACGAGGCCACACTCTCTTTGCGCTCTAACGCTCGCGTTCAGCGGTGCGCCGCTTGCGGCGCGTCCGCTGCAACGGGTGGTTGGGCGGCATTTGCCAGTCGCATTGCGTGTGTCCTTCTCATTGAGAACCCGCGAGTTCTGAGGCGATCACCTTCGCGACGACAGGATTCTCGGACATCCGGCGCCTGTGATCAGCCACCTTGGGAAGACGTCGAAGATCGACCCCGTCGGCCTCGAGCCATTGAGCCAGCGTAAACAGGTACATGTCGCAAACGGAGTAAACGGTCCCCATGACCCAGGGACCTTGAAGCATTTCGCGCTCGATCAGATCGAAGCACTCTCCAACCGATTGCGGGACCTTCTTCTTCATTGCCTCGATAGCAGCCGGGTCATCAGTCCAGCGATAGCCGCGCATTCGGTGTGAATGCGCAACGTGAACCGTTGAGCACATGTAGCTGTTGAAGGACTGGACCTGTGCGAGTGCAAAAGCATCATCGAGCGGCGCCAACCTTGCCTCCGGAAAGCTTTGAGAGATAAAGCTGAGGATGGCTGGTGTCTCGGTCAAGATCCCGCGCGTGGTTACTAGTGCGGGAACACGACCCTTCGGATTGACACGCAGGTATTCGGGCGACTGTTGCTCCTTTTTCGAGAATTCGATGCGCTTAACCTGATATTCCGCCCCCGCCTGTTCAAGGGCGATGTGGGAGGCCAGCGCACAGGTGTGCGGGGCGTAGTACAGGATCATCGTGTCATGTCCTTCACGGTACAGAATTTGCAGTCACGCTGGCGTATATGCCGCCCAACGTCGGAACTCAGTGGCGGCCGCTAGCGGCCGTCCGTTGAAGTGAACCGTTAGGACGCAGCGCGCCGGCATTTGAAGTCCTCGTCGTCTTCGGCTACCCGTCCCGTTCTGGGCCGCCCGGGTGTTCTCCCCGTGCTGCTTCGTTGGCGTCTCGTCGGGCTTGTAATCACCGATGACACCTTTCAGGGGGCAGACTGAGAATGCTGGGCATTTCTTGCAGCCAGCCACCAAAGCGATTGGGCATAGTGTCATTCTCGATTCCTCCTCTTTCAGCGTTCAGCGCGGGAATCCGTTCGATGCGTCCTAACGTTGGAGTTCAGCCGCCGCGGAAGGCGGTCGGCTGGAACGAGCGGTTAGGTTGCACGTAGGCAAAACGCAGACTGTGCCTTTAGATTTCTGCAAGCAGAGGTCCGTAGTTGGCGCTATAGACACGAACGGCAAATAGCGCGTCAACAGATCGCGGATCACTGGCGGGAGTCTTCGTATCCTGTCGCGGCGGTGGGTCTGTTCGTGAACCCACCGAACTCGGGCAGCCCTTTGATTGGAGTACTCGTCGATCACTTGCCCGACTCCTCGTTCTGAGCCAATGAGTTTGGCGAGTACCAACGAGTCCTCGAAAGCCATCGCGGCACCAGACGCCATATTGGGCGAGGTGGCGTGGGCTGAGTCGCCGATTAAGAGGATATTGCGCGTTGACCACGGCTCTTGCAGTATTTCCTCTATCGCGCCGAAGTGAATCTGGTCCGGCGACTTCAGTTCGGCCAGCGCCTCAGGTACTGGGCTCGAATAGTCCGCGAACCTGGACCTGAGTCGTTCGACCCGTCCTTCGATCGGATCGTTCATCGGCTCAGCCACAGCGGCATCAGCATAGCAATACGCTTGGTCGCCACCGACCGGTATGAACAAGAATGCGCCGTGACGACCGGCAAAGAGGGTCCAACCCGTTATAGATGGCGGGCATCGTGCGAGAAATCGCCAGGCGACTTGACCGCAGAAGCGTGGATTGGATTCGCCAAAGATGTGCTGGCGAATCGATGAACGTATGCCATCGGCACCTACGACGAGGTCGTAATCGCGCTCGGTCCCGTCGCTGAACCGTACGGCAACGGCTTCCTCGTGCTGTTCGAGTCCGTCCACGGTTGTTGAGAATCGCAGATCCGCTGTTCCCAGCGCCTTGACTAGCGCCTCCTGCAGGTCGCTGCGGCGGACACCAACACAGGGACCGCAGCTGGCCCATACCTTCCCGGTATCAATCTCCGCGAGCTTTCGGCCGCAATCGTTCATCAATGTCTGCGTA